>JAHZEA010000014.1:0-2352 GCA_019422065.1 Lachnospiraceae bacterium | reverse complement strand
TTTCGTTGCCTTCATTTTCAGCCTCTTCAATATCTCTAAAGTCGCTTGATACGCCAGAAATACCGTAAACGCCTGATTCTTTATTAAGTATTCTGTCCATTTCTTCAATTGAAAGATTTTCTTTTTTCATAATGAAAAGAACAGCTGCTGCGTCAATGCTACCGCTTCTTGTACCCATTGCAATACCATCAAGTGGTGTAAAGCCCATTGATGTATCAATTGATATACCGCCCTGAACAGCTGTAACGCTGCCGCCGTTTCCAAGGTGGCATGTAATTATTTTTGTGTTCTCAATAGGAATATCCATCATTTTAGCGCATTCCTGAGATACATATTTGTGGCTTGTACCATGGAAACCGTATTTTCTAACTTTGTACTGCTCATAATATTTGTAAGGTATAGCATAAAGATAAGCTTTTTCAGGCATTGTCTGATGGAAAGCTGTATCAAATACAGCTACCTGAGGAACACCAGGCATAAGTTTTTCACAAACCTCAATACCTGAAAGGTTAGCTGGGTTGTGAAGTGGAGCAAGCTCAATATATTTTGTAATGTATTCTTTTACTTCAGGTGTAATAAGAACTGATGATGAGAAGTGATCTCCACCATGAGCAACACGGTGACCAACAGCATCTATTTCTTTCATATCTTTAATTACACCATGCTCTGGGTCAACAAGTGCGTTAAGTACAGCCTGAATAGCATCGTTATGGTCTTTTAATGGAGCTTCTGAAATAAATTTGTCTTTGCCGGCAGCCTCGTGTTTAAGTCTTCCGTCAATACCAATTCTTTCGCAAAGACCTTTAGCAAGTAAAGTCTCTGTATCCATATCAATAAGCTGATATTTTAATGATGAGCTTCCGCAGTTAATAACAAGAACCTTCATTTTTATTCTCCTATTCTTCTATATAAGTATTTATCAGATAATCTGTGCTTCAAAAGCTGTCATAGCAATAACAGCAACTATATCGTTTGCGTAGCAGCCTCTTGAAAGGTCATTAACAGGTTTAGCAAGACCCTGGATAATTGGGCCATAAGCCTCTGCTCCAGCAAATCTCTGAACAAGTTTGTAACCGATGTTACCTGCATCAATATCAGGGAATACAAGTACGTTTGCTTTGCCGGCAACTGTGCTTCCCGGAGCTTTCTGAGCACCGATTGCAGGAACAATAGCACTGTCAAGCTGAAGCTCGCCATCAAGTTTAACATCTGGGCGAAGCTCGTGAGCTATTCTTGTAGCCTCAACAACTTTGTCTACATCAGGATGTGAAGCTGAGCCTTTTGTTGAATGGCTTAACATAGCAACTCTTGCTTCTCCGTCACAGAATGCTGCATAGCTGTCAGCTGTAGTAACAGCGATTTCAGCAAGCTGCTGAGGGTCTGGCTGCTGATTAAGTGTGCAGTCAGCGAACATAAGAACACCGTCATCACCGAATTCTTTCTTATCGCAGCACATTACAAAGAATGTAGAAGCTGTTTTGATGCCAGGTTTTGTTTTAATAATCTGAAGAGCTGGACGCATAACATCTGCTGTAGCATGAATAGCGCCTGAAACCATACCGTCTGCAACGCCCATTTTAACAAGCATAACACCAAAGTAAAGAGGGTCTGTAAGAGTCTTTTTTGCCTGCTCAGGTGTTAAGCCTTTGCTCTTTCTAAGCTCGCATAAAAGGTTAACCATCTCGTCATATCTTTCATAGTTTTCAGGATCAATAATTGGAGCCTTTGAAACATCAAAACCGCCAGCTTCCTGTGCAGCTTTTGTAATTTCATCTTTGTTGCCAATAAGAACAATATCAGCAAATCCTTCTTTAAGTGTAGTTGCTGCAGCTTCAAGATTTCTCTTTTCAAGAGACTCTGGAAGAACAATAGTCTTCTTAGCTGCTTTTGCTTTAGCTTTAATGCTTGTTAAAAAATCCATTTTAAATCCTCCTTATAAGTCTTAATAGACTAATAAAAAACTTTTACGGTTAGTATTTTTAACACATGTGCACCAGATAAAGCGCTTTAGCATACTTAATAAAGCGCTTAGTTCCGCTATACATGTATCAATTATCAAACATTATTATATACAAATGACAAAACGGTTACAATACTTTTATAAAATTTTTCTCCAAAAATTGCTTATTTTTTAAATTCTCTGTTATAATCAAATTAAAATACTTTCCGGAGGAACGCCATGATAACCACTGCCATAACAGCCGAGTACAATCCTTTTCATAATGGGCACAAATACCATATAGATAAATCTAAATTTATTACAAAGGCCGATTACATAATATCCGTAATGAGCGGAAACTATGTTCAGCGCGGAGAG
Source organism: Lachnospiraceae bacterium (assembly GCA_019422065.1). Lineage (GTDB taxonomy): Bacteria > Bacillota > Clostridia > Lachnospirales > Anaerotignaceae > Neoanaerotignum_A. The sequence continues at coordinate 35 of JAHZEA010000014.1, read as the reverse complement.
CCTGCCCTTTTTGATAAATGGACAAGGGCTAAGTG
>JAHZEA010000013.1 GCA_019422065.1 Lachnospiraceae bacterium | reverse complement strand
TCAGTTGGCTAGAGCACGCGGTTCATACCCGCGGTGTCGAGGGTTCGAATCCCCCCTCCGCTACTTTTTGGCCCGTTGGTCAAGCGGTTAAGACGCGGCCCTCTCACGGCTGAAACAAGAGTTCGATTCTCTTACGGGTCATTTAAAATTTAATATTTTGGGAGTTTAGCTCAGCTGGGAGAGCGCTTGCCTTACAAGCAAGATGTCACAGGTTCGAGCCCTGTAATTCCCATTAACCTTCGGTTTAACCGAAGGTTTTTTTGTATATAAAATTATGTTTGCCTGTTAATTTGTAAAATTTGGTTATAAAAAAAATTAGTTTTATGGAACTTATATAAATTTAAATACGTATATTAATCAGATTAGTAATTAAACCGGTTTTTTACTTGTCTTTTAAGGGGAGGAAAAAAATGATTAGCTCTGTGAATTCAGGCCTGATTAAAAAAGCCCGAAGGGGCGACGGACGCGCCTTCAGCATGCTGATAGAAAATCACGAAAGATTTGTTTTTAATGTTGTATATAGAATAACAGGAAATGCCGAGGATGCAAGAGATGTGTCACAAGAGGCTTTTATTAAGGCTTTTAAAAATTTTGAAAGCTATGATGAAAGCTCGGCTTTTTCCACATGGCTTTACAGAATAGCCGTAAATACTGCTATAGATTTTGTTCGCAGGCGCAAAAAAGAAAACAACATAAGTTTTGAGGACTATATAGTTGATGAGAAAAATCAAAACAGTGACTCTGGTATTGAAGAAAAAGTAATTTCAAAAGAAGGAGTTAAGAATATAATAAGCGCTGTTAATATGCTTGACGATGAGTTTAAAACGGTAATAGTTCTTAGAGACATGGAAGGTATGGACTATAAGGAAATAAGTGATATAACAGGCCTGCCTTTAGGCACTGTTAAGTCGCGGCTTTCAAGAGGCCGGGGCAAGCTTAGGCAAATGATAGAAAAATTTAATTTGAAACCAGAAACAGAAGGGAGGGGCAGAGCATGAAATGTGATGAAGCTTTAAACATCATTGATATGTACGTTGATGAATGTGTTGACGCCTATGATGAAAAAGAGTTCCTTAAACATATTGAAACATGCGAAAGCTGCCGAAATGCGTATAACGAAATTAAACGCATTACAAGCGAGCTTAACAACGCCGAATATCTGCCGCTGCCTGATGATTTCCATAGTGAGCTTACAGATAAGCTTATAAAAAGCGGCAAAAAAAGAAACAGAAGTAGAATTGTTAAATATTCGGCTGTAGCTGCCTGTGCCGTACTGGTATTTATGACAGGGGCATATATGAAGAATCTGTATTATATGGCCTCAAGCGGAAGTTACGCACAAAGTGCCGATACAGCAAGTGCTAATGAAAGTATGAGCAATGATATGTCAAGAAGCGCAAACGGTGCTGCTATGCCTCAGGCTTCGCCTAAGCTTTATGCAGACGGTGCCTCAGCTGATGTTTATGACGGCGGCGAAAGCGGAGCAGCATGCGAGTCTTCTCAAAACAGTTACAGCGACACAATGTTAAGCACAGCAGAACAAAACATTACAAGAAAAATAATAAAAACAGGTTATATCTCAATAAATGTAAACAGCTTTGATGAAACGTCTCAGCTTGTTAAAACATATATGGAGCAAAACAACGGATATGTGGAACGCAGCGACCAATACGCAGATTATGACAGTCAAACAAATACCTATAAAGGAAAAAGCGGAAATATAACTGTGCGTATTGAAAGCACTAAGTTTTCGGATACTATGGGCTATATAGAAACTTTAGGCACTGTAACAAATCAAAGCGAGTCTGTTAATGATATTACAAATAACTATGTTGATGCTCAAAGCCGTCTTGAAGTAAAAGAGCAGGAGAAAGAACGCCTTACAGAACTTTTAGACAGCGCAGAAAATATAAGTGATATAATATCAATAGAAAGCCGCCTTACGGAGGTTATAAGCGATATAGAGTCATATCAGGCTCAGCTTAATTCATATGACGATGTTGTTGATTACTCCAGCATTAATATAAGTATTACGGAAAAAAACGACGAGAGCATAATACCGGCTAAAACAGATTTTGTTGATAAAGCCGTTTATAATTTTAAAAACTCGGCAAGAACGCTGTTTTCCGGTTTTGAAGGCATTGTGCTTTTAATTATTAAACTTTGGGCACCTTTAGCAGTTGTTTTGGTAGTTGCCGGAGCGGCTGTTGTATTTATAAAAACTAGGAAAAATAAAAAATAAGAGTATAGTCAAGTTTTAGAAAGGAAGTATGGCTATGAAAAAACTTATTTGCGGTGCTGTAATTGCATCAATGTCACTTATGTCGGCTATACCAGCATTTGCGTATGACTTGCCGGAAAAAACAATAGCCGTAAGCGGCCGCGGAATTGTAAGCGTAGAACCAGACACAGCACAGATTTCTTTAAGTGTTGTAACAAGTAATTCAGATGCAGCAAAGGCTCAGGAAGAAAATAACCAGATTTATAATAAGGTATGTGAAAGCCTTAAAGCAGCTGGTATAAAGGAGGATGATATAAAAAGCACATGGTATTATGTGTATACAGAAAGGGATTACGAAAATAACAACGAAGTAACAGGTTATAGGGTTGAAAACAGCTTTACTGTAAAAACCAATGATAAAGACAATGCTGGTAAATATGTAGACATTGCTGTTTCATCCGGTGCAACAGAGGTTAATGGCATAAGCTTTAGTGTTGAAAACCCTCAGGAGTATTATGACTTAGCTTTAAAACAGGCTTTGTTAAATGCTCAGGACAGCGCCGAAACTATTAAAGATGCAATAGGCGCCAATACAATAAGTGTTTATAGTGTAGAAGAACAGTCAAGCCGTTTTTCATACAGCACAACAAACAGTGCTTTTAATGAAAAGGCTGTAGCAGATTATGCCGAAGGTTCTTCAGAATCTATGCCGACAGAAATTACTTATGACGACATAGAAATTACAGCAAATGTAAATGCTGTATATAAGTTTAGTTAAAGTAATAGAATTTAAGTAAAATTTTTAGTATTTAAGTAAATTAATTTAATGTAAATAAATCACCCGGTTAAAAAATGCCTGACATTTAGTGTCAGGCATTTTTTTGATGTATAATAATATGTAAAATAAACTGATTAAATATTATTGGCAAAAATATTTAAAAGCCGGAAAAAGCATTTAGTGCTTAAATAAAAATATTTAAACTTATAACTTATTTCAAAATATTAAATATAGCCAAATTATCAAGTGTACTGTAATACAGTGGCAAAAAATTGTGTTTTATTTATTCTTCGTTATTCCAGTCTTTACAAACATCAACCCATTTTTTTGATTTTGTAAGAGTATAAAGCTCATCACATGTAAGCTCTATAGCAGAATTTGAGCTTCCGCAGGCCGGAAAAACAGTGTCAAATCTTTTAAGTGAAATATCAACAAATGATTCAATATTTTCCGGAACACCAAAAGAACATACTCCGCCTACGGCATGACCGGTAAGGGCAAGTGTTTCTTCAGCTGTAAGCATTTTAGCTTTCATGCCAAACTCAGCCTTAAATTTTTTGTTATCAATTTTAGCGTCCCCTGCCATGCCTATAAGTATGCAGGAGTCATCTTTTTTAAAGGCAAGAGTCTTTGTTATTCTTGCCGGAATTACATTAAGGGCTATGGCTGCTAAGTCAACAGTGGCGCTTGAAACGTTAAATTCCATTATGTCTTTGTCGCGGCCGAACTGTGATAAATATTCACGGGCTTTTTCTATGGACATAAATACATCTCCTCATTGCTTTTTATATTAAAATACCAAAATTTATCGGTTTATACAATAGTTTGTTTATTTATTTCATTAATGAGTGATTTATGTTTAAAATGACTAAACTAAATTAACGCGCATTGCAATATTAACAATTTGACTATATATAAGCTAATACAGTTGGTTAAAAGTGATGGTTTTGTGTAATTTATTAACTGTTGATTAAGAAATGTTTATTAGTTATTAAAAAATGAACATAAACCTTAAGAATTTTTTAATGGATTTATGCAGTTTTATATGGTAAATTAGTATTAAGAACAGATTAAGACTGGAGGCGATAAATATTGTCTGAGGATATTATAAAGCTCAGAAACCTAAAGAAGATATACCGTATGGGCGATGAAAAAATAGCAGCAGTAAACAATGTTACGCTTAATTTTGAGCGCGGCACGGTAACATGTCTTTTGGGTAAATCCGGTTCAGGCAAGTCAACACTGCTTAATTTAATTTCCGGTCTTGAAAAGCCTACAAAAGGAGAAATTATAATACGAGGCCTGCATGTAGAGCGTATGGATGAAACACAGCTGGCTAAATTTAGGCAGCAGCATATAGGCTTTGTATTTCAGTCATATAACCTTTTGGGTAATTTAACGGCTCTTGAAAACGTAACTCTGCCGTTAATATTTAAGCGTGTAGGCGTTAAAGAGCGTAAAGAAAGGGCTATGGAGATGTTAAAGGCTGTAGGGCTTGAATCAAGGGCCAATCATAAACCGTCACAGCTTTCAGGCGGTCAGCAGCAAAGAGTATCTATAGCAAGAGCCTTTGTTAATAATCCGGAAATTGTATTTGCCGATGAACCTACGGGAAACCTTGATACTAAAACCACATACCAAATGATGGATTTAATGATGGGGCTTTCCGGAAAAAATAAGCAAACGCTTATTATTGTAACCCATGACATGGAAATTTCAGATTATGCCCAAAGAATAGTACATCTTTCCGACGGCAAAATAGAGCGCATAGAGTACAATAATCAAAGCATAAAACACAGCAATGAGCTTGACAATGCTCATAGGGAGGAAGAAAAATGATGGTTAACAAAATTAGCTTTAAAAGACTTTTAGCGTTTTTAGCTGTTTTAATTATGGCAATTTCAGTTTCGTTAACAGCCTTTGCCGCAGATGATGATGATGAGAAAGAACCTGCGGGAACGCCTATTATTAATGTTGTAAGCGGCAATATTTACGAGATAGAGCCGGGGCAAGAAACAAGCATTGCTTTAAGAGTAAGGAACACAAGTACAAGTGTTGCAAAATCTGTTGTTGTTATACCAACAGTGGAAAATGCCAGTGAAAACCCGCTTAAAGTAACATTAAATGCCCAATCCAGCAATATAGGCACTATATCGGCAAATGGCGAAAGAACAATTAATCTTACAGTGTCAGCAGACAGAACGGCACCTACAAAAACATACGCCGTAAATATTAAGTTCCAATTTTTAAATAACGATGGTTTTTCTTATGACAGCACATCAACTATTTATTTTAAAATTAAAAATGCTTCAGGAATACCAGCTTTCAATTTCCAGAACTACAAATTAAATCCGTCTACTTTAAACGCAGGTGATAGTTCAGTATTGACATTTGAGCTTTTTAACCAAGGCCCTCTTAATTTGTATAATGCTGTTGTTTCTCTTGAAAATCTTGACCCGGCAGGAGTAGGCGTTAACGGTACAAATCAGAAAAAGTTTTCTAAAATCTGGGCCGGAACAAAAGAAACAATTTCGTTTAACTTAACCACAAACAGTGCTATGGAAGATGGAAGTTATCCTATAACAGTTAAAGTTGTATTTAACGACGAAAACGGAACAGAGCATACATATGAGGAAAAGTATTTTGTTTCAGTAGGAGCCGGAAGCGGCAAAAATGCTGATTTAAGAATTGAAAATGTAAAAGAACCGGGCGGCACATATGGTGTAAATCAAAATTTTGATTTCTCATTTACAATTAAGAATTATGGCGATGCCGCTGCGGAAAATATAAGAATTTCAGCTGCCGAATATGGCGAAGGCGGAAACATAGTGCCAAAGAGCAACAGTACATTCTCGCTTAAAGAGCTTCAGCCTGGTAAATCAGCTGATTATACATTTACATTTGCCCCTACAGGCAATGCTTCTTCAAGAAATTATACTGTAGAGTTTAAGCTTGAGTACAAAATGGGCGGCAAAGATTACACAGTAACACAGTACGGCGGCGCTAACGTTACAAACCCTGATAAGGACGAAGAAGAAGGCGACAAGAAAGAAAGTAAGCCAAAGATAATTGTAAGCGATTATAAGTGCGACCCGGTTATAGTAATGGCAGGTGAAAACTTTGACCTTACAATGACATTTTTAAATACTCATATTGAAAAAGCTGTTAAGAATGTTAAGATGTACCTTACTATGGTTGAGGAAACTTCATCAGAAAACGAAAAATCAGGAAACGTATTTACACCTGTAGACAGCAGCAATACATTTTATTATGACTCAATAGCGCCAAAAGGCACTGTAAGCAAAACTATGACTCTTTATACTGTGCCTTCAGCTCAGCCAAAAACTTATACTCTTACAGTTAATTTTGAGTACGAGGACGAAAGCGGAAACGAATATACAGCAACAGAGCTTTTGGGTATAAATGTAAAACAGGTTTCACAGATTGATACAAGCGAAATATTTGTACCTGAATCATCTGAAATAGGTATGCCTATAAGTGTATATTTTGATATTCACAACACAGGAAAGGTTGATATAAGCAATCTTAAGGTAAGTCTTGAGGGTGATATAACTACACAGAACAAGAGCACATATATAGGCAACTGCTCACCTGGCGACAGCAATTACTATGAAGGTAGTTTTTCAGTTAACAACATGGGCTTAAATAACTTTAAGCTGACTATTTCGTACGATGACCCAAGCGGTGAGCAGATACAGCAGGTTAAGGAATACACTATAAACGGTATTGAGCCGGTTATGGATGATACCATGGGCGGCGAAATGATGCCTGATGATATGGACATGAATCAGGGGCTTAGCCTTAAAGCTAAAATAGGTATAGGCGTAGGAGCTGTTGTAGGCATAATTATACTTGTTGTAGTTTTAAAAGTAATTAAAAAAAGAAAAGACGCAAGACTTATAGCCGATGATTTAGATGATGACGATATGGAAGGAAAGGATGAAAATGAGCAGCTTTGATTTAATAAACATGGCTCTGCGTAATTTGTGGAAGCGTAAGCTGCGAACGTTCCTTACTGTATTAGGCGTTATAATAGGTACTGCCTCAATAGTAGTAATGATATCTGTTGGTATAGGTATGAATGTTGGTTACAGACAACAGATAGAGGAAATGGGCAGCCTTTATGTAATAAATGTAAATGCGCCTTATTCATCAGATAGCAAAAGTAAAGAAAAAGTGCAGATTGATACTGCAAGCTTAGAGAAATTTAAAAAGATAGATGGAGTAGAGGTTGTTACTCCGGTTTTACAGGAATATTTTACATTAATAGACGGAAGAAATGTTTATGATACTTCCATAATGGGAATATTGCCTGAAACAATGGAGGCCATGGGGCTTGATGTAAGCACAGGCAGAACACTGCAAGAGGGTGACTCTATGGCTGTTGTGCTTAGTGCTTATGCTAAAACAGGCTTTTATAATCCAAAACTCAGCTGGCAGTACAGATGGAACGGCTCGCAGTCTATAGAGATTGACCCGTATAACGATAAGTTCCAAATTACATACGACAATAGTTACGGAACTAAACAAATGGATAAGTCTATTAAGCCTAAAAAAATAGAAGTTGTAGGTGAAATGAAGGAAAACGGCCAAAACAGTTATTATACTGTTATGCCTTTAGCCGATGTTGAAAAATTGGTTGCTGAAAGACAAAAATACCAAAAAGCAAAAGGTGAAACAAACAGTTCTAATAAGAAAAAAGGCGTATACGACTCGGCAATGGTTAAGGCTGATGATATTAACTCAGTAGAAAAAATTCAGCAGGAAATAAAAGATATGGGCTTTGAAACATACAGCCTTGTTGATTACCTTAAACAGACACAGGAAACATCTAAAATGCTTCAAATGGTTCTTGGTGCTATAGGTGCTATATCGCTTGTTGTAGCTGCTATAGGTATAACAAATACTATGGTTATGAGTATTTACGAAAGAACACGTGAAATAGGTGTTATGAAGGTTATAGGTGCTACTGTTGCCGACATACGAAGGTTATTCCTTACTGAAGCCGCTTTTATAGGCTTTATGGGCGGATTAGTAGGTGTTGCCATAAGTTATGGTGTTTCTAAAATAGTTAATGTTGTAGGTGTAAGCATGGGACAGCAAACCCTTTCAGTTATTCCTATTTGGCTTGGGCTCTTAGGTATAGTATTTGCCACATTTGTAGGCGTAGCGGCTGGATTTTTCCCTGCTGTAAGAGCCACAAAACTCAGCGCTTTAGCCGCTATAAAAACAGAATAAAATATGTTTTTATTTGAGTTTTAAAGCATTTAAAACCGGTGATTTTCTATTGCTTTATGTATATGGAAAAGCACCGGTTTTTATTGTATTTATAAATATTCTGTAATATAATGGGTTTATATTATTATTAATTTTACTGAAAAGAGGTATTAAAATGAAGTATATAGTAATGCTGTGCGACGGCATGGCAGACTACCCGGTAAATGAGTTAAACGGTAAGACCCCTATGATGGTTGCCGATAAAATAAATATGGATACTCTTGTTAAAAAATCCACTGTAGGTATTGTTAAAACTGTACCGGACAATATGAAGCCGGGAAGTGATGTGGCTAATTTATCTGCTATGGGTTATGACCCTGAAAGCTGCTATACAGGCAGGTCACCTCTTGAAGCTATGAGCATTGGCATTGATATGGCTGATGATGATATAGCTTTCAGATGCAACCTTGTTACACTTTCAGACGACGAGCAGTATGAGAATAAAACAATGGTAGACTACAGCTCTCAGGAGATTACAACAGCCGAAGCTGCTGAAATAATTAAAACAATAAATGAAAACTTAAAAGACGATGAAATTGAGTTTTATGCAGGCATAAGTTATAGACACTGCATGATTTGGCATAAAGGTCCTAATGGTCTTGGTCTTACACCACCGCATGATATTTCAGACAAAAAAATAACAGAGCACCTGCCTAAAAATAAAAAACTTCTTTCTTTAATGAAAAAAAGCTATGAAATACTTAAAGACCATCCGGTTAATAAAGAAAGAATTAAAAAAGGCCTTAACCCGGCAAACTCCATTTGGCTTTGGGGCGAGGGCACAAGGCCGGCTATACCTAATTTTAAAGAAAAATTTGGCCTTAATGGCGCGGCTATATCAGCTGTAGACCTTATAAAAGGTATAGGCATAACAGCCGGACTTGACGTAATTAATGTTGAAGGCGCTACAGGCAATATAACTACAAACTTTGCAAATAAGGGTAAAGCCGCTCTTAAAGCACTTTTAGACGGCAAGGACTATGTTTATATCCATGTTGAAGCTCCTGACGAGTGTGGACATAGAGGCGAAATAGAAAATAAAATTAAATCTATTGAGCTTATAGACAGGGATATAATAGGACCTCTTACAGAAGGCCTTAAAAATGCCGGCGAGGAATTTACAATACTTGTTATGCCGGACCACCCTACACCTATAGTTACAAAAACACACGCAAGGGACGCAGTGCCTTTTATGATTTACAGAAGTAATGAACCGGCACAGGGCGTTGATACATTTGACGAGGAAAGTGCTAAAGAAACCGGCCTTTATGTTCCTAACGGTCCTGAATTGGCTAAAATATTTATGAAAAAATAATAAAATTTAGTTTATACACGGTTCCGATTTATATGTCGGAGCCGTTTTTTTTAGCTTAATTAAGTATGAAAAAGTTGTTTAAATTAGCACAAAGTTGTATGACAACTTTGAAGCGTAATAGTTTATGATTTTAAATAATTTAATTAAAAATATTGTTTTAAGTATATTTTTATTAAAAAACAATTAAAATAACAGTACTATATTTACTGAATATAATTTATATACGTTTATTTATAACTAAAAATGGTTTAAAAACTACTTTTAAAGAGCTTTATATGATTGTTTTAATACATAGCGGTCTGACAACCTGAAAATTATATTGTTTAATTTGTATGTGTTTTAGCGTAATAAAGTGTACTGAAATTAGAACAATTTTACAAAATATATTTATTGTGATTTTTTGTATTGACTTTTATACATGAGGGTAATAAAATAACACCAATAAATTTTTTAGTATTTTCAGTGAAGGAGGTATGTAGTATGTTTAGTGCAAATTATAGCTCAATAATTAGTTCAAAATGTAATTCAAAACTTAATCTCGTCCTCCTCGTCAGCCTTATCCTAGTGGATAAGGTCCTTTGTGTTACCCAAAATAGTTATTCGCTGAATAATACGGCTTATGTAGGAGGAGTTTTATAAAACTCTTAAATTAGATTTTTAGGCTGTGCAGTGAATAACTGCACAGCTTTTTTTATTTATTTTTTATCAGGCGGGAGGCGAAGCAAATGCTGCTGACAGGAAGTGAGATAGTAATTGAAATTTTAGCTGAAGAGGGTGTTGACACAGTCTTTGGCTATCCGGGAGGCAACGTGCTAAGTTTATACGATAAATTAGCTGAAAACAAAAAAGGCATACGGCACATCCTTACAGCGCATGAGCAGGGTGCTTCACATGCCGCAGACGGATATTCAAGAGCCGGAAATAAAGTTGGTGTTTTGTTAGCTACTTCTGGACCGGGAGCTACAAATACCGTAACGGGTTTGGCTACAGCCTTTGCCGATTCAGTTCCGGTTATAGCTATAACAGGCAGTGTCCCCATAAAAAGTGTGGGAACGGACAGCTTTCAGGAGATAGATACAGCAAGCCTTACTTTGGCGGCTACGAAGCATAGCTTTTTTATAAAAGACGTTAAAAAGATTGCTGATACTATGCGTCAGGCTTTTTATATAGCAAAAAGCGGAAGACCGGGACCGGTGCTTGTAGATATTCCAAGTGATATACAAAAAGAAATTTGTGAGTTTGAACCGATTAAAAAAAGAGATATTGATTTTGAAGAAAATATGGCAGATGAAAAAAGCCTTGATGAAGCAGTTGAAATGATAAATAATTCCCAAAGGCCAATAATTTACTGCGGCGGCGGAGTTGTTAACTGCGGAGCATCGGAGTTTATTAAAACAATTTGTGAGAAATCAGGAGCTTATGCAGCTTTTACAATGATGGGCATATCAGCTATGAGCAATACACACCCTAAATATTTAGGCATGGCAGGGCTCTACGGCAGAATGGCAGCATCAAAAGCTATTTCAAAGGCAGATTTAATAGTAGCCGCCGGAGTAAGGTTTTCCGACAGGGGCACAGGCAGCCGAGAGAAATTCGCTCAAAATGCAAAAGTAATTCATATCGACATAGATAGTGCAGAGCTTGGCAAAGTAATAAATGCTCATTTACAAATAGGAGGCAACTTAAAAAAAGCTCTTGAGTATATAGCGTTAAATGTAAAAGAAAACAATCACCCTCAATGGGATAAAGAAATAGAGGAGTTTAAAAAGGAATTTGAGGTTAAAGAAACAGAAAGCTTTACACCTAAAAAAATAATAGAAACCGTAAACGACTTAGCAAATGAATATACGCCGGTTGCTACAGATGTAGGCCAGCACCAAATGTGGGTATCAAAATATTATAACTTTAAAAAACCTAAAACACATCTTACATCAGGCGGTTTTGGAACAATGGGCTACGGTATGGGTGCTGCCATAGGTGCGGCAGTGGCAGCCAAAAGAAGGTCGATACTTTTTACCGGTGACGGAAGTTTTTGTATGAACTTTAATGAGGTTACAACAGCTGTAAGAAATAATATACCGGTTACAGTAATTGTTCTTAATAACGGCGGTTTGGGAATGATAAGACAGCTTCAGGATTGTTTTTGCGACGGCAGGCGGTTTTCTACAGAGCTGGAGAGAAAAACAGATTTTGCGCTTTTGGCAAAAGCCATGGGAGCTAAAGGCTACAGTGCAAAAAATATAGATGAACTTATAAAGGCATATAAAGACTCTGAAAACAGCACAGGCCCGGCAGTAATTGACTGTTATATATCGGAAAAAGAAAACGCTTTGCCGATGATACCGCCAAATGGAACAATAGAGGATTTAATGAGGTAAATAATAAGAAGGTATTAAGAGAAGGATTAATAAAAGTAATATGGATTAGGGGGACTGCATTATGGATACATTTAAAATTTATTTAACAGCTAACAACGCAGGGGATTTAATTTTAAGAATAACAGCAGAGCTTCACAAAAGAGGCTTTGAGATAATGGCTTTTAATTATCAGGTTAATTCCGAAAACACAGCCAGTATTGGCATAACAGCATCAGGCGAAACAAACAAGAAAGAACAAATTTTAAGACAGCTTAACAGACTTTACGATATTAAAGAAGCTATTGCTTGTTGATTTGGTTTTTAATTCGGCAAAAAAAGCTACAGGCTAAGCCGATTATATAAATTTAAAAATACTTACTAATTAAAAGATGAAAAGGAGAAATGTAAAATGGCTAAGATGTATTATGAGAAGGACTGCGATTTAAACAAGTTAAACGGTAAAAAAATAGCAATTATAGGTTACGGTTCACAGGGTCATGCACATGCTCTTAACTTAAGAGACTCAGGCTGTGACGTTATTATTGGTCTTCGCAAAGGCGGCAAAAGCTGGCCAGTAGCTGAAAAAGACGGTTTTGAGGTAATGACTGTTGCTGAGGCAGCTCAGAAAGCTGATATTATAATGATACTTATTAATGATGAAAGACAGGCTGAAGTTTATAAAAATGAGATAGCTCCATATCTTACAGAAGGCAAGGCAATAGCTTTTGCTCATGGCTTTAACATCAGATACAAACAGATTGTACCTCCTGCAAATGTAGACGTATTTATGGCAGCTCCTAAGGGTCCTGGTCACACAGTTCGTTCACTTTATAATGTAGGTAAAGGTGTTCCTTGCCTTGTAGCAGTTGAGCAGAATGCTTCCGGTAAGGCTTATGATATTGCTTTAGCTTATATTGCAGGTATCGGCGGCGCACGTGCGGGCATTATGGAAACAACAATGCATGACGAAACAGAAACAGACCTTTTTGGTGAGCAGGCTGTTCTTTGCGGCGGTATTGTAGAGCTTATGAAATGCGGTTTTGAAACTCTTGTTGAAGCTGGTTATGAGCCGGAAAATGCTTACTTTGAGTGTATCCATGAGATGAAACTTATTGTAGACCTTATTAACAAAGGCGGTATAGCTGCCATGAACTACTCAATTTCAGATACAGCTGAGTTTGGCGAATATTGCTCAGGCTCAAGAGTATTGCCTTATGAAGAAACAAAAGCTAACATGAAAGCTGTACTTAAAGACATTCAGGACGGTACATTTGCCGGCAGATGGATTGCTGAAAACAAGAACGGACGCTGCTTCTTTAACTCAAAACGCGATATGTTAGCTAAACATCAGATGGAAGTAGTTGGAAAACAGCTTCGTGACCAGATGTTATGGAAAAACGATACAAACCTTGATAACGCTTCAAACTAATATTTCTGTTTGATACATAAAAGACGTTATTGTATAATAAAGCCAAAACATGTGCGTTTAACCGTACGGAAAGGAAAGGCTTATGAATGACGAATATTTAAAACTGCTGCTCTACAGCAATATAGACAAAGACTCCGTTTTTATGGGTATTTGCGATATTTACAAAGACTGGAAAAACGGTTTTGAAAATAAAAACGAGCTTATACATCGTGTATATACACAAATTAAAAAACTTTTGGATATTTCAACGGAGCTGGGCTTTGACGGTAATCTTTGGCATAATTATATAGCTTATTTAATTATGACAAATGAAAACTCTTTCTCCCTTACTTGTGAAAGATTGGGCCCGGGGGATGGCAGTGTTAATATACTGGCTAAAAATGACTATAAAGTGTTTAAACGCATATTTGATTTTGATTTTAAACCCCTTGAAAATTATTTAGGCATTGACTGTTTCAGTATTATAACAAACTATACTGCTATATCCAAAAGAGAAAACGTTTATAACAAGGCCGTAAGCCAAGCAGTGCGGGACATAAGCAAAAAAATAGAGCAGGCCGCTGATGAAAACGATATTTTCAAAATTATTACAGGCTTTTATAAAGAGTATGGCACAGGTATTTTCGGCATTAATAAGGCTTTTAGAATTAAGAACGAAAACGGTGCGGTTAAGTTTATGGCTATTAATAATGCCGATAAAACAAAGCTTTGCGATATTATTGGCTATGAAAACCAAAAACAAAAGCTTAGAGAAAACACAGAAGCTTTTGTAAATGGAAAGAGTGCCAATAATGTGCTTCTTTACGGTGACAGCGGCACTGGCAAATCCACAAGCGTTAAAGCTCTTATTAACGAGTATTACGACAAGGGCCTTAGGATGATTGAGATTTATAAATACCAGTTCAGGGATTTGTCTCAGGTAATAGCCCAGATTAAAAACCGTAATTATCGCTTTATTATTTACATAGACGACCTTTCATTTGAGGCCGATGAGGTGGAGTATAAATTCCTTAAAGCTGTAATTGAAGGCGGTGTTGAAACAAGACCGGATAATATACTTATTTATGCCACATCCAACAGGCGGCACTTAATTAAGGAAACATGGAACGACAGAAATGACATGGAGTACAACGGAGAGATACACCGTTCAGATACTGTTGAGGAAAAACTTTCACTCTCAAGCAGGTTTGGAGTGCTTATTAACTATTCCAATCCAAACAGGCAGGAATATTATGATATTGTAGAAGGTATAGCAAAGAGATATCCTGATATTAAATTAAGCAAAGAGGAGCTTTTGGCAGAGGCCAATAAGTGGGAATTGCGCCATGGCGGAGTATCCGGCAGAACGGCACAGCAGTTTATAAATTATATAGCAGGCAAATAAATATAAAAAATCCTAAAGCTTTACGGCTTTAGGATTTTTTGTGTATTTAATTTAAGTAATCAAAAGCCACCAGTTAATTAAGCTGGTGGCTTTATGACTTTGGTTTTAATTAATATTTGCTTGAAAAGTTATTAAATGATGTATCATCTGCGCTGTAAAGCATAGGTGACTCTTCGTTTTCGTTTGTATTGCTGTTTGTTTGAGCAGTTGCAAATTCGCCTTTTGAAGTACTTCTTAAACGGAACTTTTTGAAAAGCTGGTCTAAGAGAACAGCCTGACTTGAAAGTTCTTCACTGGCAGCAGCGCTTTCTTCAGCTGTAGCTGAATTTGTTTGAACAACAGATGAAATCTGGTCAATTCCAACAGTTATCTGAGAAATTGAATTTGCCTGTTCTGAAGAAGCAGCAGAAATTTTTTCAACAACAGTAACAATTTCGTCTTTTTTGGTTATTACAGAACTTAAAGACTCAGCTGTTTCGTGGGCTATCTTAGAACCATTTTCAACGGCTCTGATTGAGTTTTCAATAAGAGCGGCTGTGTTTTTAGATGCTTCTGCACTTTTGCTTGCTAAGTTTCTAACTTCATCTGCTACTACGGCAAAGCCTTTTCCGGCAGCACCAGCACGAGCGGCTTCAACTGCGGCATTTAATGCAAGTATGTTTGTTTGGAAAGCTATATCCTCAATAGTTTTTATAATCTTGCCTATTTCGGTAGAGCTGTTTGTAATTTCGTTCATAGCTTCCATTAACTCTTCCATCTTAGCGTTGCTCTGTTCCATATCATCGCTTATATCTTTTACTTTCTGGCTTACCTGACTTGAATTTTCTGCTGTATTTGAAACATGCTGTGATATATCGTTAATTGTTGCAGCTAATTCCTGTATTGAGCTTGCCTGTTCTGTAGCGCCTTGGCTTAAAGCCTGAGCGCCGTTTGCTACTTGCTCAGCTCCGCTTGATACTTGGTCAGAAGTTTGATTTATCTGGTATAAAGTTGCATCCAGGTTTCTGTTTATTTTTCTAATAGAAAGGAGAAGCGGTTTAAAATCACCTACATAGTTTTCTTCGCAAGTTGTTGTTATGGCAAAGTTGCCGTTTGCCATTTCGCTAAGAAGGTATTCCTCATCTTTTATAACACTTGATAAGCGCTCTATAAGTTCTTGAGTTGATTCGGTTAAGTCGCCTACTTCATCATCTGAGTCGATTTCATCAACAGGTGTTGTTAAATCGCCGTCAACTAAAGCTGCAAGACGCTCTGAACATTTATTAAGCGGTATTGAAATCTGACGAGAAAGCAATACTCCAAGTAAAATAGCACATACAAAAGTTACTATAATAAGGAGAATACAAAGAAGTATTATTAACCTAGCGGATGACTCTATTGAATTTTGTGAATCAGTACCTGCGGCCACCTTGCTGTCCATTATGGATAATAATGAAGTGTAAATAGTGTGGTAAAGTGGGTCCAATTCTTCAATAAGGCTTTTTTCGGCAACAGCAGAATTTGTTTGAGATGCTATTTCTTTAGAAAGACTGCTGTACTGTGTCCAAGCCTGTTTTGCTGTGTTAAAATAATTTTTCTCGCTGTCTGTTGTAAGGCTTTTTTCAACTGTATTAAACAGGTCGTCTATTTGATTTGAAGTTGTATTAAACTCTGTTTTAGCGTCGGTTTTATCTGCTGCGCTGGTATACATTACTGAATTATGTAAATTTAAGTTTACCTCACAAAAATCAGCCAGAAGTTGACCTATATCGCCTTGTGAAAATCCGTCTGTAACTAAAATGTTATTGTATTTTGAGTGCATTGACCTTGTAAGAAAAATGCATATAACACTTGAAATGCTTGCTATTATGCTTACAAGTAAAAATGAGATGATTAATTTTTTTCCGATTTTTAAATGCTTAAACATATACTATATACCTCCAATTTATTTGTTGAGAAAAAAACATTATCCGCTTTTGCGAATAATATAAAAATTCTCTCAATAGGATATATCGGTTTAAAATTGGATTCATTAAGTATAAATTTTGTTTTTTTTAAAATAAGCCTTATATCCTAAATTAAATAAATAGAATATAAGGCGTTTATTAAAAATTTCACATTATTGTTAATAATTACCAGAAATAATAAATAATTAAGAGTTCTAAGACTAAAAAATGATATTTAATTAACAATCAAAGGTTTATTGGTTTGTATTCAGGTAATTTTTGTTATACTGAAATAACATAAACAGACAATAAACAGACAGTTTTGTTAAACAATATATTTTATATATTAAATCATATTTTTTATGTCAAATCATATTTATATTTTTAATAAGCTCATCTATTTCTTTGTGGGTGTATACATTTTCGGTTATATCGTTGGTTGCATGGCCCATAATGCGCTTTATAGAAACTTTGTTCATTCCGGCTGTATCAGCAAGGCTTGCAAATGTATGACGTCCGTCGTGAGGCAGGTGCTCCATATTTAATTTTTTCATAAGGTCGATATAAATTCTGCGGTATGATGAATATTTTACCTGACAGCCGTTTTTTTCTATGATGTAGATATTGCTTGAATCACAGCGTTTTTTAATAAACGGAAATATTTTTTTGTTTATAGGTATAACGCGGTTTTTGCCGGCTTTAGTTTTGGAGCCTGCTGTTATATACATTTGCTCTAAATTAACAGAGCTTTTTTCTATATTTAAAAGTTCTGAAGGCCGTAATCCGCTGTATATCATAATAAGCACAGTATCGGCAAAGGGCTCGGTTTGTATGGCATCAAAAAGACGCTTTATTTCATCAATTGTGAATGATTTATGAATATTAGACTCTTCTTTAGGTCCGATTTTTGTAAATTTAGCGTAATTTTTTGAAATTATGTCAAGCTCTATGGCTATTTCAAAAAGCTGATTAAGTAGAGTTTGAACATGATTTTTTGTCTGCCATTTTCTGTCTATGCTGTCAATTATTTTTTGCAGATGAAATGTTTTAATTTCTTTTATTTTCATATCGTGAATAGGCGAAAGATATTTATAAGCCGCCTGATAAATATATACGCCGCTGTTTGACAGTGTGCTTAGTTTGCGCTTTTTAAACTCGCCGTATAAATCCGATATTGTATAGTTTATTAAATCGAAATCATACGGCGATTTATTGTATTCTATAAGAGCCTGCAAGGCCTCCTGAGATGTTTTGTAATAGCCGAGATATTTGTATTCCGGCCGTCCGCTTTCTGTGTTATGTCCAGTTTGTATTCTTGCTGTAAACGGTCTGCGGCGTGAGCCTGAAAGCTTGTATACACTTCCATAACCTTTTGGTAATCGTTTCATTTAAAGTCAGTCCTTTCAAAATTAACAGATTCAATGCTCAAATATATTTAAAAGTCTTAGTAATGTTGTGTCATATAATCTCATGATAATTTGAACAAAATGTGAAAAAAGCACTCAAATAAATGATATAATCATAATTTTTTTAAATTATATCAAAAAAATGGTTCAATTACTAAGTGTTAATAAGATAATTTTAACAAAAAACTGTTTTCGTATATTGAATGCCTTCTATCTAGAATAAATTTTAAAGGAAATACTTGTAGGTAAAATAGTGAAATTATTTTGTTAAGAAAAAGAATTTATTTAGAGCTACAAACTGACAATAAGCAGACAGATTCAGCCACAAACATTTTAAATCTGCTGTTATGGCTGAAATTTATTTTAAATAGTACTTAATTTGCTTTTTTTATAAATAGTAAAATTTGTTCTAATTTAACGTTTTTAAACGTGATTTTTATACTTATGAATTTAAATTTTTTTACCTAAAAAACACTTTTTTCCCAATTTTGGAAAAATTATTTGTATATTGTTTACAAAAAAACAAACAATAAATTTAATAAAATCGTAAAGTTACTAATAACAAAATGTTGAATTTTGTAATAAAAAAGGATATACTGTCTACTTAGAAAGTACTTCTTTAATAGTGTAAATGAACTTTTTTAAGTACTATTAAAAAAAACTGACGTTAAGCAGTTTTATCGGCGTTTTAGGGGGGACTTTGTATTGAATTTTTTAGACAATAACATGTTTGATTTGTCAAAAAAAGTAATGGATTATCTTTGGCAAAAACAAACAATAACATCAAATAACATAGCCAATGCCGAAACTCCCGGATATAAAGCAAAATATATTACTTTCGAGGACGAACTGCAAAAAAGGCTTGATTCACAATATGGCAAAACTGCCAATGAAATTAAAAGCAGTATAGCTTCAGTAAGGCCTGAAATTCATGAAACCGTAAACGAGTCATCAAGAATGGACGAAAACAACGTAAATGTAGACGTTGAAAGTATGGAGCTTGCCAAAGCGGCGCTTCAGTATGAGTTTATGCTTAAATCGTTTAACGATGACCTTACAAGACTGCGTACGGTAATTAAAGGCTGAAAGGAGCTGTAATTATGAGTTTTTTAAATGCGCTTAATATAAGTGCTTCGGGTATGACCGCTGAAAGAATGCGCCTTGACATAGCAGCGGAAAACATAGCCAATATTAATACTACAAGAACAGAAAACGGTGGACCTTACAGAAGAAAGATGGTTGTTTTTGAACCTATAGAAGACAACAGTTTTGCAAGTGCTTTCCGTTCTGAATTATCAAGGCAGAGCAGCAATGGCGGCGGTGTAAGAGTAGCTCAAATAGTTGAAGACCCAAGTGATTTTCGCATGGTTTATAATCCGGAGCACCCAGACGCCGACGAAAACGGATACGTACAAATGCCTAATGTTGACTTATTAAAAGAAACTGTTGACAGTATGGCAGCAAGCAGAGCTTATGACGCCAATCTTACAGCTTTTAATACAATTAAGACAATGGCTTCAAAAGCCCTTGAAATAGGTAAGTAATTTTTAGTCTTATTAACAATCTTTTTAATTTTTAAGGAGTACAGCATATGTATATATCATCACTTAACGAGATTGCTTCAAACCCTTTTTTTAACGATTCCCAAAAATCAGTAACAAACAACAACCTTATGTTTGAAAATGTTTTCAAAAGCGCTTTAGATGATGTTGCTTCAAATGAAAAGAGCCTTGAACAGGCACAGTATCTTCTTTCTACAGGACAGATAGAAGACGCGCACACTGTTCCTGTGGCTTCTTCTATGGCACAACTTTCAGTTGATTTCTTAGTTCAGCTTCGCAATAAAGCTTTAGATTCTTACAACGAGCTAATGAGAATAAGTTTATAATTTAGTGTTTTTTTGATGCGTAAAATTATAAACTCAAAGAGGGATTTATTTTGAATGAGCGAGTTATTTCAATATTAACAAAAGTAAAGGAAACAGCAAAAAATTTAAACTCAAAAACTAAAAAAATAATAATTATAGGAGTGGCTGTTTCAGTAGTTTTATCAGTAGGCATTGCCATATGGCTTAACAACAGACCGTATGTAACTCTTTTTTCAGGATTAAGCAATGAAGAAGCCAGCGAGATTATGGGCAAACTTCAGGATGATGGTGTTGATTATAAATACGAAGCACTCTCTTCCGGAAGTACAATACTTGTTCCCGAAAGCGAAGGGGAACAGCTTAAAGCTGAGCTTGTTTATGAAGGCTATCCAAAAAGCGGTTTTACATATGATGTTTTTACTAATAATGTAGATTTAACTACTTCAGAATCCGAAAAACAGTACTATCAGCGCCTTGAACTTCAGGAAAGAATGGGCGCTACTATATCTTCATTTTTTCCAAACATTAAAGATGCTAAAGTAACAATAGCTTTCGGCGAGGACAGGAAATATGTTCTTGACAGTGAAAATGCGTCAAAAGCTACTGCTTCTGTGGCTGTTACAACAAAGGATGGCTCAGATATATCAACTGATGATGTTAAAGCCATGCAGAGGCTTGTATCTCGAAGCATTCCTCAGCTTGAGTTTGAAAGTGTTGCTGTTATCTGCAATGGAAAAGACGTTACGGCTTCCGATGAGTTATCTCAAAGCAGTGCTAATGAGCTGAAATTACAGATTGAGGAAGCTTACGACAATAAAATTAAGAATAAAGTTCTGGAAATTTTAGTTCCTATATATGGTCAAGAACACGTTAAAGTTTCTGTAAAAAGTGAAGTTGACATAAATAAAAAATTGAGAGAACTTACCAACTATTCCGCAGAAGATGAAAACAACACTGGTGTTAAATCTTCTGAAACAGCGCATCAGGAAGTGGGTAAAGACGGAGAAACAGCAGGCGGAGTACCTGGAACTGAAACAAATTCCGACATACCGGTTTATACAAGAATAGAACAGGATGGAACAGAAAATTACATATTAAGCGACGGAAGCGCTGAGTATTTGGTTGACCAAGTAAAAGAACAGCAGCAGATAGACGCTGGAGATTTAGAGGATTTATCCATAGCTGTTATTATCGATACAAACGACCTTGATAATCAAACAAGAACACAGCTGGTTTCTCTTGTAGCTAAAGCCGCAGGCATTAGCACTGAAGATAGCGAAGAAAAAATAGAACTTGTAGGTATTGAATTCCAGAAGGATGAGGCTGAGGCTCCGGCAGAGAACAATTTGCCTGATAAGGAACAGATTATGCGTTTGCTTACAATAGGCGGCATTGCTGTAGGCGGATTATTAATACTTCTTATTATTTTACTCTTTATCATTAAGCGTATAAGAAAGAAAATGCGCAGAAAGAAGAATGGAAAGAATATAGAAGAAGGACCTGTTATTTACAATACGCCACATACTGCTCCAACTGAAAAAGAAGAAGAAAATGATATATCAGACTTAATTAATATTAAGAATGAAAGAAGTATGGAACTTAAAAACAAGATAAGAGAAATAACAGAAGAAAATCCGGAAATTTCGGCTCAGACACTTAAATCATGGCTGAGAGGAGGGGACAAGGATGGAAAGTAAGGAGTTAACTCCCGAACAAAAAGCGGCGGCGGTTATTATATCTATGGGAACCGATAAGGCTTCTCAGATATATAAATATTTAAGTGAGGAAGATGTTGAAGCCCTTACAGTGGAAATCGCTAAAATGCGCCATCTCTCGCCTGAAGAAACAGAAAGTGTATTGGACGACTTTTATAAAGAGTGCATGACTCAGAAAGTTGTTACAGAAGGCGGTTTGGAATACGCCCGTTCTGTATTGGAAAAGGCTTTTGGCCAGCAAACGGCTACTATGCTTCTTGAAAAAGTAGCTAAGTCATTAAAGACAATGCCGTTTTCGTTTATCAGAAAGCTTAACAGCAAGAACCTTTTTTCCATATTACAGCATGAAAGGCCGCAGACAATAGCTCTTGTCCTTTCATATGCCAATCCGGACCAAGCGGCAGATGTAATTATATCACTGCCTAAAAACAAAAAACTCAGGGTAGTAGAGGCTATAGCGAAAATGGAAAGCGCTTCGCCCGAGGCTATTAAAATAGTAGAAAGCCAGATAGAAAAGAAATTCTCGGCTGTACTTACAACAGACTATACTCAGGCCGGCGGTATAGATTACATTGCCGATGTTATTAATTACATGGATAGAGGCAATGAAAAATACATATTTGATGAGCTTTCAACTAAAGACGCTAAACTTACAGACGAAATCAGAAAGAGAATGTTTGTATTTGAAGATATTGTTACAATGGATAACCGTTCAATTCAGCGCTTCTTGCGTGAATGTGATCCTAAAGACATTGTTCTTGCTCTTAAACAGGCTAATCCTGAGGTTGCAAACCTTATATTCTCCAATGTTTCATCACGTATGGCAGAGTCCATTAAGTCCGATTTGGAGATTACAGTAAATGTAAGAATCCGCGATGTAGAAGAAGCACAGCAGAGAATAGTAAACATTATAAGGTCGCTTGAAGAACAGGGAGAACTTGTTATTGTAAAGGGCGGAAAGGATGATATCATTGCCTAATCTGCTTAAACTTAGTGAACAGAAAAACCGTATTAAGCAATACGAGTTTAATGATGAGCTTCCTGAAGAAAAGCCTGTAGTTGTTAAAGAAGAAAAAAGCGAAAAAGAGAAAGAGGCAGTTAAGCCTAGCAAAAAAAAACAGAGCGATGAAGTACTGGCTGAAAAAAGAAATAAATTAAAAGAAGAAGAAAAGAAAGCCGAACAGAAAGCTCAGGAAATTATAGATAATGCCAAAAAGCAGGCTGAGGAAATATTGAAAAAAGCCAAGCAAGAGGCACAGGAAATGAAAGAAGATGCTTTGAGAAAAGGCAAAGAAGAAGGCTACAGAGAAGGTATTGAAAAAGGCCGTGAGGAGGCATACAAAGAAATTAGAGATACAGAAGGCATAAAAAGCATGGAGTATCTTAATGAAATTAAAAGTGTAATAAATGCCTTATCCGACGAGAAAGAAAAAATACTGGCTCAGTATAAATTAAACTTAGTAGACATAGCAATAACAGTAGCCGAAAAGGTAATACAGGTAAGCCTTAAAACAAGCGGTGAGATTATTGAAAGAATGATTTTATCCGCTACAGAAAGGCTTGCTTCTAAGGAATGGGTAAAGATTTATATATCTAAAACAGATGCCGAGCTGATGATAGAAGGCGGTTTGGATATAATACATACTTTGTCTAATCTTTCGGACAATATAAAGGTAATTCCAATGGAAAAAGAAAACCAAGGCACATGTATTATTGAGTTTCCTGATGAGATTATTGACGCAAGCGCTAATACGCAGGTTGAAAACATCAGAGAAATTATCAGTAATTCAGCTATATAACGGGGAGGAATTTCTACGTTTAATAGTGCGGTTGATTTAATTAAGCGTTCTGAAACAATAAGCCACATAGGGAAAATAGAAAACATAGTAGGAATGATGGTTGAGGCTTCCGGCGGAAACTGTGGCATAGGCGACATAAGTGCTATATACAGCCAAGACACTAAAGGTCAGGTTTTAAGCGAAGTTATAGGATTTAAAGACGATAAAATACTGCTTATGCCATACGAAAGCACAAGCGGCATTACGGCAGGCAGTTTTGTAAGAAACACAAAACAGCGGCTTAAAATACCTGTAGGTGATTTTTTAAGAGGCCGGGTTATAAACGCTTTAGGCCAGCCTATGGATGGACTTGGGGATTTTGACCCAAAGGAATTTTACCCTGTTGATGATACATATATTAACCCTTTGGAAAGGCCGCCAATAAGCGAAAAAATGAGTTTTGGCATAAAAGCCATAGACGGCATGCTTACTATTGGCAAAGGTCAAAGGGTCGGCATATTTGCCGGAAGCGGTGTAGGTAAAAGTACATTATTGGGTATGATAGCCAAAAATGTAAAAGCCGATATAAACGTAATAGCACTTGTGGGCGAGCGTGGCAGAGAGGTTTTGGAGTTTGTTCAAAAGGATTTAGGTGAAGAAGGCCTTGCAAGGTCGGTGCTGGTAGTAGCAACCAGCGACCAATCACCTATGCTTAGAATGAAATGTCCTATTGTGGCAACTGCTATTGCTGAATATTTTAAAAACCAAGGCAATGACGTTTTGCTTATGATGGATTCGCTTACAAGGTTTGCTATGGCACAAAGGGAAATAGGCCTTGCCATAGGTGAACCGCCTATTGCAAGGGGATATACACCATCTATTTACTCTAAGCTTCCTAAGCTTTTGGAAAGAAGCGGAAATTTTAAAGAAGGTTCTATTACAGGTATCTACACTGTTTTGGTGGAAGGCGATGATACAAATGAGCCTATAGCCGATACCGTAAGAGGTATTTTGGATGGACACATTGTTCTTTCAAGAAAACTGGCTAACTCAAACCATTTTCCGGCAATAGATATTAACGCCAGCATATCCCGTTTAATGTCAACAGTTGCTTCAGATGAGCATAAAGAGCTGGCATCTAAAATAAGAGATATACTGAGTATTTACGGCAAAAACGAGGACTTAATTTCAATAGGTGCTTATAAAGCCGGAACAAACGGCTCTTTGGACTATGCCGTTTCTAAAATAGATAAAGTAAATGAGTTTTTAACTCAAGGCATTAATGAAGCTTTTTCTTATGAAGACACGTTAAATAAAATGAGAGAAATTTTGAATGACTAATTAATTGTATGGTGATAACTTATGAAAAAATTTTCTTTTCGTTTAGAGCCTGTTTTAAAGTATAAAAGCGACATGTTAGAGATTTTAAAAAATGACCATGCCGACTCCGTAAAAAAAGTAACCGAACAAAACAGCGTTATAGAGCGCCTTAAAAAAGAAGAACAGTTATCTGTTTCAAACTTTGATACTAAAAAATCGGCTGGCATTACTATTGCTGAGGCGGAGCTGTATGAGAAATATCTTATAAGACAAAACCAGCTTATAAAAGAGGAAACAGCTAAGCTCAATCAGCTTAAAAAAGTTGAAGCTGAAAAAAGAGATAAAATGGTTGAAGCGAAAAAAGAAATGCTTTCTATAGAAAAACTCAAAGATATAAAAATAAGCGAGTATAGAAAAGAAGAACAGAAAGAAAACGAATTGTTTATTGAGGAATTTATATCAAGCAGAAAGTTTAAAATAGAAAAACTCTAAGCTTGGTATTTATTTAATAAATACATAAATATTTAAAAGGAGGTGAAAAAAATGGCATCAGGAAACATGGCAGTTAATATCAATATTTCAAAAATAATGCCGGATTCCTCATCTGCATCAAAAGCTACTGATGATAAAGCAGTAAATCAAAACAGCTTTAAAGATGCAATAAAAAATGAAAGCGATAAGCTGAATAAAAAGACAGACAGTAAAACCGATAAGTCAGACAAAACAGATAAAACAGACAGCCAAGATAAACTTAACGGCAATACTGAAAATCAAAAAGATGAAGTTAAAGAAACAAGTCAAGAGCTGGATATGGCTCAAGCTCAAATGCTTTACGGCAGTTTTTTAATCAATAATAAAGACTTTTCAGTTTTTGTTAATGCAACTGCTAATAATGCACAAGAAATGGCTCAGCAGACTGTAAAGGCTCAGAGCGCTTCACAAGTACCTTTTGTTCAGAAATTATCGGCAGAGACAGTGCAGAATTCAACTGTGCAGCAGAATACTGTTTCAGCTGCAGATACTAATAAAACAGCAGCACACCTTAATTTGAGTAATGCCCAAGTTGTGAAAAATACAGATTTTATCAATAGCATTGCAGATTTAAACCAAATGTTATCTAACGAGAATTTGCAAAATACAGTTGATAATAAGGTTACCGCTTTAAATCAAATGCTTGCTGATACAGGTTTAAGCAATTTAAAAACATACGGTGAAAAAACCGTAAATGTTCTTAAAGATATTGTAGTTGAGCAATATACAAAAAGCGATAAAGAAAGTGAAAACAACATTACAACAGGTTTTGAAACAGCACTTCAAACAGTACAGAGCACAAGTAAAGGCGATGTAATTCAGGTTAAAGTTGCCGATGCTCTGCCATTAAACAATACTGAGGCTATGGATAATTTAGCCGACAAAATTATAGTACATGGCAATAATGAGTTTGATTTGCAGTTAGAGCCTGAAGATTTAGGCAAAATCCATGTTAAGCTGACTTTTGAAAACGGCGAAACAAAGGTTTCCATTCTTTGCTCTACTCAAAAAGCACTGGAGGCATTAAACGGCAGCACAGACAAGTTAGCCGCTATTTTGGAAAACAGAACAGGTAATACAACATTTGTTCAGGTTAACCAAAGTGATGAGCAGTCATATCGCCAAGATTATCAGCAGCAAAACGGCAGAGAGAAAAATTATCAAGGCGATGAAAGAAAGGATAAACGAGATAAAAATGAAAAGTCTACTGACTTTTTAGACCAAATGCGTTTAGGCCTTGTTTAAGCTTTAAGAAAGGAGCGGTAATTTTGGGTAATGAATATGTAAATTCAATAGCCCGCAGTTCTTCGGCATACAGCCAGACATCAAGCACAGCAAAAAGCAGGGATACATCTAATACTTTAACAATGGACAGTTTCCTTATGCTTATGGCAAAACAGCTTCAAAACCAAGACCCTATGAATCCAACTAGCCAAGACAATTACATGATGCAGCTGGCTCAAATGGCTGTAGTTGAGGCTATGTCAAGCATGACACAAGTTTCAATAAGCACTTACGCTTCTTCAATGGTTGGAAAAGAAGTTACTGTAGCCGAATATGACTCTAAGGGTAATTTAACAACAGTAACCGGCACAGTTACAGGCATAGCTCTTTATTACGATGAGCCGGTTATATTTATAGGCGATAAAGGCTATACAATGTCACAGTTAATGTCTGTTGGAAAGGTACCGGATGGTTCTGAAGGCTCTGAGGGGTCAGAAGGTTCTGAAGGTTCAGATGGTTCTGGCTCAGAAAACGGCGAACAAACAGACAAAACAAGTATAGTTTAATTAGCTAATAGCGGCATTGAAACTGCGTTTGGAGGTGGGCAATGATTGGAAATATTAATGATTTAAAAATACGCCAAATACAGGGCGAGCCATTTTTACCAGTAAAAAATACTGATAAAAGCCAAAGCAGCAAACAAAACTTTGCTGATATATTAAACGAAAAGCTGGAAAAATCCGAATCATTGCAGTTTTCCAAGCATTCAAAAGAAAGAATACAGCAACGAGGTATAAACGTAACAGACTCATTAATAGAGCAGTTAAACACAGCGGCTGACAGCGCAAGGCTTAAAGGCGCCAAGGATGTTGTTATGATAGGCCGTGATGCAGCATTTATAGTTAATATACCTAATAACGTTGTTGTTACTGCCATCAATGGCAATGAAATGAAAAATAATATTTTTACTAATATAGACAGCGCTGTACTTTTATAAACTGGACCCGAAAGGGAGGTTTTGGTTATGTCTGAAGCACATAACCTTTGTGCAGCTTTTGAGGAGGACATAAAGAAATGTTAAAATCAATGTTTTCTGGAGTTTCGGGCCTTCGTGCACACCAGAATAAAATGGATGTTATAGGTAATAATATTGCCAATGTAAATACTGTTGGATTTAAGTCAGGAAGAACCACATTTAAGGATTCTATTTATCAGAACTTATATGGTTCAAGTGACGGAAACAATGTTTACGGCGGTTCTAATCCAAGCCAGATAGGTTACGGAAGCCAAGTTTCCGCTATTAGTGTTGACTTTTCTACAGGCAGTTATGAGCCTACAGGTATAGGCACTGACTGTATGATTGACGGAAACGGCTTTTTTATTGTAGGCCCTAAGCTTAGTGAAGATGAAATGACAGACGGTGTAAGCAATGAAGTAGATGCTAATCAGATTTCACAGTTTTATTTAACAAGAGTAGGCGAGTTTACAATAGACGGTGACGGATACCTTGTAGATGCCAATAAAAATGTTGTTTACGGTTTCGTACCTGATAATGCAGCTATAGGCACAGCAGATATTACTGACGGCATGGAAACAACTGGTGACGGAGACAATATTACTTTTGCAAACCTTAAGCCTATAAGACTTCCTGTAGCTACAGATGATGCTAATGAGTCGCCAGAAATTACATATGATGACGAAGAAAGACTTAACCTTACAAGCATAAGCATTGACTCAAACGGTGTTATAAGCGGTACAGGTCCTAACGGAAATACATATAAATTCGGTATAGTTGCGGTTTGCAATGTAACTAATCCAAACGCACTTCAGAATTCAGGAAATTCTTATTACAAAGCAGTAAGCAATACAGGTACATTACAGGCTTTCCAGCCGGGTGAAGGTACAACAGGAATTTTAAGGTCAAGCTGCCTTGAAATGTCAAATGTTGATTTAGCAACTGAATTTTCAAACATGATTACAACACAAAGAGGTTTCCAAGCTTGCTCTAAAATGATAACTGTTTCTGATGAGATGCTTGAGGAATTAGTAAATATGAAACGTTAAATTTTATATACAGTGGTTGGGAGAGCCTTATTAGGCTCGTTCCCTGCCATGTATTAAATTTAATCTTATTTATGAAGGTGGTTTTATGATTAAACTTACAAAGTTGAATAATGAGCATTTTGTTATTAACGGTGCTCAAATAGAATGTATTGAGTCAATACCTGACACAAAAGTAATTATGATGAACAGGGAGTTTTTCCTTGTTAGAGAAACACCAGATGAGATTATAGATAAGATTATAGAGTTTAAAGCTCGTATATACTGCGAGTATAAGAAAATGACATCTGTTAATAAAAACGACTAAAGAGGGCGGGACTTTTTATGGACATTACGACCATTGTTGGTATTATAGCTGGTTTAATACTTATTTGTTTCGGAGTTGTTTTTGATCCGTCGGAAACTTCGATTTTTGTTTTTAAGAACTTAATGAATTTTGTTGATATACCGAGTGTATTTATTGTTCTTGGTGGTACAATTTCAGCCGTTATTGCATCCTATCCGGCAAGTACTTTAAAACAAATTCCGAAGCATATAAAGATTTTATTATCTGGCAGCAAGTATAACCCTATGGAATATATTGATTTACTTGTTGAATTCTCTCAGGTAGCGCGTAAAAACGGTCTTTTGACCCTTGAGGAAATGGCAAATAAACAGACCGATCCGTTTTTTAAACAAAGCATTATGCTTATTGTAGATGCTACTGACCCGGAAAAAGTAAAATCAATGCTTAATAACGACTTGGAATACTTAGCCGAAAGACATTCAGATTCTGTAGGCATATATGAAAAAGCATCTTCATTTGCTCCGGCTTTTGGTATGATTGGTACTTTAATAGGCCTTGTTAATATGCTTAAAAACATGAACTTAGATGGCACAACAGGAGCGTCATCGCTTGGTTCGGATATGTCAGTTGCGCTTATTACTACTTTTTACGGCTGTATTCTGGCTAACCTTGTTTTTTCGCCTATAGCTAAAAAGCTGAGCATTAGAAATGATGAAGAATACCTTTGCAAACAGATTATAATTGAAGGCGTTTTATCCATTCAGTCCGGCGAAAACCCTAAATTTATGAAAGAAAAACTTACATCATATCTTTCACAAAGAGAAAGAGAAATGGCCCTTGAAGGTTCAAGCGGTAACGGTAATAAAAGAGGCAAAAAGTAAAAGTAAAAGTACTGGGGAATTTTGATTAATACATTTTAGAAAAAACGGATGTGTAATTATGGCTAGGAAAAATAAAAAAAGCGGCAGCGGCGGCGCTAATTGGATGGATACTTATGGCGATATGGTTACATTATTGCTGTGCTTTTTTGTACTGCTTTACTCAATGTCCAGTATAGACAGCGAGAAATGGGAGCTTTTAGTTAAAAGCTTTAACCCGGATGCCACGGAGTTGTCGCAGATAGTTACAACGCAAGAGAAAAATGAATATGAGTACCCTGTAAAAGGAAGTATGAACTTACCCGAAAATGCTGATGATTTCGATAAGCTCTATTATGTGCTTTCGGAGTATATAAGTCAGAATAATTTGCAAGGCGATATTGAGCTTTCAAGGGGTGACGGGTTTACATTTATTACATTCAGGGACAATGTGTTTTTTGATGGCGACAGCTTTGTGCTTAAAGACGAAGGCAAGGTTGTACTTGATGAGTTCTGCAACGCTATTACAGATGCTGTTGACTCTATAGAGGAAATACAGATATTGGGACATACTTCTCAGGCAAGGCCTGATGTTCCTAACGAACCTGTAAGCGACAGATTTTTATCTTCTAACAGAGCTACAGAAGTACTGCTTTATATACAGGAAAAGAATATTATAGACCCGGCTAAACTTGTTTCATGCGGTTATGGACAGTTTAGACCTATAAGTTCTTTTGAAACGCGTGAATCACGCGCCAAAAACAGGCGTGTTGAAATATTAATAACTAAGACAGACAGTGTTGTTAAAAGCCTTGATGACTATTACGAAGAAGTTTATGGTACAGAGGCTGTAGGAGATTAATGAATATTGAAGGGAGGGAAAGCTGAAACATGTCCGAGGTACTGTCACAAAGCCAGATAGATGCACTTATAAATTCAATGAGAAGCGGCGACGTTACAAGTGAACCTGAAAAGAAAGAAAAAAAATATAAGAAATATGATTTTTACAGCCCTAAGAAATTTACCAAGGATAAATTAAAGCTTTTATCCGGTATATATGAAAATTACGCCAGATTATGCTCTTCAAGAATTAATAATCTTGTACGAATTGCAAGCACTGTAAACGTTCTTGAGGTTGAGGAGCAAAGATACTATGAATTCAGCAATGCGTTAAACGATAATGACATGCTCTCTCTAATTAATGTAACACTGCCTAACGGCATGACATACGGTCCGGTTATACTGCACTGCACAAACCAGCTTATTCTTTGCATGATAGACAGAATGATTGGCGGTACAGGTGAAGACGCTAAAGATATTCCGGACTCTTATGTATGTACTGATATAGAAATTTCGCTCTACCGCAACATTGCTAAGTATCTTGTTGCGATTATGGGTGATGGTTGGGCTGATTATATAGACTTAGAGTTTTCTTTAGATAAAGTTGAAACTAACCCTGGAATGATGCAGAAAATAGGCAGAGACGAAACTACCGTAATTGTTGTTATGGAAGTGGAGATAGGCGATATAGTGGGAAAAATTAACATCTGCCTGCCAAGTAATTTTCTTACCGGTGTTTTCCAGACGTTTGAGGAAAAACCGGAAAAGAAAAATCCTGAGGATGAAACCACAAAAAGTATTTTTGATGGAATTAAAACAACGCCTATGGAAATATGTGCTGAACTTGGAAAATCAACCATTTTGCTTAAGGATTTGTTTACACTCCAGGTTGGGGATGTAATTAACCTAAATAAATCCAAAGACTCGGATGTCTTTATTTATATAGAAGGCGAGCCGTGGTTTAAGGGTGAATTAGGTAAATACAATAAAAATATGGCGGTTAAAATTAACGAGGTTTATGATAAAAATTTAGTTTCGTCCAAAGGAGAATAGGAACACATGAATTCAAAGATTTTTAGCTCTATGGAAATAGACGCGATTGGCGAGATATTAAATATCAGTTTAGGTGCCTCAGCTACGGCAGTTTCAACTATGCTTGGCAAAAGGGTAGACATTACTACACCTGATGTGGAAATTGTTGCCTTTGATGAGTTTGAATATTCAGACATGGAGCCTGCCATAGCTGTTGAAATAACCTATATATCAGGCCTTAGCGGAAGCAATATCATGCTGCTTAAAAGGCAGGATGTAAGAATGATTGTTGGGCTTCTTATGGGAATGGAAATTTCCGATGAGGATTTTGAGCTTAACGAAATGAATACCAGTGCTATATGCGAGGTAATGAACCAAATGATGGGTGCTTCGTCTACTGCTCTTTCAGAGTTTTTAGGCGAGGTTGTAAATATCTCTACACCAATATCTTATGAGATAGAAGATGTAGACAGCTTTAAGAAAAAATGCTTCGGCGACGAAGACGAAATGGTTGTTGTTAACTTTAAGCTTAACATAGAAAACCTTGTAGAAAGCCGGTTTATGAATCTTATGCCTATAAAACTGGCTAAAAAGCTTATTTCAGCCTTTGGCCTTGGTTTTGGCATTGAAAACTTTGGCGAAGAAGAAAGCCATGAAGAACCGGTTAAGAAAGAAGAAGTTAAAGAAACAGCAAAAGAAGAAAAACCGCAGTCATCCGGAAAAGTGCTTTCACAAGAAGAAATAGAAAAATTGTTAAACAGCAACTTAACTCAGGATGACAGCCAGTCAACGGCAAGCGAAGAAAAAACAGTACAGGCTGCTGCAAGTACGAACACAGCAAATACTCCTGCGCCACAGGCACAAAGTATGGTTAATGCTCAGCCTGAACAGACGGCATGGCAAAATCAGCCTGTTCAGGGATGCGGCGCTACTGCACCATATCAGGGTCAGGTTCAAAGCATGAACATGAATCAGTTCTATGCACAGCCTGAGCCTAAAATGATAAATACTCAGCCTTTAAATCCAAAACAGTTTTCTATGACAGAATCACTTGGTGAGGAACAGGCTGAAAACTTAGCGTTAATTATGGATGTGCCTTTGGAAATATCCGTTGAGATAGGCAGAACAAAGAAAGTAATTAAAGACATACTGGAACTTACAACAGGCTCTCTTGTTGTGCTTGATAAGCTTGCAGGCGATCAAGTTGATATATATGCCAACGGACAATGCATAGCAAAAGGCGATGTAGTTGTTGTTGATGATAATTTTGGTGTAAGAATTACCGAAATTGTTAAAAGAGATGAAATTTTAAAAGGCAAATAATAAAACCTAACAAAAGGAAGGAAGATAACAAATGGCAAAGATTATGTTGGTTGACGACGCGGCTTTTATGAGAATGATGGAGAAAGATGCTTTGGTTAAAAATGGTTATACAGATATTTATGAGGCCAGCGATGGAGCTGAGGCTGTTGAAAAATATGATGAATTAAAGCCGGACCTTGTAATTATGGATATTACAATGCCTAATATGGATGGTTTAGAGGCACTTAAGGCAATAAGAGCAAAAGATGCTAACGCACTTGTTGTTATGTGTTCAGCTATGGGTCAGGAAGCTATGGTTATAGATGCTTTAAAATCAGGTGCAAAAGACTTTATAGTTAAACCTTTTAAACCGGACAGACTTATAAAAACTGTTTCAACTTTAATTGGTTAAAACTGTTCTTAAAGGGAAGTGTTTAAAATTCTGGGTAATATTTTAACATTAGTTGGTTTGATTTTAGCTGTAGGCATAATACTGGTATTAGCCTATGTTTGTTCAAAGTACATAGGTGGCTCAATGATTGGATACTGTAGTTCACCTAATATGAAAGTAGTTGACAGGATAACTCTTGGTCAGGATAAAAGCCTTGTAATTACTAAAGTTGGAACAAAGTATTTTCTTTTGGGTGTTTCTTCTTCCGGCATTAATATGCTTAAAGAAATACCATTTGAAGACTTAAGTAATTTACAGCAGGCAGAACATAAAGAAGCTGTTGGAATGCCGCAGTTTAAGAATGTTTTTACTGACTTACTGTCAAAAAAGAAACACTGATTTGTAATGGAGAAAGTTATATGAATGACGCAATAGTTAATATTAATGGAAGTAATGTTCAAACATTAGAGCTGTTTTTTTTGCTTACGGTGATGATGCTTTTGCCGTCAATAATTATTATGATGACA
This sequence comes from Lachnospiraceae bacterium, assembly GCA_019422065.1. Lineage (GTDB taxonomy): Bacteria > Bacillota > Clostridia > Lachnospirales > Anaerotignaceae > Neoanaerotignum_A. The sequence goes on along the minus strand of JAHZEA010000013.1, from coordinate 35,086 downwards.
TCTTTTACAAGAATAATAATTGTGCTGTCATTTACAAGAACGGCTTTAGGCACCCAGCAGACACCACCTAATATGGTTTTAATTGGAATTGCCCTGTTTTTAACGCTTTTCATTATGTCGCCTGTGTTAGACGATATTAACGAGCAGGCGTATATACCATATAAAAACGAAGAAATAACTCAGGAAGAAGCGCTTGAGCGGGCTTCTGTTCCGCTAAGAACATTTATGCTTAAGCAGACTGAAACTGAATCCCTTAACATGTATCTTGACTTTGCAGGAGAAGAAATGCCGGAAAGCATAGACGAACTGCCTATGCGTATTGTAATACCAGCATTTATGACAAGTGAGTTAAAGCGCGGTTTTATAATAGGCTTTTTGCTTTTTATACCGTTTTTGCTCATTGATATGGTAGTATCAAGCGCTTTAATGTCTATGGGTATGATTATGCTGCCTCCGGCTACCATTTCTCTGCCATTTAAGCTGCTGCTGTTTGTTACGGTTGACGGCTGGCAATTATTATTCTCTACACTGGTTAAGGGTTTTAGCTGACGGGAGGAGTATTAATTGGATAACTCGCAGGTTCTTGATATTATGCGTGCGGCTCTTATGGTTGGAGTTAAGCTCTGCGCTCCCACACTTTTGATAAGTATGATTGTAGGCATACTTATATCAATAATTCAGGCTGCAACACAAATTCACGAACAAACTATAACATTTGTTCCTAAACTCATTGCAATAGCGGCGGTACTGCTTATTACTGGTTCTTGGATGCTTACAATATTGCAGGAGTTTACAAGAGAATTATTTATTATTATGCAGGGATAGATTAATCGTAAAGGGCATTTTATATGTTTGGAATGAATAATATTTTGCTGTTTTCGCTTATTGCTATGCGAGTCAGCGGGTTTATACTTTTTAACCCAATATTAGGGAGGAAGAATATACCGGCTATTGTTAAAACAGGAATAATACTTGCTCTTAGTTTTATTATTATTTCTTACGAAATAAATGAGCCAGTTGAGGCCGAAAATGCTGTTGTATATGCTCTTTTGCTAATAAAGGAATTGGGGTGCGGCTTTGCTATAGGATTAGTTATGAATTTGTTTTTGTATGTAATTATCCTTTCTGGCGAAGTTATGGATTTGCAGATGGGACTTTCAATGTCAAAAATATATGATGCACAAAGCAATATTTCATTGTCCCTTACAGCTACATTTTTTAACCTTTTGTTTGTACTTCTTTTCTTTACATCCAATGCGCACTTGGCATTAATTAGGCTATTTATAAATTCCGGCGATATAGTGCCTTACGGAAGCATAGTTTTTGATAAGGTATTAAGCTCAGCGGTACTTACAATATTTTGTGACTGTACTGTTCTGGCTTTAAAGTTTGCTATGCCTATTATGGCAGCTGAAGTACTGGCGGAAATAGGAGTCGGCATTATGATGAAGGCTATTCCGCAGATAGATGTATTTTCCGTAAATATTCAGGCAAAAGTGCTTTTAGGCATTGTACTGCTTTTTCTAATGTTTACGCCTATGTCTGAATTTATTGAGAATTTAATAGAATTAATGTTCCAGCGTTTACAAGAAGTTTTATCTCTTATGGTTTAAAGGGGGGATAGTTTGTGGCCGGAGAATCCAAGACCGAAAAGGCCACGGACAAAAAGCGGCGTGACGAACGTAAAAAGGGAAATATATTCTTAAGCAACGACATAATTACTCTTATATCCCTTTTGGGTGCGTTTTTTTTAATGAAGCTGTACTTTCCCAGCATTTATGGCAATATTAAGCAGTATTTAACGCAGTACATGGATTATGCCGGCACAAGAATGGAGATTACAAATAATGTAGTTTCTGATTTGGCTTTTGGCTTTGTTATTGCTTTTATAAAAATAGCAATGCCTGTTATGGTGGTATCTATGGCTCTTATTATACTGTCTACTGTTTTTCAGACAAAACTTCTGTTTTCAACTGAAAGTCTTATGCCAAAATTCAGCAGGCTCAGTCCTATGCAGGGCATAAGGCGGATTTTTTCGGTAAGAAGCATTGTTGAGGTTTTAAAAGGTCTTATAAAGATTACTATTTTATTCGTCATTTTATATAACTTCGTTAAAAAGCATATTTTTAATTTTCCGGAATTAATGTCTGTTGATTTAATATCATCATGCGCTTTTATGCTGGAAATGATAATGGATATGGTAATTAATATCGGCATAGCTTTTACTGCCATTTCTGTTTTTGACTATTTCTACCAGTGGTGGGAGTACGAAAGACAAATGAAAATGACAAAAGAAGAAGTAAAAGAGGAATACAAACAGCTGGAAGGCGACCCGAAAGTTAAGGGCAAAATTAAAGAAACTCAAAGAAAAATGGCTATGTCCAGAATGATGCAGGCAGTGCCTAATGCCGATGTGGTTGTTAAGAACCCTACACATTTTGCCGTGGCTCTTAAATATGATTTGAATAAAAACAGCGCCCCTATTGTTGTGGCAAAAGGTCAGGACGAGCTGGCGCTTAGAATAATACAGGTTGCAGAGGAAAACGGCGTTTATGTTGTTGAAAATCGGCCTATAGCAAGAGCGTTATATGCCTCTGTAGATGTAAACCAAGAAATACCGGCCGATTATTATGGGGCTATTGCCGAAATACTTGTTTATGTATATAAACTCAAAAAGAAATTGTGACTTTGACTTAAAATGGAGAATCAGGAATGAAAAATTTATTTAATAATGCCATTTCATTATTCGTAATAGTTATTGTTCTTTTAATATTCATACCTTTGAATCCGTTTGTAATAGATATATTTTTTATACTTAATATATCATTATCATTTATTATTCTGCTGATAACAATGAATATTAAGGAATCTCTTGAATTTTCTATTTTTCCTTCTCTGCTTTTGATAACTACATTATTCAGGCTTGGACTTAACATTTCATCAACAAGACTTATACTTACACGTCAGGGTGAAGCCGGACAGGTAATAAAGGCTTTTGGTAACTTCGTTCTTCAAGGAAATGTTGTAGTCGGCGTTCTTATATTCCTTATTATAGTTTTAGTTCAGTTTATAGTTATTTCAAAAGGCGCTGAAAGAGTTGCAGAAGTTGCTGCAAGGTTTACTCTTGACGCTATGCCTGGTAAGCAGATGGCTATTGACGCAGACTTAAGCTCAGGCTTGATTAATGAGCAGGAGGCTAAAGAAAGACGTTATAAAATACAGAAAGAGTCCGACTTTTACGGCGCAATGGACGGTGCCACCAAAATTGTAAAAGGCGATGCCATAATGTCCATTATTATAACGTGTATTAACTTTATAGCCGGCACAATAATAGGCATGCTTCAATCGAGCATGTCTTTTACCGAAGTTTTACAGGTTTACTCAATAGCAACTATTGGTGACGGCCTTGTTTCACAGATACCGGCACTTTTGATTTCAACATCAACAGGTATGATTGTTACAAGAGCGGTTTCTGAAGGCAGTTTAAACTTTGATGTAACAAAGCAGTTTTTAGCACAGCCAAGAGCCATTATGACAGGCGGCGGTATATTGGCAGTTTTAGCTGTTATACCGGGTATGCCGCATATTCAGCTTGTAATAATAGCTGCCGCATTAATAGCTTTAGGCTATACGGTTTCAAAGAGAATGCAGCTTGAGGCACAAGTGGCAGAAATGACTGAAGAACCAATGGTTCAGGAGGAAGTTCAGGATAATTCCTATAAAGATATAAATAGTGTTTACTCACTTTTAAATGTAGAGCCTATAGAAATGGAGTTTGGCTACAGTCTTATACCGTTAGCCGATGAGTCAAGCGGCGGAAAGTTGATACACAGAATAGTTATTTTCCGTAGACAGTTTGCACAAGAAATGGGTCTTGTTATTCCGTCTGTTAGGTTAAGAGACAGCTCCAGCCTTAATACAAATCAGTATGTAATAAAAATTAAAGGCGAAGAAGTGGCTAGGGGCGAGATTTTAATTGATTATTATTTGGCTCTTGAGCCGCCTAATCCTTCGGGTGATATAGAAGGAATAGAAACTATAGAGCCGGCTTACGGCATACCAAGTAAATGGATTACGCCGGATTTAAAAGAAACTGCCGAAATTTACGGCTACACTGTAATTGACCCGCTTTCGGTTATGGTTACTCATTTATCGGAAGTAATTCGCCAGCATGCTTACGAGCTGTTGTCGCGAAACGAGGTTATGCAGCTTTTGGAAAATTTGAAAAAGACATCAAAAGAGCTTGTGGAAGAAGCATTTCCCAATGTTATTTCTTACGGAGCTTTCCAAAAAATACTTGCCAACTTATTAAAAGAAGGCATACCTATAAAAGACTTAAACACAATTTTGGAATGTATTGTCGATTCGTCGGCTGATACAAAAGACCCGGATACACTTCTTGGCAATATCCGTGTTGAGCTTAAGCGTACCATAACAAGAAAGTTCTGCGAAAACGGTCAAATGAAAGTAATGACCCTTGACGGAGAGGCTGAAAGGCTTATAGCATCAAACCTTATTAAAGGCGAAAGGGGCATTTACCTTGCTTTAAGCCCGGATGTAATGCAAAGGTTTATAAGCAAGCTGTCTGAAAATGTTAAAAAATTCAGCGACCTTTCTCAGCCGCCTATACTTCTTACAAGCCATGTAATACGACTTTATGTGTACCGCTTAATAGAACAGTTTTTTCCGAATGTATATGTTTTGTCATTTAATGAGATAGCCAACAATGTGCAGATACAGGCAGTTGGCAATATTACGCTTGATAATAAACAATAATTGGGGATACTTTTATGATTGTGCGGAAAGAATTTGAAGAAAGAAGCAATGAAGAACTGCTTGAGGAATACAGCCGAACAAAGGACCAGCGCTTAAAGCAGGAGATTGTATTAAGGTATATATATTTAATTAAAAGCATAGCCATACAATTTCGTGGCGTATACTCTAATTTTGCGCAGGTAGAAGATATTGTAAACGAAAGCGTAGTGGCGCTTATGAAGGCAGTTGATAAGTACGACCCTAATATGAATACAAAATTTGAAACTTTTGTTTCAAAGCGCTTAAAAGGCCTTATTATAGACATAACAAGAAAGCAGGACTGGGTGCCCAGAACAATACGAAAAGAGCTTAAAGATATAGATGAAGCCACAAAAACACTTTATGAAAAACTTGGCAGATTTCCAACAGACCAAGAGACGGCAGACTACTTAAATATCAGTTTAGAAAAATACTTAAAAATAGCCGGCAAATCTAATGTTTATAACTTGGTTTCTTTGGACAGCTTTTTAACAGAGCAGTCCGGCGAAAGAAGCGAGAAAAACTTAATTAGCAAAGAACAGCTGCCGGAAGAACAGGTAGAAAACCAAGAAATGCGCAAGGTTTTAAAAGAAGGCTTGCTTAGTTTAAAAAAGAACGAGCAGTTAGTCCTTTCTTTATACTACAGAAAAGAGCTTACAATGAGGGAGATAGCCGAAGTTATGAAGCTGAGCAAACCAAGGATTTCTCAGATACACGCTAACGCCATCAGAAAGCTGAGGATTTATATGGAAAAAAATTACTCAATGGAGGGAATACATAATGTTTCAGGGATTTTATAACCTTGCTTCAGGAATGATTACACAAAACAGGAATCTTGACGTTGTGAGCAACAATATCACCAATTCCCTTACTCCTGGATACAAAAAAGACACCATGACATCAAGCACATTTCAAGAAGAAATGATTTCAAGAACAGGCAATTTAGATAAAAGCTCACCTCAAGCGCTTAACAATATTGCCATGATTCGTACTGCTACTGGTGTAGTAACCGATTACAGCCAAGGTCAGTTGGAAGAAACCGGAAACCCGCTTGATATGGCTTTAACATCTGATGGATTTTTCCAGATACAGACTCAAAACGGATATGTATATACAAGAAATGGTTCTTTTATTATAGATGATGAAGGATACCTTGCATTGCAGTCAGTAGGCCGTGTTATGGGCACAAACGGTGCAGGAATATATTTAGGAACAGACGATATAAGCGTTGATGCATCCGGAAATGTGCGTCTTGCAAACGGCAATGCTGCCGGTACAATAGCAGTTGTTAATTTTGATGATAAGACACAGCTTGATAAAGCTGAAAACGGTGTATTTACATCTAATGCTCAGCCAACGGCTTATAACGGAACAATAATTCAAAAAAATATTGAGCTGTCAAATGTTGATTCCGTACAGGAAATGGTAAACATGATGGAGAGCCAAAGAGCACTGCAAAGCGCGGCACAGGTGCTTAAAATTTATGATGATTTAATGAATAAAGCCGTTAATAATATAGGTCAGGTTTAATTTGGGGGCGTAATTATGAATTTTTCTTTTTATTCCGGCGCAGTTGGCGCCCAAAGCATGCAGGAGAGAATGAATGTTATTTCTAACAACATAGCAAACTTGAATACTGAGGGGTATAAAACAAAAAACGGCACTTTCTCTGACTTGGTTTACAGCCAGATGGGTTCAGGACAAGGTGTTCAGGCAGGGCTTACTCACGGTTCAGGCTCTAAACTTAGCAAAACAGATACTATTTTTGCTCAGGGTAATTTAACTCAAACAGGTCTGCCTTTGGACTATGCCATAAACGGAGATGGATTTTTTGCCCTTTATAATCCGGAAACTCAAACAAGAACATACACAAGAAGCGGCAGCTTTCAGCTCTCACGCCAGCAAGGCGGTGAGTTTTATATTACAGACGGAAATGGAAAATGGGTTTTAGACCAAAACGGCAATCCTATAACTGCACAAAGCCCGGAAGGCGAACATCCGATAGGTGTGTTTGTGTTTGAGCAGAAAAACGGTATGCAAAGTGTGGGAAACAGTGAGTTTATACCTGTTGAAAAGAACGGAACTCCTACTGCAACTGATGGCCAAGGAGTTCTTATACAGGGTGCTGTTGAGGATTCTAATGTGGATTTTTCAAAAGAAATGGCTGAAATTTTGCAGACACAGAGAGTTTACCAGATGTCTTTAAAAATGGTTCAGACTTCTGATGAGATTGAAAGCACTATTAACAGTCTTAGATAAAGGTTAGGAGAATATATATATGACTATTTCAAAGTATGAGGATATAGACAGTTTCGGACTTGACGTTTTAAAAGAAATAGGCAGCATTGGAACCGGAAACGCAGCTACAGCCCTTTCTAAAGTATTATCAAAAAAAATAGAAATGACTTTGCCACAGGTTAAAATTTTGGATTTTAACAAGGCTATATACGAACTGGGCGGACCTGAAACCATTGTTGCCGGAGTACTTGTTCAGCTTTACGGCGAGGTAAACGGCATGATGCTTTATTTGCAAAAGCTGGATTTTATTAATATTATACTTGAAAGCCTTATGGGCAAAAGAATAAATGACTATATGGATTTGGATGAAATAGAAAGGTCAGCATTGATAGAGGTCAGCAATATAATTATTTCATCTTATGTAAACGCCATATCTTCACTTACAGGTATTACAATTAACTTATCTGTACCTGATGTTTGCGTAAACATGCTGGGAGGCATTATGAATGCGCCTATAGCACAGTACGGATATGAAACAGATAAATTATTAACAATAGGCGGGGCCTTCAACTGCGACGGAAAGGAGTTGTACAGCAACTTAATTCTTATGCCGGATATAGGTTCTTTAAACTTTTTAATGAAGAAATTGGGTGTTTCATGTGAATAAAGCTTATACAGTAGGTATTGCCGATATGAAAATATGCAGAGCGCCGGGAGTTTTGATTACTTATGCTCTTGGTTCATGTGTTGGTATATGCATTTATGACCCGGTACTTAGACTAGCCGGGCTTATACATATTATGCTGCCTAATATTTATAATAGCCAGCGTGACAGCAATATACTAAAATATGCTGATACAGGTATACCGGAAATGATACGTAAAATGGAAGCTTTTGGTGCGTCCAGAACACGACTTATAGCTAAAATAGCCGGAGGGGCTAAAATGTTCGAGGTTGCCGGAGGCAACAGCTCCCTTAACAACATAGGCGCAAGAAATGTTGAAAGCGTAAGGCAGGTACTGCGCAAAGAACGTATACCTATACTTAAAGAAGATGTAGGAAGCAATTATGCAAGAACGCTGTCCTTTGATGCGTCAACAGGTGACGCTATAGTGAAATCTTTTGGAAAAGGTGAAATAAAACTTTAAGTTATGAGCAATATTTTAGTTTAATGCATTGTAGTTCTTATTTTTTCAGTCATTCAGACGATAATAAAAGTAAGGAGGGTTTCGCTATGGATAATGAAGGTACAAAGACCGGTATTTTATTGGAATCCGGTACTAATGAAATAGAGATTATGGAATTTACAATTGACGGCAATTTATACGGCATTAATGTTGCCAAAGTAAGAGAAATAATTATGGCCGATAAAGTAAAGCCTATGCCGCATACACATCCGGCAGTAGAAGGCATTTTTAAGCCAAGGGATATACTGCTTACTGTTGTTGATTTGCCTATGTATTTAACCGGAGTTCCGTCTAAAAAAGAAGAAAGGGATTTGTTTATAATTACAAATTTCAATAACTTGTTTATAGCGTTCCGCGTACATACAGTAGAGGGCATTTGCCGTATTTCTTGGAGAGACATACAAAAACCGGATAAAACGGTTACCGGCGGTGAAGAAGGTGTGGCAACAGGTATAGCCCAATGCGGAAAAGACCTTGTTACAATACTGGATTTTGAAAAAATAGTAGCTGAAATAGCACCAGAAACAGGCATACAGCTTAGTGAAATTGAAAAAATGGGTCACAGAGAAAGAAATGCTTCACCTATAGTTATAGCTGAAGACTCTATACTTCTTTCTAAAATGATGACTGAAGCATTAAGCAAAGCCGGATATACAAACATTACAAAGTTTAATAACGGACAGGAAGCATGGGACTATCTTTTAACTTTGAAAAACGAAGAAGATTTAAAAAGCCGTGTTTCTCTTGTAATAACCGATATAGAAATGCCTATGATGGACGGCCACAGACTTACAAAACTTATTAAGTCTGATGAAAAGCTTAAGTCTATACCAATTATTATTTTCTCGTCTTTAATTAATCACGAAATGGAAATAAAAGGAAAACAGCTTGGAGCTGATGAGCAGCTTTCAAAGCCTGAAATAGGGCATTTGGTAGAAGTTATAGACCAGTTATTATTAAAGAACAAAAATAAGGATAATTGACATCTGTGGGGATAAACAGGCAAAGGGGGTTTTGACAATGCGTAAATTCATTGTAAGGCAGCCGATTAAAGATAACTTAGGTTCTACATTTGGTTATGAGATATTGTTTCATGTTGAAAATGAGCATGATGAGTTAATGAAAGACTATGCGGCAGCTGATTCTATATCGTCTTTTTTGATGCAAAACAGCGAAAAGATATCTTCAGCTGAAAGGGTATTTATGACATTTACGCCAAACCTGCTTTTTAAAAATACCCCTAAAATGTTTCAGCCGGATAATCTTATAATACAGATTGATGACAGTGTTATTATTCATCCGTTAGCTGCTACAATAATAAAAAAGTATAAAGAAGAAGGTTATAAATTCTGTATAAACGATTTTCAGTTTTCTCCAAGATACTTCAGTTTTTTGGAGTATGTGGAGTATTTAAAAATAGATGCCAAACTTGTTACAAGTGAAACATCTATGAATAACCTTTTAAGACTTGGCAGCGGTTTTAATAAAAAATGCATTATAACAGGTATTGATGATGCATCGCTCTATGCTAAAGTAAAGGAATTTCCAGCGGATTATTATCAGGGAAGCTACATTGCCGAGGCTATGGCAACTAAGACCAACAAAACAGAATTTATGCAGAGCAATTTCTTCCAGCTGGTAGTTGCCGTTACAAAAGACGAACCTGATTTAGACGAGATTGAAGAAATTATAACACGCGACGCAACACTTACATACGCAATTTTAAAAATGGTAAACTCCGTTCATTTTGCTTTAAGGCACAGAACGGCTTCAGTAAAACAGGCAATTACAATACTTGGCTTAAATCAGCTTAAGCAGTGGGTATACCTGCTTAGCTTTGAGCAGAAAGGCGAAATCAGCTCAAGCTCTGAAGAAATACTTAAAATATCATTCCAGAGGGCTAATTTCTGTCTTGCACTGTTCAATTATGTTAAGGATTTAAACATTACAAAATCAGATGTTTATTTGCTTGGTATGTTCTCTACAATAGACGCTTTGGTAGATGCACCGGTTGAAGAAGTTATTAACGAAATACCTATATCTGAAGATGTTAAAAAGGCTATTGTATCAAAAGAAGGCAGATGCGGAACATTATTAAAACTGGTAATAAGCTACGAGAAAGCCGACTGGAAGAATATAACAATTTACGCACAGGAACTTAATGTACCTATGGATATGCTGGCGCAGATTTATTTTGACTGTGTAGAGCAGGTAAATGAAGTTTGGAAAAACATAGTAAACCAAACAAGTGATTTTAAGTAATTAAATAAAATACATAATAAAAAGAGAGTTGAATAAAATTGATTTTTTATTCACTCTCTTATTTTATTATAATCTGATAAAATTTGAAAATTAATCTTTTTTATGTCTTGGGTTATCGTTTACTGTAAGGCATGCCTTTGTAAGCTCGGTCATAAGCAGTATTCTGTATTTATTTTCGTAAAAACTGATAAAAGGTATTTCGTCTTTATTATTTAATACAACATACTTAGGCGGAAGGTTTGTAAGGGCAAGAGCCATTGTATCGGCTACGCACCGTTTGCATTTGCATACATTAAATTTGTCCATGTATTCATTAACCTTATCACGCACTAATTCTTCGCATACGTTTAAATATATAAACTCTGTTTCTTTATTTTCCGGTGAATTGTTTTCTGTGGATAATGTATTGTTTTGTGAATTGTCGTCCAACGCAGTTTGTGTATTTTCAATATTGTCAGCCGGAGAAGAAGTGTTGCTTTGCGGACTTTCTTCTGTTAAATCGCTTTGTGAATTATATTCTGCTACAGAAGCGCTGTTTTCGGATTTATAATATTCGTTTGGTATATCATTTTCCGCTTTTTCATCTAAATCAACAGTTGCTATTTTCTCTGTTTCATGGGTATTATCAGGCTCTGGCTGAGATTCAGTTTCTTTAATTTCCGTATACTGTAAATCATCTGTTGTATTGGAATTTATAATTTCTGTGTCATCAGGGACGTTTTGGTTTGTTTCGTTTTTTAAATCATCAGAAGGCGTCAAGTAACTGCTTTCTGTATTGGTGCTGGTTTTAAACTCATTAGATATTTCTTTTTCAAGGTTTTCTTTAATCATATTGGAGAGAGCTTCACTTTTGGCCGCTTTCTCAAGACTGTTTTTAATTGTGGGGTGTATATCTTCCGGTATATTGCCTGCCGGCTGAGTTTGATTTTCTGTTTCAACAGCTATGTGCTTTGAGTTTGAAATTAAATTAAGGACATGGGCTGTTTTGTTGCTTTTTTTAGCCATAACACATAACCTCCGGTTACTTATCTTTGTGGTATTTTGCTTAATAATTCATCTAAGAAGTTGCTGTAATCGATAGATGGTTTTGATTTAGGGGCATAGCTTAATATACTCTCGCCATGAGCCGGAGCTTCGGCAACGGATACGCCTGTTCTTATTTTAGTTTCAAAAACATGAGTTCCCAGCTGGTTTGCTATATTTTCGGCCATTTCGTGTACTTCTTTAGAAAGGTTAAGCCTTGCGTTATATCTTGTTAAGAGTATGCCTAATACGGTTAAATTGCTGTTATAGAATTTTTTTACTGTATCTACTGTTTCTTTTAACTGGCTTACACCAAGAAGGCTTAATATTTCCGGTATCATTGGTATTATAAGCGCCTGTGAAGACACATAAGCGTTTACTGTAAGTATATTTAAAGCCGGCGGAGTATCTATAACTATATAATCGTATCGGTTTTCTATTTCAGAAATTAAGTTTTTTAATAAAAATTCACGGCCTGTACGGTTAAATTCAAGCTCGGCACCGCTTAAAAGTATATTAGATGGTATAACATCACCTAAATCTGTATGCTGTATAACATCTGAAATAGAGGCGCGGCCTTTAAATGCATCGTATATTGTAAGGCAGTCTTCTATTTCTATTCCCATACTGAAGCCAAGGTTGCCCTGAGGGTCAAGGTCTATGCCCAGTACTTTTTTATTCTTTGATGTAAGGCCGCTTATTAAAGCGCAGGATGTTGTTGTTTTTCCAACGCCGCCTTTCTGATTTGTAAGTGCTATTATATATGCCAAAGAAAATACCTCCTGACTTGATATGTAATTATTTGAATTTAGTTATTAATTAAATGATACTATATGTCGATAACTAATTAAAGATAAAAATGATTAAATGTTAAATTTATAAATAAATAAAGGAGTGAGTTAAAATATGGCATCAGTAGGAAGTCTTAGCTCAAGCACAAGCAGCAGTATATTTAATACAAATAAAAGAATTACAGGTCTTGCCAGCGGTCTTGATACGGACGCTTTAATAGAAAGCATGACAGCTAGCACTCGTTCCAAAATAGCTAAGCAAAATCAGCAAAAACAGCTTCTTCAGTGGAAGATGGACGACTATAGGTCTATTAGCTCTAAATTAATTGCTTTTCAGAATAAATACACTTCATACAGTTCTGAAAGCAACTTAAGAAGTCCAAGCTTTTTTGACGCAACACTGCTTTCTGTTATTGGTGAAAATAGCAAGTATGTAAGTGTTAGCGGTACATCAAGCAATGTTGAAAACATAGCAATTAGCGCTGTTAAGCAGCTGGCACAGAACACAAGCTATGTTTCAAATAGTTCAGTTTCAGACCAGATACTTAACAGTGATAAAGTAACAGGAAACGAAGAATATACAAGCAGTAAACTCGAAGGTCAGTCAATTTCATTTACTTACGGTTCAAAAAGCTTTACAGTTACTCTTTCAAAGGGTGATGGAAATGTAAATAAGTATGATAGCGTAGAGGATATTGTTAATGATTTAAATGAACAATTAAAAGAAATAGATTACGGCACAGACAGCAAAAAGCTTTCTGATATAGTTAAATTTGGCTATAATAAAGATTCTGGTGAAGTTACTTTTGATTTTGCAAGTCCTGATGTAGCCAACGCCGGAAACTCAATTAAAATTACAGACAGCAGCGAAGACCTTTTGAAAGTATTGGGCTTTGAAGAAGAAGCTACTGCCAGCAAAGATTCGCCTATAAAAGGAACAGCTATTGCTGACAGCGAGCTTACAGGTGAAGACTATCAGGTAACAAAAAAATTAAAAGATATGCTTACAGGTGAAGGAAAAACTATTTCTTTTACATATAACGGAACAACAAAATCTATAGAACTTCCAAGCGCTGACGCAACTGTTATAGGCAAAGACGGAACAGAACAGAAGATTTTTGATGAAGACGGAAATGCCAATATGGATAATCTTGCTACATATCTTGAAAATCAGCTTGGCAAGGCGTTTGGCTCTGGCAGAATTGATGTTTCATATAATTATAACGGCAGTGGAACGCTTGAATTTAGAACTATAAAAGCCGGAAGTGGTACAACAGTGGCTAATGGTATTGAAGACGGTTCAGGCACTGAAGATACAAGCTCTGTATTGGAAATTACATCAGGCAATACAGATGCTTTAAAGGCTTTAAAACTTACAGCAGGTGACTCAAATAGGGTTAATTTGGATGCTTCTGTTGCTGATTCTGGCTTAAATATGAAAAACTCAAATTATACCCTTCAAGATGATGAAAACAGAAACGATTATGTTATTAATATTAGAAATGATGTTACAGGAGAAATTACAACTATAGATAAAACTGTTGATGGTACAAAATTCAGTGCAGATACATCACTTAACGATATTATAAAAGCCATAAATGCCAGTGATGCAAACGTTAAAGTTTCATATTCCGAAACTTCTGATACATTTACACTTACTTCAACAGACCCTGGTGCCAGCGGTAAATTCTCTATTGTAGGCGGTGCTGTTAAGGGAAACGGAGATAAAATAGGAGAAGACGAAAATAGTTTCAATCTTGGTCAGGCAATATTTGGCAAGAATGTAGGAACTATGGACGGAAATGATGATTACACCGTTACAAAAGGACAGGATGCGATTATTTATGTTGACTATGACGGAGAAGGCGGAGCAGACCCTGTTGAAATTACACGTTCATCAAACACATTTGACATTGACGGCTTAACTGTTACAGTAAAGGGTACTTTTGGCATGAATGAAGATAATAGTGGTGTTGACCCTACATCAGAGGCTGTTACATTTGGTGCTGAAGTAGATGCTGATAAAATAGTTGAGGCTGTTAAGCAGATGATAACTGATTTTAACGAGATTATAGAGCTTACAAATACTGAGTTATCTGAAAAAAGAAACCGTGATTATCAGCCTTTAACAGATGAGCAGAAAGAGGAAATGACAGAAGACCAGATTAAGGCATGGGAAGAAAAGGCTAAAGCCGGCATGCTCTTTAATGATTCAGACTTAAAGTCATTTACTTCAAGCATACGTTTTATATTCTCAAGTGATTCTGAATCAATAAAACTTCTTGAAGATATGGGCATAACAACATCATCAACTTATTCTGACCACGGTAAACTTACATTTGATGAAACTAAATTCAGAGCTGCTCTTGCTTCTGACCCTGAATCAGTATCTGACATATTTACAAGAACAGAGGAGACTACTGTTGGTTCTGACGGAACAACTGTTGTTACACAAAAAGCCGGAATAATGAATCAGATTAAAGATGTATTTGATAAGTATGCTGGTACATCCGGTGCAGTAAAAGGAGTTTTTGTTCAAATAGCAGGCGCTACAGAATCACCGTTATCTATGCTGGATAACTCACTTCTTGATCAGATGAACGACATTGATGATGAAATAGATAAATTACAGGATAAGCTGGAAACTGAAACAGAGAGGTATTATAGTCAGTTTACAAGTCTTGAGACATTTATATCTCAGATGAACAGCCAAAGCAGCTGGTTGTCATCTCAGTTCAGCTAATATAAAATAAGCGGAAGGACAGAGTTTGTCTTATGAATATTAATGGTTATCAGCAATATAAACAGCAGTCTATATCTACAATGACAAAAAGCGAAATGCTTATTCTTTTATATGATGAAAGCATTAAAAGACTTGCACTGGCGCAGATAGCTCTTGAAAATAAAAACTATGAACAGTTTGAGGATTCCGTTACTAGAACGGAGAAAATAATCAGATACTTAAGCTCTATTTTGGATAGGAAATATGCCATAAGCTCTGATTTATACAGGCTGTATGATTATTTTCTTTTTCAGCTAGGAAGGCTGCGTGCCGGAAGAAATAAAGAAATTATAGGCGAATTAAAGCAGAAAATTTCTGAGCTGAGAGATACTTTTAAAGAGGCTGACCGTCTTAGCAGTTAATATACTTTTAAAGAGGTATTTGTATGCAGCAAAAAGAGTATTTAGAAGAAATATCAGGTAAACTGGAAAAAAAATACACCGGCTTTGTTGAGATTTACCGCTTAACTAAAGAGCTGGACGATTTATTAAAAAATAACGACAGGGACAGCGTTAACATGGTTATGAAAATGCGCGGAGAGGAAATGGATAAAATAAGTGTAATTGATGAAGATATAAACAGGGCATGTTCTTTAATAAGTGCTCAATACAGAAAATATATTAATAATTACAATGATTTTGATTCGTTTCCGGAAGATTTAGAGCATATAATAAGCATTAAGAAAAGAAATCGCAGGGTACTTGAAAAAATAATAGAGATTGATAAAAAAATAAGCGTGCGTTTAGCCGGAAATAAGTCATTTTACGGTATTTAATAAGTTGATACTGACCACATAGGGCCGCCGTTGCCGCAGCCATATTTGGCTTCGTTTATTATTATTTCCATGTCCCATTGCTTTTGGGTATTTTCCCAGCTGGCAGGGTCAGCAATAAGCAGTTTACCATCTAAAGTAACGCCGCGAAGTATTAAGAAATGGCCGTTTTCCGTAAAATGGCCATTTCCCATTAATACAACAATTAAATTGCCTGTTGACATAAGGCTTGTTATATTATCGGGTGAATAATCGGTAACGGACTGAACATTAAGTCCCCAATAAGCAGCGCCTTCGGGTATAATTGAATGGTAAGAGCCGCTGTTTTCACAGAAATATCCGTTATCATAGGCCCATTTAGCCATTTGGTCTGGAGTGAGAGTTTCTTCTGTAAGGCTTGAAACAAGCATAGCTAAAGTTGTAGGGCCGCAGCCATAAACAGATATAGTATTATTACCGCCATAAATTTTATCGGCCCATTTAGGGTCTTTTTGATTATAGTAAACCACATTTGCGGATGTGCCTTCAAGGACAGTTGAACTGTTGTTTTCATCAGTATTTAATTCTATATTTTCTGGATTTATATTTGTGCTGTAGCAAGAATTGGAAAGCTCAACAGGATTTAAAAGAGTTGTAAATGAAATAATAAGTATATATACAAATAATTTGCAAAAGTGCTTCATAGTGCTCCCTCCGCCAGTAATTATACCACAGCTTAAAATAATTGTGTACTTTATTGTAATTTATATAGGAAAGGAATTAGGGTTATGTATTCGGTAACACTTGAACATGTAAGCCAAGTATACCCAAACGGTGTTAAAGGCCTCAGCGATATTAATCTTCATATAAAATCAGGTGATTTTGTGTTTTTGCTGGGGCAGAACGGTTCAGGCAAAAGCACTTTACTGTCTCTTTTGACTAAAGAACTTAATCCGTCGGAAGGCAGAATATGTTTTGGCAAGCAGGACATAACCAATATGAAAAGAAAAGAGATACCTTTTTACAGAAGAAAAATAGGTATTATAAAAGAAGACGGAATGCTTCTTAACGAAAGAACGGTTTATGAGAACATAGAGCTGGCAATGCTGGCTACTGGTAAAGGCGGCTCTAAACTAAAAGAAAAAGTTTTATCTTCTCTTGGAATGGTGGGTATGCGCAATAAAGCAGATGCGTACCCTAACGAGATTTCAGGCGGTGAAAAGTCTAGAGTGGCTTTGGCAAGAGCTATTATAAACAATCCTTGTATACTTATTGCCGATGAGCCTACATCTGGTCTCGACAATGACGCCTCATGGGACATTATGAATCTTTTAGACGAAATAAACAGGCACAAAGTTACTATTATAATGGCAACACATGAAAAAAATCTTGTTAATATTATGAAAAAACGTGTTGTAACACTCTATAACGGCCGTATAATAGGTGATGTTAAGCATGGAAAATATGGTGATTTGATTTAAGTTTAATTTTTATGTTAAATTAAACGGTTTATTTAATGTTAAGATGTTATCTTTTTCAACAATTTGACGATATACATTATAAAGATTAGATAGCAATGGGAGATGATGGCATGAAGATAGTATCTGATTCAAATTCGGTTTACTACAATAATCCCAATACAAACATTAGCCGCCGCGGCAGTGTTTCGGACGGTTTTTCAAATGTAAAAAGCTTTGATGAAGTGTCTATCCATAAAAGCGATGCACTTCCTGAGGCTAAATTTGTTAATGAGTTAAAAAACAAAATAATGAATGATGTAAAAAAATCTCATTCCGAAAAAGAGCTTGAAGAATTAAAATTACAGATTGAGGACGGAAGCTATCAAATAGGAATTGACGAGATTATACGGAAAATCCTTTTATAGTTCCGGCAGAGTTTTACAGGAGTTGACAAAATGGAACAGTTAATGAAAGTATTTTCGGAAACTATTCAGTTTATTGATGATATTACTGAGGTTGAAAACACAAAATTTCAGGCAGCTTTAAAAAACAATATCGCTAAGGTTGACGACTGCATGAAACAGGAACAGGTTTTGCTTCTTAAGCTTCGCGGTTTAGATAAAAAACGCGAGGCCGCACAAAAGGCATTAGGCTATGAAAACCTGACTTTTAAGCAGATAATAGAAAAAGCACCGGAAAGCGATAAGAAAAAGCTAACTGAAATTTTTAATTCTATTGAGCAAAAACTTAAATTATACAAAAAGAGCTTTTCAAATGCGCAGAACGCTATAGAGCTTAATTTGCATAGAATTGATAAAAAATTGGAGTCTTTGAATGCCGCAGATAAATTTAATAAAACATACAAAGAAGACGGCGAGGTTATAATGGCCAAGAGAAGCTTTACAAGCAGACGGGTTTAAAGGCAATATTTAGTATTTAGGGAGGTTTTTTTGGTGATTAATTCAACTTTTGGCAGCTTTATGACTGCTAGACTGGGTATGAGTGCAAGTCAGAAAGCTCTTAGTGTAGTAGGACAGAACATAGCCAATATAAGTACTCCTGGATATACCCGTCAGAGGTTAGACCAGGTAAGCCTTAATGTTGGCGGAGGCAGCAACAAATATGCGTCGAAATATTTAACTAATATCGGTAATGGTGTTTTTGTAACAGGTGTTTCACAGTTAAGAGACCCGTTTTTAGACAAAAGATTCCGTACAGAAATGGCTCAAGTTGGTGAGTATGATATATGGACTTCCGGCTTGGGAGAAATTGCTGATATTATTGACGAAACAAGCATGAAAGAAGATGGCGGCGGAATTAATAACCAGTTAAGTGATATTATAACAAGGTTAAACAATCTTGCTGAAAATGTAGGCAGCAAGGAGTTTGACAATATGGTTAAATCTTCTGCTGATGTTTTAGTTAAGCTTTTTAATTCTTACTCAAAACAGCTTGAAACCATAAGAGGTAATCAGGAAACAGACCTTACGGATGTTGATATACCGGCTGTTAATAAAATTTTGACAAGCATACAAGAGCTGAATATATCGATTAAAAACAGCCAGATACACGGCGATGACGCCCTTGAGCTTCAAGACCAAAGAAACTCTTTAATAGACGAGCTTTCTACATATGTAAATATAGATGTTCAGTATAAACCTATTCAGGTTTCAGACTCTATAGTTGTAGATGAGCTTACAATAAGGCTTGTTGGAGAAAATGAAAAAATAGACCTTATAAATGATGAGCAGGCTCGTCAGCTTACGGCTGAAAAAGATGACGCAACTGGTGAGTGGAATATAAGCCTTACTGAGCTTTCACCAGAAAACACAGAACTTCAAATTGCTATTGATAACGCGCAGAAACTTCTTGATAAGGAAACAGCAGCAGCAGGTAATGCCCAAACAGAAATGAATAACGCCCAAACGGCTTTAGATGATTTAAAACAGCTTTTATCTGACGCAAATCAAAAAGTAACTGACGCAGGCAACGCTGTAACTACTGCTCAAGGTGAAGTTACAACTGCTCAAGAAGCTTATGACAAAGCTAAAGAAGCAGCGGCAGCTGACCCATCAGATACTGATTTAGCAAATGCTGTTACACAGGCTAAAGAAACTCTTGATGCAAAGAAAGATGCTTTAAAAGAAGCACAGAAGGCTCAAAGAGAAGCTGAGTCTGAGCAAAAAAGTCTTCAGTCACAAACAGATAAGGCACAGCAGACATTAGATAAGGCTACAAATAAGTATAATGAGCTGGTTGCTAATGAAGCTGAAAGAATAGATGCAGCACAAAAAAATCTTGATGCAAAAATTAAAGAAAAAGATGATGCAGAGGCTGCGGGAGTTGCAAGAACTAATATTAATGGAGAGCTTACAACAGGTTCATTAAAGGGCTCTCTTGATTTGCTTAACAACAATGGCGAATTTGATGACCCGGCAACATCAAAAGGCATAGGCTATTACCAAAAGTCTTTGGATTTGCTTGCCAATAAGTTTGCTACATCTTTTAATGATGCTAACAACACAGCAGGCTACACAGACCATGATTTATTTGCTACAAATGACGGAACAACTGAAATAACAGCTAAAAACATTAAAATTGCTGACGGATGGGCCAACAATGAATACGGTATAACTGCATCTCAGGACCCTGATGCTCCATTAGGTGCCAACGATAATATTTCTCATATGATTACTATGATGAAAGAATCAATGGAATATTCAACAGGCGGAGCAAATGATGTTAAGATATTTGAAGGAAGCTTTCAGGAGTTCTTTGTAAATATGGGTACTCAGCTTGGTCTTGATATTAATTCCAGTACAGAGATATTAAACAACCATACTTCTTTAGCATCAAGCATTAACGATGACAGAGACAATGTTTCCGGTGTTTCCCTTGATGAAGAAGGTATGAATATGATTCAGTTCTCACAGGCGTACAATGCTTCCGCAAGACTTATGACTGTACTTGATGAGGCCCTTGATACTTTGATAAACAACATGGGAGTAGTTGGACGTTAAATTATAGAAATGAGGTAATTTTAATGCGTATCAGTACTAGGTCAATTATAAACGGCTACAGCAGGAACTTAAATAAAACTACTTTAAATCTTAATTCTTCCAGAATAAAGGTATTAACAAAACAAAATTTCACATCAATAGCAGAAGACCCTTCAGCTGCTACACGTTCTTTTAAGCTGTGGAGAGAATATAATGAAAATGCGGATTATGTTAACAATGTTCAGTCAACAATAAAGCTTTATGATAGCATATCGGCAAGTACACTTCAGGTAAGTCAGGTTTTATCAAATGATGTAAGTGAAGATGCACTTAAAGCTATAAATGGTGCTACAAGCTATGAAGGAAGACAGACTTATGCAAAAACATTAAGGGGTATGCAGGAAACTATTATATTAAGCATGAACGGTACTTATGGCGATAGGTTTTTATTCGGTGGTGCATCAACAAAAGAAGTGCCTTTTGACCTTACAGATGATGGTACACTTGAATACCGTGGCATAGATGTTAATACTGACGACCCTGACGAAATTAAACAGCTTGAGGAATACATGAATGAAACTCTGTATATTGATATTGGTTTTGGTATGCAGGAATCAAATGGTGTCCTTCAAGACGACAGTGCATTTAACACAGCAGTAAGCGGACTTAAAATGTTGGGGTATGGAAATACAGATGATGGTATAAGCAAAAATGTAGTTACGCTTTTGGGGCAGATGGCAGATGAATTGGAAAAAGAGCCTTTTGATGAGGAAAGGTATTCAGATATGTTAGACCAGTTTACTGAATGTAAAAATAATGTAGCTGATTTTGCTGCTGAGCTTGGTACACAGTGCGAATTTTTGGAAAATACAGAAACTAAGTTATTAAGCAATCAGGATGCATTAAATGAACAAATAGTTGCAGTAGACCAAGTTGATATGGCAGCTGCTATTACTGACTATATATGGCAGCAGTACGCTTATAATGCAGCTTTAAAAGTTGGCAACAGTATATTATCGCAGTCATTTATTGATTTTATGAATTAATAAATATAAGATTTTATACATAATGGGGGTGAATTTATGGAATCGTTGTTAAAAATAACAAATATACCTATTGCCTTTGAGATGAAAATTAATAAAGCGCATCTTGAGTATAAAAACGGTACTGCTGATTTGGAAATAAGCCGTGACAAAGGAAAAATGAAAATCAGCAGCAGCCCTATACGTGTTAATATTGATACATTTGAGGCAAGAGATTCTATATCTCCAGCATCTGTTTCAAGCAGTATAAGGCGTTATGCTCAAATGGGGAAAAATGCTGCTTATGAAGCAATGGGTTCCACAATGCAGGAAGGAAAGCTTTTGCTTAGAGCCAAAATTGGTGAGGACGCTATAGGCCAGATTATTCAGTCACAGACTGATAAATATTTTACTCCGCCGGATATTGGTATAGATTTTATACCTCATACACAGGCGGATTTAAGTTGGTCACAGCCTGATGTTACAATTGAGTATCAAATGGATAAAATGAATTTTGACTGGCGTATTCTCAAGGGGGATTTTGAGTTTATTCCAGGTGATATTGAGATGAATATAACTCAATACCCAGATGTTGTTATTGAGTACATAGGTGGACCTATTTATGTTCCGCCAAGTGCAGACCCTGAAAATCAAAATATTGATGTAAAGGCATAATTTTACGGAGTGAATTAGTATGGAGAGAATGACAAAGTATTTTGGCGAACTTTCGTTTAAAGACGATGAGGTTTTAGATTTTAAAAATGGTTTATTTGGTTTTGAAAAATATAGATATTTCAGTCTTATAAGATTTGATAATGATAATGGAAATATTCTTTGCCTTCAAAGCCTTGAGGAAAGTGAACTGGCTTTTCCGGTTATAAATCCGTTTTCATTTCTCTCTGACTATACACCTAAGCTTAATAAAGAGAGCCTTGAAGTGCTGAAGCTAAATAACGAAAAAGAAGCGTTGTTTTATAATATCTGTGTTATGCGGCCGGTATTAAAAAACAGCACTGTTAATTTAAGATGTCCTATAGTGGTAAACCCAGAAACAAGGGATGCTTGTCAAGTAATATTGGATAATACACAGTACTCTTTTAAATATCCATTTAGCAGTATGATTAAGGAGGGCTGAGTATATGCTTATATTACAAAGAAAAGAAGGGGAATCCATTAAAATAGGCGACAGCATTGAAGTGCGAATTGTTGAGGCAGGCAATGGTATTGTTAAAATAGCCATTGACGCGCCTAAAGACATAAGCATTATAAGAAGTGAACTTTTAACTGCTGCTAATGTCAACAAGGAGTCCGCCGCTCAGAATTCAGATTTGGCGGTTTTAAAAAAGTTTGCTGAAAACAGTATTAGTAAAAAGTAAATCAGGGTTGCAAAAAAGGTATTTTCGGCTGAAAATACCTTTTTTGTTTTATGCAATATAAAATAATAAGTTTTAAGCATATTGGTTTTTATTTAAGCTCTTTATATTAAATATTGCTTAGCTGTTTAACAAGAGAGAATTAATTTGAATTAAGATGTAACAAATTTTTAATGTACTAAACAATACATATGATTTATGAATGAATTTTATAATTACAAAAATAAATTTGCCGCCGGTTATAAAAATTATATACTGGCGGCAGTTTGTTTTATTTAAGTTTTTCAAGTATTAAGTCTGATATGTTTTCACATGCGGCCTGTATGCACACAGCGCCTATATTGTAGGCTACCATTGGCATACCATAAACAACGCAAGTTTCTTTATTTTGGCCTATGGTATAAGCGCCTTTCTGACGCATTTTAAGCAGTCCTGAGGCACCATCACGGCCCATTCCGGTAAGTATTACGCCAATTGCATTTGGTCCTGCGGCATCAGCTACAGAGTTAAACAATACATCTACAGATGGTTTATGTCCGCTTACCTTTTCACCATCTAAGCAGCTTACGGTATAATGTGTGCCTACTTTTACAACTTTCATCTGTTTATCCCCGGGAGCAATAAGGGCTTGACCGGGAATAACTTGGTCGCCATTTTTAGCTTCTTTAACCGAAATTTTGCAAATTCGGTCCAGTCTGTCTGCATACATTTTAGTAAATCCCGGCGGCATGTGCTGTGTAACAACTATACCGGGCATGTTTGCAGGAAGCTGTTTTAATATGCTAAGTGTAGCTTCAGTACCGCCTGTAGAGGCACCTATGGCTATAATCATTGAATCCAGCTTTAATTTTGACGGGTTAAAATTATGAGCTAAAATATTATGCATTGCCGTTTTTGCTGGTGTATTATGCAGACGCACTTTAGCGGTAGAGGCAATAGTTATTTTTCTATACAGGTCTGATATAAAAATCTTAAAGCTGTTGTCTGATGACATATCCGGCTTTCTTACAAAGTCAACGGCTCCGGCAGAAAGTGCGTCAAATACGCTTAAGTTTAATGATGACACAAGTATAACAGGAACCGGGTTTTCCTTCATAAGTTGTTTAAGAAAGTCTATACCGCTCATTCCGGGCATTTCTACATCAAGAGTAACTACATCCGGCTTAAGAGTAGGTATTTTATTTTTAGCGTCATAGGCATTTATGGCATAGCCTACAACTTCTATGTTTTCGAATTTAGAAAGATTGTCTATAAGCATCTTTCTGAAAAATATGGAGTCATCTACAGTAAGGACTCGTATTTTTTTTGCTTGAAGCATAGTATCACTTCCTTGAAATAAGTGTATAAAGCGTTTAAAGCGGTTTTCTATAGGCAGAAGGCATTATATACTGATAAGCTGTTGCCGCACGGTTTAAGCTTTCTGAGTGGCCTATTAACAGGTAGCCGCCTGGGTTTGTGGCATTATAAAACCTTTGAATTAATGCGTCTTTGGTAGGCTGATCAAAATAAATCATTACATTGCGGCAGAAAATAACGTCAAAAGGTATTTTAAAATGTATAGGTTCCATTAAGTTAAATGTGCGGAATATAACATTATCTTTAACCGCTTTGCTTACCATTACCTTTGATTTATCTTTGCCATATGTAAAGTATTCGTTTTTCCATTTGGCAGGTATGTTTATAATTGATTCCGATTCATATTCGCCTTTCATGGCTTTATTGAGCACGTTTTGAGATATATCTGTAGCCAATATTCGCGTATCCCACTGGGAAGCTTTTGACCCCAGAAAATCTTTAATAAGCATTGTAAGGGTATAAGGTTCTTCGCCGGTTGAACAGCCGGCACTCCATATACTTAATACACGGTTCTTTTTAGTTGATACCAAGTAAGGCAGTATTGTATTCGAGAAAAAATCAAAATGTGTTTTCTCACGCATGAAATAAGTATAGTTTGTTGTAAGCTTATTAAGCATGCTGTCTATATCGGTTTTACTTGCCGATGTTGTTATATGGTTTACGTATTCAGTAAAATTATTAAAGCCGGAGTTTTGAACCGTTGAAGCAAGGCGGCTTTCTATAAGGGATTTCTTTTTTGAAAGGTCAATACCAAAGTTATGATGTACGAAATCGGCCAGTTTTAAAAAATCTCCCTGAGATATTTTTAACATAATAGCACCTCTTAAGTTCTTTTTATTACATCACAGTCAATAGTAAGCACTGTTGAACCATCAGAAAGGGTAACCATACCGTTTACCAGTTCTTCACAGTTATTTACTGTAGGAGGTGATATTTTGCTTGTGTCTATATCAAGTACTTGCTGAACATTATCTACCATTATGCCAAGCATTGTACCGTCTATATTTAATACTATAATACAGTTTGAGCCGTCTTCTTTTATGTTTTCCGGTTTACCCATTTTAAGGCGAATATCTATAATTGGTATTATTTGACCGCGCAGATTAATTATGCCTTTTATATAGTAAGGAACTATAGGCAGAAAAGTTATGTTATGATTTATTATTATTTCTGTTATATAAGACGCGTCTATACCAAAAATAAGGTTGTCGGAAACAAATGTAAGGTATTTTTTTATGCTCTCAACAGAAGTATTTTCTGTTAATATTTCGGAATTAGAGTCTGCTCCGTTTGAGTTAGACATCGTAATTACCTCCTTATTTAATTAATATTCTGTGCTTTTAAATAAAGGTTGGAGATATCAAGAATTATACTTATATTTCCATCGCCAAGTATTGTGCAGCCGGCTATTCCGGAGTTTTTAATATTAAAATCATTTAAGTATGCCGGAAGCGGCTTTACTACAACCTGCTGTCCGCCTAAGAGCTCATCAACAAACAAGCAGTATGATTTATCTCCGGCTTCTACCCATATAATTATGCCGTCTTCAATATTTGTAACATCGGTTTGCAGGCCGTATAACTCATGAAGCCTGAAAACAGGGTAGAACTCATCCATACGTTTTATTACTTCGCTGTTGTCTACGTTATGAATGATATCGGAGGCTGAAACTTTAAATGACTGGCGTATATTATGTATAGGTATAGTAAATATTGATTTTCCAACAGCTATTTCCATACCATC
Organism: Lachnospiraceae bacterium; assembly: GCA_019422065.1. Classification (GTDB taxonomy): domain Bacteria; phylum Bacillota; class Clostridia; order Lachnospirales; family Anaerotignaceae; genus Neoanaerotignum_A. Next base: position 9,305 of record JAHZEA010000013.1, on the reverse strand, counting down.
TACAATAGCCATTGTAAGAGGAATTTTAAGAGTAGTACATGTGCCTTCTCCAAGCTCACTTGAGATTGAAACTACACCGCCTACTTGCTCTATATTCTTTTTTACAACGTCCATACCAACGCCACGGCCGGAAAATTCCGTTACTTGTTCGTTAGTAGAAAATCCCGGTATTAAAGTAAGGTTTAAAATTTCTTTCTTGCTGTATTCAGATTCCGGCTTAGTAAGTATGCCGTTTCTTGCGGCTTTTTCCAGTATTGCCTGTGTATCCATACCTTTTCCGTCATCAGCTATAGAAATTACAACTTCGCTTCCGGTATGTTCGGCTTTTAATGTAATTTTGCCTTTAGGGTCTTTTCCGTTTTTAATTCGTTCTTCTGCTGTTTCCTCTATACCGTGGTCCATAGAGTTTCTTACTATATGCATTATAGGGTCGCCTATGCAGTCTACAATAGCTTTGTCAACCTCTGTATCTTCACCTATAAGCACAAGCTCAACATCTTTATTGAGTTTTTGGCCCATATCACGTACTATACGGTTCATTTTTTGGAAAACACCGGAAATAGGCACCATTCGTATTGACATTGATATGTCCTGAAGCTCATCTGTTAATTTCCTAAGCTGACGAGCAGATTTTGTAAAACTGTCTAATTTTAAGCCGGCAAGCTCAGGGCAGGAAGTAACCATTGATTCGGTTATTACTATTTCGCCTACTATAGCCATAAGGCTGTCGAGTTTTGAAAGGTTTACGCTTATAAGGCTTTGTTTGTTCTGTGATGAATGGCTTGAACTTGATGAAGTAGACGCTGGTTTTGGTGCTTTTGTTTCTTTTTTCTCCGTTTTATTAGCTGTTCCATCTGAAGAACTTTTTTCTTCTTTGGCAGGCTGTTCGTTTTCTATTATTTCATAAGTGTAAATATTGCTTTGGCCTTTTAAAACAGCTACAGATTTATCCAAGGCTTCTTTTGAGTTAAAGCCTATTAAAAAACCGCTGTCAATTATTTGATGTGCCGTTTCAGAATTGGTTTCTATATCCTGCGGATAAAATGTAAAGTCAGAGCATACGTCTTTAATTGCTGTAACAAGCATAAAAGCCCTCAGGTTTTCCATGCCGCAGCCTTCGTCGAAAAATATTTTAAGGAAGTAAGGCGATTTGTCCGGAAGGTCTTCGTTTACTGCCTTATTCTGGTCTTTTCCAGCACTTTGGGCAGCTGTTTCAGTATTTGCACTTTCAGTGCTGTCGCTGTTTTGTGCGTTGCCTAAGTGGGTGTTAATTTTATCAATAAAATCCTTAATCTTTTCAAGCTCTTGGTCGATATTATCTGTAAGAGGTTCATCATTTTCTATTTTTTCTATTTCCGAACGCATAAAGTCTATTGTGTTGAAAACAAGATTAAACAGTTCATGATGCTCAGCCTCGCTGCATACTGCATCAAAGGTTTCGACACCTTTTTCTCTTATAATGAAAAAAAGGTCTTCGGTTTTATGAGCTATTTTCATTAATGACGAGAACTCCATCATTGCTGACGAGCCTTTTATTGTATGCATAATACGGAAAATTTCATTAACATCATCTACTGTGAATAATTTTGATTTTTCCGCGTTAAGAAGAATACTGTCAAGCTGCTCCAAAAGAGAGTTTGTTTCAAATAAATACATATCAAGCATGTTATCCATACCGTTGTCCATATTGTATGCACCACCTCAATAATTTTCTTAAACAAGCTTTACATTTAATATCGTCATAAAACTTAAAAAAATAATAGTTTCTGAAAGATAGAAGGTGAAATTTGTGTCAGACATATTAAAAGTTAATAATCCTACGGCCGGTTTTGATAACGCTTCAAGAACACATCCGGTTTCCGTTAACGATACAAACGTACAAAATATTGTTGATATGACTAAAGTTACCCGCTCGGACGGCAAAAGCGGTAACGCCGAAAAGGAGCTGGGACTGAACTATGGCTCTAATTTCGGTACATTTTTGGAGGCACTTAGAAATACGCCAAATATAACCGATATTTTAGCTGATATATTGTTCCAAATGAGTGGTGAAACCCAGCAGGCAGGGCAAAGCGGGTTTACTGCTGAGCTTACAAATATTATAAAAAGCATGAATTTAACTCAGGACGAGCTCCTGAGTTTTATAAAGGAACAGGCATCGGCGGCGGGAAAGTTTAACAGTGTTTTTTTTCAGGCAGTGGAAAAGCTTTTGGAAAATACAAAATCGGCAGACCTTCAAATGGAATTGCTTAATTTTGTTAAAGTATATAACGATGCCTCATCAAGTCAAACAACACTGAAAAATATACAGTCAATACTTAAAAATATTTCGGCGTATATGACGTCAAATTATAAACAGCCGCTTCAATCGCTTATGGATAAGCTTTCTGTTTTAAACCAAAGCAGGGCTGAAGGAAGCCAAAGCGATATAACTTCTTTTTTAAAAAAGGAAGTTGTTCCTTTTTTGTCAACATACATAAAAAATACAAACAACATGGGCAAAGTGCGGGACTTTATAGCCATGCTTACCCTAAACATAGCCAAGTACGAAAACGGCAGTATGGATAAGTTAGAGCAAAGCTTTAACCGTCTTATGGATTTTAGGGACTTTAAAAGTGTATTTAACGGCATGAGCATTGATAATTTGAAACAAATGCTTCAAAACGAAAACGAAACGGATTTTTCAAAATATTTCACAGATGCAGTTAAAAGAGGCTTAAAAGGCGAAGGCGGCTGGGAAACTAAAACAGCATTCCAGAACATACTTCAGTCGCTTTTGCTTAATGAAAGCGTTTATATGCCTCTTAACCATATTATGGTTCCGGCCAATATAGACGGCAGAACTATGTTTTCGGAAATTTGGGTTGACCCTAAGCATAAGGAAAAAAATGAGAAGGGTCAAAAAGAAGAATGCAAAAGGCTTCTTGTTAAATTCGATATAAAGGATTTGGGCTTTTTTGATTTGATTATAACCCAAAGAAAAAACGGTATTGATTTGCAGCTTTATTATCCGGAAGCGTTAAAGCCAAAAGAAGACAGCATTAAAAAGGATATAGCCGGAATTATGGAAAAAAACGGTCTGTCTTTAAGAAATTTTGCTCTCGGCATGTCTTTAAAGGGAAAAACAATAGAGGAAGTATTCCCTCAAATTTATGAAAGGATTAATATGATAGATGTTAAAATCTGACTTAAACAAACGCGCTGTTGCGCTTAAATATGACGGTGATGACATTGCGCCTGTGGTTATTGCAACAGGTATGGGAAATATGGCTGAAAAAATTGTAGAAACAGCCATTGAAAATAACGTTCCTATATTTGAAGATAACTCATTGGCAACTCTCCTTTCACGTTTGGAATTAGGAGAGGAAATACCAGAAGAACTGTATAAAGCAGTTGTTGACATTTACGTTTATTTTCTTAAATTTTCGCTTGAAGGTGAAAATAAGGCACAGAAAGCAAAAAAATAAATTAAGCTTTTAGTCATAAAGGGAGGTTTATAAAGAAATGAAAAAGTTTATTGCGCTAATTTTAGCGTCAGTTCTCTTTTTAGGTTCATTTACAGCCACGGCATTGGGACAAGACAGTGTGCTTGCAAGTAACCACTGGGCACGGCAGTATTTGGAAAACCTTTATAATTACGGTATTATGAGGGGTGACTTAAACGGAAACTTAAATCCTGACAGAAACATTACAAGAGCAGAATGTATATCTATGCTTAACAGAGCCCTTGGGTATAATTCTTATCAAAAAGGCAAACTTCCGTTTAAAGATATTACCGGAGATGAATGGTATGCAGACGATATTGCTATAGCATATGAAATGGGTTATTTTTCCGGTACTTCTAAAAACAAGGCAGATGCAGACAGTAATTTAACACGTGAGCAGGCAGTAAGCCTTATATGCAGAAATCTTAAGCTTGAAGAACCTGTGGGCGAAATTTTAAACTTTACAGACAGCCGTACATTCAGCAGCTGGAGTAAAGGCGCTATAGGCGCAGGAGCTGAAAAGGGCTTTATAAGCGGTTACCCGGATGGCTCTTTCAGGCCTTTTAATAATGTTACAAGAGGCGAGTTTGCCAAAATGCTCTCTGATGTAATTGGTACACTCATTTCTGACAGCGGAAGCTATTCTTACGGCACTGTACCGGGAAATGTTACTATTTCATCTTCCGGCGGAACATTGTCAAATACAACAGTTAATGGTGATTTATATATAACAGCCGGAGTTGGTACAGGTTTTGTTAATTTAGAAAATGTACGTGTTATAGGCGATGTTATAATAAGCGGCGGCGGACAAAGTAACGCCGGAGATAACAGTATTAATTTTAATAACTGCTATATAAACAGGCTTATTGTAGACGGCGAAGCAGACAAAGTTATATCTGTTGATGCAAAAGGCTCTACACAGATACAAAAAACAATTGTTAAAACAGATGCATATTTCGAGGATTTCGGCGATAGGGACGAAGGCTTTATTAATATTGAATTATCCGGTGAGCCTGAAACAACTCTTACACTTTCAGGCGAGTACAAAAATGTTTCTGTAATGAAGCCTGAAAACTATCTTGTTTTGGGCAAAGGCAGCATATACAACTTAACAGTTGATGAAGACGCTGAGGACAGCATTATAACACTTGATAAAAACGCCTATGTATTAAACGCCAGCCTTGATGCGCCATGTCAGGTAGTAGGTGACGGCGATATGGGCAGTGTTACAATTACATCTTCCGGAGTTGAAGTAGAAATGCTTCCGGATGAAATTATAATCCGTCCGGGTATTACAGCAGTAATAGACGGCGAAGAAATGACAAGCCAAGAAGCCGAGGAGTCTTCTGCAAGACCAAGAATTTTGGCCGGTTATCCTCAGGAGGACGAAATGGGGCCTAATAAAGCTTCATTTATTTATCAGACAAATAAACCAGGAAAAGTTTACTGGGCTGTAACTCTTGAAGAAGATGAGGACGATATTGACGAAGACGACATTATTAAACCTGATAATGTTAAGAAAATAATTTCTTCCGGCTCATTTAACGTTAAAAATGCTGAAGAAGATGTTACAAGCAGTGTTTCAAAGCTTACGGCTGATACTGATTATGTTATTTCGGCAGTTCTTGAGGATGAGCGCGGCAATATAAGCTCTATTAAAACAGAAGCCTTTACTTCAGAAGACAATACTGTACCAAGCTTTATAAGCGGTTATCCGAAAGTTACATCACAAAGCAGTACTACACTTAATATTGCAGTTAATATGTCAAAACGTTCTACTGTATACTGGGCAGTATTCCCTAAGGGCAGTCAGGCACCTACAGCTGAGGAGCTGAAAGACGGCAAATTAAGCGGTGAAATTGACAGCGGAGAGGAAAGAAGATGCCAAAAGAATGTGGAAAAATCATTTACGGCATCAGGCTTAAAAGAACAGACATCTTATGATGTATACTTGATTGCAAGTGACGGTACAAATGATTCAAAACTGACAAAAATCACAGCTTCAACAAAGGATACAACACCGCCAAGCTTTATAACTGGCTATCCTAAACAGGATAAAATGACAGATAAAACAGTAGACGTTAAAGTAAAAGTTAATGAAGACTGTACAGTTTATTATGTAGTAGTTAAAAAAGGCACTGTATTCCCTGCACCTATACCGCCTTCAACAACATCACCTGATTTAAGCTCACAGGAAGGCATAGATGCTATTATTACAGGAAATAATACAGAAATAAATGGTAAAGCAAATGTTAAGGCAAATACCGAAGCTACAGTAAAAATAAGCAAACTGGAGCCAGAAAGTACTTATGACCTTTACATGGTGGCTCAGGATAAGTCCGGCAATAACTCATCAGGCGTTAAAATTACAATTAAAACAACAGATATGGTAGCGCCAACGGCTAAACAGGAATTTTCACAGGATGTAAACGGTGAGCCAAAGGTTGAATCAGACATTAAAATTGTGTTCAGTGAGGAAGTTTTGGACAGAAATACAATGAAATCACTGGCTAAAGAAACATTAAAAGACAATATTATTTTATACCATATAGAAGATAATGAAGAAACAGTTGTTAATATTGATTATTCACAAGTAACAATAGGTTTGGATGATGAAGGCAAAACATATGTGCTTTTCCCTGCGGCAAGTCTTAATTTAAACAGCGGTGAAAAATACCAGTTTGAGCTTAATGCTATTGTGGATACATCAAACAACAGAATGAAAGACCAAACACGCCTTGACGAGTTCAAGACTCTTTCACCACAGGTTCAGCTTTTAAAAACAGAAGCGCCACAGGAAATGGATATAACTTTTGCTGTAGAGCCTCAGGCTATTAAGACTTCCGATTCTGTTCTTTTTGATATGATATTTGAAACAGATACAACAGTGGAGTTTGAGCTTTATGAGAAAAATGCAGAAGGAAAATTTGTAAAATACGACTATAATCCTTTAATAAGTAAAGATACGGCTATGACTCTTCACTATATTATAGATAGAAAATCTGAAGGCGGAGAAGATTATCATTTTGAGCCGTTTAACAAACTTACAAGCCGTGAATTTGGTATAAGATTTGTTGGTTTAGAGGGAAGCAATGACAGAGAGAGCTGGAACAAAACAGTAAAAATGAATATTAAATGTGTAATAGGCTCAAAAACTATTCTCAGCAGTCTTGCCGGAAACCCTAAAGACAATTTTGATACCGCTATTAAAGACGGAGCAACACAAGTTAACTCACCATTGAAATTTGAAGTTTCGGCATCGTTTACTGATACTGTTATTCCAAGCTTTGTAGAAGGTTATCCTAAGCTTGAGGCGCAGGGTGAGGTTGCTTCTGAATTTGGTCAGATAGGCGATACATTAATAAGACCGCTTATTATGACAAATAAAAAATGTGATTTTTACTATCTTGTAGCGCCAAAGGGTACTGTTAAAGAGCCAGTAAATGCTATTCAAATTATGAATGGTGCAATAAATCCAAATGGTGGCGTTTCTGGTAAGTATACTGTTACAAGCGGATATGTTGAGTTCCCTGTATTAATAGAAGGTCTTGTGCCGGAAACAGATTACGATTTATTCTATTTCCTTAAAGGCACACCGCCTGAGCCTTCTGAAGTTAAAAAGATTTCATTTAGAACTTTAAAGGTAGCACCGCCTAATATTAGTGTTCAGGTAGTAGACAGGGGCGAAAACAGCGTAATAGTTAAAATAACATCAGATAAAAACGCTACTATTGACTGGATGCTTCTTCCAAGCCTTCAGTGCGATTCTTGGTTTGAAAAAGATTCTGCTGGTAACAGTACTCTTATTATGAGTGAAACATCTGTAGCGGAAATTATACGTAACGGACGAGAAAATCTTGTTTACAAACCGGTGGATTTTGGAACAGTAATAACCAAGTATGATAAAACCGAAATGAAGTACACAGCAGAGGTAAGTGTAACAGGTCTTGAAAGAAATATTTACTATACATTCTTTGCTGTTGCAAAAAGTACTTTAAGCAGTGGAGAAACAAATGTAGGCGGAGACTCAAAAATTGCGTTCCAGCGTGATATTACACCGGCCGATGTAACACCGCCGGCAATTGATAATGTAACAACGACTATACGTAACAGCTCTGATTCAAACGCAGGCAAGTCGTATAGAGGTACAGTTATGATTACTTTTACCGAGGCAATTTATTATATACCGGGTGAAAATGAACAGATGCAGCCTTTAACAGCACAGTTCTTTGCCGACAATATTAGAACAAGTGCCGCAAATGATGATGATGTAACAGTAACGTTAGATACTTACACTACAAAAAGAGATGACGAAACCGGAGAAAAGGCGTTAAAGAGTATAACACTTACATTTAAAAATATACTTCATAACGACACTATTTTCTTCCCGTTTGAGCTTTGCGATAAAAACGGAAATAAAGCCGGTATGCTCAGGCTTACATTTGTTGATATGGAAAGCGGCGGAACAGGAAGAAGAGATTCTTACTGGGATTACAAGTTTGTTACAGAGCCAAATGAATAAAATTAAATTCCGGACGCTTTTTTAAAGCGCCGGAATTTTTTGAGCTAATTCAATTTTAGGGTGAAAAGCAATGAAAGCAAAAAAAATAGAAGTTAAATCCGAAAGAAAATCAAAGAAAAAATTTATATTTATACTTTTAATAGTTTTTATTGTATTTTTCTTAGTTGGTTTTTATCTTAATAAAAGCGATGAAGAACCTTTAACTGCTGAAAACTATGCAATAGACCAAGACAGTGTAGAGTCAATTACAACTGTTACCCAAAAAGGTGAGCTGACAGATATTATACCTTCTCAGGAGGATGGAGCAAACCAAATTGAGTATGTGTATAAAAAAGACGAAGGCTCTCAAGAGGCTATTGACCAGTATATTAAGTATTTAGAGGAAGAAAAAGGCTTTGTTAAGCTTCCTGAAGATGAGAACGACTCGGAAAAAAATAGTGAAACAAAAGCTGAAACCAATGCCCAAGAAAGCTCCGAAAGTACAGAAAGTGCAGATGTTATGTCACCTTTAACATATGCCGCTCAGTCACAGGAAGAAAACAAGTTATTTGAAGTAAATATAAAAGAAGGAGAAAATAACTATTATATAACAGTATTCAGACAGGAAGGCCAGCTTCCTAAAGATGAAGAAGAAAAATCCGAGTTTACACGTGACGATGCCAAAGCTTACCTGAAAGAGTTTCTTGACAGTTCAAATGCTCTTAACAGTCCGTTTGATAATTACACTTGTATATTTGATGTAGGCCGCTCTATTGTAAATAATGAGGAGTGCTATGGAGTAAGTCTGTACCAAAAAGGCCCAAGCGGATATAATTATATAGTAGCAAAATATTTTGTTTCACTGGAAAATAGAGATGTTTTTAAATACAACCTCCAAACAGGTGATAGCATAAAAATTAACTAACATAAGGGGGTGTGGGAAATGTATCGCTTTAGGGTAATGTTTGAATTATCTGAAGAACAGATTAAAAAATATATTAGGTATTATGAAAGAAGGCGTGATTGGCCAGTTACACTTTTTTTGGCTTTGTCCGCTGTTATATTTCTGTTTTTAACACTGTTTTCCGGCATTATAGGCTCAAATGGTTTAAAGGCAATTATTTGTGCGGTAATTGTATTAGTATTTTTGATTATACTATCTTTGTTTAAAGTGATAAGGCTAAAACTGCTTAGAAAAAACCCGCCTTTTGCCATAGGCCCATATTTGTCAATGGAAATAAGAGACGGATATTTTAATGTTAACTGCTCAGGCGTTATGAAGGGTTTTCCACGTGGGTATCTTAACGGTAAAATAACTA
>JAHZEA010000012.1:67959-79644 GCA_019422065.1 Lachnospiraceae bacterium | reverse complement strand
TACATATTCAATGCTTAAAATGATAGTTATTAATGACAGAGCAGGGCTTTATTAAACAAAAATTCTAAAATATTTTGCAAGCTGAAATAAAATAGATTTGTTCATAGTCTTATGATATACTTTTTTAAAATAAGCGAAGCTATAAATTTGCATTGGAGGGGAATTTAATATATGAATATAGACTGTATGGATGCTGATAGCATTGAGGTGTATGGAGGGATTTTTAAATCTCTGCAAGACGCAGAAGATTTTATGAAAGTTGTTAATGGCAAACCGGAGCGCTTTTATAATGAGTTATACCTTGGTGGGGATTTTAATGGTCATATTATGATTAAGTTTTTTGATAAAAAGACAAATAAGGCTGAGGAATTATACAAAGATTTTCCGTTTGGAGATGTAATTGTAAAGGGTTTACAGGACAAATTTGCTAATAAATTAAAAAGAAAAGTAAACACAGCAATTGTCATATATGATTTTTATTTACTTTCACACTTTACAGACCGCCCATATAGTGTAATGAGAGAAAAAAAGACAGATGAATTTTATATATTTGATGTAGAAAGTATTTCCCCTTATAAAAATAATTAAAGACTAAATGTTGTTTACCAGTGTTGCAGAATATATTAGTGTATTACTGGTTAATTAAAATATAGCAAATAGATAAAACAACTGAGTAAACCAAGTTATAACAACGCTTTTCATCCAATAAAAACAGAATGTTTTAATTTGATTTATTTTTCAGCAGTTTTTAAACTGTTTCTGAGGCTTAGGTTTCATAAGCATACTCTGTTAAGCTAAATAAAAATATAATAATTAAAACAAAAATACGGCAGTCAGTTTTATATTGACTGCCGTATAAATTTAAAACTTATCTATTCTTTATTTATAATATCTTCAATTATATTTCCTAAAAACTCGCTTAAGTATATATAACATTTTTCAGATAAATGACAGCCATCTTCCTGAAGAAAAGTTTCCATGTTTCCTTGGCTGACTTCCAAAATGTATTTATTAAAATCCGCCAGTATACAGTTCTTATTTTGGGATAAATCCCGTACAACATCGCAGTATGGCGCAAGGCGTTTATTTGTTGTCCATGGCATAAATACCGTTTCATCCACAGGGGGAGGAGTAATAAGAATTATATGGCATAAAGGTGATTTTTGCCGAATTCTGTCTATAATCATTTCTAAATTACTCTGAAATTCTTCAACGGTACGGTGGCTCCATTCTCCGGGAGCGCAGTCATTTGAACCAAAAAGTATTGTTGTTAAATATGGACTGAAGCTTAAAACATCACGTTCCAGCCTTAAAAGAGCCTCTCGGGTTGTATCGCCGTTTACACCACTGTTTATAACGCTTAATTTAGGAAAGCGTTTTTCAATAAGATACGAAAGAGAGTCTTTTTTATAAACGCCATATCCATATGTTAAACTGTCGCCGAAAAGCACAGCATTTTTCATAATAATACCTCCGTTACATCAGAGATTCCAAAAGCTCAAAGTATCCCGGAAATGAAATATCAACGCACTGAGAGTCATTTATTTGGGTTTTTCCTTCAGCCATTAATCCGGCTACAGCACAGGCCATGGCTATTCTGTGGTCGTTGTGGCTTTCGGTAACAGCGCCTTTAAGTGAGCCAGTACCGTTAATTATCATGCCGTCATCGGTTTCCTTAATGTCAGCACCCATTTTTGTCAGCTCCTCAACAACGGTTTTAATTCGGTTGCTTTCTTTAACTTTAAGCTCCTGAGCGTCTTTTATAATTGTTGTGCCTTCAGCAAAACAAGCCGCAACAGCTATAATAGGTATTTCGTCTATTAAACGCGGTATAATATCACCGCCTATAACTGTGCCTTTAAGTTTTGAATATCTGACAGTAATGTCAGAAGTAGCTTCGCCGCAAACCGACATTTCATTTGAGAAAGTAATGTCAGCACCCATTTTTAAATAAATATCTGTTATTCCTGTTCTTGTAGGGTTTACACCTACATTTTTTATTGTTATAACACTGTCAGGACAAATTAAACCGGCTGTTATAAAGTATGCCGCTGATGAAATATCAGCAGGAACGGTTATATCATGGGCATAAAGCTCCTGTACTGGTGTGCATGTAATTCTGTTTCCGTCATGCTTTATGTTTGCACCTAAGTAATTAAGCATAATTTCTGTATGGTCCCTTGTAGGCTCCGGCTCTATTACTGTTGTTTCGCCTTTGGCATACATTGCCGCAAGGAGTATTGCACTTTTAACCTGAGCACTGGCAACTGGCAGTTTATACTCAATGGCATTTAACTTACTGCCGTTTATGTGAAGTGGAGCACAGAGTTTACCGTTCTTGTCTGTTCCGCTAATGTCGGCACCCATTAATGAAAGGGGTATGCTGACCCTGTCCATAGGGCGCTTTTGTATTGATTCGTCACCAGTTATATCACATGAGAAATTCTGGGCAGATAATATGCCCGTCATAAGGCGCAAAGTTGTGCCGCTGTTACCTACATACAAAGTTTCGTTTGGTTTTGAAAGACCATAAAGGCCTTTGCCGTTAACTGTAACATTTGTATCATCTATTTCTATTTCTATACCCATTTTTCTAAAACAGCTTACTGTTGAAAGACAGTCTTCGCCTGTTAAAAAGCCGGAAATATGTGTTGTGCCTTTTGAAAGGGCTCCCAGCATAATTGACCTGTGTGATATGGATTTATCGCCGGGAACGGTAATTGTGCCGTTTAGGTTTGAAGCTTTATTTATGATTCTGTTCAATATAATACACCGCCTGTCAGTCTTTAATTTGTACTTCGTAATTCATTTCTCTAAGCAAAGTTATACTCTTTTGCCTTTGCTCCTCACTGTCAAATGAAACGTATAAAACACCGTTTTCTCTTTCTCTATTGTTTACAATGGACATGTTTTTAATGTTTATGTTATTGCTGGATAAAAGCACAGCTATTATGGCTATTGAACCAGGCTTATCCAGTACATCTATTACTATTTCATAGCGCTTTATAAAGCTTCCCGGAGTAATATTGGAAAAAGAATCACGGTAAAGCCGAGCTTCGTTAAAAAAGTCGTGTACGCCGGTATGCTCATTTTGCATTAAACTGTCTTTAAGCCGTTTAACAACACTTTCTAATGAAGTAAGAACGTTAAATATCTGCTCTTTGTTTTCAAAGCATATACTTTCCCACATGTCCGGGTTTGATGAAGCTATTCTTGTTATGTCTTTAAACCCACCGGCGGCTATTTTATGCATGTGCCCCTGAGGTGTATCAAGAAGCTTAACGTTATTACAAAGTGATGAAGCTATAATCTGCGGCACATGGCTTATAGAGGCTACTATATAATCGTGCTCGTAAGGTGAAACCATAACCGGTATGGCGCCTATTTTTTTAACGGCCTCGTAAAACTCATTTACTTTTTCTTCCGGAACATCATCGTCAGGTGTAATTATGTAATAAGCATTCTCAAAAAGATGCTCTTTTGAGGCGCTGTACCTGAATTTTTCAGAGCCTGTCATAGGATGTCCGCCTATATAGCATATTTTTTGCGGCATTGCCTTTATTCTGTCATATATTTTGCCTTTTGTACTGCCTACATCCGTTATAACACAGCCATCTTTAATAAAGGGAAGCAGCTCTTTGGCATAAGAGCATATTAAGCTGACCGGTGTGCATATAAATATTATATCGCATTGGCTGAATTTTAAGTCAATGGATGTTGTGTATTCGTCTATAACGCCTTCATCATAAGCCTGTTTTAATACATCTTCATTATGATTATACGCTATTATTTTTTTAACTCCAACTCTGTTTCTGAAGGCTTTGGCTAAAGAGCCGCCTATGAGCCCTAATCCTATAATGCCTATTGTATTATACAAAACACTCAATCCTTCCAAAAGGTTATTGCGCTTTAAAGCGATAAAATCAACATTGATTTTACCACTGATATACTAAATATGTCAATTAATAAGGATTATAACGGTCTTGATTCCTGTTGGCAAGTAAGTTTTCCGGCAAACTCGCGTTTATTCTGCCGGCTTACAAGGGCGGTTTTATTGCAGCCATAAAAATATATCTCCCAAGCCGGAAGGGTTTTATCTATTCTCAGTATGTTTTCGGTATTAATTATATAAGAGCGGTGACAGCGGTATAAAGAAGTATTGGCAGTAAAAGACTCTATTTCTTTTAAAGTAAAGGGCAGACGAAAAGAACCGTCTGTTGTGTGTATTACACTGCCATGGCCAAGGGACTCAAAAAACAGCACATAGTCTGTTTTAAGCCTTAAAAAGTCAGACGAGTTGTTAAGTGTAATAAAAGAATTTGAATTTGGTGAGGAAAGAAAAAAGCTTATGTCATGGTTTATAAGGTCGTTTATGTATTTAAAGGAATTTTTGCTAAGCGGCAGTCTTATGTGATAAAGAAAGCTGTAGCCCTTTAAATCTTCATTAAAACCTTTTGAATAGTTTAAAACGGCAATAGGCGTGAATTTATACAAACAGTTGTTTTTTATTGATTTAATCATTCTTATGCTGTCATAACATTCTGCCGAAACCATTATAAAAAAGTTAATTCTTATAGTTCTGCTTATTATCTCGGCCTGAAGAATGTCATCAGCTAAAATTACGGTTCTGTAACTGCCTTTTAAAAAACTATCAATCTCGTTTTTCATATTTTCGTCGCGGCAGACAATAAGTATTTTATACATCTAACTCACCTCGTGGAACAAATAAATCTTTTAAAGAAGATTTTGCAATCTTTTGAATAATTATATCACATTATAACAAATATTTAAACATAAATTGCAAATCGTGCAGGGATATTTTACCTTTATTAGGCATATTTTTAAACTATGGGAGGGAGAATATGAGTATAAAAGATGAAATTATATTTTCTTCCGGCGGAAGGATAAGAGATACATTAAGTTTAATTGGCACTGAAGAATTTGAACAGTTTGAGGAGCTGCGTTTTAGGACAGGCTGTCCGGCTTTTGTTAAAAAAAGCAATGGAGAGTTTTTTATCAATACAAACGGCAACATTACCAAAAGGCCTGTAAATAGTTTTGTGCCTGAAAAAGAAGATATAGACACTTTTATAAGGCTTTTAAGCGGTTATTCTGTTTATGCTTTCGAAGAAGAAATAAAAAACGGCTTTATAACAGTACAGGGTGGCCACAGGATAGGCATAACAGGAAGAACAGTTATAAAAGATGGAAAAATAAACTCATTAACTGATTTTTCCGGAATAAATATAAGAATATCCCACCAAATAAAAGGCTGTGGAGAAAATATTCTGCCTTACCTGTTTAATGGCCAAGAGGTGCTCAGTGCAGTTATTATATCTCCTCCGGGAGAGGGAAAAACAACACTTTTAAGAGATTTAATAAGACTTTTAAGCCTTAAGGGTAAAAATATATCTGTTGCAGACGAGCGTGGAGAGATAGCCGGCTCATTTAACGGCATAGCCGGAAATGACTTAGGCACTCACACTGATATTATGGACGGTTGCCCTAAAAACGAAGGCATGCTTATGCTTTTAAGAAGTATGTCCCCGGATATTATTGCGGTGGACGAGCTGGGAGGATATGAAGAAATACGCTCTGTGGAACTTATATTAACATCAGGTGTCAGTTTTTTATGTACTGTCCACGGAAGCGATATGCAAGATGCCATAAACCGTGCCGGAATGGAAAAAAGTTTGTGCATGGCGTATTTTAAACGTTTTATAGAGCTTAAAAGAGCTCAAAGCCATATTAATGCAGTAATACGCGATGAAAATGGAAGGGTTATAGGAAATGAGGCGATAAGATGACATTTAAAATGTTTGGAGCTGTTTTAATAGTATTCTCAAGCTGGGTAACTGGTTTTATTTTTTCAATGAACAGCAGGTACAGACTTGATGACCTTGAGGAATTGAAAAAAGCTGTTACTTTGTTTATTAATGATGCTGTAAATATAAGTATGCCTTTAAGCAGTGTTTTTGAGGACATATCTAAAAGAGTTAACGGTGCAATATCTAAAATATTTTATGATGCATCTGTTATAGCCAAAAAAAAGAGCGAGAAAAACGCTGAGGATATTTTTAGAAAAGCTGTGGACATTAACGTAAGCAATTTATATTTTCGATGGGAAGATATGGAATGTTTATATACTTTTGCCAAAAATCTTGACTGTTCTTTTAAAAATCAGCAAAAAGACAATGCTCTTTTGCTTATAGATAACATTAAGGCTATTGAGGATGAAGTGCGCCAAAAGGCACAAAAAGAACAAAAGCTATATAATTCCGCCGGTGTTTTATGCGGAATACTTATAAGCGTAATTTTATTCTAAAGGGGAGATACAATATGGATATAAGCATAGTTTTTCAAATAGCGGCTGTAGGCATTCTTGTGGCGGTGCTTAATCAGGTTTTAATAAGGGCCGGGCGTGAGGAACAGGCAATGCTTACAACTCTTGCCGGACTTGTAGTTGTTTTATTCTGGGTAATTCAGTACATAAACAGGCTTTTTACTACTGTGCAGACTCTTTTTAACCTGTAAGAAAGCAGGTGCTTTAATGGAAATTTTTAAAATAGTGGCAGTAGCCGCTTCCGGAACTGTGCTTGCCGTAACACTTAAAAAAGAAAGTCCCCAGCTGGCTATGGCAGTAAGCGTTATTACTGGTATAGTAATATTTTTACAGCTTTTTGGGTATTTTTCCAACATAATTTCCCAGCTTTACAAAATGACGGCTTTAAGCGGAATTAAATCGGAGTATGTTTCAATAATACTTAAAGTTACAGGTATTGCATACATAACCCAGATAGGCTCTGAAATATGTAAAGATGCCGGCGAAAGCGCTATAGGCACAAAAATAGAAATAGCCGGCAAGGTTTTAATAGCCGCTGCCTGTCTGCCTTTGGTAACTACGCTTTTTGGGACGGTGATGGACTTGCTATGACAAAAAAAGTGATATTAATTACATTAAAAGCGGCTGTGATTTTTTTGTTTATATTGGCTTTGTGTCCTATTAATGTAAAGGCTGAGGAAACAAATAGCAGCAGTAATTATGAAATAGAAGATTATATGAATTTTGATACGTCAAAAGCCGATGAGGCAGCGGGGTATACCCAAGGCGGCGGTATTAAAGAAACCGCCGCACAGTTTTTAAACGGCAGTTTTTCATTTGCTGATTTATTAGATGGGGTTTTTGGCGGATTGTTTTCTGACATATCAAAGCAGACAAGCAATATAAAAAAAATAACGGCGCTTATTATAGTCTGTGGTTTGCTTAAGAGCATAAGCTCGTCTTTGGGTGGTAAAGAGGTAAACGATTTATGCTTTTTTGTGTGCTACTCAGTAATAATATACATAATTATGACATCGTTTATTGAAGAAACCGTTCTTGTAAAAGAAAATATTCAGCGCTTTGCCAAAGTAAACACAGCTATGATTCCTGTATTTGTTACTATAAGCGCCATGACAGGCAGAGCTGTATCAGCAGCGGCGCTTTCGTCGGCTGTAATGCTTTTTTCATCCGTTGTATCAACTTTTTTATGCAGTGTTTTTATGCCTGTTATAACTGCCGCAGCCGGGCTTGAAATGGTTAACAATGTTTTTGAGGAGGACATGTTCTCATCTTTGCTTGACTTTATAAAATACATATTGAGCATGAGCCTTAAAATACTTGGTATTGCTTTTACAACAGTTATTTCTTTTCAAAGGCTGGGAACAACGGCTGCCTCTTCTTTAGCTGTAAAAGCTGCAAAAAACGCTGTTAACTGTGTACCGGTAGTAGGCGATATACTTTCTTCATCTGCACAAACAGTAGCAGACGCAGGTGCGGCTGTAGGTAATGCCGTAGCGGCTGCATGCGCAGTAGCTGCAGTTGTTATTTCAGCAGCGCCGGTTTTAAGGCTTGCAGTTGTGCTTATTGCTTTTAAGTTAACAGCGGCCTTAACAGAGCCAGCTGGTGAAAAACGCATTACAAAAACACTTAACAGCGCCGGTGACTACATAGCTATATTGATAGGTGCGGTTTTTTTGTCGGCTATTATGTTTGCATTTTCAGCCGTAATATTAGCGGCTTCATTTTAGGAGATAAACGGAATGATTGAGGCAATTAGAGCATATATAAAAACCATAGCGGAATTTTTGTTTTTCGTTATGGTAATAAGGCTTGTATCAACGGAGAAAAGTCGAAAGTACATAAATTTCGCTTCCGGTATAATTCTGCTGCTCATATCTTTCGGTCCGGTTTTAGATATTATTTCAGGCGGAGAAATGTATGTCAGCGATTTTTTAAATAGTTCTTTACAAAGTTATGACAATACTGAGCAGTATGCTCAAAACGAAACTTTTGACATGGTATTTCAAAATGAGCTGGAGCAGAGTGTAAAAGAAGATGTACAAAGCATGGGTTTTGAATGCTTAAAGGCTGATGTTGAGATAGGAGATGATTTTTACTCCACCGGGAGCATTGAAAGCATTGAAGTTACAGTAAAAAACGGCGAAGGAGCTGATGCGGCTGATTCATATTTAAAACGCAGGTACGGTGCTGAGCGTGTTGAGATAATATACAAATGAAACCGGAGGAATTGAATTTGGATACACTGCCTATTAAAAATTTGCTTAGAAACGCTAAACTAAAAAAGTATATGGCTGTTATTTTTGCCGGCGGCATTGTGCTTATGGCTTTTTCCGATAAAATACAAAAGCCGCCATCGGAGAATTTTGGCACAAAAACAGCTGTGGAAAGCCAAGGCGCAGCAGATACTGATGTTGATATTTCGCAAAGAGATACAGAAAAACGCCTTGAGGAGCTTTTTGGAAACATAGACGGGGCTGGCAATGTAAAGGTTATGATAACTTATAAGTCAGGCCCGGAAAAAGTAGTAGCTACTGAAACAAAAAGCTCTGAGGAAAGTTCACAGGAAAGTGATACAGACGGCACAGAACGGACATCTAAAAATGTTTCTTCAGAGGTGAAAATGGCATATTCGCAAAATGATATGTCATCGGGCGAGCCGTTTATTGTTAAAGAAAAAACGCCTGAGATAGAAGGTATAGTTGTAGTTGCCGAAGGCGGAGATGACATAATAGTAAAAGACGCTATATCCAAAGCGGCACAGGCGCTTTTTAATGTGCCGGCACACAAAGTAGAAGTATTAAAAATGGGGGTATGATAAATGTTTTCACTTAAAAAGAATAATGTTATAGCCGGAGTGCTTGTTGTTATGGTGGCAACGGCGGGATACTTAAACTTTACACAAAACGATGTAGATACACAAAGCGATGAAGTAAGTTATAATTACGATGAAATATTAGACGCCGACAGTGTTACGGTACTTGCAGATGATACAGACGGCACTTTTACAGCTGTAAATGATACAGATACAAATACCGATACTGAAACTGCCGATGCTTCCGAAGTTACACTTGACCCTTTAACGGCACAGGCAGACAGCCAAACGGATAATACCGGTGAAGCCGTATTTGTAAATGCCGATGCAACTGAATCCGATACATATTTTGTTCAGGCTAAGCTTGACAGAGAACAGTCAAGAGCAAAACAAAAAGATATGCTTACTGAAATGATTAACAGCTCTGAAATTGACAACGAGCAGAAACAGCAGTTTGCTGACGGCATATTGGAAATTCAGCAGAGAATAGAAAAAGAAACGGCGTCAGAGGATATGATTAAGGCCAAAGGTTTTAAAGACGCTTATGTGCGCATAGACGATGAAACAGTTGATGTAGTTGTTGATGCTGAAACTATAAACGAACAGCAGGCAGCTCAGATTGAGGATATTGTAAAAAGAAAAACAGGTTATTCGGCTGAACAAATTAAAATCAGCACTTTAAAAAAATAAACTAAATGCTTTTGTTTAATAAAAATATTGTGTTAAAATTTATGCGGCGTTGTTACAGTTTAAACTGTAATTTAACGCCGCTTTTTTTATTTATAGTACTTAAAAATTATTTACAAGTGTTTTAAACATATTGTGAGTTATATAATTTATGTGTATAATGCGTATAAAACCACTATATACTTGAAAATATACAGTATAATCTGGTATAATAATCTATAAAATAAATTGACAGGTTAGCCTGATTTTACATTCGGGAGGTTATTGCCATGGCAGATTTTTATGAAGAAAACGAAAAGTCAGTAGGACAGATTCAAATAGCAGATGAGGTAATTGCAATTATAGCGGGCACTGCCGCTTCTGAAGTTGAAGGCGTAGAAACAGTACCTAAGCTTTCTGATGGTTCTTTTGGCGGAATATTTGGCAAAAAAAATAACCCTTCAAAGGGAATTAAGGTAAGTGTTGAGGACGGTACAGCCGTTATAGACGCTGATTTAGCTGTTTTATACGGAGTTAGAATAACAGAGGCAGCAAGAGAGGTTCAGGAAAAAATTAAAAACGCTGTTGAAAACATGACTGGCCTTTCTGTTATGGCAGTTAATGTAAATATATCAGCCGTTATAACTAAAGCAAAAGCAGAAAAAGAAGAAGAATAAAACTGTAATTAACCCTTGGGAATAACGCGTTTCCTGAGGGTTTAGTTTCATTTACGGCTTTAAGCGGCGTAGGTATTATTTTGGAGGGTTTTATGAGCAGAACTAACGCAAGAAAAAGCGCATTTTATTTGGTATTCCAGCATGACTTTGTTGGAAATGAAGGTCTTGGAGAGGCAAAAGATATTTTTTACGCCGAAAACGATGATTTAGATGAGAACGACAAAAACTTTATTGATTCAGTAGTTAAAGGCACTGTTGATAATTTGGAAGAAATAGACAGCATTATATCAAGTGTATCTAGAGGCTGGAGCATTGAAAGAATGGCTAAAGTTGATTTGGCTATACTGCGTCTTGCTGTTTATGAGCTTAAATTTGGCAAAGCCACACCTAAAAAGGTTGTTATTAATGAAGCGGTAGAGTTGGCTAAAAAATACAGCTCAGATAATGCGCCGTCTTTTATTAACGGTGTATTGGGCAAGATTGCTGGCGGCGATGAATGATAGATAGAAAAATTTATTCTGTATCACAAATAAACAGATATATCCGCGGCCTTTTGGAAATGGACGTTATACTAAACAGTATTTGGGTTAGAGGCGAAATTTCAAATCTAAAAGTCCATACTTCCGGCCATATATATTTTACACTTAAAGACAGCTCAGCTGCAATTAGTGCCATAATGTTTGCTTCTTACGCGGAGCTTATGCCTTATGAGCTTGAAAACGGCATGGATGTAATAGTATGCGGCTATGTATCTTTATACGAAAAAACAGGCAAGTACCAGCTTTATGTGCAGATAGCGGAGCCGGCAGGAGCAGGAGAGCTGAGTGTTGCCTTTGAACAGCTTAAACGAAAGCTTCAGGCAGAGGGCCTTTTTGATGAGGATTATAAAAGGCCTATTGCAAAGCACCCTCAGGCTGTAGCTGTTATAACTTCGCCTACAGGTGCGGCTGTGCGTGATGTTATAAATATTTTAAGCCGCAGGGCGCCTAATGTTAAAATAATAGTATGCCCGGCACTTGTTCAGGGTGAAGGTGCGGCGGATTCCATAGTCTCTGCGCTGAGTGATATAAACGAAAGCGGTTTGGCAGATACTATAATACTGGGCCGCGGCGGAGGAAGCATGGAGGATTTATGGCCTTTTAATGAAGAAAAGGTGGCAAGGGCCATTTTTGCGTCTGAAATACCCG
>JAHZEA010000012.1:58971-67949 GCA_019422065.1 Lachnospiraceae bacterium | reverse complement strand
CCCGTTATTTCAGCTGTAGGCCATGAAACGGATTTTACTATTGCCGATTTTGTTGCTGATTTAAGAGCGCCTACGCCTTCGGCAGCGGCAGAGCTGGCATCAGCTGACTGTATGGAAGAAAAAAGAAATATTTTAAACCTTGCGGACAGGCTTAATTTAAGTATTGATTCGAGATTAAAGCATGAAAACGAAAGAATTAAATCATATTTTGGTGTACGTGTTTTAAGGCGTTTGGAGGAAAGAGCCGTAAACCTTGAAATATTAAACGACAGGCTTTTAATTCAGCTTAATAACTCAATAGAAGTGCAGATTAAAAACGCTTTTAACAGATATAACTTAATGAGTGAAAAACTGGGGCTTTTATCGCCTTTAAATGTGTTAAAACGCGGATATGCCGCTGTATTTGATAAAAACGGCAGTACTGTTATGGAGCCTGAAAATTTACAGGACAATGATTTGATTAGAATAAAATTTTATACCGGTGATATATGGGCCGAGGTAAAGAAAAGGGATTATAACAATGGCGAGAAAGAAAAAAACTTATGAGGAAGCGGCCGAAAGGCTTGAGGAAATAGTTGAAAAACTTGAAAACTCAGATGTATCCCTTGAGGAATCTATTAATCTGTATAAAGAAGGAATGGAGCTTACTCTTTTATGCCGCCAGAAGCTTGAAGCGGCGCGGCAGGAAGTGGATGAGCTTAAAAAGAATTTCGATGGAAGCTTTTCTTTGAAGCCTTTTAACACAGATTTGGAGGAAGAAGAGCAATGAATTTAGATGAGCTTAAAGAAAAAATGGAATTAACGGATGCGGCTTTGGAAAGGCTTCTGCCACCAGAAAACAAGTATCCTGAAATTATATATAAAGCAATGAGGTATTCGGTATTTGCCGGGGGCAAAAGGCTTAGACCAGTAATTTTGCTTTCTGTTTGCGAGATGTTAGGCGGCGATATAAAAAAGGCTCTGCCTTTTGCTGCCGCTATTGAAATGATACATACATACTCACTTATACATGACGATTTGCCGGCTTTGGATAACGACGATTACAGACGTGGGCGCCTTACAAGTCATAAAATGTTTGGTGAAGATATTGCCATACTTACAGGTGATGCGCTTTTGGGACATGCATTTGAGGTTATGTCAAAACAAACAGCACAAAGCGGTGATATTAATATGGCAAAAGCAATGTATGATATTGCATTTGGCTGTGGTGTAAACGGTATGCTTACAGGTCAGGTTGTGGATGTAATTAGCGAAGGAAAAGCTATTGATAAAGACACACTTGATTTTATACATTTAAACAAAACTGCCGCTATGATACAGGGTGCTTTTAAAGCCGGTGCACATTTGGCATCTGCTGACGAAGAAACTGTTGAAAAGCTTAATACGGCTGCTGAAAAAATAGGCGTTGCCTTCCAGATACAGGACGACATAATGGATGTTACAAGCTCCTTTGAGGAAATGGGAAAACCTGTTTTAAGCGATGAAAAGAACAACAAAACAACTTATGTTACTCTTTTGGGAGTAGAAGGCTCTAAAAAAGTTGTAAAAGACCTTTCAAAAGAGGCTTGTGATATACTTGAAACGTTTGGTGATAAAGCCGAATTTTTAATTGAGCTTACAAAATATCTTACTGAAAGAAAAAAATAATGCTGATAAACTTGTCGTATTTAATTGAAAGACGGTGTGATTTTGGAAAGGCAGCTTGATAAAATAAACAAAGCTAATGATATAAAGAAGGTTCCACCTCAAATGCTTCCGGTTTTGGCTCAGGAGATACGCTCTTTTATGCTTGAAAACATGGCACATACAGGTGGACACTTGGCATCTAATTTAGGAATAGTTGAGCTTACTTTAGCGCTGCATTACTGTTTTAATCCGCTAAAAGACAGGATAGTATGGGATGTGGGCCATCAAGCTTATGTCCATAAAATACTGACTGGCAGAAAAGATAATTTTAATACATTGCGTCAGCTTGACGGCTTAAGCGGATTTCCTAAGCCTAATGAAAGCCAGTGTGATGCTTTTTGCGCCGGACACAGCTCAACATCAATTTCGGCGGCTTTAGGTATGGCTAAAGCCAGAGACCTTGCAGGCAGTGACGAAAGAATAATAGCCGTAATAGGCGATGGCTCAATAACTGGCGGACTTGCTTATGAAGGCCTTAATAATGCCGGCAGAAGTAATACTGACATGATAGTTATATTAAATGATAACGAGATGTCAATTTCTTCAAATGTAGGTGCAGTATCTAAGCATTTAAGAGATTTAAGAACGGGTAAGGCATACTTAAACGCAAAAGAAGGCGTTCACAGAATGCTTGATAAAGTGCCTTACGGCAGAAAAATAGACAAAGCCATTGAAACGGTTAAAGACGGTGTTAAATACCTTCTTGTATCGGGAATTATATTTGAGGAATTGGGCTTTAGCTACATAGGCCCTGTTGACGGACATAACTTAGACGAGCTTATAAATATTTTTGAAAAAATTAAAAATTTAAAAGGCCCGGTTCTTGTGCATGTTAAAACGGTAAAAGGCAAGGGCTATCGCTTTGCAGAAAAGCTGCCATGGAAATACCATGGAGTAGGCAGTTTTGACCTTCAAACAGGTACTATAATTAAAAAAGCCTCAAATCCTTCATACTCAAAAGTATTCGGGGATACTTTAACAGAATTGGCTTCTGTTAATAAAAAAATAGTGGCTATATCGGCTGCCATGATTTCAGGCACTGGCCTTGACGGTTTTCAGGCTAAATTTCCTAAAAGAATGTTTGATGTGGCAATAGCGGAACAGCATGCCGTAACTTTTGCGGCAGGCCTTGCCTCAAGGGGCTTTATACCGTTTTTTGCCGTGTACTCAACATTCCTTCAAAGGGCTTATGACCAGATAGTGCATGATGTATGCCTTCAAAACCTGCATGTTATATTGGCTATAGACAGGGCCGGTATAGTAGGGTCTGACGGCGAAACACATCAGGGAATATTTGATATTTCGTTTATAGCCCATGTGCCTAATATGGTGTTTATGGCGCCGTCAAACGGCAGTGAGCTTAAAGCAATGATTAAAAAAGCCGTTGATTTAGACTGCCCTGTAGCTATTAGATACCCAAGGGATAACGTGCCTGAGGAAAAGATTGATGTATTGCCTGAAATTGAAGTAGGCAAAGCAGAAATTATAAATAACGGAGAATATATAGCCGTTGTATGCTGCGGCACTATGATGGATAAGTGCAATGATTTGTGCGATAGGCTTTCAAAAGACGGCTATAATCCTATGCTTGTTAACGCAAGGTTTATTAAGCCTATTGATTTGGATATGGTTAAAACCGTATGTGAAAACTGCCAATTTGTATTTACTGTAGAGGATAATTTAAAGGCCGGCGGATTTGGCAGTATATTTGAAAGCGCTGCTTATGACTTGGGAATAAAGGATGTAACAATTTATAATTTTGCCTTTTATGATAAGTTTATAGAGCAGGGCACAAGGGAACAGCTCTTTAAGCGGTATGGCCTTGATGGAGAAGGAATGTATTTAAAAGTAAAAGAGATTTTGGGAAAGGCGTAATAATGGCTGATAAAGAAAGACTTGATGTATTGCTGGTTGAAAGAAACCTTGTTTCATCCCGTGAAAGGGCAAAAGCTTTGATTATGGCCGGTGAGGTTTATGTTGACGGAATGAAAGAGGATAAGGCCGGAACAAAAATAGATATTAAAAGCGAAATAACAATTAAAGGCGGCGACATGAAGTATGTTAGCCGTGGTGGTTTTAAACTTGAAAAGGCTGTAAATGAGTTTGGTGTTGAGCTTAAAGATAAAATCTGTATGGATATAGGCGCCTCTACAGGCGGTTTTACAGACTGCATGCTTCAAAACGGCGCAAAAAAGGTATACTCAATAGATGTAGGTTATGGCCAGTTTGCGTGGAAGCTTAGAAACGATGAAAGAGTCGTTTGTCTTGAAAAGACAAATATTAGATATATTACAGAAGAACAGGTGCCGGATAAACCAAATTTTGCTTCAGTAGATGTATCTTTTATTTCCCTTACAAAGGTTATACCACCGGCACTTAATGTAATGAGCGATGATGCTTCTTTGGTGTGCCTTATAAAGCCGCAGTTTGAGGCAGGAAGGGAAAAAGTAGGCAAAAAAGGTGTTGTAAAAGACATACAGGTTCACAAGGATGTTATAAAGAAAATAATAGATTTTGCTTTTGAAATTGGACTTAATGTTTTAAACATAAGTTTTTCGCCTATTAAGGGACCTGAAGGAAATATTGAGTACCTTATATATTTAGACAGAAAAAAAGCTGGCCTTTCAAAAGAAGAAGCTTATGCTTTAGCTGATGAAACGGCAGATACATCGCATAACGAGCTTTAATAAAAGGGTGGTATGCTCAGTGAAAAAAATAGGCATTGTGCCAAACCCACAGAGGGATAAAAATTTCGATACAGCAAGAGAGCTTATTAATTATCTTGAGTCAAAAAACGTGCTGCCGGTTATGGAAAGAGAAACGGCAGAAAAACACGGTTTTGGAAAATACGCTGTTGACGATGAGGAACTATACAGTAAGAGCGATTTAATAATTGTGCTTGGCGGCGACGGTACAATGCTAAGCGCCGGAATTAAGGCTATGGTGCATTCCACTCTTTTAATGGGTATTAATTTAGGTCATTTAGGGTTTTTAACAGATACTGACCGGGACGGAATGTTTGAATCTGTTGACAAGGTGCTTAAAGGCCAATACCGTATTGAACGCAGGATGATGGTAGATGCACAGCTAAAAACAGAAAATGATATAAAAAATTATACAGCACTTAATGAAGTAGGCGTTTATATGGGCGGTGTTGTAGACTCTGCGGTATATGTAAATGATGAGTATATAGATAACTTTTATGGTGACGGTATACTTGTTTCAACCCCAACAGGCTCAACGGCTTATAACCTTGCAGCCGGCGGGCCAATATTAAAAGCTGACTCAAATATGATAGCCATTACGCCCATTTGCCCGCATATGCTCCATGCAAGAAGCATTGTTGTAGGTGCAGAGGATATTGTTAAAATAAACATCAAAAGCTTTACAAACGACAGTTTGAAAATTGTTATAGACGGCAAACAGGTATCAAACATGGAAGTTGGTCAAACTTTAACTGTGCGCAAATCCAACTATTATACTAACATAGTTAAAACAAACAATTTGGGCTTTTATGATGTACTTAGGAACAAAATGTTTGGTAAGGGAGGCAGGTAGCTTTATGAAAATAGCAAGACAGGCAAAAATTCTGGAAATTATAGAGCATAACGACATTGAGACACAGGAAGACCTTGCCCAAATGCTTAAAGCTGAAGGGTTTAATGTAACTCAGGCCACAATATCAAGGGATATACGTGAAATGAAGCTTACCAAAATAGCTACAGAAGGCGGAAAACAAAAGTATTCCGTAATAAATGGCAGCGATACTGAGCTTTCAGAAAGACTGATACGTGTTTTCAGAGATGCAGTAGTGCGGCTGGATTATTCCCAGAATATGATTGTAATTAAAACTTTAAACGGTATGGGAATGGCTGTTGCTGTAGCTGTTGACAACATGCAGAGCAATGATATACTTGGTTCCATTGCCGGTGATGATACAGTATTTTGTGTAGCGCGAAATCATAATCAGGCAGTTGATTTTATACAAAAGCTTAATAAAATTATAGGCGGGCAATAAAATGTCTTTGAGGTGTAAAAATGCTTGATGAACTTAATATAAAAAACGCTGCTCTTATAAAAAGAGCCGAAATAAAATTTAATAAAGGCTTAAATGTGCTAACAGGTGAAACAGGTGCCGGTAAATCAATGGTTATAGGTTCCCTTATGTTTGCTTTAGGCGAAAGGGCGTCTAAAGATTTTATACGTGACGGAGAAGACAAAACCGTTGTTGAGGCTGTTTTTACAGATATAAGTAAAAATGCCAAAGAATGCGCTGAAGGCATGGGGATAGACTGTTCTGATGATGAGCTTATACTGCAAAGAACTATTAGCCGTGAAGGCAGAACAAGCGGAAGAATAAATGGCACACCAGTAACAGCATCTATGCTTAAAGACCTTTCAGCCAGATTGTTGGATATACACAGTCAGCATGAGTCACAGTCACTTTTAAATCCCGCAAAGCACATTGATATACTTGACAGGTTCTGCGGTAAAGACATTGAGGAGCTGAAAACAGAATTAACTTTGCTTATAAGCGATTATAAAAGCGTGTTAATGCAGCTGAAAGCCATAAGCGGAAATGATGAGGAACGCGAAAGAAGACTGGAATTAATAGAGTATAAAATAAATGATATTGAGTCAGCAGGGCTTAAGGAAGGGGAAGAAGAATCTCTTTTAAGCAGGAAAAAAGTATTAGCTTCATCGGAAAGACTTATAAAACAGTGCAGGCAGTGCCTTGAGCTTTTGTATTATGGCAACGGTGATAGTGCCTCGGCTGTGGATAAAACAGGTGATGCACTTAAAATTTGCAATACAATGTCTGCAAGTGACAACAGTTTAAATGGAATATTTGAAGAAATCAACAATGCCCACGAAAGCCTTCAAAATGCCGCCATATCTTTAAAAGATTATCTTGAAAGCATTTCAGCTGACCCTAATGAAATTAATACTATAGAGGAAAGACTGGATTTAATTTACAGCTTAAAAAAGAAATACGGCTCAACAGTTGAAGAAATATTAAAACGTAAAGAAGAAGCTGTTAAAGAACGGGATTTTATACTAAACAGCGGTGAATTAAGGCATAAGCTTAACTTAAGAAAAGAAAAAATAACAGGCGAAATTAAAGATATATGCGGAAAAATTACATTATTAAGGAAAGAAACATCTGCCGTGCTTCAGGAGAGAATAACATCACAGCTCCATGACTTGGAAATGAAAAATGCGCAGTTTGAAATAGATATTACACAAAAAGGCACTTTTAATAATAAAGGCTGGGATAACGTGGAATTTTTAATTTCAACTAATGCCGGTGAGGGGCTTAAGCCTTTAGCTAAAACGGCTTCCGGCGGTGAAATGTCAAGAGTAATGCTGGGGCTTAAAACCGTTATTTCCGGTACTGAAAATATAGGTACATTTGTTTTTGATGAAATTGATACTGGCATAAGCGGCAAAACCGCATCTAAAGTAGCAGAAAAAATGGCCTATATATCTGATAAACAGCAGATAATATGTATATCGCATCTGCCACAGATAGCATCAATGGCCGATGGAAATATGCTCATAGAAAAATCAGTTGAAAACGGTACAACTGTAACAACAGTTAAAAATATTGAAAATAAAGAAAAAATATATGAAATACTGCGCCTTATGGGCTCAAACGAAAGCAGTGCAGCTGTAAAAGCCGCTGAGGAAATGATTGAGTATTCCAGTAAAAAGAAAACTGAATTAAGAGGCAAATAACATAAAAATCCTGATTTATACAATCAGGATTTTTATTGTCCGCATTTATTTTGTAGTTGTGTGAGATAAAACAAAACACCAAAAAAAGCCTATGCTGTTATTTGTGTTTAAAACAAAGGCGGTATCTGCCATATATTACAAAGGCCGTTTAAAAAAGCGTAATAGAAAGGCAAGTTTTGCCTTCTTTGTTGTAATAATCAGTTGTCTGTAGATTTGGATTTGTATGGTACGGTTTCTTGTGCAACTTTAAGCTGTTGCTTTGTATTGGACAGTGACTTAATTTGTCTTTCAAGCATCCAACGCATGAAATCATCCAACAGCTCCCTTTTATCGTTATCAAGCATTGTGTATATGTTCTTAAACTCGTTGAATTGCTCAGGATAATCCCTTTCAACATAAGGATTTCTAATATCATTTACACAAAGGAGATAATCCATAGAAACATCAAAGAATTCAGCAATTTTCTTTAAATCTGTTATTGATGGTTCGTTTCTTCCGGATTCGTAATTAGAGATAGCCGTGTAACCATAGTTAAGTATGCTGCCTAACGCACTCTGAGTAAGTTTCCTTTCTTTCCTGAGAGATTTAAGACGCTCTTTGAATTCCAAAATTACCACCTCATCATTTTATATTTTCCCCGCTTTTTACTTAGGTATCTGTTGTAGAATTTGTCAAAAAAACAAATGGCATTGCGGATATTATATATTTTATTAGTTAGAATTTGAATACCATGTCATACAATAAAAATGAAAATTCACAAAACAAAAAAGAATCTCTACATATACTATACACCACAATATTAAGTTGAACAATATATTTTTGTGTAATATAATAATTTTTAATTGTATTGTAAAAAATAAATGCCGCCTGCAAACAATATTTTTTATACTTAGTATTATTGCTGCTAATTTTGAAAAAATACTTTAAATGGGTGCGGTTTGTAAATTTTAAATATGGAGGAACACTTAAATGAGTGGTAAAAAAGTAGTTATAGGCCTTTCAGGTGGAGTTGACAGCTCTACTGCGGCATATCTATTGAAAAAAGACGGATATGATGTTACAGCAGTTACGGTTGTTAACTTTGACGGAGGAGAAGAAGCCGCGGAAGATGCCGCAAAAGTAGCCAGCTACCTTTCAATTAATCATATTATACTGGATTATAAAAATTTATTTAAAGAAAAAATTAAAGACATGTTTGTAAATGAATATCTTTCAGGCAGAACGCCTAATCCTTGCCTTATCTGTAACCGAGAGGTTAAATGGGGCGCTCTTATGAAAGTAAAAGAAGATATAGGCGCAGACTATATAGCTACAGGACACTATGCTAAAGTCGTAAAGTATATACCTACCAATAGACTTGCTGTTAAAATGTCTGATGATATTACAAAAGACCAAACATATATACTAAGTTATCTAACCCAGCAACAGCTTGGGTGTACGCTTTTTCCTCTTGGGGGATATACTAAAAAGCAAGTGCGGGAAATAGCTGAAAATGCCGGTATAATGACTTCTCAGAAGCCTGACAGCCAAGAGATATGTTTTATACCTGATAA
>JAHZEA010000012.1:0-58961 GCA_019422065.1 Lachnospiraceae bacterium | reverse complement strand
CAGTGTTATACGGGCAAAAAAAGCATACCGGGGAACTACGTTGATATGTGCGGCAACATAATAGGCCGTCACAAAGGCATTATTCATTATACTATAGGCCAAAGGAAGGGCCTTGGAGTATCTTTTGGCAAGCATATGTTTGTTAACAGCATAAACGCCGATAAAAACGAAATAGTGCTTGGAAGCAACGAGGAGCTTTTTAAAAAAGAGGTATATGCCGATAAAATTAATTTTATGGCATTGGAAAATTTAAAAGAACCTGTTAGGGCAGAGGCGAAAATAAGATATGCACATAAAAAAGCCCCATGTACTGTTTATGCTTTGGAAAACGGTTTTATAAAATGCGTATTTGATGAACCGCAAAGGGCGGCGGCTCCGGGACAGGCTATAGTTGTTTATGATGGTGATTACTGCCTTTTATCAGGCATAATAGAAAAAAATCCAAATAATACAATTTAAGTTAAAAAATATATAGCTAGGACAGACTTTTTACAGTCTGTCTTTTTTATTTTTAACTGAAAAAATTTAGATTTTACAGCGTTAAAATTTTGTCTGTATAACAAATAGAGTGTTAGGTTAATTTATACGTGGACCTAATTTTAATAACGGAAGTGATAAAATTGGAAAAAAAATATTTTAAGATTAAGCTTATATCCTATCTACTGCCTATAAGCTTTCTTCTTCTTGGCTTTTATTGTTTAACTCTGCCGCGGCATATAAGTGTTTATGAAAACAGTATTGCCCATATAGGGACAGGTTATGAGCAGGAAAGTCAAGCTGTTATTGAAAATACAGCTGTTCCGGTAAAAGAAAATATCGAGATTGATATTGTAAACGGAACAAATATTTCCGCAGATGATGCCGGAGTTTATAACGCTAAGTTTACTTTTTTGGGTATACCTGTAAAAGAGGTAAGCTTAAATGTTGTACCAAGAACAAAACTCATACCATGCGGCAATATTTCAGGTGTGGTAATAGAAACAGAAGGTGTATTGGTTCTTGGTACCGGAAAAGTTACCGATGAGAGCGGAAACGAAGTTTCGCCTTGCTCCGGTCTTATTAAAAGCGGTGACAGCGTTGTTTCGGTAAACGGAAAAGACGTAAATTCAAAAGAAGACTTTACAAAAGCTGTATCTGAAAGCAATGGCCAAAATTTGGATATATCAGTATTAAGAAACGGAAAAAAAGTTGAAACAACCGTAACGCCGGTGATGAGCCAAAGTGACGGACAGTACAAAATAGGCTGTTGGGTAAGGGATGATACTCAGGGTTTGGGTACTTTAACATTTATTAATCCCGAAAATAATGTATTTGGTGCTTTGGGCCATGGAATATACGACGTGGATACAAATACTCTAATGAATACATCCGGCGGTGTTATGACTCTTTCGGATGTTACAGGTGTAAGAAAAGGAGAAAAAGGCGTTCCGGGAGAGATTAACGGAAGCCTAAACAAAGACAAAATTTTCGGCTCGGTTTTTTCAAACACAAATGCCGGAATTTATGGTGTAATAACACAAAAGGCAAACTTGCCTTCAATAACAGACGAGGCAGTTGAAACAGCCATATCAAGCGATGTTCATACAGGAAAGGCTTATATTAAAAGTGATGTATTAGGCAAAAGCGAGCTTTACGAGGTAGAAATAGAAAACATAAACAGACTGGATATTTCATCGGATAAGTCAATGACTGTTAAAATAACAGACCCAAGACTGCTTGAAACTACAGGCGGCATTGTTCAGGGAATGAGCGGCAGTCCTATTTTGCAGGACGGCAAACTAATAGGCGCCCTTACTCATGTTTTTGTTAATAACCCTCAAAAGGGTTATGGCATATTTATTGACAATATGCTAATTAAGGCTGAAGAGGCTGTTGCCAAAAAATGATATTTTACAAACACTTTATTCGGTTTTAACGACTTTTCGCGCAATATTGATGATTTACCCCATAAAAATATTATATATTCATAGTGCATGAAATTTAGGGGAGGAATTCTTATGGGGTACACAGGAATTATTAAAAAAACAAACAAAATAACTTTACTTTTGGCTTGCTGTGATGATGTTAAGCAGGATAGGATTAAAGCCTGCATAAATAATACTAACAGCATTGTTATTACTCAGTCTGTATCAGACGGAAAAAGCGCATTAAAAGCCATAGAGAAAAATTATTTTTCTGCCGCCGTTATATATCTGGGACTTTTTGGAAATGACGGGTTGTGGGTGATTGAGCAGATAAAAAGGAATAATTACAAAAACATGCGCCTTATAGCCGTTAATGACACAGAAAATATTATGTTTTCAAAACTGGCTCTTTCCTGCGGCGCTGATTACTGTCTTACAGAACCTTTTGATACAGATATTCTTGTAAGCAGAATTAAACAGCTGTGTTCAGATTTAAAAGAAGAACCGCAGAATGAAGAAAAAAGTCAGTGCGCAAGACTTTCGGAAATTATAACTAAAATAGGTATACGTCCAGGACTTAAAGGCTACAGCTATATTAAGCGCGCTGTTGCACACGTAATTGAAAATCCAACATTTTTAAGCGGAGTTACAAAGAATTTGTATCCTGAAATTGCCATGGAGTTTAAAACTCAGCCAAAATGTGTTGAAAGGGATATAAGACACTGTATTAATGTTTCATGGTATAATGCCCAGAGTCAATATAAAAACATATTTGGTTTTGAGTTTTATAAAAAACCAACAAACAAAGAATTAATTCATGCAATAGCGGAGTATATAAACGAGTTTGAAAGTGTAGAAAGTAATTAAAAAATTAAAGCGGCCTGTTAACTAAAAATGTTAATAGACCGCTTTTGTTTTATTTTATAAACTCATCACAGTTTTGGCAAAGCTCCTCAATTGTGTTTATTAAAAGGCATACGTGGTATCCGTCGCAAACTGCATGAGTAGCAAATATTGTAAAAGGCAGAAAAGTTTCGTTATTCTGTTTAAAATATTTGCCAAAAACAATAACAGGAAAAAGCATAGGAGAAGGAGAATATGTGTCATAACTGCATGCGGAAAAGCTGAGCCATGGCACACAGGATAAAGGAATAAAGTTATCCGGCTTATCCGGCTTTGCTTTTACGCCTTTTACATCTTTATACTTTTCCATATCATTTACAGCATTGCTGTAAAATTCTTTAAAATCCCTGCTGTATGGTGTCCATATATCTGAAAAAGTTTTATCGTCTTTATGGAAAATTGTATATGACGGATTGCAGTAATCGTAATAACCAAGGTTACCGTCTTTGTCAACAGCCATTCGCATTTCTTTTATGTCGTTAATGGCACGCATTATTACATAAATAAATGTGGGATAAAATTTTAAAGAGTTGGATTTTGTTTTTTCCAATAAGTTTGTAATATTAATGTTATAAGACATATTAATTTTTGATTTTATAAAATTAATATAATAGTTATAATGCTCAGCCCTTGGGTATGTGCTGAAATCAATTTTGTTAAACATGAGCAACACTCCTTTTAATAATTATAACATAAAACACTTTATTTTAGTGTTTATTATTTTCTAAAGCTTTAAACTTACTTTGCAAAATATAAAAATAATGGTAAAATGCTAAAAATAGGTCGTAAAAATAAGTTGTATTGACAAAATTAGAAAGATTGTATATACTGTACTTTATCATGGTAGAGTGATAAAGTTATAAAGGTGGGTTATTATTATGTTAGATTTTAAACTTCATACTCCTATAGGCGTTGGGGACTTGCTTCCTGACGAAACGGAGAGCAAAAGAATTATAACAAGAAAAATTGAAAATGTTTTTGAAAGCTATGGATATAGGGCAGTAGAAAGCCCTATGTTTGAGTATATAGAGGTATTTTCTGATGAAAAAATGGGCTCTATAAGCCCAAAAGAGATGTTCAGGTTTTTTGATAAAGACGGTTCAACACTCTCTTTAAGAAGCGATATGACACCGCCTATAGCAAGAATGGCGGCTACTGCATTTGAGGAAGAGCCTTTGCCTCTTAGGCTTTGCTATTACGGCAATGCTTTCAGGGATTCAAAAAGCTATCAGGGTAAAAAATGCGAGTTTGCTCAGGCCGGAATTGAGCTTATGGGTTCTGACAGTGCAGAGGCTGACGCAGAGGCTATAGCTATTTCGGTTAAAAGTGTTCTTGCCTGTGGCATTAAGGAATTTAAGCTCAATATAGGTCAGGTTCAGTTCTTTAACGCTGTGCTTGATGAAACAGGCTTTAACGAAAAAGATAAAAACTTTATTAAAGACTTAATTGCAAACCGCAACTATGCCGGTGTTGAGTTTTTTGTTAAAGAAAAAGTTATGCCGGAAAATGTTAAGAAGCTGTTTTTAGAGCTTCCTCGTCTTGTAGGCGGAATGGAAATAATAGAGTATACAAAAACACTTACAAACAGCTTTGAAGCACAAAAGGCCCTTGATTATATGGAAAAGCTTTATAATATATTGGTGCTTCATGGTGTAAGCCAGTATGTATCTTTTGATATGGGTATGGTTAATAAACTTAATTACTATACAGGCATAATATTCAGGGGATATACTTACGGCACAGGATACTCTATAGTAGACGGCGGAAGGTATAATAACCTTGTAAAGCAGTTCGGCCGCGATATACCGGCTGTAGGCTTTGCTGTTAAAATAGATGAAATTTTAAATGTTCTTGACAGAAACGGAGTTCAGCTTGCAAAAGGCGGCGCAAAGGCAATGATAGCTTCAAGTCAGGCAGGTTTAGCTTCTGCTCTTAAAATAGCTGAAATTTATCGTAATGCCGGAATTAAGGTTGAAGGCAGTCTTTGCGGATACGATTTAGATGATAATATTAAATACATGCAGTTAAAGGGTATAGAGTCCCTTATTTATTTTAAAGACGCAATTAATATTAAATATGTGCGTTTTGATGAAAAAGTCGGAATGGTTTCGGCCGATATTACAATAGAAGACTTGGTTATGCCGGGTAAGGAGGGACAGGAATGAGATATTTAACTTTTGCTTTAGCTAAAGGCAGACTGGCCGAGCAGACAATGGACCTTCTTGAAAGAATAGGCATGCCATGCGAGGAAATGAAAGAAAAATCCAGAAAGCTTATATTTGTTAATGAGGACTTAAAACTTAAAATATTCCTTGCCAAAACAAGTGATGTTCCTACTTATGTGGAGCATGGCGCCGCTGATATTGGTGTTGTAGGCAAAGACACTATTATGGAAGAAAACAGGAATATATACGAAATGCTTGACTTAGGCCTTGGAAAATGCCGTATGTGCGTTGCAGGCCTTCCTGAAATGAAGGATAAAATACACAAATGCCATTCTTTAAGAGTTGCCACAAAATACCCAAATATAGCAAGAGAGTATTTTTATCATCAAATGCACCAGACAGTAGAGATTATAAAGCTTAACGGTTCTGTAGAGCTGGCGCCTATTGTAGGCCTTTCAGACTGTATAGTTGATATAGTTGAAAGCGGAGCAACACTTAGAGAAAACGGCCTTGTGGTATTTGAGGAAATATGTCCGCTTTCTGCAAGAATTGTTGTAAACCGAGTAAGCATGAAAATGGAGCACGAAAGAATTATAGATGTAATGGATAAAATTAGAGGCCTTTTAAAGGAGGACTTAAAATGATAGAGCTTATACGCTGTGATACCGAAGAAGGTAAACAAAAACTTGGCAAAATACTTTCCAGAAGCCAGCTTGAACACGGAAATGTTCAGGAAATAGTTGACGGAATACTCAAAGATGTTAAAACAAGAGGGGACGAAGCAGTTTTTGAGTATACAGAAAAATTCGACAAATTAAAAATAACGGAAGAAAATATTAAAGTAACTAACGAAGAAATTGAGTACGCATATTCTGTTGTAAGCCCTGAGCTTATTGACGTTATTAAAAAATCGGCTCAGAGGATTAAGGCTTTTCACGAAAAACAGAAAAGAAACAGCTGGATAGAGCCTGCGCCAAACGGCGAAATTATGGGCCAGATGATTAGACCTCTTGAAAAAGTAGGTGTTTATGTTCCTGGCGGAAAAGCGGCTTATCCTTCTTCTGTACTTATGAACGTTATGCCGGCTCATGTGGCAGGTGTTAAACATATTTATATGACAACACCGTCACAAAAAGACGGCAGGGTTTATCCAACTACTATTGTAGCCGCTAAAGAAGCAGGTGTTGACGAAATATTTAAAATAGGCGGTGCTCAGGCAATAGCCGCTTTGGCTTATGGCACAAAAAGCGTTCCTAAGGTGGACAAAATATGCGGCCCGGGAAATATATTTGTTGCTCTTGCCAAAAAATCTGTATACGGCTATGTAAATATAGATTCCGTTGCAGGACCAAGCGAGATACTTGTTTTAGCAGATGACAGCGCCAACCCGGTTTATGTTGCCGCTGACCTTCTCTCTCAGGCGGAGCATGACGAACTGGCTTCTGCCATACTTGTTACAACAAGCGAAAAACTTGCTTTAAGCGTTCGTGATGAAATAGAAAAACAGACTGAAAAGCTTGAAAGAAAAGACATTATAAGAAAATCAATAGATAATTACGGCGCAATTATTATTGCCGACTCAATAGAGGAGGCTTGCTCTCTTTCAAATGCTATTGCGCCTGAGCATATGGAAGTATGCACTTTATCACCTTTTGAGGTTCTTCCGCTTATTCAAAATGCAGGAGCAGTATTTTTAGGCCATTATTCACCGGAGCCTTTAGGCGACTATATGGCAGGCCCTAACCATGTTCTGCCAACAGGCGGCACAGCTAGATTCTTTTCGCCTTTATCAGTTGATGACTTTATTAAAAAGTCAAGCATAATTTCATTCAGTAAAGATGCTCTTTTAAATTTAAGCGATGATATTATTTCTTTTGCAAATGCTGAAGGCCTTACGGCTCATGCCAATGCTGTTAGAGTAAGAAAGGAAAGCTGAAAAGGAGCGTGGTAAAATGAGAAACGCGGAAATAATGCGCGATACTTTTGAAACTAAAATTAAAATGAAAATAGACCTTGACGGAACAGGGGAAAATAATATTTCAACAGGCATAGGCTTTTTCGACCACATGCTTACTCATATTTCAAAGCATGGATTTATAGATTTAGATGTAGACGCCAAAGGCGATGTTGAAGTTGACTGCCACCACACAATAGAAGATGTGGGAATTGTTCTGGGAAAATGCATAACAAGAGCTTTAGGGGATAAAGCCGGAATAAAGAGATACGGATTTTTTATACTTCCTATGGACGAAGCTCTTATACTTTGCTCAATGGATATTTCCGGCAGGCCGTATCTTAATTTTGACGTAACTTTCCCAACACAAAAATGCGGTGATATGGATATGGAAATGGTGGAGGAATTTTTCAGGGCGGTGTGCGCCAATGCAGGCATAGATATGCACATTAAAATGTTTTACGGCAAAAACAGCCACCATATAGCCGAGGGAATATTTAAGGCATTTGGCAAGGCTCTTGATATGGCTGTTTCTATTGATGAGAGAATAGACGGTGTACTTTCAACAAAAGGCATGCTGGAGGTGTAATATGATAGCTATAATTGACTACGGCATGGGAAATTTAAGAAGCGTTCAAAAGGCTTTTGAATTTTTAGGCTTTGACGCCCAAATTACAGACAATCCGGAAAAAATAGCCGGTGCCGATAAAGTTGTTCTTCCTGGTGTAGGTGCGTTCTGCGACGCCATAAACACATTAAGGGAAAAAGAAATAGACAAAGTTATATATCATATTGTAGATGAGAAAAAGCCGTTTTTGGGTATTTGTCTTGGCATGCAGATGATGTTTGATAAAAGCTACGAAAACGGAGAATATACAGGTCTTGGTCTTATGCCGGGAGAAATAGTTCTTCTTCCAAAAGACCAGATAATACCGCAGATAGGCTGGAACAGCCTTAATATAAAAATGAGAAGCCCGCTCTTTGAAGGCTTAGGAGACGAGCCTTATGTGTATTTTGTTCATTCCTACAGGCTTAAAACAAATGCGCCTGTTGTAAGCGCTACTTGCTTTTATGGCGAAGAAATACAGGTGGCGGCACAAAAAGACAATGTTTTTGCTCTCCAGTTCCACCCGGAAAAAAGCGGTGATACAGGGCTTAAAATACTTAATAACTTTGGAAGGCTGTGATTTTTTATGCAGATATATCCTGCTATAGATTTAAAAAACGGACAATGTGTAAGGCTTAAACAGGGCCGTTTTGACGATGTAACATCTTACGGCGATGACCCGGTTCAAAGAGCTAAAATTTGGGAGCAGGCCGGAGCTACATATATCCATGTGGTAGATTTAGACGGAGCAAGAACAGGCAACAGCTATAATTTAGAGGCTATTAAAAAAATAGTTTCGGCAGTTAATGTACCTGTTCAAACCGGCGGCGGCATACGCTCAATGCGTGATATAGAACAGAGGATAGACGCTGGAGTTTCACGTGTTATTATAGGCACTGCGGCAGTTAATAACCCTGAGTTTGTTAAAGAAGCAGTTAGGGTTTACGGCGATAAAATAGCCGTTGGCATAGATGCGTCAAAGGGCATGGTTGCTACTGACGGCTGGGAAAAAATAAGCGATGTGCCGGCAATTGTGCTTTGCAAAAAAATGGCTGAAATTGGTGTTAAAACAGTAGTTTATACCGATATTTCAAAAGACGGAATGATGTCTGGGCCTAATATTGAAAGCACAAAAGAGCTGGTAGAGCAAAGCGGTATTAATATTATAGCCTCAGGCGGAGTAAGCACAATGAGCGATTTGGAAGGCGTTGAATCTATAAATGCTCAAGGTGTTATAATAGGCAAAGCACTTTACCAAGGTGCTCTTGATTTAAAAGAGGTTATAGAGCGTTTTGAAAAATAAAATTGGAGGTGCTTTATTTGCACACAAAAAGAATTATACCATGCCTTGATGTAAACGCCGGAAGGGTTGTTAAAGGCATTAACTTTGTAAATTTTAAAGACGCCGGTGACCCTGTTGAAGCTGCTAAGTTTTATAACGAGTCTATGGCTGATGAGCTGGTGTTTCTTGATATTACAGCTTCTGCCGACGACAGAAATATAATGCTTGATGTAGTAAGCAAAACGGCAGAGCAGGTGTTTATTCCACTTACTGTAGGCGGCGGTATTAGAAGCATAGACGACTTTAGAAAAATACTTTCAGCCGGAGCTGATAAAATTTCAGTTAATTCAGCAGCATTAAAAAGGCCAGAGCTTATTAACGAGGCAGCCCGCAGATTTGGCAGTCAGTGTGTTGTAGTTGCCATAGACGCCAAAAGACGTCCGGGAGGCGGATTTGATGTATATTTAAACGGTGGCCGAGTAAATACCGGCAAAGACGCTGTTTTATGGGCAAAAGAAGCCTACGACAGAGGCGCAGGAGAGATACTTCTTACAAGTATGGACTGTGACGGAGTTAAAAACGGATATGATTGAGAGCTTACAAAGGCGGGTTCCGACGCTGTGGGAATACCTGGTATAGCTTCCGGCGGAGCAGGAAAAATGGAGCATTTTTATGATGCTTTAACAGAAGGCGGAGCAGATGCAGCCCTTGCCGCAAGTCTTTTCCACTTTAGAGAAATGGAAATTGTTGATTTAAAGAAATACTTAAAAGAACGAAATGTGCCTGTAAGGCTGTAAGGAGAAAACAATGGGTTTTGCAGATAGTTTAAAATATGACGAAAAAGGACTTATACCTGTAATTGCTCAGGATTATAAAAACAATCAGGTTTTAATGCTGGCTTATGCCAATAAGGAAGCTGTTGAACGTACTGTAAAAGAAGGTACTTGCTATTATTACTCACGCAGCAGACAGGAACTTTGGCATAAAGGTGATACATCAGGGCATTTTCAAATAGTTAAGGAAATATATTTCGACTGTGACAGCGATGCGCTTTTAATTAAAGTTGACCAGATAGGCGCAGCATGTCACACCGGCAAAAGAAGCTGTTTTTACAGAGATGTTAACGGAAAAGAGGTACTTTAATGGATTATTCCAAAGTTTTATACGCACTTTATGAAGTAATAGAGGACAGAAAAAAGAACCCAAAGGAAGGCTCTTATACAAACTACCTTATGGAAAAAGGTATTGATAAAATACTTAAAAAAGTAGGCGAGGAGTGCACCGAAACAGTTATAGCGGCCAAAAATGGTGTAAAAAGCGAAACTGTTTACGAAATTTGTGATTTAATGTATCATCTTTCAGTGCTTATGGAAGAACAGGGCATTACTTGGGACGATGTATTTTCGGAATTGGCCAAAAGAGAGCTTAAAGAGGGCAACCTTAAAAAGTTTAATACAAGAGGCGAAATTTAATTTATTTAAGGCTTCCGTATTTAAAAATATGGAAGTCTTTTTTTGTTCCATAAAGCCGATTATTGAAATAATTTTGTATACGAAACCCTTTGTTTTGAAGTAATGCTATGGTTTAAAATTTTAGTGGAGGGGTTTTGGGCAATGAAAATTTTAAGCAACGGCACAGAGGAGAAACTCCGGTTTATGGAGGAAATGGATAAGATAAGGGAAGGTTATGTAAAAAAATCAGCTGAGCTTTCAAACAGCTTTTGCAGTGCCTTTTTTGCGCTTATGGCGGAATTTGCGGCAATAGACGCTCAGGAGAGCTTTTGCGGCACTTATTGCAGGAGTAATGTATTTAATAAATATATGCCTTATATGGATAGCGAAAGAAAACGCAGATTTTTCAAAATTATGGCAATGCACCACACAATACAAATGCTGGCAAAGAAACGCGATAAACTTGATTTTTATGTAGTCAGCGTATGCTTTTATAAAGTTTTTGAGCTGGAAGAAAGTGAGAAAAAGCTTTTTGAGATACTGTATAAATACCGAATGTCTTTTCCAAAACAGTTTCCTGACGCTTTTTCAAAAACAGCACTTAAATATATGTTTGGCAGGGAGGAAACAAATATATTCGCAATAGCCTTTTTGGAAAACTTCTGCTATAATTCTTTTAAAACATTTCTGAAATATTTTTCGGAATATATTTCAATTAACAGAAGAATTAAGTTATCAAGTTTAAACCAAGCAGCGGGGGCATAAAAAATGGGAACGGTCTTTACTGATGAACAGAAAAAAGCCATAGATACAAGGAATTGTGATATTATAGTTTCGGCATCAGCCGGAAGCGGTAAAACGGCCGTTCTTGTTGAGAGAATTATAAAAATTATAACAGAAAATCAAACACCTGTTGATATTGATAATCTGCTTGTTGTAACTTTTACAAGTGCTGCAGCTTCTGAAATGCGTGAGAGAATATTAAAGGCACTTGCAAAAGCTGTTGAAGAAGGCGCAGATGAGCATGTATCAAGGCAGATAGCGCTTATTAATCATGCAGATATAACAACTATTCATTCTTTCTGTATGAAAACCGTGCGTGAAAACTATACAAAGCTTAATATAGACCCGGATTTTAGGATAGCTGACGAAAACGAGTGCGAGATTATTAAAGGCACTGTTTTAGACGAACTTTTTGAGGAAAAATACGGCAGTGAAAATAACGAAGGCTTTCTTAAGCTTGTGGAAACATTCGGTCAGAGTCTGTCAGACAGCGGTCTTAAGGATATTGTACTTACTGTTCATTCGTTTATACAAAGCATGCCTTTTCCGGAAAAATTTCTTGATGGTGCATGCCAAAAGTATGACTTTGATTCCCAAAGTGATTTTGGCGAAACTTTCTGGGGAGAGTATATAAAAAAGAGATGTGCTTTTGAGGCTGATGAGTGTCTTAAATATATTGATAAAGCCCTTAATTTAGCCTATAACGGCGGCCCGGCCTCTTATGCAAAAGCTCTTTCGGCTGATTTGGAGAATATATCCAAAATTAAAGAATATGCCGAAAATGACTTTGAAAAATTAAGTCAGTACATTTCAGCCCTTTCATTTGGCCCAATAGGCCGGGCAGGCAAAAACGATGATAAAGCTTTGGCAGAAACAATCAAAAATTTAAGAGAAACAGTTAAAAAGAGTATAGGCGAATTAAAGGAAAAATTCTTTTTTACAAGTTTGGAAAGTGAAATTAAAACAGTTTTAAAAACAGGCAGTGTTATAAATGAGCTTTGTATTCTTGTTAAGGATTTTTCACAAAAATACGCCGAGGCAAAACGTGAAAGGAACATAGCAGACTTTAACGATTTGGAGCATTTTGCTCTAAAAATACTTATAGAAGAAAAAAACGGGGAATTTGTTCCATCGCCGGAGGCTTTAAGCCTTCAAAAGAAATATTATGAGATTATGACTGATGAGTATCAGGACAGCAATCCGGTTCAGGAAATGATACTTTATGCTTTAAGCGGCAAAGGCCAAAAAGCAAATAACAGGTTTATGGTTGGCGATGTTAAGCAGAGTATATACCGTTTCCGTCAGGCGGAGCCGGGGATATTTCTTGAAAAATACAACAGTTACAAAGAAAGCGGAAGCCAGATAAAAATAGACTTGTTTCAAAATTTCAGAAGCCGAAAAGAAGTGCTTTATGCCACAAATTTTATATTCAGCCAGATTATGACAAAAGAAGCCGGAGAAATGGACTATACAGAAAAATCATACCTTTACCCCGGAGCCAAATATCCTGAAAACAGCGACATGGCTGTTGAGGTTGACATTATAGAAAAAAATTCCGAAACAGACGACGAGGAGCTGGACGATATTTCATCGGCTCAGGCTGAAATGAGTTTTGTGTCTAAAAAAATTCGTGAGCTTATAGACAGCGGCTTTGAGGTTTGTGATATTAAGAGCGAAACATCAAGGCCTGTCAGGTATTCTGATATAGCTATTATAACACGTAAAATTAAAAACTGGGGTCAGGCGGCAAGAGATGCTCTTGATGAACAGATGATACCTTATTACATGGACAACGCCGAAAAATATTTTGAGCGTAAAGAGATTTCCGATGTGTTAAGCCTTTTAAGCGTTATTGACAACTCAAAGCAGGACATACCTCTTGCGGCAAGTCTTAAACTGCCGTATTATGGCGTTACTGACGACGAGCTTTTAAAAATACGTATGGAAAGTCAAAGTCTTGATTTTTACGATGCCGTAAAAGAGTATGCTTCAAACGGAAGCGATGAAGGCCTAAAGGAAAAAATCCAAAAGTTTTTCGGTGATATAGAAAAGTGGAAAAAAGAAGCACCTTTTGAAACAGTAGGCGATATAATTTGGGATATTTATAATGTAACAGGACATTATGATTATGTTGGGGCAT
The DNA here is from genome assembly GCA_019422065.1 of Lachnospiraceae bacterium. Classification (GTDB taxonomy): domain Bacteria; phylum Bacillota; class Clostridia; order Lachnospirales; family Anaerotignaceae; genus Neoanaerotignum_A. Next base: position 45,772 of record JAHZEA010000012.1, on the reverse strand, counting down.
TAAAAGGCGGCGCTTTAAAACAGGCTAATTTAATAATGCTTATTGAAAAAGCCCATGAGCTTGAAAAAAACAACTTTAAAGGCCTGTTTAATTTTATAAGGTATATACAAAGGCTTCAAAGTACAGGCTCTGATTTCGGCGGCGCCAAAATAACAGGGGATAAGGCAGAAGTAGTGCGAATAATGACAGTGCATAAAAGCAAAGGCCTTGAATTTCCGGTTGTTTTCTTATGCGGCACAGGCGGAAGTTTTAATAAAAACGATTTAACATCAAAAGTTCTTCTGCATACTAAGGCCGGAATTGTGTGCGACTATACCGATTTAGAAAAAAGGGCAGAGTATCCGGCTTTATCAAAAAATATAGTATCTGATATGCTTAAGCATGAAAGCGCCGCTGAGGAAATGCGTGTGCTTTACGTGGCTATGACCCGTGCTAAAGAAAAACTTTTTATAACAGGTACTGTAAAGAGTATAAGTCAGAAATGCGCTTTATGGTCTATAAGTGCTTTAAACAGTGAACGTAAACTGCCGTATTACTCGGTGGTTAAAGCTTCATCTTTTTTGGATTGGATAGGCTCATGCCTTGTGCGTCACAGATGCGGCGCGGTTTTAGGCGATTTTTGCTCAGATGCTGGAAATACAGATTTATTTAATGATAAATCAGTTTGGAAGATTAATGTTATACCTAAAAACAAAGCTGTTGAAAAATACGACATTCTTCTCTCGGATTTAGAAGAAGAAAAAGAAACACTAAAAATAGATGTTGAAAATATATGTGGTATTAATGCGGCAAAAGAAAAATTCCCGGCTAATTTATATGTTTCCGAAGTAAAAAGAATAATGGAAAGCATGGAATCGGACTATAAAGACAGTAAGCTTTACAACTTAAATAGATTTGAAAAGCCGGAGTTTTTAAGTCAAACAGAAGATGTAACCCCTTCACGAAAAGGTACTGCTGTTCACAGTGTGCTTGAAAACATGGACTTTAGTTTAAACTATACAAAAGACGATATAAAAAGTGTTGTTAGTACACTGGTTTCAAAAGGCATAATTTCGGACAAGGAAGGAGAAAGCGTAAATATAAACAGTATTTACGGCTTTACTCAAAGTGATTTATATAAGCGTATATTAAAATCAGATTTAGTATACAAAGAAAAACCTTTTGCCATGGAACTGACACCTTATGAAATTTTTGAGGATGAAAAATATGCCGAAAATACCGAAAAAATACTGGTTCATGGAATGATTGACTGTATTTTTAAGGAAAAAGACAAGTTTGTGCTTGTGGATTATAAAACAGACTATGTTCCGCGGGGCAAAGAAGAAGATTTAAAACATAAATATTCGGTTCAGTTAAGGCTTTATAAATTAGCCGCACAAAGGGCTTTAAATTGTGAAATTAACGATGTTTATATTTTTTCGCTGTATGCTTTAAAAGAAATTAAAATTTAATTTATAAACGCCGCTTTTAAGCTTAAAGGCTTTTAAGGGGCGTTTTTTTACAGTATAAAAAAAGGCTTATGTTAAATACTAAATCTGCCGCAGACAGTTTTAAGGGAGGTTTTTTATATGAATAAATTTATGTCAGGTCTTGTAATGGGTTCAGCTATAGCGGCGGCAGGCTATACTTTAATGTGTATGAGTAATTCAGACAGAAAAAAAGTAATGCGCAAGGGCAAAAAATTAATGAACAAGGCTGAAGATGTAATAGACGATTTTACTCAGGATATGTGGTAATTATTTAAAACTTCAATAAATTTAAACCGTATTTATTAAATGTATTTAAGTAATTGCTAAACTTATACTATTGTCTGCGGTTTATGAAATTAATATTATTTTATATCATAATACTGTTATTTTTTTACTTTATATGATAAAATTTAACTAAACAGATTTTTGCTTATTTGTATTTTAAGGAGGGATAAAGTATGAAAAGAAAAGCAGTATCATTATTGGCTGTGGCATTGTGTGCGTCTATGGCAGTTCCTGCAATGGCTGAGATTAAGTTTTCTGACGCTAATGATGTGCCTTGGGAAACTGCAAAGGTATATATATCACAGGCGGCTGAATTAGGCTTAATGGTAGGTCAGGAAAATTCAGACGGTACATATTTGTTCAGGGCGAAAGATAAAGTTACATTTTTTGAAACAGAGCAGATGGCTTATAACCTTTTAAAATCTGCAAAAGAAGCAGAGCCGTCTGATGAAGTTACAGAAAAATGGGAAAAAACAATGTCTTCTTACAAAGTACCTCAGTGGGCTTACGAGGCTACTGCATACTGCCTTGAAAACAAAATTGTTCTTGAGGACGAGCTTTCCGCATTTTCCGGTTCATCAGCTGATATTTACGCCACAAGAGAAGATGTGGCTGTTGTATTCGGCAGAGTATTGGAAAAAGTAAACGGTAAAAAAGAAACAACAGAAGTTTCATTTAAAGATAAAGACAAAATAGACGATGATGCTCTTGAGTATGTTGCGCTTTTAGCAGACAATAAAATACTTATGGGCGATGATAACTCTAACTTTAACCCGGCTAACTACATTAACCGTGCCGAAATGGCTGTTATTGTAACTAAAACATATAATGTTATTAACGGTAAAACTGCCGATGACGGAATGGAAACTGTTACAGGAACAGTTATGGGTATTTCTGAAGAAGGAAGCCAAAAGACTATAACTGTTAAAACTGATGATACAGGCGCAACAAAAGTTTTCAGCGGCGATAAAGACACACCAACATCATCAAATGGTAAGGATTACAGCTTTACTGATATAGAAAACGGCGACAAAGTAACAGTTGTATCTAAAGACGAAGAAGTGCTTTTAGCCGTTGTAACTAAAGGCGACGGCACAGAAGCAAGCGAGAAATCCGGCGAAATTTCAGGCAGTCTTGTTAATATGCTTTCAGACAAAGTTATAGTTGAGCTTGAAAGCGGAGCTATAAACGAGTATAAACTGGCTTCACAGGCACTTATAACTTTAAATGCAAAGCCTGTATCTTATAAAGACGTTTCAAAAGTTATAGAAAATGGCGTTCAGTGCGATGTTGCCGTAACTGTAAATAATAGCGGCCTTGCTGAAAATGTAGCCGTTATAGGTGAAGAAAATACAGTTGTTGGCACAATAACTGATGTTTCAAAAGACGACATGACTATTAAAAGAAGCGGCGGAAGCGAGAAGGTTTACAACTGGGATAATGAATGTAAGTTCTATTTTGAAGGTGAAAAAAAGAATATAGCTGAAATTAGAGACTTAGCCGATGAATACAACTCACTTAATGTAACAGCAGAATTAGATGACGACGGTGAGCTTGTTTATGTAACGATTACAATAAACTCTGAAGGCGGCACTGTAAGCGGAGCAATTAAAAACGTTACAGACGAAAAAGTTGTATTCTATACCGAAGACGGAAGTACAGACAGCTATAATTTTTCAGACGAAGTTTATGTTTTGGTAGATGGTGAGGAAAGCACAATTTCAAAGGTTATAAGACTTTTGGATGATGAAGACAACGGCCTTACAGGCAAAGCAGTTCTTAACAAACAAAAACAGGTTACAAAGCTTGAATTTGAAGTTATAGACAATCTTTACGGCCAGATAACAAGCCTTTCAGATTACTACATAGAAATAACAACACAGGCTGGCATTACTAAGAAATACCCTATAGCTGATGATGTTGATGTTAAGTTCGGCACAGGCGATGTTGAAAGTCTTGATGACTTAAAGAGCATTTATCAGAAAGATGTTACTGAAGTTAAGCTTTCTTTGGACAGAGACGATGAAGTAAGCAAAATAACGGTTTATGTTGACTTTGACGAATATGATGTACTTATCGGAACACTTAAAAATGTTGAAAAAGATAAGTTTGACATAAAGAATGATACTGTTGAATATTCCGATAAGTCAGAAATTACAATTAACGGCGAAAAAGCTACTGCTTCTGATATTTATAAGCATGTTGAAAACGGAGAAGTATTAAAGGCCGATGTAGTTGTAGTTGATGGTTTTGCAAATATTATAACAGCAAATGTTGCTGAGGCAGAAGGCAAAGTTGTGGACATTAAAAACGGTGTAATATCAGTACAGGGCAAAACAGAGACTAAAGATTATAATGTTTTAAACGAAGATGATGAAGAACTTAGAATACGTGTTGACGGTACAAGCCAAGAATATACATTCAGAGAGTTCTACAGTTTGTATTATCTTTACGAAAATGACTATAATGTAGTAGTTGAGTTTAATGACGAACACGTTATAGACAGAATTTACGCTTACACAATTTAACACCTTGTTTTTAAAGCGCCGTTTTAAAGCGGCGCTTTTTTTATGTTTAGTTAATTTGGCCTTGCTAAAAGGCAATTTAAAATTTATAATATATGCTGACTATATTATAATTATTGAGGAGAAATGACAAATGAGATATGAAGGAGCAGTTTACAGACCGCCAAGTGAGGCGGGAAGCCTTATAATACAGCTTACTATAGGATGCGCAAGAAATAAATGTACTTTCTGCGCAATGTTTAAAGACAAACAGTTCAGAGTAAGAAAATTGGATGAAGTTGTAGCGGATTTAGTTGACGCAAGACAGTATTACCGTGACTATAAAGTAAGGAGAATATTCCTTGCCGATGGTGATGCCCTTATAGTTAAAACAGATGATTTGCTTTATATACTTGATAAAATACATGAGCTTTATCCTGAGTGTGAAAGAATTTCGGCATATGGTGCGCCGGCAGATGTAAACATGAAAACAGACGAGGAGCTTGCCAAGCTTAAAGCCGCTGGCCTTGACATGATTTATATGGGTGCCGAAAGCGGTGATGACATTGTTTTAAGAGATGTTAAAAAAGGCGTTACATCTGAAGAAATAGCAACAGCCGGCTTAAAGCTTAAAAAAGCAGGAATGATAGTTTCTATTACACTTATATCAGGCCTTGGCGGTAAAGAAAGGCTCAAAGAGCATGCAGTTAACTCTGCAAAGCTTATAAGCATTATAAAACCGGAATACGTAGGTTTTCTTACACTTATGGTAGAGCCGGGTACAGAGCTTTATGACGATTATCAGGCAGGCAAGTTCCAGCTTTTAGGCCCGGTTGAGGTAATGGAGGAACTTAAAATATTTATAGAAAATGTTGACTCTGAAGGTACAATATTCAGAGCTAACCATGCTTCAAACTATGTGCCATTAAAAGGTACTTTTAATAAAGACAACAAAAAAATGCTTGAGCAGATAGAAAAAGCTGAAAAGGCTGGCGTGTTTAGACCGGAAATTTACAGAGGTATTTAATTAGTTTTAAATTAGTTTAAAAATCGGAGGCTGAAAATGGCGTTTTTAGGGTTAATTTCAATTATACTTAGTTTTTACGCTGTTTTCAGCGCTTCTTTTACCGGAAGAAAAAAATATATTTTTATACTGTTTTGGACACTTCCTATTATAGGAATGTCTTATATTAATACTAATAAAACAAACATTAATGGAATAGTAGTATTAATAAGTTTTGTAATGACTTTTTTAACCGTGTTTTCTCTTTTTAATACAGCACTGTGGTATGTGCCGTCGAGAAATAAAATTAAAATAAGCCAAATAGCAGTTTTTTTTATAAACAGTATTATATTTGCATATTATTTTTATCAATGCTTAGCAAATGGATATATAGTTTTTTTTGCAGAGAATTTCTTACATAAAAATGCTTTTGCTGTATCTTTGATATTGGCTGTTTTTTGTGCTTGGGTTTCTGTTTCTGTAATATTTACCGCTATTGACAGGTATTTTTCTCAAAATCAAAAATTTATTATAATTAAGTGTTCGCCTGTCAGAAAAAATGGTATAATAAAAATACGTGGAATAAAGGGAGTACAAAACGGTGTTGAATATTTTTTTAATGCCGATAGAAGGGCTTTTTTCCTTTTGAGAAATGAAAAGCGAATTGTAACAGATGTTAAAAAAGGCGTGTTAGGTGGTATGTATGTGTCGCCTAACGTGTTGTTTAAAGAAAGCGGAAGACGCAAAAAAAGAATAACAAAACGCCTTGCAAAACGTGCTGGCATAATAGTTTTGTTTGTACTTCTCATTTTGCTGCTTATTTTGCGTATAAATATGAATATGGATTTCGGCTCGGTTATTGTGGAGGTATTAAAAATTATAACCGGTCTGAAAAGATAGATACAGGAGGGATATATATGAAAGAAGAAAGACTCGCGGTTTTATCTATGGTTGAAAAAGGCATAATTACGGTTGATGAAGCTGAAAGGCTTCTTAAGGCTATGAATGAAACAGTTGTTAACGATAAAGTAGAGTCTGTTTTATCTAAAGCAGGAGGCAACATAAGCTCTTTTGCCAAAATAGCGGCTGAAAAAGCTGAAAAAATGATTGATGACGCTAAACCTGTTGTTAAAAAGGCTGTTGACGATACAGCGCCTAAAATGAAAAAGTTTTCTGAAAGGGCTACAGAGTTAACTAATAAATTTGTTAACAAAAAGAAAAATTCTGATAGCGAACAAGAGGTTAGCGACGATGATTTTGAAAAAGGCGTTAACATTATGCCAATTTCAGGCATAGAAAACGACAACGCAGAGGAAACTGACAATAAGGAAGAAAAGGAATAATTTCGGTATTATGTGTGACAATAAAGAACAAAAACAAAAAGGCGGAGCAGGACGCGAAATTTTGAGCTGGATAAAAACAATAGTTCTCGCTGTGCTTATAGCCATTGCAATTAATTCGTTTGTAATCGTAAACGCTACAGTTCCTACCGGCTCTATGGAAAATACTATAATGCCGGGTGATAGGATTATAGCTTTAAGGCTGACATATTATTTTTCTCATCCCGAAAGAGGGGATATAGCCGTATTTAAGTATCCGGATGATGAGTCTGTTCTTTATGTAAAAAGAGTCATTGGCCTTCCGGGCGAAACAGTTGAAATTCGTGACGGAAAGGTGTATATAAATGGTTCTGAAGAGCCGCTTAACGATGACTTTGTTAAAGAAACACCTGTAGGAGATTACGGGCCTTACGAGGTTCCGGAAGGCTGTTATTTTATGATGGGCGATAACAGAAACGATTCTCTTGACTCAAGATTTTGGGTAAATAAATATGTAGAAGAAGATAAAATTCTTGGAAAAGTATATTTTAAATACTATAAAGGTTTTGAGTTTTTAGACTAAAAAACTGCCGCAGGCTGTATAAGCCTGTCAGCAGTTTTTTGCGTTTAAAATAAATCCTTGTGCTGGTTTTTAGGACCGAAAATGCGCTCGTCCAAGTCGCAGTCAACTTCTTTGTTGTGGCTGAATATAGGTTTTCTTTTTGGTTTATCCCAACTGAAAGACTTATTGTTCTTTTGTGGGTAAGTGTGTTTTCCGTATTGATATTTTTTTGTGTCAGGTTTGTTTTTTATAAACTTAATAACCATTAAAATTAAAACAACAATAACGGCTGCTTTTATCAATGTAGCGAATAACTGTACTATTCCAAAAATTGCAAATGACACGTCCATTAAAACCACCGCCTTTTAGTTTTATATAACCATTATAAACTTAAATATGTAATTTTTAAAGTAAAATATATAAGGAGGAGTAGTATATGCCTCAGGAAGAAACTGAAAGACTTAAGAGAATAAACGAACTGGCTAAAAAAGCCAAAACTGTAGGCCTTACAGATGAAGAAAAGGCCGAGCGTGATAAGCTTAGAAAAGAATATTTGCTGGATTTCAGAAAAAAAGTACGCGCTCAGATAGAAAGAATAGAGTTTGTTGATGAAAACGGAAACAGAACACCTGTAAAAAGAAAACAATAAAATATAGCTTATTAAAAACAGCAAATGTAGTACTAAAACTCTTTTTGGTATGTAAATAATGACATGGATAATTAATAAAATACCAAAATGAGTTTTTTGTTTATGCTTATATTTTAAATTTATCGTTCTGTGTTATTTAATAAATCTGTTTTCAAGCTATTAAAACGCTAATTTATAATCTATAATTTTTAAGATATAGTGCTGACAATAAATAAGCCCCGGGATGATTATTGATAAGTTTTTCATCTCGGGGCTTTTAAATTTATATGTATTAAGATTTGTTGTTATTTGCTGTAAACCAATACCAACTGTTATCTATACAAACCATAACTTTGCCGCTTCCATCGTCTTTGGTATAGTGGCTGCCTATGTTACCAAAGTTTGATTGGTTGTTTTCAGCTGGTACTTCGTCTTTTTCAACAGATGATGTTATTTCTCCGCCTATACATCCTGAATCACCCATTGGCCCAGTTTCTGATGTGCCGTGGTATAACTTATTATTTATCATTAAAATTCTTTCTTCAGGCTTTATAATATTTTGATACTTAAAAAAGCATAAAGCGGCAGCTGCGCAAAGGCACAGAATAACTATATGTATCTTTTTCATAGGCTTACTCCTAAATTTATATCAGACAGATGGACTAGTTATAATTTGTTTGCTGAATTAAATTTATACTTAACAATATAATACATTATTTATGTGGTTTTATCAATTTAATTAAATATGAATTGCTTTTTGTAATTAACTAATAGATTATTTTAAACATAAAAATGTGTTATATAGTAAAAAAAGTACGAAATAATAAATGTGTTTAAAGTTGTATATTATGGTTAAAAAATTACTTATAAATTTTATACTTAAATTTTTAATTGTAAATTTATTTTATTATAAGTGCTTTAAAAAATTTATATCTTATATTATAGTATGAAATTCATAAATTTATAGTATATACAGTACATATATTGAAGAAATATCACAATTTATATATTTTTGATTTATTTTGTTGCCGTTAAAATTAATTTTTATTGTGAAAAACTGGCTTTTGTATTGACATAAATAATGTTATTTTGTATAGTAATCATGTAAGATTAATATCGTAAATTTATTACTGAGAAGGGAAGTTTTTTAAATGGCTATTAAAGTTGGCATTAATGGTTTTGGAAGAATAGGAAGGGTTGTTTTCAGAATACTTATGGAAAGACCTGAAGAATTTCAGCTTTGCGGCATAAACCTTAGAAACGCCAATGTTGAAGACATGATTTATATGATTAAATACGATTCTGTTTTCGGCAGATTTAACGGCAAGCTTGAACCGGCAGAAGACGGAATTATAGCTAATGGTAAAAAAATAATGGTTTATTCCGAAAGTGATGCATCTAATATTGATTGGACTAAATGCGGCGCAGAATACATAATAGAATCAACTGGTGTTTACAATACAACTGAAAAAGCTTATGTGCATATTAACGGCGGTGCTAAAAAGGTTATAATTTCAGCGCCTTCAAAAGATAAAGTTACACCTACATTTGTTATGGGCGTAAATCATACAACTTACAAGCCTGAATATAAAGTAGTGTCAAATGCATCATGCACAACTAACTGCCTTGCTCCTCTTACTAAAGTAATTCAGGATAAATTCGGTATTGAGCAGGCACTTATGTCAACAATACATTCAGCTACTGCAAAACAGAAAGCAGTTGATGCAAGAGCCGGAAGAGACAGAAGAACAGGCAGAAGCGTATTTAACAACATAATACCTTCAACAACAGGCGCTGCTAAAGCATGTGCAGAGGTAATTCCTGAGCTTGCAGGCAAGATTACAGGTATGTCATTTAGAGTACCTGCTAATGATGTTTCTGTTGTTGACCTTACAGCGAGACTTTCAGTAAATACTACATATGAAGAAATATGCAAGGCCGTTAAAGAAGCTTCTGAAACATATATGAAAGGCATTATTGACTATACAAACGATGATGTTGTTTCATCTGATATGAGAGGCGAAACAAATACTTGTATTTTTGATGAAAAAGCAGGCGTTATGCTTGACTCAAACTTTGTTAAGTTAATTGCATGGTACGACAATGAGTGGGGCTATTCAGCAAAGCTTGTAGAGCTTATAGAATACATGTATAAACAGGACACAGCCGCAGGAATTTGATTATAAATTAATATATAACAAAAAAGCCATAACTATATGTTATGGCTTTTTTAGATTTTTTTTATTGAATTAAACAACTGTAATTTTATTTACAGGTGTTTTTTTTATATTCAGGCATTAGTTCAAGCATTTTATTATAATTGGCATAAGCATTAATGATTTCTTTTACGGTATTAATTTGAGTATTGGTTAATTCTGATACATCAATTGTTTTTTCAACACATTTATCTCTACCTAATAAGCTGTCAGTTGTAACTCCCAACACATTTGCAATTTTTACCAATATAAAATAAGATGGCTGTCTTGTTCCATTTTCATAAGCAGATATTGATGAGCCAGTTACGCCTAATCGTTCTGCAAATTCTGCCTGTGTCATTTTAATAGATGTACGGTATTTTCTTATTTTATCGCCTATTTTTTCATTCATATCATCTATTTCTTCCATGCATACACCACCTTAGTTTTATACAAGTTATTCTACTTAAATTGATAAAACATTTGGTGTAAATATTTTATACTAATAGTTGAATTATATGCTGATAAATGTTATACTAACAGTAAATATTTATTTTTTAGGGGGTAATTATTTATTATGGATTTAAATCAAAATCAAAACAATGAAAAAGATTCTAAAGAAAGAGAATTAAAGAATGAAAAGAAAAATATTTTCAAAATTATTATACCAGCTGTTATAGTAATTTTAGTGATTGGTTTAGCAAGTTATTTTTATTTAGAAAATAAGAAGGTTTCGGAAAATACAAAAGAATATATAGAATATGCTGCTGAAATGAGCAATGAGATATACGATTGTAAAATTAACCTTGAATCTATTTCTTTTAGCAATGATATTACATCTACTTATGTAGAAAATGGTTATTATTGGGGTATGGATGTGATTAAAGATTATGGAGAATCTATTTTTGCTGAAGATATAGCAGAAGAAAAAATTAGATTTGAAAATATTAATAGCATGTATGAAAATATTAATTCAATTCAAAAAACTGATGAGAGTATAAATACACTTAGAGATAAAATAGATAAGCTCTATAACGAATATAAAATTGTATATGAAGCCACAATAAATGGTGGAGCAAATATAAATTTTAGTGACTTTGATAAAGCTGTTGATTCTGTTAATCAAGAATTGGAAAAACTTGGATATAAAGCTGGATAAGATAACAATAATAAAAAAATTCAATAACTATAATTTCAATTATTATAATTTTTGCAGAACTTTATATAAATGGATACAGCCGCAGGAGTTTGATTATAAATGAATAATGAAACAAAAAGCCATAACTATGTGTTATGGCTTTTTATGTATAACTATTTATTGCCTAAATTTTTATAAGTGATATACTTATTTATATATATTTTCTACAATAAATCATAAATGAGTAAAAACCTATATGTGGTTTTTATATAGTTTAAGTTACTAAAGATAAAATGCTTTTTAACAGGAGGCGGTTAAATGCGCACAATGGGGTATGACTTCAACATTGAAGTACGTAATTTAAGTCTTAAGGAGTATACTGTTTTTGATTATTTAAGGGGGTATAACTGTATATTTCTTGATAGCGGCAGAAGCTGCATTAAGATACTTTGCCAGCTTATAAAGAACAAAGAAATACTTGCACCGGCTTTTTCGTGCTTTTCGGTTATTTATGGCTTTACAGAAGGTGTTAAGCCTGTTTTTTATGCCGTAAATGATGATTTTAGTATTGATTTTGAAGATTTGGAAAGTAAAATTACAAAAAACACAGCGGCTATTTACATAACAAACTATTTTGGCCACTTTTTAAGTGATGAGGACGCTGAAAAAATCAACAAAATTAAAAAGGAGTATAACCTTATTGTAATTGAGGATAATACTCAAAGCCTTTTTTCAGGTGAGCTTAAAGTTGGTGATTATGCTCTTTCATCCATAAGAAAATGGTTCCCTGTTCCTGATGGCGGTGTTATATATTCCGATAACTCATTGTCAACAATAGATTTAAGGGGACTTGTTAAAGACAGCAAACAATGTGATAAGCTTTATCCGCAGATACTTAAAGCAATGGTTGTAAAAGATATGTTGGATTACCCGGTTAGCAAGATAGCAGATTTATTCGCTCAGGTAGAAGAACAGCTGAATAATTATGCCGATAATGGCGAGATTTTCCTTATGAATGATTTTACCAACTTTATATACAGATGCAACAGTGTTCCGCCTATGATTAAAAAACGACAGGATAACGAGCGATATTTAAGAACACTTATTGATTCGCCTTATTTAAGGCAGGCAATACCAGTTAGAGAAAAAAACGAATGCCCGTTTAATATGCCTATGTACTGCACGCACAGGGATGAGATGTGGAATTATTTAGTAGAAAAATTCAGCATATATCCATCTGTTTTATGGCGTTCTTATTTATATGACCCGGTTAATAAAATAGGAGCTACAAGCAGAATGGGCAAAGAAATTATATCTTTCCCTATAGACCAAAGATATGGCAAAGAAGATATGGAGTATATGGCAGAAGCTATAAACAGTTTTAGGATATAGATTATTTAATAACAGTTAAGGCAGGGAAACACACCTGCCTTTTATTTATTGAATATTAAAAATGCGGCTAAGTGTTAAAACAGAAAACCATTTATTGAAAGAAAATAAATATTGTGTTAATATTAAATAGGTATTTTAATTTGTTTTTAATATATTTTTAATTAGTTTTATTGGAGGGGTTTTCTTGTTCGGCGATATGAAGGCATTTTTAAAATGGACTTTAATTGCTGTTATAGTTGGCATGATAGTTGGCTTTGTGGGAACGGGATTTCACTATGCAGTTGAATTTGCTACAGAGTTAAGACATACTTTTCCAGCACTAATACTGATTTTGCCTTTTGGCGGAGTGTATATAGCATGGATATATAAAATATGCGGAGCTGAAAATCACGGAGGAACAAACCTGGTTATTGATACTGTAAGGGAAAACAAGACTGTTCCTATTGTAACTGTGCCTATTATTTTTGTGGGAACTGTTATAACGCACCTTTGCGGCGGTTCTTCCGGCAGAGAAGGCGCGGCACTTCAGATAGGCAGCAGTATATCACATGCAGTAGGTGAAGCCATTAATTTAGATGAAAAAGATATGCATATTATGACTATGTGCGGTATGTCAGCAGCTTTTGCAGCGCTTTTTGGCACTCCGGTAACTGCGGCTGTTTTTTCTATTGAGGTAGTAAGTATTGGAATTATGCATTTTTCAGCCTTAGTGCCTTGCGTTATATCATCTTTGTCTGCATTGTTGGTAGCAGAGCTGTTTTTTGTATCACCGACTCACTTTACTATTTTGAAATATTGTGAATTTAATCCTTCCAACATTATAAGGGTTATAGCTTTGTCTATAATGTGTGCATTTGTAAGTATATTTTTTTGCATGGTAATGAAAAAAGTATCGGCATTATATAAAAAATACCTGCCTAATCAATTTTTAAAAGCCATATTTGGCGGTATAATAGTAATTGTGCTTACTTTTATTGTAGGAAATTATGACTATAACGGCGCTGGAATGGAGATTATAGAAAGTGCTTTCCATACGGATATGGTATGGTATGCTTTTTTGCTTAAAATAATATTTACTGCTTTTACTTTGGGTGCCGGATTTAAAGGCGGAGAAATTGTTCCAACTTTCTTTACTGGTGCGGCATTTGGCAATGTGGCATCAAAGCTTGTGGGTTTAAATTCTTCATTTGGTACGGGAATAGGTTTAATATGCCTGTTTTGTGGTGTTACTAATTGCCCTTTAACATCTATGGTGCTTTCTGTAGAGCTCTTTGGCTCTTGGGGGCTTCCGTTTTTTGCTATAGCCTGCGCAACAAGCTATATGCTTTCTGGATATATAGGTTTATACAGCGAGCAGAAAATTGTATATTCTAAAACAAAAGCTGAATTCATTGATAAAAAAGCAAAATAAAAACACGATATTTTATATCGTGTTTTTATTGTATGCGTATTAAATTAAGCAAAGTGAAATATACAAAAGATTTATATGTTTTATTTTGCTCTATATGTTAAATTTATGTAAAATATTTGTAAAATATTGGTACATTTTGGGAACTATATTAATTGTTGGATATTAAAAAAAATGATATACTTTTTTATCGGAAGCAGCTAATTACAAAAGGAGACAAAAAAATGAGCCTAATTTCTGTTTTACCATTATTTGCCGGTATAGGTCTTTTTCTTTTTGGAATGAGCCTATTGGGCGCAGCACTAGAAAAAATAGCAGGTGCCAGTCTTGAGAAGATGCTTGAAAAACTTACAAGCAGCAGAGCTAAAGGTGTATTTTTAGGTACTGCCGTTACTGGTATAATTCAAAGCTCTTCGGCTACTACAATTATGGTTGTTGGTCTTATAAACGCTGGTATAATGAAGCTTTCAAATGCTGTGCCGGTTGTTATGGGAGCAAACATAGGTACTACAGTAACAGGACAAATTTTAAGGCTTGGAGATATAGGAGAAGGCGGAATAATACTTTCCCTTTTAAAACCTTCCTCCTTTGGACCTATACTTATAGGAATAGGGGCTGCATTATTTGTTTTTTCAAAAGCAAAAAAGAAAAAAGATATTGGAACCATAATGCTTGGTTTGGGTATGATTTTCTTTGGCATGAATACAATGGAAACAACTCTTTCTCCTCTTAAAGATATGCCGGAATTTACTAATTTGTTTTTTATATTCTCTAATCCGATTTTCGGTATACTTTTAGGTATGATAATGACTGCGGTACTCCAAAGCTCATCTGCTTCTGTAGGTATTCTTCAGGCGTTGTCATCAACAGGGGCTATTACATATTCAACAGCTGTTCCTGTAATACTTGGGCAGAATGTAGGAAAGTGCATTACAGTTGTATTGGCCAGTATAGGTTCAAAAAGAGAGGCCAAGAGGGTTGTATTTATTGATGTTTTAAATAATGTTATAGGTATGGCACTGTTCTTTTGTGTAATTTACGGCCTGAACTCTATAATACATTTTACTTTTTGGGATACTGTTGTAAACAGGGGCGACATAGCCAATTTCCATACATTATTTAATATTATTACTACATGCGCTCTTTTGCCTTTTATAAATGTTCTTATAGGAATTTCAAACAAGGCAATTAAAAGTGATGATGTGTCGGTTGAAGAAAAAGACCTTGCACTTCTTGACGACCTTCTGCTTAAAACACCTAACCTTGCTGTAGAGCAGGCAAGGAAAGTTATAAACTCAATGGCTGTACTTGCGTTAAAGAATTTAAAACGTTCTATTTCACTTTTTGATGATTACTCTGAGAAGAAGTTTGCCAAGGTTGAAAGGGATGAAAACCTTATAGACCGATTTGAAACGGCTTTGGGCAACTATCTTTTAAAAATAACGGCGGCAGACATTAACGAAACAAGCAATGACCTTGTGGTAGAAATGCTTCATAGTGTAAGTGATTTTGAGAGAATATCGGACCACTGCATGAATGTTGCGGAAGTTGCCAAAAGAAATTTTGAAAACGAAATAAAGTTTTCTGACGAAGGAAAGAAAGAGTTAAAAATAATAGGGGATGCAGTAACAGAAATACTTACTATGGCTGTTGAGGCTTATTCTAAAAGAGATTTGCAAACGGCTCTTAATATTGAGCCATTGGAACAGGTTATTGACTCAATTAATTTTACTTTAAAGGATACCCATGTTAAAAGGCTTTGTGAAGGAACATGCAGTGTTGAAGGCGGTATATCGCTTTTGGAACTGCTTACAAGTCTTGAAAGGATATCAGACCATTGCTCCAATATAGCTATATATATTTTACAGGCATTGGAAAAAGGTAAACCTGACTTAAATAATATACATAGCTTAACAGACAGGCTTCATAATGAGCCTACAATGGAGTATGAAAAAATGTATGAGTTTTATCAGGATAAATATAAAGTAAATATGTGAAATATATCGTAATGTGAAACGGAAAGAATTATATATTGATTCTTTCCGTTTTTTTATATTAATTTGTAAATTAAATTGGTTAAAAAAAGAACATAATTCATTGATTTGGATAATAGAATAATGAATGTATTTTACCGTACAAGCTGAGCATAGTTAAAAAACATACGATTTTTTATAATTATTTAGTTAAAAAATTACTGAATGAACATGAAAAAAATAATGTAAAAAAATTCATAAATTTTATACTATATTGTCGGACAATAAACTGATTTATAGGCGTTTACTAAGTTTTTTCAACTGTTTTTATGAATTGCACAACGTAAAAAATATTTAAAATTTTATTGATTTGCATATTGCTATTATTAGAATATAATGTTATACTTTATTTTGTAATTATAAATCGCAGTTTTATTACTTTATAAAAAGATAAAAATAGAAGTGTTTTTACCTTGAATATTCTGTGAATATAGAAACGGAGTGGGTGTTATGAGCAAAAAATATGTTTATATGTTTAATGAAGGAGCCGCCTCGATGAGAGACTTACTTGGCGGTAAAGGAGCCAATCTTGCTGAAATGACTAATATGGGACTTCCTATTCCACAGGGATTTACAGTAAGCACTGAGGCTTGTACATACTATAACGAAAACGGAAAAGAGCTTTCTGACGAAATAAAAGAACAGATTGAAACAGCTTTAGCTAAGCTTGAAGAAAAAGCAGGCAAAAAGCTGGGAGATAACGAGAATCCGCTTCTTGTTTCTGTTCGTTCAGGTGCAAGAGCTTCTATGCCGGGTATGATGGATACTGTTCTTAACCTTGGCCTTAATGATATATCAGTTAAGGGCCTTGCTAAAGCTACTAATAACGAAAGATTTGCTTACGACTCATACAGAAGATTCATAATGATGTTTGCCGATGTTGTTATTGGCGTTTCTAAATCAAAATTTGAAAGACACCTTGACGAGTATAAAGAATCCGTTGGCGCTCAGTACGACACAGACCTTACAGCAGATGACCTTAAAAAAGTAACTGAGGACTTTAAAAAGATTTATTTTGAAGACCAGGGCGTTGAGTTCCCTCAGGACCCTAAGGTACAGCTTTTTGAGGCAGTTAAAGCAGTTTTCCGCTCATGGGATAACCCACGTGCATTTGTTTACAGAAGAATGAACGATATACCTTATAGCTGGGGCACAGCGGTTAACGTTCAGATGATGGTATTTGGTAATATGGGTGATACTTCAGGTACAGGTGTTGCCTTTACAAGAAATGCCGCTACAGGCGAAAGAAAAATGTTTGGCGAGTACCTTATAAATGCTCAGGGCGAAGATGTTGTTGCCGGAGTTAGAACACCTAAGCCTATAGCTACACTTGAGCATGATATGCCGGAAGTTTATAAACAGTTCTGCGACCTTTCTTCAAAGCTTGAAAGACACTATAAAGATATGCAGGATATGGAGTTTACTATTGAAAACGGCAAGCTTTTCTTCCTTCAGACAAGAAACGGAAAAAGAACAGCTGCTGCCGCTCTTAAAATAGCTGTTGATATGGTTAAAGAAGGCCTTATTACAAAAGAAGAAGCTCTTCTTAAAGTTGACCCTAAACAGCTTGACCAGCTCCTTCATCCGGCTTTTGATACAGAAAAACTTAAAGCTGCAACTCCAATAGGAAAAGGCCTTCCAGCTTCTCCGGGAGCAGGTGCCGGCAAAGTTTACTTTACAGCTGAGGAAGCTAAAGACGCTGCTAAAACAGGCGAAAGAGTTGTACTTGTTCGTCTTGAAACAAGCCCAGAAGACATCGAAGGCATGGCCGCTGCACAAGGTATACTTACAGTTCGTGGTGGTATGACAAGTCACGCTGCCGTTGTAGCAAGAGGTATGGGCAGATGCTGTGTTTCAGGCTGTGAAGCTATTAAGATGAACGAGGAAGAAAAGACATTTACTCTTGGCGGAAGAACATTTAAAGAGGGAGATTATATTTCTCTTGACGGTTCTACAGGTAATATTTATGGTGAGGATATTCCTACAACAGACCCTGCTATTTCAGGCGATTTTGCCGAGTTCATGAGCTGGGCAGACCATACAAGACGCCTTAAAATAAGAACAAATGCCGATACACCTAAGGATGCGGCTAAAGCTGTTGAATTTGGTGCAGAAGGTATTGGTCTTACAAGAACAGAGCATATGTTCTTTGAGGAAAATCGTATACTTAAATTCCGCGTTATGATTCTTTCTGATTCAGAAGAAGAAAGAACAGCCGCTCTTGAGGCTATTAAACCATACCAGAAAGAAGACTTTATAGGAATTTATGAGGCTATGCAGGAAAGACCGGTTACTATCCGTCTTCTTGACCCACCTCTTCACGAGTTCCTTCCTAATACAGATGAAGAATTTGAGCAGATTTCAAAAATAATGGGTAAATCTGTTGAAGAGCTTAAAATTAAAGCTAAAGGCCTTCATGAGCTTAACCCAATGATGGGTCACAGAGGCTGCCGCCTTGCTGTAAGCTATCCTGAAATAGCAAGAATGCAGGCTGCCGCTATAATCGAGGCTGCTCTTACAGTTAAAAAGAACAAAGGTTACAATATTGTGCCTGAAATTATGATTCCGCTTGTTGGCGATGTTAAAGAAATGAAATTTGTTAAAGACCTTATAGTTGAAACTGCTGACAAACTTATTGCCGAAAGCGGTATAGAAATGAAATATCTTGTTGGTACTATGATTGAAATACCAAGAGCCGCTCTTACAGCAGACCAGATAGCTACAGAGGCTGAGTTCTTCTCATTTGGTACAAACGACCTTACACAGATGACATACGGTTTATCAAGAGATGATGCAGGCAAGATACTTGCTGACTATATAGATAAAAAGATTTATGAAGGCGACCCTACAGCTAAACTTGACAGAAGCGGTGTAGGCGAGCTTATGAGAATTGCAGTTGAAAAAGGAAGGGCAACAAGACCTGACCTTCATCTTGGAATTTGCGGCGAGCACGGCGGAGACCCATCTTCTATAGAATTCTGCGAGATTTTAGGTCTTGACTATGTATCATGCTCACCATTTAGAGTACCTATTGCAAGACTTGCAGCTGCTCAGGCTGTAATTAATAATCGTAAATAATTAATGATATAATATCTGTTAAAGATTATTATATACACACCAAACCAAACATCATAATCCTACCTTACAGACAGGGCGTACTTAAAGTACGTCCTGTCTGCTGTGTTTAATTATATTTTGTATTATTTTTGGAAATTTTAGGTAAAAAAATAACTATTTTTAAGAAAAAATTAAAAAAATTGTGATGCATAGTTAGTATAAACCTGCTATAATAGCCTTGTAATTTACGGAAGAATAATTACTATAATATTTAAAGAGGGATTTTTATGAAAAAAAGATTCGCGGCAATGGCTCTTTCATCGGCTTTAGTTTTTTGCGGTATATGCGCTTTTGCCTCTGATGGATTTGTGGTTACACCTGAAAGAAGCTTTGTAACAGAGGAAAGGTATACAGAGGATATTTATTATCCTGTACTGGGGGACAGTTCTTTTCCTATTGCTAAAGCTGTAAATGATAAAATTACAGAAAGAATGTCTGATGTTCGTGAAAGTCTTAAAAATGCCATAATTGAAACACAGGAATATTATACAGAAGATATGGCAACAGGTATATATTCTTATGACTCTGTTTATCAGTATAATATGTGCGGTGATTTGGTTTCAATTAAGACAAGTAATTATGTCTATTCCGGCGGAGCTCACGGAATGAGCTATTTGGTTGCATATACAGGCAATATAGGCGGAAAAGATACATTTGCTCTTGGTGACCTTTTTAAAGAAGAACAAGACGGAATTACATCTGTTAAGAATATTATTAAAGAAAAAATAAATGCTCAGAAAGATATGTACTTTGCTGAAGCTTTGACAACTGTTGATAGTATGGATTTAAGCAACAGCTTTTACATTGATGAAACAGGAAATCTGGTAATTTACTTTAACCCATACGAGATAGCGCCTTATGCTGCTGGTATAATTGAGTTTTCAATTTCTCCTGATGAATTGGAAGATGTGCTTAAGACAAATATTTATTCATATCTTAAAAGCGGAGAAAGTGAAAAATGCCTTTTAAGATTTAATGGCGCACCGTTTTATACAGAAAACAGTGTTTTAGTAAGTGATGAAGGAACAAGCCTTTTGCCTTTAAGAGAAGTAAGTGAGAAAATAGGACTTGATATTCAGTGGAGTGCAGAAAATGGAGTTTTGGTAAATGGCGAAAAATTAAGCCAGAAAAGCGGAGCTGTTCTTGTAAAAGATGTGTATTATGTATCTGCTGATTATTTTGAGGCCTTTAAAGATTATGCAGATGTTTTTACAGATAATAATGGTATAGTAAATATATTCAGTGTTGAAACTGAAGAATAATAATTTTGCGGCGGCATTAAAAGTTTTGCTGCCGCTTTTTTGCATAAAACAGAGTTTATAGAATTTAGTAAGTTTGTTTGCAGTTATATGTACTTATTAAAGCTATTTTGCTTGAAATAAGAGCGCCTTTATTATAAAATATTGATTTAATGGAAACATATTGTATATTACTTTTTGGGAGGTATTTTGATGACTTTAAGAAAATACGCTGTTGCGGCTTGTGTTATAGTGGCTATGCTTTCATTTACTGCTTGTGGTCAAAATAGCGGCGATTCGTCACAAACATCGTCACAGGTTACAGCGTCAGCACAGGCTTTGTCTGAGGAAAGCTTCAGCGCTGAAAATATAGTTAAGACAGCATTAGATAGAAATTTAGCTCAAAAAAGCTCTACAGCTAAAATGACAACTGAGTTTAAGTTTGAAGGTGATGACGGCGAAGCTACAGCCGTTGTTGCAACAGATATTAAAGCTATTACAGACCCAGTGTTTAAACATATTTTAATGGATGTTTCACAAAACGGTGAGCACTTTTCAACATCTGAGTTTTATGTGGATGAAGCCGAGAATGGGGACATGACTCTTTATATATCTTATGGCGAAGAATGGTATAAAATGCCTGTAACAGATGGTGAGCTCTTTGCTGTTTTAGGCCAGTACGATGTTAGAGAAGTTACAAATATTGTGCTTAACAGCCTTTCTAATGTTACAGTAGGCGATAAAGAGGATGTAAACGGCGTTGAGGCTTATAAAGTAGATGCTGTTATTCCTGCGGCTGATGTACCGGATGTTATAATTAATGCTGGTGTTTTTGTGGCAAACGGCCTTACAAATCTTTATGAGGAATACTTTGACGGCGTTACAGACATGCCGGTTACTTTTTATGTTGATGCTTCAACAGGCGATATAGTTAAGCTCTCATTCGACGCAGGACAGGCTTTCCAAGTAGTATCAGACTATGCTTATAATCTTGCGCAGGATATTGATGAGTATAAAGACAGCCAAAGACTTGTTGTAAACAACTACACAGTTGTTATGGATATAAGCAATATTGATAGCACAGAAAAAGAAGAAATACCAACTGATGTTACAGAAGGTGAGGCTCTTCCGGGCCTTAGCGAAAGCATAGACGAGGCAAATGGCTTTGGTGCTTCATCATCAGCAACATCATCACAGGAAACAGCGGAATAATTTTAGTTTTGGAGAGATTTAAAAATGATTAGTGTAAATAATGTTACACTCCAGTACGGAGGACGTGTACTTTTTAAAGATGTAAACGCAACTTTTACACCTGGCAACTGTTATGGCGTAATAGGCGCAAACGGTGCGGGAAAATCAACATTCCTTAAAGTACTTTCAGGCGATATTGAGCCTAATAAAGGTGAAGTTGTAATTGCGCCAGGCAAAAGACTTGCAGTGCTCAAACAGGACCACTTTGAGTTTGACGATTTTGATGTTATGAGTACTGTTTTGTATGGTCACAAAAGACTGTATGATATTATTAAGGAAAAAGAAGCCCTTTACAGCAAACCGGACTTTTCAGACGAGGACGGAATAAAGGTTTCAGAGCTCGAAGGCGAGTTTGCAGAGCTTGACGGCTGGAACGCTGAAAGTGATGCGGCTATACTTTTAAACGGTCTTGGAATACCTACAGACCTTCACTATGCTTTAATGGGTTCTCTTACCGGTAATCAAAAGGTTAAAGTGCTTTTAGCTCAGGCTCTTTTTGGTAATCCTGACATACTTCTTCTTGACGAGCCTACTAACCATTTGGATTTACAGTCTGTAAAATGGCTTGAAAACTTCCTTATGAATTTTGAAAATACTGTTATTGTAGTATCTCACGACAGACATTTCTTAAATAAGGTATGTACTCACATTGCCGACGTGGATTATGGCAAAATTACAATGTTTGTTGGTAACTACGATTTCTGGTACCAGTATACACAGATGACTCAAAAACAGCTTAAAGACGAGAATAAGCGTATTGAGCAGAAAATGAAGGAGTTACAGGAGTTTATTCAGCGTTTCAGTGCCAATGCTTCAAAGAGCAAACAGGCTACAAGCCGTAAAAAACTTCTTGATAACCTTCAGCTTGATAATATCAAGCCGTCATCAAGACGTTATCCTTTTGTAAACTTTAAGCAGGACAGAGAAGTAGGCAACGACCTTCTTGAAGTTGAAGGCATTTCCAAAACAATAGACGGAAGAAAAGTGCTTAATAATGTAACATTCAGAATTAATCCTAATGAGAAAGTAGCTTTTGTAGGTACAGACGAAATTGCACGTACTACACTTTTTAAAATACTTATGGGTGAAATGGAGCCGGACGAAGGAACATTCAAATGGGGTGTTACCACATCAAGAGCTTATTTCCCTAAAGATAATTCGGAGTATTTTGATGATTGTGATGACTCTCTTATTGACTGGCTCAGACCGTATGCAAAAGAAGGCGAGCAGTACGATGCAGATATTAGAGGCTGGCTTGGAAGAATGCTCTTTTCAGGCGAGGAAGCTCTTAAACCGGCTAAAGTTCTTTCCGGTGGTGAAAGAGTGCGCTGTATGCTTTGTAAAATGATGATTTCAGGCGCTAATGTGCTTGTTCTTGATGAGCCTACAAACCATCTTGACCTTGAAAGTATTACAGCATTAAACAACGGCCTTATTGATTATAAAGGCACACTGCTTTTTGACTCTCAAGACCACGAGTTTGTTAATACAATAGCTGACAGAATTATAGAAATACTTCCAAATGGAATTATAGACAGACAGGAAACATTTGACGAATATATTGATGATGAGATAGTAAACGAAATGCGTGAGAAATTGATGTAAGGGGGCTTATTTATGGATTTAAAGGAAGCTATTTACTCAAGAAGAAGCGTAAGAAAATACAACGACAAACAAATAAGTGACGAGGATTTAAACGAAATTATAGAGGCTGGACTTTGGGCTCCGTCGGCTGTTAATCTTCAGCCATGGTATTTTGTAGTGTGCCGTTCCGATGAGGCTCTTAAAGACCTTAACGAAATAATGGGAGGCTCTATATTTGGTCTTACAAAAGTGCTTAATAACCGTTTTAAATCTAATCCGGAAGTTATAGACGAAACAGTAAATTTTGTAAAAAGCATGGGCGGTGCCAAAACAGTTATACTTACATTCCTTCAGCAGGAAGAATACGACGAATATACAGCAGCTGTTGAAAGTGCGGCAGCGGCAATGCAAAATATAGTTCTTACAGCATATTCAAAGGGTATATCTTCATGCTGGCTTACTGCTCCGCTTCATGTTGAAAAAGAGCTTAGAGAGCGTTTTGCACCGGGAAAAGGACATCTTTTGGCAGCTATTACTCTTGGTTACAGCGATTTAAAACCAAAAGCACCACGAAGAAAAGATGGAAGATTTGTAATTGTATAAAAAATATATTAAGGCAGGGGACTACCTCTGCCTTTTAATTTTATGGCGGTGATATTGTGATTTATGGAACAGGAACCGACATTGTAGAAATTTCAAGAATAGAAAAAGCTTTAAATAAAGAAAGTTTTGTAAAAAAATGCTTTACTGAAAACGAAATAATATATTTAAAGTCTAAAAATTTCAGTCCGGAAACAGCAGCAGGAATATTTGCCGCAAAAGAAGCAATAAGCAAGGCCTTAGGTACAGGCTTTAGAGGCTTTATGCCGCAGGATATGGAAATACTTCATACTGAAATTATGAAGCCTTATGTAAATCTTTTGCCTAAGGCCGAAAAAATAGCTGCTGATTTAGGTGTAAATAATATTAATATCAGTATTTCACACTGCAAAGATTATGCTTTAGCTTTTGCTGTGGCTGAAAAAGATATTTAAGGGAGGTAAGGCTTATGAAAATAGCTCTTGGTTCTCAAATGAGGGAAATGGACAGGCGTTCTATAGAGGAATACGGCATACCGGGAATTGTTTTAATGGAGAATGCTTCCGCGGCAGTTGCCCAAAAGTGTGCCGAAAGACTTAATGCAACAAACGGCAAAACAGCTGTTTTTATATGCGGCGGAGGAAATAACGGCGGTGACGGCTTTGCATCTGCAAGGCTTTTAACACTTAAAGGATATAACAGCATTATTTACTTTATGGGTAAAGAAGAAAAGTTAAAGGGTGACGCACTTATTAACTACAATGCTGCTAAAAAAATGGGTATTAATATTGAAAAAGATATAAACAAAGCTGATGAATTGTTTAAAAGTGCTGATGTTTTGGTAGACGCCATATTTGGCACAGGCTTTTCAGGTGAGCCAAGAAGTGATGCTGCTGAGGTTATAAATAAAGTAAACAACAGCGGAAAATATGTAATTAGTGTTGATATAGCTTCCGGTGTAGATTCCGAAACAGGCCATGTCTCACAAGTTTGCGTAAATGCCAATGAAACAGTTTCATTTTGTATGGCTAAAGTGGGTAATATGCTTTATCCCGGTGCTGAAAAATGCGGTAAATTAACAGTAGCCAATATTTCAATACCTAATGCAGTAAGAGAAAGCATGAATATAAATATAAATGCCTTTGATTTTAACGAAGCCAAAGAAATTCTGCCTAAAAGAAAAAGCAGAAGCAACAAAGGCACATACGGAAAACTTTTTGTTATGGCTGGCTCAAAAGCTATGGGCGGAGCTGCATATTTATGCTCAAAATCAGCTTACAGAGCAGGATGCGGACTTGTTTATGCCTGTGTGCCTAATGAATGTCTTGGCACAATTCAAAGTTTACTTCCTGAAGCTGTGGCAAAACCTCTTATAAGTGACAACGGTACTTTGTTTGCTAAAAGCTTTGAACAAATAGAAAATGATATTTCCAATGCCAAAGCCATTGCCGTAGGCCCGGGTTTAGGAAGCGGAGAAGGCGTTAAAGAATTTGTTAAAAATATACTTTTAAATGCTCAATGCAATGTTGTTATCGACGCTGACGCTTTAAATGCTATTGCAGATGAGCCGGAAATACTGCTTAAAGTGAAGAAAGTGCCTGTTATTACTCCACACCCGGGAGAAATGAGCAGACTTACAGGAAAAAGTGTTAAAGAAATACTTAATGATACTATAAATATGGCTGTTGAATTTGCAAAAAAATACAATACTGTAGTTGTACTTAAAGATGCAAGAACAATTATTGCTTCGCCTGACGGTGATGTTTATATTAACTTAACGGGCAACAATGCCATGAGTAAAGGTGGAAGCGGCGATGTGCTTACAGGCATAACAGGCGCTATGCTCTGCCAGATGGATAATGCTTTTAAGGCAGCAGCTTTAAGTGTTTACATTCATGGCTTAGCCGGAGATTACGCTGCCGAAAAATCAGGGCATTATGGAGTTTTGTCCGGTGAAATATGCGATATGGTGGGCGAAGTATTAAAAAATATGGAGTAATACTAAACGTGCTCTATGGCGTATAAATATATGGAACAAAGACGCATAGGAGCACCTTTAAATGAAAAAAATAATACACATTTTATTATTTATTCCTTTGACGGTGGCGCTTTTATGTTCCTGCGCCATGTCACAAAAAAATGATACACCTATGGAGAAGATTCAGGAAAGACTTAACTCATTTTCAGCCTATTACTGCACAGCGGATTTAACAAGGTACAGCGAAAAAGGCGAGTCAAAATACGGCATTAAGCAGTATTATAAAATGAGCGGAGAGTACAGAATGGAAATGACATCTCCTGATGAGGTAGCAGGTAATTTTACTGTTTATGACGGAAAAACAATATGCCAGTATAATCCAAGGGTTAAAGGCAAAATTGTTAAAGACGTACCTGAAAACCAAGCAAGAAACGAATTGTTTTTAGGCTGTTTTGTTAAAAACTATATGAACAGTGAAGAAGTATCAATTGCTGTTTCGGATATAGGCGAAAGCCGGTGTACCGTACTTGAAGCCGTTATACCGGGGGATAATAAATTTACTGCAACAGAAAAGCTTTGGATAGACAATGAAACTTTAAACCCTGTTAAACTTGTAATTTATGACTCTGACGGCGGTGAAAAGTATGTTATAGAATATAATGATTTTCAATACGACCCTCAGTTTGAGGATGGTATTTTCAGTATAGACATAAAATAAGTTCAGTTTGTTTTTGAAGGGAGATTTTTAAATTGGGTTACAAAAGATTAGTTGCCGAAATTGACCTTGACGCTGTTGATTTTAATATCAAAAGCATTATTAAAAGGGTAGGCGGCAGAGCTAAAATAATAGGCACTGTTAAAGCCGATGCTTACGGCCATGGTGCTGTTGAGGTGGCAGAAGTTTTAGCCGAAAACGGTGTTGATATGTTTTCAGTTGCCATGATAGACGAGGGAATTAATTTAAGAAATAACGGCATTAAAGCGCCTATACTTGTGCTTGGTTTAACGCCTCCGGAATATGTTAAGGAAGCTGTTGAGTATGACCTTATTCAGACTGTATCTGATTATAATACGGCTGAGGCAATATCAAAAGCAGCCAAAGAGCTTAATAAAAAAGCCGTTATACATATTAAAATAGATACAGGAATGGGAAGGATAGGGTTTAGGCCCAAAAAAGAGGCTTTTGATGAAATAGAAAATATTTCAAAGCTTGAAAATATTGAGATTAACGGCATATTTACTCATTTTTGCACCAGTGACGAGAAAGATAAAACTTTTACATATACTCAAAGAGACAGATTTGTATATGCCGTTACTGAACTTGAAAAACGCGGAATTAATATTCCTATTAAGCATGCTTCGGCAAGTGCCGGACTGATGGATTTTGATGATTTATTCTTTAATGCTGTAAGGCCGGGAATTATACTTTATGGCTATTATCCGTCAGACGATGTTATGAAAGATAGGCTTCCTCTTAAGCCTGTTATGAGCCTTAAAAGCTATGTAATGTATATTAAAAATATTGAAAACGGCGACACAATAGGTTACGGCAGAACTTATATGGCTGATGAAAAAAGAACTATTGCCACAATACCGGCAGGCTATGCCGACGGATACAACAGACTGCTTTCAAACAAAGGATATGTGCTTGTTAACGGCAAAAGAGCACCTTTAAAAGGCAGAATATGCATGGACCAGTGCATGGCAGATATTACAGGAATTAATGTTAAGCAGTGGGATGAAGTTGTGCTCATGGGAAAACAGGGTAATGAAGAAATAACGGCAGATGAAATAGCCAAAGAAATAGGCACTATAAGCTATGAAGTACTTTGCATGGTTTCAAAGAGAGTACCAAGAGTTTATATAAAAAACGGCAAAGTACAAAAAGAAATTAATTTTTTAGTGTAATAAGTGAATATACTTCGGGTTTGGCGGAAATAATTAAACCATACCCGAAGTGAATTTAAAAATCGTACATAATGAATTTGATATTTTTGTTATATCACACTTTCGGGCTTACTATGCGTCTTTAAAGACGGCGGAGTGTGGTTATTGTGATTGTAAAACGAGGAGATATTTTTTATGCTGATTTAAGCCCTGTGGTTGGTTCAGAGCAGGGCGGTATAAGGCCGGTTTTAATAATTCAAAACGATATAGGCAATAAATACAGCCCAACTGTAATTTGTGCCGCTGTAACATCGCAGATTAATAAGGCTAAACTGCCTACACATATTGAACTTGATTGTAAGAAATACTCACTTTTAAAAAACTCAGTTGTGCTTTTAGAGCAGATAAGAACCATTGACAAAAAAAGACTGAGGGAAAAAGTATCGCATTTAGACAGTGATATTATGAACGAGGTAAACAGGGCACTGCTTGTAAGCCTTGGAATATAAATATTTGTACTTACGGGCTTTTAATATAATTATTTAAAATTATAAGGCCTATGCTTAATGCTATTGATTAAACATATAAAATTATAAACGGCGCTTAACTGCTTGATATATAGCTGTTAAGTGCCGTTTTGCATTAGGTGGTTATTTAATTACGAGTCAAAAACTTTATAGTATGACCATTGAATAAGCAGATTAATATCGGCTTTTAAACTGTCGTCTATTTCATTTGAATATTGTCCGTTTGTAAACATTACACTGTCGTCGCGTATAACAGGCAGTTTGCGGCGCAGTTCATTTTCATAATCATAAAAAGGCGAAATATTATCAATTCCGGCAAGCTCAAGTGTAAGTGTACCTAAGTAATTTGCGCTTATTTTATTGTTCTCAGGCAGCTGAGCATTTTTAATTTTTTGTTTAAAATCTGTAAGCTCTGCGGCAGCATCGTTTTCCCATATTAAAAATGGTGTGCCGTAAACATTCAACTGCTGTTCTATACTTCCGTTAGGGCTTATATTATAGTCCAAAAGCTCGAAAAATTCCATACCGTTGGAAAATCCCGGAAGATGGTCGCCAAAGAAAACAAGTATAACAGGCTCATCAATTTCCGATAAATAATCAGCAAGGCGGCCTATCTCATAATCATTATCTTTAATGCCCATAAAATAGCTGTTAAGCAATGTTTCCTGCGACTGGGTAAGCTCTATGTCACAGTCGAACATTTTATTTACTTCGTTATACTTTTCATCATAAGGCCCGTGGTTTTCTATAGTAACACAAAATTCAAATAATGGATTATCACTTGTTTGAATATGTGTCTGGAAATTTTCCATAATGGAGTCTATAGCGTATTTATCTGCTATATATCCGCCTTTATATTTTTCTTCACCCTGAAAACTTGAAAGATGAATAAAGTTTTCAAAGCCCATATAAGGATATACATTGGAGCGGTTATAAAACCATGAAAATCCGGGATGAATAGCCAATGTGTTATATCCTGTTTGAAGCAGGCGGTTAGGTATGGCGTCTATTGACGAACGGATGTAGTTATAAGCTATGCCGTCGTTAACTAAAAAACGTGTTGGATAGCCTGTAAGCACATCAAATTCGGTATTGCTTGTGCCGCCGCCGAAATTAGGCACTATAATATGCCCGGATATTGCGTTTTCGGAGTTTGCCAAGCGTTTAAAATTTTCCATAGGGTCGCCGTAATCTGTAAAGTCAAAATGACTGTTTTCGCTTAAATCTGAAAATGCCTCACCCATAACCATAATTATATGAGGCAGTTGGTCACTGGAATATTCTTCAGGTTTATAATCTTCCTCAGCAGCTATAAAGTATGAATTGTTATAGCCGGCAGGCTTTTCTATACGCATTGAATTAAGCTTATAAATAAAGCTGTATACAAAACCTTTTGAGGCATACTGGTTTACATCAAAATATATGTTGCCTTCTACAGGGAAAGAGTCGTAAAGGGAATCGCTGGAGTAAACGGTAAAATTAAGTATTACGCTTAAAACTACAGTAAGTGATGCAAGTATTATCCTTACTGATGAACGGATTTTTTTTGTACCAAAGAATAAAAATGTAATAATAATTACAGCTAAAAAGACTAATATTATTAAAGCGTATGTAAACAACTGGCTTGGCGGGAAATTTTTTACAATGCCGAAAGCCTCAGAAAAAAGTGATAAATCGCCTGGTATAAAAGGGTCTTGCCTTAAAACTATTTTCTCCCTGTTTACAACAGAGCCTATTATAAATATAGCACCTGAAAGGGATATTGAAAATAAAGCGTTGTTTGTTGCAAAAAATAAAAAGGCAAGAAGCAGTGCTACAGGCACAGCGTTAAGAATTAAAACTAAACTTGTTTTTGTTATTAAATCCAAGCTTGTTTTAAAAGAGTTTGGGTCTGCCATTATAACAGCCAAGTTTATTAATAAACAGGCAATAACTAAAAGAATAATTGAGATACTTATTGGTATTTCTATTTTTTTTGATTTAATAAAGTCATAAAGCTTTTTCATTATATCCACCTTAACACAATTTATAGTATTAATTACGCATTTTTTGAAACAAAATTTTTTAAATCCTTAACATATTATTACAAATTTATGAATTAGTAAAGAATTATGTAAAAAAATAGAGATTTTTTTAAAATATTATTTAACATTTATATTTTGTACTTTAATATTTGTATTATGAACATTTTGTAAAAAAATGTTCTTTAAATAAAAGGATAGTTGTGTAAAAGAATAAATTTTGATATAATAACACGGATATATTGTTTTTTTGAGCGGATATTATACTTTATAGAACGGAGTTATAACATGGGAAAACGAAAAAAGAAAACACGTAGAAAAAGTTTTATAGGCCAGTTCTTTAAAATTGTTTTTTCTATGGTTTTGATATTTGTTGTTTTTGCTGGGGCAAGCATATTTGCTTATACCAAAATTGCAAGAAACAACAATGAAAACGGCGAAGAACAGGAGAGTGTTGGCGGAAGTGAGATTTCGCTCTTAGATTCCCTTACAGGAAAAAATATTACATTAAACGTTGCCGTAATGGGTGTTGATGTTGAAGGTACTAGAACAGACGTGCTTTTTGTTGTTCATTTTGACAGTAAAAGCGGTAAACTCTCTCTTATGTCTGTACCAAGAGATACACGTGTAAAAATAACAAATGAGCTTAACGATTATCTTACCGAAAACGGCAAGTATATACCAAGCGGCGGAATTTGCAAAATAAACGAAGTTCATGCTTACGCAGGCAGCGAAAAAGGTGATTATTTTACTGTTCTTCAGCTTGAGGAGCTTTTGGGAATACACATAGATAACTATGTTAAAGTTACTACTGAAGGGTTCAGAAATATTGTTGACGCTATAGGCGGAGTTGATGTGGAAGTTCCGCAGGCAATGCATTACGAAGACCCGGCTCAGGATTTGTATATTCATTTGGATGAAGGATTACAGCATCTTGACGGTGACAAAGCAGAGCAGCTTGTTAGATTTAGAAAATATCCTGAAGGTGATGTTGCCAGAGTTAGAGTTCAGCAGCTTTTCTTAAAGGAATTTGGTAAAAAGATGCTCAGCACTGAGTCAATACTGACTAATCTTCCAACCCTTATTAACACTCTCTATAAAGATGTAACAACTGATTTTACTCTTACTGATTGTCTTAAGTACGCTAATTATATTTCTGATGTTGACATGAATAATGTTACAATGGAAACAGCGCCGGGCGTTGGACAGTATATTGGAAATGTATCTTACTATGTTATTGATGAAGAAGAATTAAACGCAAGTGTAAGACGTGTATTCTACAGCGACGATATACCGGATGAAAACGGACATATTTCTTCTAAGGGCAAAAATATAGAAGTTTCAAACGGCAGCAATATTAACGGTTATGCAGCTGAAAATCAAGCAATGCTTGAGGAAAAAGGTTATACCGTTTCAAGCATTTCAACATATAACGATGAACAGCAGCCTAATACAAGAATTGTTGTTTATAAAGAAGGCCTTGGATATGACCTTAAAGAGGAATTCTATAATGACGCTGAAATTATAGTTGACCCGGATATGCTCTCTGGTGATACAGATATACTTGTTATACTGGGAACTGGCGAAACAGAAGAAGAACAAACAGCAAGCTCTACAGAAGAATAAAAACAATGGTTTTAAGTACCGGCAGAAAACACTGCCGGTACATGCTTTTTGTTGGGTGAGTTGGTAAATTACGGAAAATCAAATTGTTAATTTTATCTTAAGATTTGCCGCTGAATTTGCGCTGTGTTGCAATAATTTTTTAGTGATAGTATAATATTAATGTTAGGATATTTTTATTTAGCTTAATAAAACTTAGGAGATTTTGTAATGGACGAAACTTTAATTGTTATTATGCTTAAAGACAGTGAAACTGGATTTCTTGATAAAGAAATAGCCAGTTTTAAAGTAGAGGAAAACGAAAATCTTATATACAATACTTATGCATCTGAAGAAGACGGCCGGTGCTGTATACATTTAAAGCTGACATGCGATAGGGATGTTGAAGACTGGGAATTTGATGCCGTTTATGATTATTACGACCCGGAACCTATTTTAACCGAGGCAGAAAGCATAACAGAGGAAGAAGACTGTTATAACCCTACATGGGATATTAAATTTGAGTTCATAGAAAATGCTGATGAACTGGAAGAAAAAATTAAACGTATACTCAGTATACATAAAAAAGAACTTGAGTCGGTATATGAAGCTATTATAGACAAAAGGGATGAGTATTAATTGAGAAAATCAATACTAAAGAATTACAAAATTATAGCATTGGCTTTTTCAGCTTTAATATTTTTTGCGTCCTGCGCCATAAATAATCCTTCTTCAAGTGAAGAACATAAAGCTTCTTCAAGTGAAAGCGAAAAAACAGAGGGCGTTAACAAAGAAGACGAAGTTATTGAAAATAACAATACCATAGTTGATGAAAACAGCGAAAGCACAGAAAATGGTGAAAGCAGTGAAGACGCATCTAATGAAATAAACAGTGACAGTAATACTGATAGTAATACAAGTGACTCAAATGCCAGCAAAAACAACAATGAAAATAATATTTTTGATAAAACACAAACTGATGAAGTACCTCAAAAACATACATCGGCTGGCAGTGACTCTGTAAATATAATAAGCAACAGAGACCCTAAGCTTAAAACTCAATGGGATATTGCAGACAGTGTAGTTGAAGCAGGTCAGACTTATTATAACGATTATTTTTCAAAAAGTAAGGTAATAACTAAAAACGGTTATATGTATAATCTGTCACGAAACAGACAGGTTGACACTTATTATCTTGTAGAAGAAGGGTACCTAAATAATAAGTATATTAACAGCGGCTGCCAAGTTTTGCTGCTTTTTGGCAGTGACGTTAAGAATTTAGACGGAGTTACATTAAGTGGCGTGGATTCTGGTCTTACTGTTTTTTCGGCATTAAAAATACCAAATGAGGATAAATATATAATTTCTTCAAGCTATGGCGGAGGAGAAATATCTTCGGCTGATTATAACAGCATTTTGGCAAAATATAATCAAAATCATGGCAATATTTCAAGGCTTTATCCTGATTCTTATGAATATACTAGGATTGTAAGCTTTATTAATATGCACGAAGGCAAGTATGAGCAGTATTTTGTAAGAAATATAAGGCTTGATGGAAAATATGCAATAGCTACTCTTTCACCTGCAAGTGACAGCGGAAACATTAAGCAGTATATACTTAAACAATCAAATGGTATTTGGGAAGTGGTTTATGCCGGTTTGGAAAAAGAACCAAGGCTTGAAGTTGCTATTAATAAACAGCTTCCTGATTTTAATCTTTCACTGTTGCCGCAGTGGTCTGTTTATGACTTTAAAAACAGCATTAATATATACAAAAACGATGTTTTAATACTTATGTCACAAAGAGGCCTTATAACGGGCTCAAGTGATGTTGAGTATATATGTGGTGCATCCAACTATTATTATATAGTTCTTAAAAATCAGGTTAAGTATTTAGCAAGGTATAACTCTACTACATGGGAGTATATTCAAGTTGCAAGCAACTATGACGCTGAGAAGAAATTAAATGGCTACGGCAATAATATGCCTTTGTTTATAATTTGGGACAAGTAAGGAGAAACAAATGAAATACAGTTTTTGCGACGGAAATTTGGTTTTAAACGAGTACGACAGTTTTGTGATTTCTCAAACACTTGAATGCGGGCAATGCTTCAGGTTTGAAAAAATAAGTGATGAAGACTATATTGTTATAGCTAAAGAAAAGATACTGCATGCGTATAAAAAGGATAATGATATAGTTTTTGAAAATACATCAAAAGAAGACTTTGAGAATATTTGGCTGGACTACTTTGATTTTAAAAGAGATTATAACCAGATTAAGGAGCTTCTTTCATCTAAAGATGAAACTGTTAAAAATGCAGTTAAGTATGCACCGGGTATAAGAATACTTAATCAGGACTTTTTTGAGTGCCTTATATCGTTTATAATTTCTCAAAACAACAGAATACCTATGATTAAAAAAGTAGTTTCTAACATTAGCCAAAGATATGGTAAACTTATAGGAGATTTTAATAATGTAAGCTACTTTTCATTTCCTTCTGCTGATGAGCTTTCTAAAGCAACTGAGGAAGAATTAATGGAGTGCAAAACAGGATTTAGAGCTAAGTATATAATAGATGCTGTGCAAAAATGTATTTCAGGCGAAATTTCTTTTGAAAAATTTAAAGACATGCCAACTGATGAAGTAAGAAAAGAGCTTATGACAATTAAAGGTGTAGGGCCTAAAGTTGCTGATTGTGTTATGCTTTTTTCAATGGGCAGAAGCGACGCTTTTCCTACAGATGTTTGGGTTAAAAGGGTTATGAGCTATTTTTACTTTGACGGAAACGACACACCTATTAAAACAATACATAAATCAGCATACGACAAGTTCGGTGAGTATGCAGGCTTTGCCCAGCAGTATTTATTTAATTACGCCAGAGAGTTTAAAATAGGCGCTTCTGACAATAAGAAAGAAAAAGCAGGTAAGTAAGTTATGTTAGGAACAATAGTAAATTCTTTAGCCATTATATTTGGAGCGTTTGTAGGTCTTTTTATAAAGGGCGGACTTAAACCAAGATACAGAGAAATATTAATGAGTGTTCTTGGCCTTTCGGTAGTGTTTATAGGAATTTCAACGGCACTTGAAGGCATGCTCAGTGATGAGGCTAAGCCTGTGCTTTATATAGTAAGCCTTGTAATTGGTTCACTTATAGGCGAGTCGCTTAAAATTGAGGACAGACTGGAGTCATTCGGCAATTTAATTGAGTCGGCTACAAAATCTAAAGGCGGAAATATTTCACAGGGTTTTGTAACTGGAAGCCTTACATTTTGTGTAGGTACAATGGCTGTTATAGGCTCTATTGAAAGTGGAGTACAGGGAGTACATACAACGCTTTTTACAAAGGCCGTAATAGACGGTGTTATGGCACTTGTTTTTGCCTCAACACTTGGAATAGGTGTTATGCTGTCGGCTGTTTCGGTTTTTGTTTATCAAGGCCTGCTTACGGTTTTTGCTTCTTTAATTCAGCCTTATTTAACTAACGAAATGCTTGTTGAAATATCTATAGTAGGCGGAATTATGATTACGGCAATAGGTGTTAATACACTCGAAATTAAAAAGTTTAAGGTGGGAAACATGCTGCCGGCTATAGCTGTGCCGGTTATTTATTACATACCGCCGGTAATAAGGTTTATGCAGACTATTTATTCATTTATTAATTAAGTTACTAAATGATATAAAAAATGTTATAAAAATGTGGAGATGTTTTAATTGGTTAAAACAAACGCTATGCGCCTTTTAGACGCTGAAAAAATAAAATACCGCAGTGAAACTTATGAGTATGACGAAAACGATTTATCCGGTGTTACTGTAGCGGCAAAATTAAGCATGCCGCCGGAACAGCTTTTTAAAACACTTGTTACAAAAGGCGACAAAACGGGGTATATGGTTTTCTGCATACCGGTTGCCGAAGAACTTGACTTAAAAAAGGCGGCTGCATGCTCTAAGAACAAAAAAATAGAAATGCTGCATGTTAAGGATTTACTGCCAGTAACGGGGTATATAAGAGGCGGTTGTTCACCTATAGGTATGAAAAAGAAATTCCCTACTTTTATAGATGAAACAGCTCAGCTTTTAGATGAAATAGGCGTTAGCGCTGGGGTTAGGGGCTGCCAGATTATTATATCGCCTGACGACCTTGTTAAATATACAGATGCTGCATTAAAAGATTTAGTTGCAGACTAAGGGGAGGTTATCCACATGGAGAAGGAAGAATTAAGCTGTATTGACTGTTACAAAACAACTTGCGAAAACCAGAACATGCCGTATCCTGATTTTTGCGAAACAGTTAAATACAAAGAATTGGCTGAAGAGGCTGTTGAACTGCTTAAAAGTGAAGAAAACAATCTTATAGCTAAATCTGCTGCCGAAATAGAAGGCAACTTTTACTGTAAGCTTACAAGAGTTGAGGAAACTGTGCTTTTTGCTAAAAAGATAGGTGCCAAAAAAGTAGGTATTGCTACATGTGTAGGCACAATAAGAGAAGCAAGGACATTTGCCAAAATTCTTCGTAAAAACGGCCTTGAGGTTGTTGGTGCTGCATGCAAAGTAGGTAACAGGGATAAAACTGAAATTGGTATAGCCGACAAAGATAAAATACATCCGGACTGCTATGAACCAATGTGCAATCCTATATTACAGGCCAAAATACTTAATAACGAAAAAACTGACTTAAACGTAGTTATGGGTCTTTGTGTAGGCCATGACTCACTTTTTATAAAATACAGTGAAGCTCCTACAACGGTGCTTTTCACAAAAGATAGGGTTCTTGGACATAACGCAGTTATGCCGCTTTACCTTACAGAGAGCTATTACAGCAAAGTATTAAAATAACTAAATAACTAGTAAATAAAGCAGTATTGCCGTTTGCTTGGCAATACTGCTTTTAGATTGTGCAAAAATTAATGGTTGATAAAGAGGGGGTTATTATATAAAATATT
Source organism: Lachnospiraceae bacterium (assembly GCA_019422065.1). GTDB lineage: Bacteria > Bacillota > Clostridia > Lachnospirales > Anaerotignaceae > Neoanaerotignum_A. The sequence goes on along the minus strand of JAHZEA010000012.1, from coordinate 9,111 downwards.
TGTATTGATATTTAATTTATGCCGTAAGGCATGGGTTTTGCCCACACCCCACAGCTTTTTAAATCAGTTTTTATGCTGATTTATCAGCAGGTTTCACAGCATGAGCCGTTTGTTGGTGTATCCTCTGATGATGTGTCGCAGCATGGTTTATAGTTAGCCTGTGGTGCAAAAAGGTCTGTAGGGAACTTAAGGTTATCAAAGAAGTCACATGGGCTGATGTCTGAAATATCTGAGCATTCGCAAGGCATGCAGTTGCCGTAAGAGTTAACTGACATGTTGGAAAGTCTTAAAAGTTTAACTACTGCGAAAAGACCGATTGTTACATCAACGCCTGTAGGTGATAAGCATGAGCAGCCATTGTCACAGCCATTATCTGAGCAGCCGCATCCTCCGCCGCAGCTTCCACAGCCGCAGCCACAGCCACAACCGCAGCCACAGCCACAGCTGCAAGGATATCTAAGAGCAGCTGCAAGGTTCATAGCGCTGCCTTCTATTGATACAAATGGTCCGTTTGTTGTAATGCCGTTGTAAAGCTCGTTAAATGAAGCAACACAGATGTCTTCTCCGCCGTAGAGCGAAACAGTTGTTGTATAGGAGCTGCAAGCAGGTACTCTGCTTATTTCCATGTTGTCTGCATTGTAGAATTTAAGAGTATAGCTGAATATAAAGCGGATGCTTACGTCAAAGAAACCTTTTCTGAAACCGCTTTTTGTTTTGCTTAATACATTCATGCTCTTAATGCAGAAATTATCAATTGTTACTGAAACAGCGTTCTGAGGTGGAACTATTGTTTCACCGCTGCAAGATGTTCTTTTGCCTTGAACTGACTGACCACACTGATTTGGGCATGTGTTTTTATTAATATTGCAGTTAATAGGGTTGAAGTCTACTTTAGCTGCGCCGATTTCATTTGGTGTAAGGCAAACCTGAAGTCTGCACTGGTCGAAAATTTTAGGGATTGATACACATTCAAGTTTAGGCTGGAAAGCCGGACAGTTGTTACATAAATCAATATTTGCCATTTTAAAATCCTCCTTTTGGTTTAGAACATTTGCTGTTCTGATAATATAGTATGACAAACTGTTTAAAGGGTGATTGTACTTTAGAAATTTTTTCAAATTAAATTAGGTGGTGTTTTGTTGTAATATGTTGGAAGATATAATAAAAACTACTGTTAAACCGGGATATGCCGAAATAACAGAGAAAAAATCGAGATTTATAGCTCATACAAGGCCGGTTAAAAGCGAAGAAGAAGCAAGAGCTTTTATTGAAGAAATTAAGAAAAAGTATTATGACGCAAGACACAATGTTTTTGCTTATCAAATAGGCGAAAAAAATGAGCTTAAACGTTTTAGTGACGATGGAGAGCCTCAGGGCACAGCCGGTATGCCTGTATTAAGTGTTCTTTCATCAGAAGATATTAAAAATACAGCTGTAGTTGTTACAAGATATTTTGGCGGAATACTTTTAGGAACCGGCGGACTTGTAAGAGCTTATACCGCAGCGGCTAAAGCCGGGCTTGATAATGCCGGTATATGCCAGATTGGTTTATACAAAAAATATTCTGTTGAGTGTGATTATACGCAAAGCGGTAAAATACAGTATGAGCTTTCAAAGGGAGAGTATTTTGTGGAAAATACAGACTTTACAGATAAAGTAACTTATACTGTTTATATCGAAAACAGCAGAGCTGATATATTTGAAGCACTTATAACAGAAATAACATCAGGCAGTGTTCAGGCTCAATTAAAAGATACTTTGCGTGGGGCTTGCACCGAAGAAGGCTTTAAATTATATGATTAAGGCTTGTATTGAGTTTAAAATAATGCTAAAATATTATAGTTAACAATAATTAAGGGGGTTTATCCGAAATGTCCGGACATTCAAAATTTGCTAATATTAAACATAAAAAAGAAAAAAATGATGCCGCAAAAGGAAAAATATTTACAATGCTTGGTAGAGAAATTGCAGTTGCGGTAAAAGCAGGCGGACCGGATCCTGCTAATAATGGTAAGCTTAGAGACGTTATTGCTAAGGCTAAATCAAACAATATGCCTAACGATACTATTGAAAGAAGCATTAAAAAGGCTGCTGGCCCTGGAGATGGCGTTGAATACGAGAACATAACATACGAAGGCTATGGCCCTAATGGTGTTGCGATTATTGTTGAGGTTCTTACAGACAACAGAAACAGAGCTGCTGCAAATGTTAGAAACGCTTTTACAAAAGGCGGCGGAAACATGGGAACAAGCGGCTGTGTATCATTTATGTTTGATGACAAAGGTTTAATTGTTGTTGATAAAGAAGAAGTTGAAGGCATGGACGAGGACGAGCTTATGATGATGGCTATTGAAGCCGGTGCCGAAGACTTTGCTGTAGAGGAAGACAGCTATGAGATAACAACATCACCAGATGATTTTTCAGCAGTAAGGGAAGCGCTTGAGGCAAACAACATACCAATGGCATCAGCAGAGGTTACAAAGATACCTCAGACATACACAACACTTACAAACGAAGATGACATTAAGAAAATGAATAAACTTCTTGACCTTCTTGATGATGACGATGACGTTCAGAATGTTTACCACAACATGGAAGAATAATTAATATTAATATTGCTTTATAAAGACCTTTGACTATGTAGTTAAAGGTCTTTTTTTATAAATCAAATAGTTATAATATTTGGTTAACAACAAATGTATGATATAATCAATTTGTATAGTTTTATTAATAAAATTAAGTGAGTCGAAAGCGGGGGATTAAAAAGTCTGTATTATAACGGATTATAGTTAAGTTTTACTGGGGAGGGAACAAAATGGCAAATAAAAAGTATTATTTTATTAGAAAAATAATAAGTGTTATTATTGCTGTTGGTTTATTACTTTGTAGCATAACTGTATACGGTCAAAATCAAGAACCTTATATTCAGTCAAAAGTAATTCAGCGCCTTGACTGGATGCCAAAACCTGAAATGGGTTATGATTTTGCCCTTGGGAGAGAGTATAATCAAGAGATTTTTCCTTACTATGCTGCAGATGGCACAACGGATGTTCTGCTTAATCCAAATACTGACAGACTGACTATTTTAAAACTTGACAAAACAGGAAATATTACCGGAAGTATAGAGATAGAAAAAGAACTTGATTATGTTGGGGCTTTTACAAAAGATGAAAAAGGAAACATATTTGTTTTATACGGACAAAATACAGCTTATAAAGATGAAGAGTCTATAAGACTGGTTAAATATTCAAGTAGCGGTACAAGAGAGGCTGCCATGTCTTTTTCTCAAGCAAATATCGATACTGTTAAACCTTTTGACTGTGGCTGCTCTATGACAGTGCAGCAAGGAAAGGCCGTAATTCTTTTTGGAAGGCTTATTGATTCAGCTCGTGTGGGAAACGATTACTATGGTGTTTCTAGCGGACTTAGGCATCAGGGCTCATGTACTGTTTTAGTTGATACAGATAAAATGGAAACATTAAATATTGAGCTTTCAGGTGTTACTCATTCGTTATCACAGCTTACTTTTTATGATGACGGAATATACTATTGTCTGGAAAGAGGAGATGCAAGTCCAAGGGCTTTTAATGTAACAGAGTATAATTCTGAAGGAAATAAAGTTGATACATGGCAGTCTTTTAAATTTAAAAGCGATGCTAAGAAATCTGATAAAACAGAAACTGAAACAATAAATGGCAATACTTATGTTCCTATTATTACATATTCTGACATAAATAATAATACATTTAGTATTGCTGGAGATATTGTAAATATAAATGGACAGAATTGGCTTACTGGTTCTTATGAAAATACAACAGATGACAGGCTTATGTCAGCAAGAAATTTGTTTATACAGAAAATGACTGATAATTCTCAGCCTATATATCTTACAAACTATACAGACCTTAAAACTGCTGAAGTAGGTGCTGTTCGTGCTGCTGCTATGGAAAATGGAAACGCAGCTATACTTTATGAAGAAAACAAATATACCAGCCTTGCAAGAAATGCCAATATAATATACGGCAGTGGGTTTGATAAAGGTTATGAGCATAATTCAATACATCTTTTGGAAATTGACAGTCAAGGAAATGTTTTAAGTGATTATTCAATGAGTGTTCCGGAAGGCGTGTATCTTTCATGCTTCGACAGGCTTGCTTATAACAAAGCAGACAGAACTTTCAGATGGATTACATATAATGGCCGAAACCTTGCATTTAATTTAATTGACTTAAATGCTAATAAAACTCCTGAAAAAGTTGAAACTGTCAAAAAAACATCAGCTGACTTTGCTGATGCGGCAGCATTATCAGAAAGTGACCGCAAAATTGTTGATTGGGGTTTAACTAATGGTGTTGTAAGCGGTTCTTCTGACGGGCTTTTTCACCCATGGGATTTGGTAAGCAGAGCAGAATTTGCTGTTATGGCTGTAAGGAGTTATGGATTTAATTTATCACAGCCGCAGGGAGTATTCTCTGATGTGCCAAAGGACCACTGGGCGTGTCAGTATATTGAAGCTCTTGCAAGAGAGGGCGCTATACCAAGCGGCGGAAGCTTCAGACCAGATGGATATATTACAAGAGAAGAAGCTGACAAAATTTTGGTTTTAGCCAGTCATTTAGATGAAAATATAGATGTGCAAAAAAGCGGAGGAGAGAGTGTTTACTCGCAAATATCAACTAACTGCGGAATATCAGCTTTTTATCTGGGAAATAACAGAGCACTTAAAAGAATAAGCGCTGTTCAGATGTTCCAAACATCATCTAATATATTAGAAGTATATTATGATAAAGTGTCGAATCAAGGTAGAGGCAGCTGGCGAGCACGTTATAATGATGGAAGAATTTTGGAACTAAGCTATGTAAATTTTGTGCCTAAAAATAAATAGTACCTAACCTACATAAAAACCTCCATAGCAGGAATTGACTGTATGTTTTTATATTGCAGTTACCGGCGTGGAGGTTTAACTTTATACTAAAGATTAGATAACAGCTGAATGAAATTTTTTTCAATTATTTATTGTAAAAAAAACCATCACCAATTAACTTAAAAAGAAGTGTGCTGATAGTAAAATTGCTGAAAATACGGGCTTAATCCTATGTATAACAATTAATTATATGTTTATATATACATATTGGAAGTAGACAAAAGTAACGTTTATGTTAGTATATAACTGAAATATATTATTGTCATTTGTTATTTGGGAGGGGATTTTATGGCAGATTTTACTGGTAATTCTTCTACAAACACTAATGAACATATAGAACAGCTTCACCCATGCAGGGTTTATAAGGCTGTAGGTTTTGATGATGATGATTTAAACAGGTATACAATAGGTATTGCAAATGCATTTAGTGATATTGTTCCTGGGCATTTTCATCTTAGGCAAGTAGCCGAATTTGTTAAAAAAGGTGTTCACCTTGCCGGTGCCAATGCTGTTGAGTTTGGTGTTATAGGCTGCTGTGACAGTGTAGGAAACGGAACTGTAGGAGGGCATTACATACTTCCTTCTCGTGAAATAATTGCGGATAGTATTGAAATAATGGCAAAGGCTCATCGTTTGGACGGAATAGTGCTTTTGGGCTCATGCGATAAAATAGTACCCGGAATGCTCATGGGCTGTTTAAGGGCTAATATACCTGCAATTATGGTACCAGGCGGACCTATGCTTAGTGGTCCGGCATATGGCCAGAAAACTAAAGCCGACAGCACAACAGTTGCTGAAACATACGGTAAATATCAGAAAGGTCTTGCCAAATGGGAAGAAGTACTAAATCTGCAAAAAATTACACAGCCTACATGCGGTTCATGTAATTTTTATGGTACTGCCAATACTATGAGCTGTACTGCTGAAGCCCTTGGACTTGTTCTGCCGGGCGGCGGAGCAATACCGGCTGTTTATAACGAAAGACTTAGAAGCGCTAAAAAAACAGGTGAAAAAATTGTTGAGCTTGTATCTAAAAACATACGGCCTAAAGATATTGTAAATAAAAAATCTATACAAAACGCTATTTCTTATGTTATGGCAACTGGAGGCTCTACTAATGCAGTATTACATATATCGGCTATAGGTTATGAGGCTGGTATTGACCCTGCTTGGACAATGCAGGAATTTGATAGAATAAGCGGCATTATTCCGCATATGGCGAAGATAAATCCTGCTTCTAATGATTATGATATGGAAGACTTTTATAGAGCCGGTGGTGTTGAAAGGGTTATGGAATTCCTTAAAGACCACATTAATACTGATGTAATGACTGTTACTGGCAAAACATTGGCAGAAAATATCGAAAACGCTAATTATATGTACGGACCATGTAATGATAATGTAATTAGACATTTTGAAAATCCTTTCAGCACATTAGGCGGTGTAGCAATTATGCGCGGTAATTTGGCACCGGATACAGGTGTTGCTAAACCGGCAGCTATTGCTGAAGAGGTACGGCGTTTTACAGGAGAAGCTATATGCTTTAACAGCGAAGAAGAATGTTCTTTAGCACTTGAACAGCTTAAAATTAAACCGGGACATGTTGTTGTAATTAGGTATGAAGGACCTAAAGGCGGTCCGGGTATGAGGGAAATGTATAGGCCTATGAAACTTATGAACGGACAAGGCCTTGCTACAAGTACAGCTCTTATTACTGATGGAAGGTTTTCAGGCACAAATAACGGATGTTTTGTTGGACATATATCTCCGGAAGCTGCTGAAGGCGGACCTATTGCTTTTGTGCAGGATGGTGATAAAATAACTATAGATGTGTATAAAAAAGAAGTTACTCTGCATGTCAGTGATGAAGAACTGGCAAAAAGAAAAGCTAAGTGGAATTATGAGCCTAAAGTTCAGAGCGGCTACCTTGCGCGTTATGCTGCTCAGGCAAGCTCTGCTGCAACAGGTGGTGTTTTGGACTGGAAAAAACATTAATTTTTAAGGGAGGACAGTATGGATATTAAAAAAGCGGCTATTGTTGGTTTTGGGGCTATTGGCTGTACTTACGGCAGAAGACTATATAATTTAATGGGCGATAATTTTGCCGTTATTGCTGGGGGTAATAGGGCTAAAAGGCTTAGAGAAAACGGCGAAACAATAAACGGCGAAAAAATAATGCCTTTGGTTATAGAACCAGACAATAAAACATGGAAGGCTGACCTTGTTATATTTTCTGTAAAAAACTATCAACTTGAAAACGCAATTAATGATGTTAAAAACATAATTACTCCGGATACTGTAATTTTAACTATACTTAACGGCGTTTCGGCAAGGGATAAAATTAAAGAGGCTTATCCGGAAAATACAGTGCTTTATGGCCTTAGTAAGTCCGATGCTGAAAGAACACCGGAAGGCGTTAAATGCTCTTGGGAAGGTACAATTCAGTTTGGCGAGGCTGACAATACTGTTATAAGTCCTCAAGTTAAGGCAGTTAAAGAGCTTTTTGACAGGGCAAAAATACCTAATGAGGTATGTCAGGACATGATAAGAGCTGTGTGGATGAAATTTATGCGTAATGTAGGCATGAACCAGCTTTCTTCTGCTACAGGTTCACCGTATTGGGGCTTTGGCGGTATACCGGAGCTTAACAAGGCTTTGAGAGAGGTAATGACAGAGGTTATGCTTGTAGCCCAAAGCAAAGGCATAAATATTGACGAAAATGATGTAGAAGAATGTGTTAGAATAGCTGTTGGCTCTGAACCCAACAGCAAAACTTCAATGCTTCAGGATATGGAAGCTGGAAGAAAAACAGAGGTTGACAGCTTTTCCGGAGTAGTTATAGATGAAGGTTTAAAAAATGGCGTTCCTACACCGTGGAATAACTGCCTGTACCTGATTTTAAAAACAAAAGAAAAACTAAACGGTATTAAATAAGTATTACAAATCCGAGCTGATAACTTCAGTTCGGATTTTTTGTTTTTTTGATAAAAAATGTAATTTATATCAATATTTTGTGTCGTTTTTAATTACTTTTTCATATTATATATTGTAAAAAAGTAAGGAGGAATTAAAATGTCCGTAAACGGAATAGATGTTTCGGTATGGCAGGGAACTATAGACTGGAAAAAGGTTAAAACATCCGGTGTAAGCTTTGCAATGGCCAGAGCGTCATACGGCAAAAGTCTTAAAGACAAAAATTTTGATACAAATATGACTAACGCTCAGGCACAGGGCATTGATATGGGAGTATATCATTATTGCTTAGCCACAACGGAAAAAGAAGCAATACAGGAAGCTGATTTTTTTATAAGTATTATTAAAAAATATAAATTCCCATACCCGGCCGCTGTAGACATTGAGGACAACAGTCTTACAAGTCTTTCTAAAGATAAAATAACAAATATTGCACTGTCATTTATGGGAAGGCTGAAGGAATTTGGCTTTTATCCTATGCTTTATGCCAATAAATACTGGCTTACAAACTATATAGACACAAATAAAATTAAAGACTACAGTATTTGGCTTGCTGAATACAGAGGTGGGCAGTATACGTATAAAGGCAGAGTGGATATGTGGCAGAACAGCTCAACAGGAACAGTAAACGGCATAAGCGGTTTTGTTGACACTGACATTGCCTATGTTGATTTCCCTAAAATAATAAAGGCAGGAGGTTATAATGGTATGGAAAAAGAGGCTTTAACAGTTGAGGAGTCTAAAAAAATAATACAGGAAAAATGCGGCTTTACTGATGATACTATGCTGTATTTAAGTTTTTATAAATACTCTGATAGCCTTATAACAAGACTAGCTGAGCAAATGCTGTAAAGTAAATTACAATTTAGTATAGTTAAATATAATAAAGGGCATATAAGATGTATTATATGCCCTTTGCTTTATTAATGTTTTACTGTGTTTGGAAGCTTTACTATAAATTTTGTGCCTATATTTTTTTGGCTTTCAACTTCTATTGTTCCGCCGCATAATTCAATAACGCGTTTTACAAGAGTAAGGCCAAGGCCGTTACCGCTGTCGTTACGGGATTTATCGGCGCAATAGAATTTTTCAAATATATGATTTTTTATTTCTTCAGACATGCCGATGCCTGTATCTGAAATAACTACTGTTACCAAATTATTTTCGTTTTTTAATTTAACTGATATAAGGCCGCCGTTTGGCGTAAATTTAAT
>JAHZEA010000011.1:79954-85986 GCA_019422065.1 Lachnospiraceae bacterium | reverse complement strand
CTGGAACCCATTACGACCAGAGCCACATCGGCATCGTCCATCATATATTCTTCGTATCTAACTTCGTTAGCTTCCATTACTTCATATTTTTCTTTGAAGAATCTAAGGTTTTTCTGCTCACAAGCAGGAGCGTCAATAACTATACCTTCAATAATATGAGGATTACCTTTTCCATAACCTAAAGCCCATTCGCTCTTAGGTGGTATTTCTCTTTTCTTAACAGGTACATCAAAGTCTACCGGCTCCATCATCTGGCCAATAAGACCATCCTGAAGAACCATAACAGGTGTTCTGTAGAAGTCTGCAATTTCAAAAGCTTCTTTAATAGCATCTACAGCTTCCTGAATTGATGCAGGTGCAAGTACAGGAATATGATAGTCACCGTTAGCTCCGCCTCTTGTAGCCTGATTATAATCCTGCTGTGATGGCTGAATTGTACCAAGGGCTGGGCCTCCACGTGAAACTGAGTTTATAACACATGGAACTTCTCCAAATACACAGTATCCAATACCTTCCTGTTTAAGGGCGATTCCAGGTGATGAAGAAGATGTCATGCATCTTGCTCCGGCACTTCCGGCGCCATAAAGCATATTAATAGCAGCAACCTCAGACTCAGCCTGAACAAAAGTTCCGCCAGCAAGAGGTAATTCTCTTGATAAATATTCTGGTACCTCATTTTGTGGAGTTATAGGATAGCCGGCAAAAAATTTACATCCTGCTAAAATAGCGGCTTTTCCTGTAGCTTCGTTACCTTTCATAAGCACTTTTGCCATTATGTAATCCCCCTCTCTCAGTCGTTTTTCTCGATTGTTATAACACAATCCGGACACATTCTTGCGCAGCTGCAACATCCGATACACGCTTCAATATCAGTCATCATAGCTGGTGTATAACCGGAATCGTTTGTAAGCTCCGTATTAAGTACGATAAGATTTTTTGGACAAGCTGTCATGCATAAACCACAGGCCTTACATAACGCCTCGTCGAATTTTACATTAAACTTTGCCATTAAAAAAAGCACCTCCTGAAATTGTATTACATCCATACTTCACGCATATAGTACTTTAATGGTATTACATCGCCTGAAAGCTTGCTGATTATTTCAGGCGTCATATCCTTAACAACCTCCTTTACATAGGAAGTATATTTTATAGGAACACCTGTTTTTTCACTTGCTTCTTTAAGCAATTTATCGCCATAAAGCAAATCTTCGGCAGATGTCTCTCTTACAAGATTGGTATTGTTGATAAATCCTGTAATTTTAAATCCCGATGTATTTTCAAGCCTTTCTTTTTGCTCAATAATAGCGTCAACAGTTTGGGTATCCGGCCTAAAAACATTAACAACCATAAAAAAATCAACTTCGGAAATATCAATATGTTCTCTAAACCTTCTTAAAACAATGGTTCCTACATCGTTTCCGCCAAGGTCTACAACATAGTCATATTCTTTATCAACAAATGGAACCAACATTTCTTTAGGTATGGCAGGCAAATCAGCAGAAGCGCCAATTGATGAGTCAAAAACTTCAATACCTTGTTTTGTAAGCTCATCCTTTTTTTCTCTGGAACGGAAATACACATTAACTATATCCATATCCGAAATAGCAACCTTATTTTTTGAAACCTTTTTAAGGTTTGTGACATAGTTAACAGCAAATTCCGTTTTGCCGCTTCCGTAATGGCCTGATATAATCCTAACACGTTTATCATCAAGATACATTGCAGCATCCTCCCCTTTAATGGGTATTTAACTACCGGTACATATTTATTATACAACAAAATTTTTCACTTTCAATAAGGTTATTGTACTTTTTTAAGCACAATCAATAATATCATTAAAAATTAAAAACTGTTTTTAAACATATTTAGCATACTATCTATTATAATTATATTATTATTGCACAATTTTTATTTGCAAAAATTGCATAATTAAACTAACTTTCATAAGACATATGATATTTTTATGTAATAATATGTATACCAAATATTTAAAAAAATGTGCAATTTTTTCTATGGTAATAAAAAAATCGTTCTTTGTATTAAATTTAGTACAACAATATATTTACTATATTGTTAAAAAATATTTTATTGCTCTTTTGTGGCTTGAAATTATAATTTAATATTTTAAAAACAAAAAAAGGATAAAACATTGTTATCAAAATAACAGTATATGTTTTATCCTTTTTATAAATTATATTATTTAATTACGAATAGAATAATAAATCTCCATAAGTTGGGAAAGGCCAATATTCTTCTGAAACAAGCATTTCAAGCTCATCAGCAGGTTTTCTAAGCTCACTCATTGTAGTAAATATATGGTCTTTTACAAAGAAAGCTTTTTCTTTTAGACCCTCAATTTCTGATGACTTGTCAATCTCAGCTCTAAGCTTCTTATAAGCCTTATCCATCTCTGAAATATTATCTGTAATGTTTTTAAGAAGTTCCTTTTCTACCTCAGCGTCAGCACCAGCTGCATTAAGAGATACTACACTATCTGCAACAGATTTGGCATAGCTGATTACGGCAGGTTTAATCTGCTTAGCAACCATATCAATCATTGTTCTGCCTTCAATTAAAACCCTGTTTATATAGTTTTCATATAATATTTCAGCTCTTGAAGCACACTCTATTTCTGTTAAAACACCATGGCGCTTAAACATTTCAACTGTACGAGGCTCTACCATTGACTCTACAGAATCAACCATTGATTTGCAGTTTGGAAGGCCTCTTCTTTCTGCCTCTTTTACCCATTCTTCTGAATATCCGTTGCCATTAAATATAATTCTCTTATGTTCTTTAACTGTTTTTTGCATAAGCTTATCCAAAGCTTCATCAAAATTATCAGCTTTTTCAAGCTCATCAGCAAACTGCATTAAAGACTCTGCAACAATAGTATTAAGAATATAGTTAGGGCAAGCTATAGAGTCAGATGATGGAACCATTCTAAACTCAAATTTATTGCCTGTAAAAGCAAAAGGCGAAGTCCTGTTTCTGTCGGTTACATCTTTTTTAATAGATGGAATAGTTGAAACGCCTATAGTCATAGATGTTTCACTCTTGCTGCTTGTAAGATTGCCAAGCTCTATCTGATTTAATATATCTTCAAGCTGCTCACCAAGGAAAATAGAAATTATAGCCGGTGGAGCCTCTGCTGCTCCAAGTCTGTGGTCGTTTCCGGCATTTGATGCGCCAAGTCTAAGAATTACTGCGTTTTCATCAACAGCTTTAATAACAGCTAAAAGGAATAAAAGGAAAAGTTTATTTTTATGAGGCTCTTTTCCCGGACTGAATATATTTTTTCCGGTATCTGTAGCTAATGACCAGTTATTGTGCTTACCGGAACCGTTAACACCTGCAAAAGGTTTTTCATGAAGCAGACATTCAAGGCCATGGCGTGGAGCAAGCTTTTTCATGTACTCCATTACAAGCTGGTTATGGTCTGTAGCTATGTTTGTATCATCATATATAGGCGCTAACTCATGCTGAGCCGGAGCAGCCTCGTTATGCTCTGTTTTAGCTGATATACCAAGTTTCCAAAGCTCTATATCAAGGTCTTTCATATACTCTGAAACACGCTCTCTTATTGCGCCAAAATAGTGGTCATCAAGCTGCTGGCCCTTAGGCGGCATAGCTCCAAAAAGTGTACGTCCGGCAAATATAAGGTCTTTTCTTTTGTCGTACATGTTTTTATCAACTAAAAAGTATTCCTGCTCAGCTCCTACAGATGTTGTTACTTTTTTAGTTTCTGTATCTCCAAAAAGCCTTAATATTCTTAATGCCTGAATATTAATTGCTTCCATAGAGCGTAAAAGCGGAGTTTTCTTATCAAGTGCTTCACCTGTGTAAGAACAAAAGGCAGTTGGTATGCAAAGAGTCAATCCGCCGGCATCCTCTTTAAGGAAAGCAGGTGACGTACAGTCCCAAACAGAATAACCTCTTGCTTCAAAAGTTCCGCGCAGTCCACCGGAAGGGAATGAAGATGCGTCAGGTTCTCCTTTTATAAGCTCCTTTCCTGAAAATTCCATTATTACCTTATCATTTTCTACAGGTGAAATGAAAGCATCATGTTTTTCAGCTGTAATACCAGTCATTGGCTGGAACCAGTGTGTATAGTGTGTAGCACCCTTTTCAATAGCCCAATCCTTCATAGCATTAGCAACAACCTCTGCTATTTCAGGTGAAAGCTCTGTGCCAGTTTCAATAGACCTCTTTAGCTCTTTATAAATCTTTTTAGGCAGTTTTTCGCACATTACCGAGTCGCTAAATACTCTGCTCCCGTAAATTTCAGGTATAGATATAGCTTCGCTCATATTATCGCTGTCCTTTCTTTTAATTTATCAAATACATAGAAAGCGTCCTCAAAAATTGAGAACGCCTCTTTTCAAGTTTCTGCATAACATCTTTTATATAAATACCATGTTTTTATAAAAAAATCAAGTGTTATTTAAAATTTTTTAAATTATGGTCAAAAAAACTTATTATAAGTTTAAAACTTAAATCAAATATTTTATTAATATAACTTCAATATAAGCCTTAAAATCATTTAGTATTGTTTTAAATATATCATAGTTTTTAAAAATTTATTATAAGTATTTTAGTATTGAATTCTGATACAATCTATATTAGTATACCCTCTTTTTTATAATTTTTTATTTTAATTATAGATTTTCCAACCCAGTTCATCATTTTTATTCTGCAAAAAATACTATTTTAATGCATATCTTTTAATTATTGCATACAGCAAAAGAGGCGTCCTTGTGAACGCCCCTTTTTAAAAATCATTATTTAATTATACATTTATCAGGCAAAAATCAAACAATAAGTTTTGTTTATTAAACCAAATCATTTATTTTTCTGCCTTCAATAAAGGCTCTTAAATTATCAAGCACTATTTTGGCTGTTGTTTCATCGTTTTTATCGCCGCAAAAACTGTTATGCGGTGAATAAAAGAAGTTTTCCAAGTCCCAAAGCGGACTATTAGGGTCGAGAGGTTCTTTTTCAAACACATCAACTGCTGCCGCCATAAGCTTGCCGCTTTGTAAAGCGTTATATAAAGCATCTTCGCTTTGTATTCCGCCACGAGCTATATTAATAAAAATAGAGCCGTCTTTCATAGCATTAAACATATCATCATCAAAAAGGTGGTATGTGTCTTCTGTAAGCGGTATAGAAACTATAACTATGTCATAGTCGCCTATTTTTTCTTTAAGGGTATCTATTTTGTAGGCATTATCAAATGCTTCTGCATTTTTAAGGCTTCGTGAAAATCCGTCACAGCATGTTTCAAAAGCTCTTAATCGCTTTGCTGTTTCAACACCTATATGGCCCATGCCAAGTATAGCGGCTTTTTTTCCACTAAGCTCAAGCAGGTCAAACCTTTTAGACCAACTGTGCTCTTTCTGCTCTTTTTCAAAAGTGCGCATGTGTTTATATATATCTAGTATGCGCATTATAATAAACTCCGCTATAGGTTTATCAAAAACACCTTTCATGCTTGAATACATCACATTCATACTTTTAAGCTTTTCTATTGGCTGATTATCTGTTCCAACCATTAAAGCTTGAACAAATTTTAGGTTTCTGAAATCTTCAGGTTTGTTGCAGCTGAACATGTTTAGCTGAACTAATACATCACAGCCCAATTCTTCATAATTCAAAGGCACTTTTTCATCCTCATGCAGAATTGCGTCATACCCCATTTTTTTTGCTTCATCAACCATATAATCAGCTATTGCCTTTTTCTTGCCGGAAATAACAGCCTTCACAAAAATCACCCCGCCAGAAGCACGTATACCTTAGCATCAAATTATAAATATGATGCTAAATCGTATGGAGCCATCATTGTGTCACCTTCAAGGTAAATATCGCCTGAAAGCTCAGCATTTATTCCAACTTCAGAGCCTGTAATTGTGCATTTATTTGAGTCTTTATTTACAGTTATTGTTTTTTCGCCGTTTGAGATTTCGATAGGCTCATCATTTGATGTCCATTTTACTGTATATCCGGCATTTTCGCAAACTTCACGAAGTT
>JAHZEA010000011.1:55881-79944 GCA_019422065.1 Lachnospiraceae bacterium | reverse complement strand
ATCGCCTGTTTCAGGCTCAACAACAGTTTCATTGCCAATTACAACAACAAGAGCAGGTGTTGTCTGTGCAGGTATGCTTTTTGTTGAAACTCCATAAGCAACAACTGCTGCGTTATTTTTAATATCATCAACTGTAAGGTCTTCACCATTTACATCTTTAACAATTATATCTGACTCTGTGTTAAGCTGAAGTGTATTTTCAGCATTTACAAGCTCGTCGTTGTAAACTGAAAAATCAACATTATCATCAGCGTTGATTATTGTTGCAACAACACTGCTTGTCATAGGTGGAATGCTCATTGTCATAGGTGTGTTAGCGCCTAAAACAACCATAATATTCATGCCTTCTTCAATATCAGCTGATTTTTTAATGCTTCCGTCTGCTGCATCCATAACAACTGCGTCAGATGCTAAATTAGCTTTTAAGCCAGTTTCAGAAATTGTAACAGATACATATCCGTCATCGCCTTCCTCAATACCTGTAACTGTTCCTTTATATACAACATAGTCTGATTTTTCATTTTTCAATATTTCAATACTGTTTTCAGCTTCCTGTGTTGTTTCAACAGCAGTTGTTTCTGTGTTAGCTGTTGTATCAGCAGTATCAGCAAAAGCACTTGAACCAATAACCATAGTTGAAATAAAAGCTGCAATAGCAAGTTTTCCTAATATATTCTTTTTCATAATTAATCCTCCATTTAAACTTAATTATTTCACCCGGTGATTACATATTACCAGTAAATAAAAACTATTGTGTTAACAAATTATGAACACAACATTACTCTTTGATTGCTGCTATATTACTCTTTTATTTCTTTTCTGAGCATATCATACTTTTTCACAGAAACTGGAAGTTTTACTTTCAAAATCTGTTTAGGGTGTGGCGCTGAATCAACAGGAACTCCGTCCTCATTCCACATTTCAGTAATTTTAATTTTTTGCGCAGGTCCTTTTGCCGGCAAAATCTCAAGCTCATCGCCTACTTCAAACTTGTTCCTTTGCATAATTAAAGCGCAGCCTGTATTTTCGTCATAGTCTTCCTCAACCATTCCAACAAAGTCATAATCCCTTATATATGAGTTATTTGTGTAAACCTGCTCATTTCCGCCGGGCTTTCCAAAATAAAAGCCTGTAGTAAAGTCTCTGTGGCTGGCTTTTGAAACTTCATCAATATAGTACTGCTTGTTCTTTTCATATTCTTCTGGTGAACGCATATAAGCGTCTATAGCCTCACGATAAGCTTTAACCACAGTTCCTACATAAAACGGTGTTTTCATTCTGCCTTCTATTTTCATACTTTGAACACCGGCTTCAATAAGTTCTGGTATATGGTCAATCATGCACAAATCCTTTGAGTTATAAATATATGTGCCCCTTTCGTTTTCATTAACAGGCATATACTCACCCGGACGTGTTTCTTCCACAAGATAATATTTCCAACGGCATGGGTGAGCACACTCTCCATGATTTGCGTCACGGCCAGTAAGATAGTTACTTAAAAGACATCTGCCAGAGTATGAAATACACATTGCACCATGCACAAATGTTTCTATCTCCATATCTGACGGAATATTTTCACGTAATTCCTTAATTTCTTTTAACGAAAGCTCTCTTGCGGCAACAACCCTTTTTGCACCAAGGGAATACCACATTTTGGCACTCATATAGTTTGTATTATTTGCTTGAGTTGAAACATGTATTTCCATATCAGGCACAGCTTCTTTAGCAACTGAAAATACACCTAAATCAGATATCAAAAGAGCATCTGCGCCTATTTCGTATACCTTTTTAAAATACTCCGCCATTCCATAAAAGTCATCGTTATGCGCGTATATATTAGCCGTAACATACACTTTAACACCATAGCTATGGGCAAACTCTATGCCTTTTTTCATTGTTTCCAAGTCAAAATTTTTGGCTTTTGCCCTTAAACCGTATTCTTCTCCGCCTATATAAACTGCGTCTGCACCATATAAAACAGCTATAACAAGCTTTTCATAGTCTCCGGCAGGAGCCAAAAGCTCAATCTTTTTATTTTCAATCATCACTAAATTCTCCTTCTTTAGGAACATATTCTTTTACTTTAGTGCAAAGCACTATTCCATCACCTATAGGTATTATAGATGATTCAAGGCAGTCTAAATGAGATATATCCCAAAGGAAATTTCTCATTCTCTTGTGTATTGTTCTCTGTCTGCGCTCAAGAGAAAATCTTGATTTTGCAATATTACCGCCTTGAAGCACATCGTCAGCAACAAATACACCGCCTATAGGCATAAGCCTTAATATATGCGGCAAAAACTGTATATACTGTCCCTTAGCCGCATCAAGGAATATAAAGTCGTATGGTCCTTCTAAATTCGGCAATACATTAGCCGCGTCGTCCTGTATTATTTTTATTTTATCCTCTAAACCTAATCGTTTAATATTCTTTCGTGCGTCTTTAAGCATAAGCTCATAACGGTCTATTGTTGTAACATGTCCGTCAGGCTGTAAATATCTGCACATAAGGCCTGCCGAAAAAGCCACAGCAGTTCCTATCTCCAGTACTTCCTTAGGTCTTTTAATAGTTAAGAGCGTACTTAAAAACCTTGCAGTTTCATGCGGTATAATAGGAATTTCCATTGAAAGGGCTTCTTCCTGTATTTCTCCCAATACACCGTCATATTTAGGCTGTATAAGCCTAATATACTTGCTTATATAATCGTCTGTAAAATATTTCATATATTAATCACCATTAATTATTAAAGCTGTTTTGATATTCTTCTTTAGCTTTTAAGAAATCTTCGTAATTATTCGTAAATACGTGTTCACCGCTGCCTCTTTCCTTAACAACGTAATATAAATAATCATTATCATCAGGGTTTGCGGCAGCCTCTAAAGCAGCTTCGCCCGGGTTACAAATAGGTCCAGCCGGAAGACCTGCGTATAAATAAGTATTATACGGCGAATCAATCTCAAGGTCTTCATATGTAACAACTTCGTTTCTTGTGCCTAAAGCATACTGAACTGTAGAGTCAATTTGCAGTTTCATTCCTTGAGCAAGTCTGTTGTAGATTACACCTGCGGCAATACTTCTTTCGCTGTCTACCTGTATTTCTGATTCAACCATTGAAGCTATTGTAATAATCTCATCTGTAGTATAATCAGATGAAACATTTTTAAGTATATTGTCATAAGCAATTTGAAATCTGTCAAGCATAGCACAAATTACATCATGGGCTGTTGCACCTTCTTCAAACTGATATGTAGCCGGGAAAAGGTAGCCTTCTAAGTAATAATCCCTTTTTGGTATATCTTTTAAGAAATCATAGTCGAACTGGCCGTTATTCATTTCATCAATAAACTCATCGGCTGTAACTATGCCTTTTTCCTCAAGTGTCTCTGCTATTCTTTTTGCAGTATAGCCTTCTGGTATAGTAACTTTTCTTGACTCGTCTACAACCGGCCCAGCCTGTATTATTTTCATTATTTCCTCAGAATCTGTGCCCATAGGTATATCATATGTTCCTTTAACATATGTACCGTCATAGCCTTTATATTTGCTTTGCAGCCTAAACATAAGCTTACTTGAAATTAAGCCATTTTCCTCAAGTATTTCGGCTATATCTTTTGTAACAGCGCCTTCTGGTATAGTAATTCGCACCGTTTGAACCTCGCTTGTTACCGAAGATGTGCTTGGCGCAGCTGTATAATCTTTTGCTCTGTTAAAAGCAAAATTATAAATAGTAATACACAATAAAACAACTAAAACAATAACTATTACTAAAGCAGCCAAAACAGCTATCTGTCTTTTTAGCCTCTTTTTTCGTCTGCTTTTTCTATCCATATACATCACCCGCTTTTTTATTTTATAATGCCACTTTATTATACAATTTCTTTCATACCAGCACAATAACATAATATTTAATATTTATTAAACATTATCTAAAGCGGCTGATTAACCTTAAAAATGGCTGTAACTTATTAGTTACAGCCGTTTTCAATATTATTTTTCTTCTTTGTTTTGAAGTATTTTATACTTTCTTTCCAAATCAATATTATCTAAATCAAAAATTCTTGTTGCCTGAACACTGTTTTCTTCTTTAGAAAGCTTGCCGTATTTGTCAACCTCGGACATATCCTTAGGTCCATGGCTTATAGACGCCGCACCGCCTATACAGCCGCATTTGCATGCCATACCTTCTATAAGATTGCCGTTAAGCCTTCCAAAAGAAGCAATTTTAAGAGTTTTAACAACCTCGTCAAGCCCATTACATTTAACAGGCTGAATGTCAGCATTTATACCAAGGTTTATATTAGCCTGTTTAACAGCCTCACTTACACCACCACTTCTAGCAAAAAGTCTTCCGTAATATGAAGCATTGTCAAGAGTAGTTTCTTCACACTTTGTAAGGTCAATTTCCATAGCGTCAAATACAGCACGTAATTCCTCAAATGTAATTACTAAATCAACATCACCCTTAAGGTCTTCTTCATTAATTTCCATTTTTTTAGCTGTGCAAGGACCTATAAATACTATCTTGCAGTTTGGCTCAAGGTTTCTAATTGTACGTGCAATAGCTATCATAGGCGAAACAGTGCCTGATACATGGCTCATAAGGTCCGGATAATTCTTTTCTATATATTTTACAAAAGCCGGGCAGCATGAAGTTGTCATCCATTTTCTTTCTTCTATTGTTTCAGCAAATTCTTTAGCTTCGTGGCAGGAAACAATGTCGGCACCAAGAGCAACCTCAACTACATGGAAGAAACCTATCTTCTCTATTCCGTTTATTACCTGCTCAATTTTAGCTTCTGTAAACTGGCTTGAAATAGCCGGAGCAACAATGGCATAAACTTTATATTTAGAGTTATTTTCAGACTTTTTAATCAAGTCAAGCATTTCAACAACATAAGACTTGTCTACAATAGCACCAAATGGGCAGTTGTAAACGCAGGCACCGCAGTGAGTACATTTTTCATCATCAATGTATGCTTTTTTGTCTTCATCAATAACAATAGCTTTAGCACCGCATGAGCAAAGACAAGGTCTTAAAACATCACTGATAGCACCAAACGGGCATACATCATGGCATCTGCCGCACTCTATACATAATTCCTGATTTATATATGCTCTGTGGTTTACAATAGTTATAGCATTTCTTGGGCATACCTCATGGCATTTGTGAGCAAGACAGCCACGGCATGCTTCTGTTACAACAAAGCGGTCAACAGGGCATTCGTCACATGCAGAGCGTATAATTTTAATAACATTTTCGCCTTCTTTAAGCGGCTCAATGGCAATTTTAACCCTATCCCCAATAATATGTCTTTCTTTATAAATACAGCAACGTGTAATAGGCTTTGGGCCGGGTATAATTGTCTCAGCTATATCCTCTATTACCTCATTAAGATTTTCACCTGCAAGAAATCTTTTGGCAATTTCTCTGTTTACAAGATATTTAGTATATTGAACATTACTTTCAAATTTACTCATACGTTTCCCCTTTGAATATTCCTTCTACTTTTTATTAAATATAAACAACATTTACTTCTTTCCCCATTTGCCTTACAACAGAAATAAAGTCTTCCAGCTGTTTCATTTTAAAGTGGAAGTCCATAGGATACTTTGGATTTTGATGAACCGGATTTACTGCCTGTCCTATCCACATATTTAGCTTTTCGCATCTTTCTATTATAAGAGCCGCCAGCATTGAAGCTGAATTTTTTTCATTAAGCTTTTTCAAAGCAGCCGCATTTTTTTCAGGCACAATATAATCACGCATTATATCAAGTGCTTTATTAATTGTAATAACACCCTCAGTAACCAGCTCAATTCCCGGTATCTTTCCAATAGGCGGCAGCTCCTGAGTCATTGTGGATATATCCACATCCAGCTCAGCGCCTAATGAGCGGGCCACTATATTTGCTGTTGTTCCGCCGCAGACTACAATCTTGCCCTCGGCATTAAGTATCTCTTTTATTACATTATAATCTTCAGCCGGGTTTTTAGGCGGACCGGTAAAAAGATTTATGGTTTCCTGTTCTTTAATTTTAACAGAAAGCACCGTTGTATCGTCCCCGGCCTCATTTTCATATAAATTCCGGCATTTATCCAGAATATTATTTGTTATATCAAGAGCGGAAAAATCCATGTTAAGACTTTTAACATATTCATCCACATTATCCCACTGCCAGCCTAAATCAAGGGAGCGTCCTACCCCGGCATGAACAACTCCATCGCTTACAGCCACAAGGAGAGTATCTCTATCCATTGTAAAACTGCATTCATATATTGTTTTGTTGTTAAGTACTCTCTTTTGCCGTTTAAGCGGTACATTTTCTCCGTTTCTTATTAAAAATATAAACGGATTGTCAAACTCGGCAGCATATCCGCGTCCGTCGTTATATATTTTTACTATAGTAAAAGTCGAATACGCCAAATGTCTTTCATTGCAGACAGGAAGTGTATGCACTATAGTATCTATTGTTTCCTCAAGTGTTGCGCCTTCTTTAAGCATTGTAACAGCTATTTTAGATGTAAGGGTAGCAAGAATATTAGCTTTTACACCACTTCCAAGTCCGTCAGATAAAACAAGTATACAGCTGTCTTTAAGCCGTGCCTGTTCAACATGGTCTCCGCATAATTCCTCGCCATGCTTTATTAAGCTGTCAAAAGAAGTGTCGATATAATACATTTAATCACCTTCTTCTTTAAGCACAACATCTTTAAGCCTGTTAAGTACAACTTTTGTTTCAGCTGTTGTTTCACCTAAAAGGCTTGCTATTTCCTGAGCAACTCTCATCTGCTTTTCAATAACATTTTGAGCTGTTTCAACAGTATGCATTTTGAGCTTAGCAAGTTCTTCCTTGCGTTCTTCTTCCTGTGTAACATCCTGCATTAAAACAAAAATCTCATCGCCTTCTATATATACAATATTTGTAATTACAGTTAAATTTTTGTCTTTCAAACGCATTTTAACGTTAAGAATATCGTTTTTTATATTCAGCGCCTGCTGATAAATATCCCTTCCGGCATTAAATATATCAACAGGTTTTCCTATAGCTTCTTCTTCCCTAAAGCCAAGTTTCCTTTCGCCAACAGGATTAATTTGCAGAATATTTAAGTTTTTGTCAAGCAAGAAAAGTATATTAATAGAATTTTTAAAGAATAAATCGCCTATTCTTTTAGCTTTTTCTCTCATATTAGGCCAGCACATTTCAACGCTTGCCATACCGTTATAAACTGCTATTGCCTTTTCACGGCATGTATTATAACCGCAGGCACCACAATCATACTCATCCGCTTTTGTTTTTCTGCCCATATCAAGAAGAATTTTTCGTATTTCAGCTTCTTCAGGCTGGTCTTTAGGTACATCAATAGGCACAAAAGTATATGATGTATCTATTTTATCCCAATCTATTTTTTTACGTCCTACTCCCCAGCCGCCTTTTTCAGCAAATGATTTAATTTTCTGCCTTCTGCAAAAAAGTCCGTTTGCATCCCAAGGTATAAACGGGCCATTAATACATGACTCGTTGCAGGCTGATAAACCAATATAACATTTTTCAAGAGTACCGTTTTCAATACTTTCAAAAAGCTCTTTTACATTGTCCATTCCATTTACTCTTAAAATGTCATAGCCGTTATCTTCAACTGTTTTTGTAAGCTCAGGCCACATATCCCCAGATATTGAGTAATTTTCACCAGAATGCGCAGGAACCAAATCCGGAATAGAAGGCTCCATACTATCAATATTTATACCACGTCTTCTGAACATTTTTAAAATCTCTACAAATGTAATATGCGCGTCAACCTCTGCCCCATCTTTAGGAAATGTTTCATATTTTTTGCTTAAGCATGGACCAATATAAACAGCCATACAGTTAGGGTCATCTTTTTTAATTACCCTGCCCAGCATAACCATAGGCGAAGCTACTGGCATAAGGTATTTTATAAGTTCGTGGTGGTATTTTTCAATAAATATATATGTTGCCGGGCATGTACTGGAAATAAAGTAATCCTGTTTGCCGGCATTTTCATTAATATAGTTAATATAAAGCTCCGTAACTTTCTCTGAAGCCGCTGCCATTTCCTGAACCGAATCAAAACCCAAAGCCCTTAAAGCTGATACAAACTTTGCCGGCTCTTTAAATGTTCCCATGTAAGCCGAATCAAGTATAGCAACTATTCTTTTGCCATAATCAATAGCATTAAGAACTTTCTCAACATCGTTTTGAACATTTCTGGCATGTTGTGGGCAGGCAACAAAGCACTGTCCGCAGGCAATACACCGTGTCTCAGATATTTTGGCCTCATTATTAATAAATCTAATGGCTTTTACCGGACACTCACGCACACATTTGTTGCAGTTGCGGCAGTTGGAAACAGTAAAGTTAAAAAGTCTCATTATTCAGCACTTCCTTTTACGTTCTCGTTAAAGAACTGCTCAGCTGTTTCCGGAAGAACAGAATAAATCTCCTCTCTAAGTTTTACACATACTGCTCCCACACAGTTGCCAAGGCAGAAAGTTGCCTTAACCTTATATTTATCACTAAGACCATTTTCCTCAATTAATTTATTAAGCTTGTTAATAATGTCATATGAACCTTTAAGATGACATACACTTCCTATGCAGACCTGAATATCTGTCATATATCTCACACTCCTCAATGTTAAACCATTTCCCGTTTGTAAAGTTTTAAAATAATATATTAGAAATTATGCCGCAGGAATAATCTTCATGCGGCACTATATAAATTAGTATTTTTTAATGCCTATATCATGCCTGAAATGCTTTTTCTCAAAGTCAATCATATCAACGCCTTCATAAGCTTTTGTTCTGGCTTCATCAATGTCTTTACCTATACCTGTTATGCCAAGTACACGTCCGCCATTGGTTACAAGTTTTCCGTCTTTTTCAGCTGTTCCTGCATGGAAAACTATTATATCGTCTCTGTCTTTAACTTTATTAAGTCCTGTTATTTCGTAACCCTTATCATATTTTACAGGGTATCCGCCGCTGGCCTCAACAACACAAACAGCTGCATTATCGTACCACTGAATATCCATTTTATCAAGTGTTGTATCAACACATGCTTCCATTATCTCAAGCAAATCGCTTTTAAGTCTTGGAAGAATAACCTGTGTTTCAGGGTCACCAAAGCGTGCATTATACTCTATTACCTTCATGCCGTCTTTTGTAAGCATAAGTCCAAAGTAAAGAACACCAACAAAAGGTCTGCCTTCTTTAGCCATAGCAGCAACTGTAGGCTTAAATATTTTTTCCATGCAGTCATCATTAATTTCTTTTGTATATATACGGCTTGGAGAAAATGTACCCATTCCGCCTGTATTAAGGCCTTCATCATTGTCGTAGGCTCTTTTGTGGTCCTGAGCAGAAACCATAGGAACTACAGTCTTTCCGTCACAGAATGAAAGAACAGAAACCTCAGGGCCTGTAAGGAATTCCTCAATAACAACTTTGCTTCCTGAAGCGCCAAACTTTTTATCAACCATTATTTCATCAAGTGCTGCAACTGCCTCATCATGGCTTTGGCAGATTAAAACGCCTTTTCCAAGAGCAAGTCCGTCGGCTTTAACTACTATAGGCACACTCTGGCTTAAAACGTACTTTTTAGCTTCTTCGTAGTTATCGAAAGTTTCGTATTTAGCTGTAGGAATACCGTATTTTTTCATAAGGTCTTTTGAAAAAGCCTTGCTTCCTTCTATAATAGCGGCATTCTTTCTTGGTCCGAATACTCTAAGGCCTTCTGCCTCAAAAGC
Organism: Lachnospiraceae bacterium; assembly: GCA_019422065.1. Lineage (GTDB taxonomy): Bacteria > Bacillota > Clostridia > Lachnospirales > Anaerotignaceae > Neoanaerotignum_A. Next base: position 70,175 of record JAHZEA010000011.1, on the reverse strand, counting down.
GTCAACTACACCAGCAACCAAAGGGTCATCCATACCAATAATTGTAAAGTCTATATTTTCATCTTTGGCAAACTGAACAAGCTTATCTATTTCCATAGCTCCTATAGGTACGCACTGGGCATCCTGAGCTATTCCGGCATTACCCGGAGCACAATATATTTTATCAGCTTTTGGGCTTTGTTTAAGCTTCCAAATAATGGCATGTTCCCTTCCGCCGCTGCCAACTACTAAAACTTTCATTATAAAAGCCTCCTAACTTTATTGCCTTCAACAATAATCTTTCCTTCAGAAATAAGTTTAACGGCCTCAGGAAATATCTTCCACTCAGCTTCCTGCATAACTCGTTTTTGAAGTACCTCCGGCGTATCATCGTCATGTACTTCTACAGCCTTTTGAAGTATTATAGGGCCTCCGTCGGTTTCCTCGTTAACAAAATGCACAGTAGCACCAGTTACCTTAACACCTTTTTTAAGGGCTTCTTCATGAACTTTAAGGCCGTAAAAACCATCACCACAAAAAGACGGTATAAGTGCCGGATGTATGTTAATTATTTTATTTTTGTATTTTTCAGTAAATGATTTTCCAAGAACAGTCATAAAACCGGCTAAAACTATAAGCTCAACACCAAAAGAATCTAAATGTTTTTCCATTGCTTTAAGAAAGCTTTCTTCATCAGAAAAATCTTTTTTTCTAATGCATACGGCATTAATGCCATATTTTTCAGCTCTTTTTAAAGCATAGGCCTCTGGATTGCTGCTTATAACGGTTACTATTTTGGCATTATTTATGTATCCGCTTTCTATATTGTCAAGTATAGCCTGAAGGTTTGTTCCGCCTCCTGAAACAAGAACTCCTACTTTAAGCATACTTCTACCTCTTTTTCATCATTCTTTGTAATTCTGCCTATAACATAAGCCTTTTCGCCCATATCCTCAACAGCGGCAAGAATTTTGTCTGCGTTTTCCTTATCACAAACAAGCACCATACCTATACCCATATTAAATGTATTATACATATGAGCTCTATCAATTTCCCCACGTTTTTGCATAAGGTCAAATATAGGAAGAACAGGCCATGTTCCTTCTTCTATTGTTGCGCAAAGTCCTTTGCCTTTTGGAAGGCATCTTGGAATATTTTCTATAAATCCGCCGCCTGTAATATTGCTTATGCCTTTGATTTCAGCTTTTTTCATAAGGCTTAATATCTCTTTAACATAAATTTTAGTTGGTGTTAAAAGACATTCTCCTATAGTCATTCCAAGCTCGTCAACATATTCTTTAGCGTATTCCTCAATAGGCTCGAATACCTTTCTTACAAGGGAATAACCGTTTGAGTGAACACCACTTGAAGGAAGACCAATTATAACATCGCCTTCAACTATTTTTTCACCATTAATAATATCTTTTTTATCTATAACGCCAACAGCAAAGCCAGCCATATCGTATTCATCAACAGGATAAAATCCCGGCATTTCGGCTGTTTCACCACCTATAAGGGCGCATCCGCTCTGGCGACAACCATCTGCAACACCGCTTACAATTTCAGCTATTCTTTCAGGAATATTTTTGCCGCAGGCTATGTAATCAAGGAAAAACAACGGCTGTGCTCCGTTACATATAATATCGTTAACACACATTGCCACACAGTCAATACCTACTGTATTATGCTTGTCCTGAACAAAAGCCAGTCTAAGCTTTGTGCCTACGCCATCAGTGCCTGAAATAAGTACAGGTTCTTCCATATCTTTAAAAGCTCCCAACGAAAAAAGTCCGCCGAAACCTCCAATATCCGTAAGCACTTCCTTTCTAAATGTGCTTTGAACATGTTCTCTCATAAGTTTTACAGCTTCATAACCGGCTTCAACATCCACACCAGCATTTTTATAATCAAGACCCATACTCCGCTCCTCCTTTATAGATAAATAGGCATAACATGCCAATTATATTAAACTCAAACTATATTATTTTTATCATACACATACATAAAAGTCAAGAAAAGCTGAAAATGCAGCTATATTTTTCATTAAACGCCATTATTATTATGCATTGTCTTTTCTATTTCGTAATAATCAAAAGAACCTGTTTCTATTTCTTCAAACAATATGCTTTTACTAAATCTTTCCTCTATTTCCCTAACATAATCCATGCTTCGGTATTTAATAAAGTCTAAAACTTTTTTATTAGATTTAACAGTAACTGCACTGAACATTGTTTGAGAAAAAACAGTCTCTATTTCACGCAGTATTTTACCTGAAGTATACTCAAAAGACGGTATCTTTCCGTTTCCTTTACAATACATACATTCCCTGCTTATTAAATCTAAAACCGGCAGACTGCTCTTTTTTCTAGTCAGCTGCATAAGTCCCAGCTCCGTAAGTCCTACAACTGTTGTTTTAAGTCTGTCATTGCTTACGGCTTCCTGAAGTTTTTTAGTAAGCAAAAGCCTGTTTTCTTCACTTTTCATATCTATAAAATCTATTATTATCATGCCTGATAAATTTCTTAGCCTCAGCTGTTTAGCTATCTCCTCCGCCGCTTCTATATTTGTTTTAAGGAATGTTTCCTCAGTATCTTTTTTGCCTGTGTATTTGCCTGTATTAACATCTATTACAACACAGGCTTCCGTCTGCTCAATAACAATAAATCCGCCGCTTTTAAGCCAAATTTTGTTGCTGAAAAGCTTATCTATTTTGCTTTCTATAAAATACTCCGAAAATATAGGCACTTTTCCGCTATAAAGCTCAATTTTGCCATTTTTAAAAGACGAAATAGCAGAAACACTATTAAAAACCTTTTCGCTGTTTAAAACAACCTCGTCCACATCTGAAGTAAAAATATTTTTCAGCGTTTTAACAACAAAATCTTCTTCTTCAAATATAAGTGATGGCGCTTTATGATATATTGCTTTATTAAATACAAATTCAGATTTTTCCGCAAGATAACTAATTTCGCTTTCAAAATCTTCAGCGCTTTTGTTCTCGCCCTCAGTCCTTACAATAACCGAGCAATTTTCAGGAACAATAGCAGAAACTATTGAAAAAATCCTGTCACGTTCATTTTTATCCGTAATCTTTTTTGATATACCAATACTTTTTCCATCATTTTTAATAATAACGGCAAACTTGCCTGCAAATGATATTTTTTCAGTAAGCACAACACCTTTTGTACCAAAAGCATCTTTCTCCACCTGAACAATAACCGTTTGACCGTTTTTAATTTTTCTGTCTTTAGATAAAGGCAAATACCCGTTTTTATCAAGACCAATATTTACAAAACACGCCTGCATGCCTTTAATGCAGTTTTCTACCCTTCCGGCATATATATTTCCTACAAGGCTTTTTTCCTGTCTGCTTTGGTAAAAAAATTCAATAGGCTCTCCGTCTTTAACAAGAGCTATTCTTGTTTGAAAAAACGAATCGTCAACAATAATTTTTTTCAATTCAAACCAACTCCGTCTGTGAGGCTTACAAGCTGACCATATTTGTCTTTCATAAGCATATTATTGCGGTTAAACGACATTTTATATCTGTTGTACTCTTTGTTTATATAATTACAGAAAGCCTCCGCTACCGATTCCGGCTTAAGGTTTTTAATACTTCCGGCATTTACAAGCACTCTTAAAGCTGCTGTATTATCTGAAATATTCTCAATATTAATAATATCCGGCTTTATGTCTGTTTCTTTAAAGTTGTTTTTTGTTTTTTTCATTACCACAATTTCTTTAAGCTCTAAAAAGCCTTTTAAGTTGTTATTAATATCTTCTGGAGTTATTGACTCATCAAATTTAATATCGTAAGATGCAGCGCAAACACTTGCCATAGTGTTTTTAACCCCGTCCTTTAGTCTTATAAGCTCTGTAACACGCATACCACAAGGAAGAGCGTTGTTCAGTCTTTCTTTCAGCTCGTCAGGCGATATTTCTGTTTGCAGCTGAAAATCTCCGTATTCTCCTGTGCTTGTGTAGCCAAGGCTTAAAGGAAGCGCAAAAGCTATAAGCTGATGCGGATTAAAGCCATTTGAATAAGCAATAGGTATATCTGCACGTTTTAAAGCCCTTTGGAAAGCTATCATAACATCAAGATGGCCTATAAATTTCACTTCTTCGCCTTTATTAAATCTGAATCTGTATCTTATATTCTCATTAGTCAAAGCAGACACCTCCTCCAAAAGACTTGGCGCCGCAGTTTTGACATTCCTGTCGACAGTTAGGCGTTGTCTGTGCCTTGTATGCCCTTTCTCTTTCCTCTATTAAAAATCTCTTTGTAACTCCAACTGAAATATGCTCCCATGGCAGTATTTCGTCATACTCGCGCTTTCTGTTGGCGTAAAATTCCATTGAAAGACCTGTTTCGTCAAAAGCCTGCTGCCATTTTTCAAAATCAAAAACATCACTCCAACTGTCAAATCGGCAGCCAAGTTCCCAAGCTCTGTAAATAGCTTTTGAAACTTTTCTATCGCCTCTTGCCATAACACCTTCAAGAGAACTCATCATTGTGTTGTGGTAAGTAAAACGTACCTGTTTGCGCTTTACGGCATTTTTAACAAGAGCACCCTTTCTTCCAAAGCTTTCAAATGTGTCCTGAGCATCCCACTGGAAAGGAGTAAACGGCTTAGGCACAAAACATGAAGCACTGGCATTTACAGTTACTGGCCGAGGCCTGTCCTCTTTTGGTATTTCAAAGTACTTCTCAACTATTTTGTCACACAGGTCTGCTATTCCTTCCAAATCCTCATCTGTTTCTGTAGGAAGTCCAAGCATAAAGTACATTTTAACTTTGTTCCAGCCTCCGTCAAAAGCAAGCTTGCAGCCGTCAAGTATATCCTTCTCGGTTAAATTTTTATTTATAACATCTCTTAGTCTTTGTGTTCCGGCTTCTGCGGCAAATGTAAGGGAGCTTTTTCTAACTTCCTGTATTTTCTGCATTAAATCGAGTGAAAAAGAGTCTATTCTTAAAGAAGGAAGTGAGATGCTTACCTTTTTATCTTTATACTCGTCTATAAGGCCGTTTGCAAGCTGAGGGAAACAGGTATAATCACTTGTTGCAAGAGATATAAGTGAGATTTCCTCATGGCCTGATGTGTCAATAAGGCTTTCTGCCTGTTTTAAAAGTGTCTGATAATTCTTTTCTCTAACAGGCCTATATATAAATCCAGCCTGACAGAACCGGCAACCCCTTATACATCCTCTGAAAAGCTCAAGAGTAACTCTGTCGTGAACTACTTCTATAAAAGGCACTATCTGTTTTTCAGGGTAAAAAACAGAATCCATATCTTTAACAATTACTTTTTTAATAACTTTTCTTGCCTTTTGGTGGTTTGGCTCAATAGATTTTATTGTTCCGTCTTCGTTATACTCAACATCATAAAATTTAGGTATATAAATACCGTCAATATCCAAAAGGCGTTCGAAAAACTCATTTTTTGTCTTTCCGGCTTTTTTGTATTCCTTGTAAATGTCAAGTATTTCATCATAAAGCACTTCGCCTTCCCCAAGATATACAATATCCACAAAATCCGCCAAAGGCTCGGCATTATAAGCGCATGAACCACCACATATTATAATAGGCTCGTCCTCTGTACGGTCTTTGCTGTAAATGTGTATACCTGCTAAATCAAGCATATTTAAAACATTCGTATAGCAAAGCTCATACTGCAAAGTAAAGCCTACAAAATCAAAGTTTTTTAAAGGTTGCTGGCTTTCAAGAGCATAAAGTGGAATATTATTTTCACGCATTTTCTGCTCCATATCAGTCCATGGTGCAAAAGCCCTTTCGCAGTATGTGTCTTCTCGCCTGTTTAAAAAATAATAAAGTATCTGAAGTCCCAAATGTGACATTCCAACTTCGTATACATCAGGAAAGCAAAATGCAAACCTAATATCGATATTTGATAAATCTTTTTTTACCATGTTAACTTCACCGCCAGTATACCTTGCCGGCTTGTCAACTTGTAGTAAAATTTCGTCTGAAACAGCTTTATACATAATTTATAATCCTCCTGCCGCAATTTAGGCATAATTAACTGATTATATAATACAATTAATTTTTATTACTTTCAACTGATTTAAAACCTTTTATTTAAGGAGGATATATTTTCCAATTTGTGACTTTATTTGTTTTAGCCATTATATTTGACATTTTAATGCTTTTACTTTATACTTTTAAGAGCGTCGTTATAACCTTGCAAAAGCCCACTGCAGTTTTTTACAAAACTAAAGCGGGCTTTTTATTAAATTTTATTCAGTTAAAAGCATTTTCAGCAAAACGCAGCATAACAAAATTGCTTGGATTTATTGGCTCAGAATCCTTATGTATACCATAATGCAGGTGCGGACCTGTTGAATCACCTGTGTTTCCGGTAAGGGCCACAATTTGTCCGGCTTTTATTCTGTCCCCTTCTTTAACAAGTATTTTGTTTAAATGAGCATAAAAAACATCATATCCGTCATCGGTTTTAAAATCAAGCTTAATACCATAAGAATCAGAATTTGTGCAGCCAGTAACTATACCGTCTTTAACAGCAGCTATTTCAGTGTTTTCGGCAACTGCAATATCTATTCCGTCATGGAACTGGCCTCCGCTTCCAAGAGGATTATTTCGCTGACCGAAAGCAGATGTAATTATACCATCACATGGCTCAAGCCATAAATCCTTCACCCCGGCGATATACTCTGTTCTTCTGCCAATGTATTTTCTGCTATAACATTGCCTTTAGAATATGTATTTTCAATACGTATAACGGCTTTTGTTTCAACATCATCATTATTAAAAGGCAAATCAGTCTTTTTTATGCTGTTTATTCCTTTTTGAACAATTTCTTTGAAATAATCAATCTGACTTGATGTAATGCTGCTTCCAACAGCTTCTCTAAGGCTGTTTTTTAAACCGGAAACATTGTCGCCGCCTATTTTAAGCACAGCAAATAAAAGTACTACCAAAACAGCGCATATACAGGCCTGATAAAACAATCGGTTAAATATATTCTTGTCATCTGAGCCTTTGTTATTTCTGCTTTTTAATCTATTCCTGTTTATATTGTATTTTGAATATGCTTTACTGCTTTTTAAAAAATCTTTCAAAAAAACACCCCCTGTACCAAATATACGTTTTTAGTACAGGGGATATAACTTTTTATTTCATAGTATCATTATATATTTTAAACTTATTAATAAAAGCCGTTCTAACATTAGGCTCACTTTCAACATAGACATCTCCGTCAAAGGCTGACGTTAATTTTTTAGCTATAGAAAGACCCAAACCGCTGCCGCCTATTTCTCTGTTTCTTGATTTATCAACTCTGTAAAACCTATCAAACAAATACGGTATATTTTCACTTGCAATTCCATGTCCGTCATCCTCAACGCTTAAATAAACATATTCATCATCGTTAGATGTAACAAATGTTACTGTATTTTCCTGTCCTGTATATTTAAAAGCGTTGTCGGCATATATCCATAAAAGCTGCTTTATAGCATCATAGTCAGCAAAAATCCGTTTTTCAGTGCCGCCTTTAAATACAACCTTTCTTTCAGGATGAATCATTTTAAATTCCTTCATTACTTCCTGTATTACTTCATCAGCAGAAACAGCCGAGCATTTATTTACACTTGAAACTTGGTCATATTTAGCCAAAAACAGTAATTTTTTAATTAACACATTCATGCTTTCAGTTTGCGCCTTAATTGAGTCAATGGCTTCCTGAAGTATTTCCGGCCTTTCCTTGCCCCACCTGTCTATTAAATTAATATATCCATTAATAACAGCAATAGGCGTTTTAAGCTCATGTGACGCATCAGAAACAAACTGGTTCTGCTTTCTGAAAGAGACCTCAAGTCTTGCAATCATTGAATTAAATGTAGAAACAAGACCATTAAGCCCTCCATCATTAGCCTCCTCCGGTATTCTCTGGCTCAAATCATCAATACTTATGCTTTCGGCCAAACGGCTTATGTTCTCTATAGGCACAAGTATAAGCTTGCTTAAATACCTGCTAAGGCGTATAACAGCTATTATGCCTATAACGTCAATTATAGCTGCTCTTATCAAAAGCCCTCTGTAGTAAGTGGTATTCAAATTAACTGCTTTAGCCGCTTCAATGGTATATTTCTCATCACCATGATACATTATTTTTCTGGCTATAATGTATTTCATACCGGATTTATAGGCCTCAACCGTAACTGTGGCAGGGTCGCCTTTTACCTTTTTTTCTTTACCTACTTCAAGATAGCCGTTGCCTGAAAAAGGTGTGTTATTATCGAAATTGCTTTTGCTTATTTCGCCTGTTGCATAGTTTATTATTCTAAAGTCAATATTTCTGTCGTTTAAAAATCCGGACACTGCTGCTTCATCAGGCGAATTTCCGTCTCTAATATATTTTTGTATACGCTCAGTTGTGGCTATAGTTTCGTTAACAGCTACATCGTTATAAACAGTTGCAACGGAATTAAGTATTGTAGCACTGGCAAAAAATATAAGCACAGTAAAAAGCAAGCCGAAATATAGCGTTACTCGCCTTTGAAAATCATATATATCATCTATTCCGTTTTTTCTTTTACTTTTCATCACTTACGTAATAACCTACACCCCTTGCGGTAAATATATATCTTTTTCCAAACCTTTCGTCTATTTTAGCCCTTAAGTACCTTATATAAACATCAACAACATTTGTTTCACCAAGATAATCATAACCCCATACTTTATTAAAAATCTGCTCTCTTGTAAGAACAATATTTTTATTTTTTACAAGATAAAGCAAAAGCTCGTATTCTTTTTTGGTCAGTTCAACTGCTTCACCGGCAATATGTACCATTCTTTTGTCAGTATCTATAACCATATCCTTAAATGTAAGGGAATTAAGCTTAATGTCAAATGTCTGTACTTTACGCATAGCCGCTCTCATTCTGGCTAAAAGTTCTTCAATAGCAAAAGGCTTTGTAATATAATCACTGGCACCGCTGTCAAGGCCAGCAACTTTATCCGAAATTTCGTCCTTTGCTGTCAGTATAATTATAGGTATATTTGATATCTTCCTTATCCTTCTGCAAATTTCCATGCCGTCCATACCAGGAAGCATTAAGTCCAAAAGCAAAAGGTCGTACTTCTGCTTTTCAAAAGCGTCAAAACCCTCTCTGCCGTCGTGAGCGACAGTTACCTCATAGCCTTCAAAAGTAAGTTCAAGCTCAACAAACCTTGCAAGGCTTACCTCATCTTCAATTATAAGTATTTTGCCTTTTGCCATATTTTTTCCCCCAAGAATTCTCGTAATGAATACATAATAAATACATAATAAAAACAAATACTATTTATTATGCCGCTTAAGATTTAAAAGTGCCAAATTTAAACGGCAAATTTCACACAAACGGCCTGTTTTCATTATATCATTTTATTAATAAAAAGCAAAACAATTAAGCAAAATTTTATTTAGTTAAATTAATATTTTTAACTAATTTTAATGTTTAAAGGCAATAATTGAAAAAGAAATGGTTTTAATATATAATAGCATTTAAACTTATAATCAAAAGGAGATTTATAGAATGAAAAAATTAATTTTTTTAATTGCTGCTTTGTCTGTTCTTGCTTTAAGCGGCTGCTCATCAAATCAGAATAATTCAAGCTCAAGTGCCGCTGCATCTTCAAGCCAAAGCCATACTGTAGAGCTTAAAGAATTAGGCCTTACTTATACAACACCAGCTGCATGGGCTGAGTTTGAAACAACAAACCTTTACCCTCTTACCATACAGTCCGAAGGCACACTTGCCAGAATAATATATAACTATGTTAAAGAAGAAGATATATCAAGTATGGAAAGCGCCACTGATTCAGCATCCTATCAGTCGTACCTTACACCTATTTGCGAAATAATGGTAGCTCCTACCGAAAACTTTTCAAACGATACATTAAAAGACCTTACTTCATTATACGAAAATGCTGAAAACGTTTCTGAGCAAAACGGATACAGTTATTATGTACTCTATCCATGCACAGCAAACTCTCTTGAAGGCAAAGACTTAGAAAATTATAACAAAATGGCCGATGCTGTACCTGAGCTTATAGAAAGCATTTCAACTGAAGATTTTAATCCGGAAGATATAAAACCTATAATAGATACTGATGAGCTTAAAAAGTATATTACTTTTGATACTCATACTCTTGAAGGCGAAGCTATTAACAGTACCGTTTTTGGCGATTATGACCTTACAATGGTTAATTTCTGGGGAACTTACGCAGTAGATAAATCAAACGAACAGGCTGTGCTTGAACAAGTATATCAGTACTGTCTTGGACTTAAAGATAAAAAAGTAAATGTAATTAATGCCATTGTTGACACCCCAAGCGAAGAAAATGAAAAAATAGTTAAAGACCTTAAAAGTGAAGCTGGCGGTACATTTACTACAATAGTAATGGATGAAGTACTGGCTAACTGGGCTGTTGAAAACCTTGAGGGAGTTCCTACAACTATATTTGTAAACTCAGAAGGTAAAATAATAAGCGACCAAATCAAGGGAGCAAAATCGGCTCAAACTTATATAGACGATATTGATTACTATCTTGCTTCGGAGCAATAATATGGAAGAAAATCAAAAAATATCAGAGATTGAAAAAGCGCTTTCAGGCAGTCTTTATAATGCTAATGATAATGAACTTATTAAAATGCGCATAAAGTGCAAGGATTTGTGCTTTGAATATAACGCATTAAAGCCATCTAATATAAATGAAAGAACACGGGTTATAAAAGAATTATTTGCCTCAATAGGCGAAAACTTTGTTATTGAACAGCCGTTTTACTGTGATTATGGCAAAAACATATCTGTAGGTAATAATCTTTTTATAAACCACAACTGTGTTATACTGGACTGCAATAAAGTGACTATAGGCAATAACGTTTTTATAGCTCCAAACTGCGGAATTTACACAGCTGGCCATCCACTTGAGTACTCAATTAGAAATACCGGCCTTGAATATGCCAAACCAATTACAATAGGCGATAATGTATGGATAGGTGCAAACACCGCAATACTTGGCGGAGTAACCATTGGTTCGGGTTCCGTTATAGGCGCAGGCAGTGTAGTTAAAAACGATATACCGCCTAATGTGTTGGCCTTTGGAAATCCGTGTAAAGTTATAAAAAATATAAATAACACATAAACTAAATATGTTTTATAACCATTATTTAATGTTAAATTCTTATTAAATTATGTTATATATGTTTCAAAAAATTAAGAAATCTTGCATATTTATTTTTCTAAATAGTTAAAGCATTACTTTTAAGCTAAGCCGGTTATTTTAAAACATCAAAAAATGCAGAACCTTTAATTAGGCTCTGCATTTTTAAATTTTATTATAAACTTTTTATAGCTTTTTTAAAACCATATTTTCAAACACTTCATCTTCTTTGAGCATAAGCAGCTTTCAAACGGCTAACTTTCCTTACAGTTTCTATTCCATCGAAAAATTCAACAACAGCACAGAATTTATCCGCAAACGAAACAATATAGCTTTCTTTATATTTCGGAAAATTAATAATACAAGGCCACATGTGCTTTTTAATTGCATCTGCCTCTATATCGTTTAAGCCGAATTCTTTTCTTGCATTGTCGCATGCAATAAGCGCATGCCAAAGCGGATGATACCCCCTTAAAGAGTTCGGTTTTCTCCAATCATAATAATACATATCATGCATAAGCCCTGCCCTTGCCGCTGAGCGGTAGTCAAGGCCTAATTTTTTGCTCCATAAAAAGCTGTAATATGAAACGTTAACGCTGTGCTGAAGTCTTGAAGTATGGTTATGCTGTTCGAATTTATCAAGCTTTTTCATACTGTTTGAATTATATATGTCTTTAACACAATCCATATATTCACAAGCAATGCTGTTGTTCTCATTTTCAAGCTCAACAGTGGATAAAATAGCTTTTTTCATACTTGGTCTCCCTTAAAATAAAATTTAAAATACTATACAAAACTTCACTGCTATTTTATCATATTGTTTACATAAAATCAACATTTTAATTTTTATCTTTTGGTTTAAATATAAGCGCTGCTAGCAATGAAAATACTACAGCTATTGTTACACCCCCTGCGGCGGATTTAAGCCCGCCTGTAAATGCGCCTAAAAATCCAACTTTGTCAACTTCCTCAATAACACCTTTAGAAAGCAGGTACCCAAAACCAGTTAAAGGTACTGTTGCTCCAGCACCGCCAAAATCATATATATATTTGTAAATTCCAAGGCCGCCAAGTATACAGCCGGATACAACAAACAGAACAAGTATTCTTGCCGATGTAAGCTTTGTTTTATCTATAAGAATCTGGCCTATAACACAAATGGCTCCGCCTGTTATAAAAGCTCTTAAATATTCCAAAATATCCAAATGTATCACTCCGCTTCTATTGCTACAGCATGTGCTATAGCCGGTATAGTTTCTCCCTGCTGAGATATATCAGTATTCATAAGCGCTCCTGTAGGAATAAGAAGTATATTTTTAATTTCTTTTTTTAAAAGTTTTTTATAAAAATATCCGCTGAATGTAACAGCAGAACATGCACATCCGCTTCCGCCGCAGTGAGTGTCCTGCGTTTCGTTATCAAATATCTCAATACCGCAGTCTGTAAGGTTATTATTAAATATTATTCCAGCTTCACCGGCGTATTTTTTAACAAGAGCCTTGCCCACATCGCCTAAATCGCCTGTTGCTATTACATCATAATAATCGGGACTTCTGCCTGTTTCATTAAAGTGTGCCTCTATAACATCGCACGCGGCTCCGGCCATAGCCGCACCCATATTTCCACTGTCTTTTATACCCATATCTATAATTTTACCTGTTGTAACATACGTTACTTTTGGACCGTTGCCCTCAGAAGAAAGCACAACAGCACCTGAACCAGTTACTGTCCATGTTGATGTTGGCGGTCTTTGTGTTCCCAGCTCCAAAGGTGAACGAAACTGCTTTTCGGCAGAACAAAAATGACTTCCGGCACCGCAAAGTATATTTTTACCAAAACCTCCGTCTATAAGCATACTCCCAAGACTTATGGCTTCTCCAAATGTAGAACATGCACCATATATTCCAAAATACGGTATTTTAAAATCTCTTAAACCGAATGTAGAACCGCCGCACTGGTTTAATAAATCACCGGCCAACAAATAATCTATATCGTCAAATGTTTTTCCAGCTTTCTCCATTGCTGTTTCAAAAGCTTTTTTAAAAAACATGCTTTCAGCTTTTTCCCAGCTTTTTTCTCCAAGCATTATATCTTCCGCCACAAAATCAAAATATTTGCCTAAAGGTCCTTCTCCTTCTTTTTTGCCGGCATAAGACGCGGCAGATATAATATAAACAGGCTTTTCGATTTTTACAGTATGCCTACCTATTCTTTTATTCATGTTATCACCCCGTTATAAAATAGTGAATTATTCCCACAATAACCGAAGCCGTAATGCCGTAAACAAGTACAGGCCCGGCCACAGTAAACATTTTGGCACCAAGACCAAGTATAAATCCCTGTGTTTTATACTCTATAGAAGGCGAAACCATTGAATTTGCAAAGCCAGTTATAGGCACTACTGTACCTGCGCCGCATTTTTTGCCCATTTTGCTGTATAACCCTAAGCCTGTAAGCAGTGCTGAAGAGCCTATAAGTATTAAATTTACAAGAAGAGCTGTTTTATCTTCACTGTAGTTTAAAGACTCAAATATTTTTCTTAATATATGGCCTATTAAACATATAGTACCGCCGGAAAAAAACGCCCAAATACAGTTTTTTATTATATGGCTGTTTGGGGAAAGAACTTTAACAGCCTGCTGGTACTCTTTCTTCTTTTTTTCTGTAGTTTCCAAATATTACATCTCCTTTATCAGCTGAAATACGGAATAATAAAATATAACAATGCTCCTGTTGTTTTACCCAAAGCTATGGCCCAAACAAAAAGCTCAAGTCCTTTTTTAAGTGATGCCCTGCGCATAAAAACAGGCACAACATCAAGAACCTCAGCTATAGAAACAGCTATAGCACCAACAAACACACCTATGCCAAAAGACGGTATTACAGAAATAACGCCTAAAGGTATTTTAAAATCAAAAGCCATTGTTAAAGAACCTAATATTCCGCCTAATATAATGGCATTTTCATAAGTAACTATATTTTTTTCAGTAGATGTTCTTTGTGCCATTCGAGGTACAACACCTATTATGGCAATAAACGAAAAAACACCGCCAGCAATAACAACACCTGATGAAAAAGCGGCAATAAACGCCAAAATATATCTAGCAATTAAAAGCATTTAATTCTCCCCTTT
>JAHZEA010000011.1:24420-55871 GCA_019422065.1 Lachnospiraceae bacterium | reverse complement strand
TCTTCTTCGTATGTTGTCATTTGTACTTCTATAGGTGTAGGGTCAAGAGTAAGCATTTTTTTGCCGAAATGGTTAAAGAAAATTATAATACCCACTGAAAGGCCCAAAGAATATGGTATTTCCATAATATACGGATTTTCTTTTTCCTCATTAAAGAACATTTTATAGTAACCTTTCATTATTTTAGGCACTTCACCATCGGCATGAAAACTCATTATAGCCGTTGCAGTACCAAAAAACAGAACCAATGATATAGCAGTTACTTTAACAGCATTATACAGTTTGTTTGATTTTTTCTTTTTTGAGTCATACTGTATAAGCACGTCCTGCTCCCCAAGGTTATTTATGTTTGCGTTGCTGAACTGATTTGTTATAGCTTTTATAATATCTATAGCCGATATTTTATAAATCCCATATTCTTTATCAGGAATTTTAAAAACCTGTATGTTTTGTATTTTCTCAACAGGCACATCTCTGCTGAATACCTCAGCTATATCTTTTACTAATATAAGCTTTTTGTCTTTTACAGATATTTTTTTTACAGGTGAAATATATATATCCATACCAACATTCCTTTCTATGAATAAAACTATTATTTCCGTATAAAAAAATACTATTCCAAAAGGCAACAAAAAAAGGATATGACTTAATCATATCCTGCAAAGTTTATTTTCCTCGTCTTCTTAAAAGAGACTCTTTTATTCTTTTTTCAACTCCGTTTTCTGTAGGCTCATAATAAACCGTTCCCACAAGCTCATCCGGCAGATACTGCTGTTTAACATAATGCCCTTCAAAATCATGGGCATATTTATAGCCTATGCCATGCCCCAGCTCTTTAGCTCCCGGATAATGGCTGTCTTTTAAATGGTTAGGCACAGTTTTTATTTTAACTGTTTTTACATCATGAAATGCTTTTTCAACACCTAAATAAGAAGCATTGCTTTTAGGCGCGCAAGAAATATAAGTTACAGCCTGTGCTAGTATAATACGGCTTTCAGGCATACCTATAAAAGTTACAGCCTGTGCCGCAGAAACGGCAACCTGCAAAGCATGAGGGTCGGCATTTCCCACATCTTCCGAGGCGCAAATAACTATTCTTCTTGCAATAAAATTAGGGTCTTCACCGGCATAAAGCATTTTAGCCAAGTAATAAAGAGCCGCATCCGGGTCTGAGCCTCTCATGCTTTTAATAAAAGCTGATATGGTGTCGTAATGATTGTCCCCGTCTTTTTCATAATTAAGGGCCCTTTTTTGTATACATTCCTGAGCTGTTTCAATATCAATATTTATAACACCGTTTTCATCTTTAGGTGTTGACAAAACAGCCAATTCCACAGCATTAAGAGCAGTTCTGGCATCACCGTTTGCCGTATCAGATAAAAATTCAAGGGCATCTTTATCCATGTTTATTTTAAACATGCCATAACCTTTTTTGCTGTCTGTAACAGCACGGTTTATAAGCTCTTTAATATCCTCTGTATTAAGCTGATAAAGTTCAAATATTATACTTCGGCTTACAAGCGCCTTATTAACCTCAAAATACGGGTTTTCAGTAGTTGCACCTATTAATATTATTGTTCCGTCTTCAACATGCGGCAAAAGTGCGTCTTGCTGTGTTTTGTTAAACCTGTGTATCTCGTCAATAAATAGTATTGTTTTGTTTTGAGAAACAGCAAGCCTGTCTTTGGCCTCGGATACAACTTCCTTAATATCCTTTATTCCGGCAGTTGTGGCGTTTATCTGCACAAAAGAGCGTTTTGTGGTATTGGCTATAATTCTGGCAAGTGTAGTTTTACCTGTTCCCGGCGGGCCGTAAAATATAACAGAACTTAAATTATCGGCAATTATTGCTCTGTAGAGCATTTTTCCTTTGCCTATAATGTGTTTTTGTCCTACAAACTCGTCCAGCGTTTCCGGCCGCATTCTGGCCGCCAAAGGCGCCGTTTTGTCTGCGTTAAGCTGTCTTGTATATTCAAATAAATCCATTTAATCCACTTCCGTTAAATATCAAAAAATCTTTCACAAGCCAATGCAAAACCGTTTTCATCATTAGTTAATGTAACAAAGTCTGCCGCCTGTTTAACTTTATCTGACGCATTACCCATTGCCACGCCTGTTCCGCAAAACTCAAGCATTCCCAAATCGTTTAAATCATCACCAATAGATACTGTATCATTAGGGGATACTCCAAATTCATTGCACAATATATTAATTCCTCGGCTTTTATCAGCACCTTTTCGGTTTAAAAAAATATATCCGTCCCATAAATTATCACGAATATCAATATTTTCAAAACCTTTTGATTTAATTTCTTCTATAATCTCATTTTTAATACTTTTGTCACAGCCAATAGTTACTTGGTAATATCCGCCGGATATTTTTTTCAGCTCATTATAGCTGTTTAAATACCGTATTCCGCCTAAATAGCTTTTTAAGCGTCCTAATGGCGTATGAGAATTAAAAAAATCAAACTTTAATTGTTCTTTGCTGTGTATATGCTTGTAATATTTGTATCCGTTTGAGGCTTCGGCAAAAACACCAAATTTTTCGGCTATATTTATAAGTTCTTTAGCCTCATTGATTTCCATAAGCATACCGTGTATAGTTCTTTTATTTTTTACATCATATAAAAGTATTCCGTCTATGCACACCATAGGCAGACTTATATTAAGCTCTTTGGCAACAGGCAGTGCCTTAGTAATGTTTCTGCCTGTGCATAAAACAGTTTTTATGCCTTTATCCGCAAGGCGGTTTATAGTTTTAATATTTTCTTCTGGTATCTTCCCTTTGCTGTTTGTAAGGGTACCGTCAATATCAGTAAAAAGTAGTTTATTCATATAATTACCGCCTTTAATAACTTAATTCAAATTCCTTTAAAAGATATTCTATTAAATTTGAAAGCACATTGTCAATACAGCCATAAATTTAAAACAAAAAATCCCACCGAAAACAGCGGGATTTATTATAATTATCTACATGATTTTAATTAAGCTCAGAGCGCATATCCTCGTCCATAGCCTTAGCTACTTTTTTTGAAAATGCTACTGCTTCAACAACTGTTCTTGCTCCCAAAACAACATCGCCTGAAGCATAAACCTTTTCACAAGTTGTTTTTCCATTGTCATCAGTTATAAGGAAACCTTTTTCTGAGCCTTTAAGGCCTTCTGTTGTGTTAAGAAGCTTATCTTTAGGGCTTTGGCTTATGGCTATAATTGTTGTATCTGCTTTTTCCTGCTCCAGCTCATCAGCATAGCCTGTTGTATTGCCTTCATCGTCTATCATTGCCAATTTAAAAACAGGGCCCTCGTCGTTAATTTCACAAATCTGCCTGCAAAACTTAAACTCTGCTCCGTCAAGCTTAGCATAAGCCACTTCTTCTTCTGTAGCTCTTATTTTGGTTCCTCTTGCATAGAGAGTTACGTTTCTTGCGCCATTTCTAAGACATGTTCTGGCAACATCAACAGCAGTGTTGCCTGCACCTATAACAGCTACTGTTTCGCCAACATCATGGCCTTCAGGGTTTGCAAGGTAATTAATGGCATAAAGCACATCTCCGCGGCTTTCTCCTGCTATACCGAGCTTTTTAGGGCGCCATACACCTGTTCCTATAAATACAGACTTATATCCGTCTTTAAATAAATCACCTATTTCCAGTGTTCCGCCTATTGTGGTGTCAAGTCTTATCTGAACACCTATTTCAAGGAGTTTTTTTCTGTATCTTTCAAGTATTGTTTTTGGCAGTCTGTAATCCGGTATTCCGTACTGAAGCATACCGCCTATTTTTTCCTTAGCCTCGAATATAACAACGCTGTAGCCTTCCTGAGCCAGTTTAAAAGCTATTGTTATACCGGCAGGTCCTGCACCTATAACGGCAACTTTTTGGCCATTTTTCTCTTTGCATTTAATTTTCATTTTGTCAAAGTATGTATTGGAAATATAATATTCTATAGTGCTAAAGTGAACCGGTATACCCTTTCTTCCAAGCACGCAATGACCTTCACACTGCTCATTGTGGTTACATACAAGAGCACACATCATAGAAAGCGGGTTATTTTCAAAAAGCTTTTCACCTGCGGCATTAAGATTGCCATTTTTAAGCATTTGAATTATTTCTGGTATAGGTGTATTAACAGGACAACCCTTTACGCAAAGTGGGTTTTTACAGTTAAGGCATCTGCTTATTTCATCCATTATATAAACTGACATAATATCAACTCCTTACATACTAAAGCAAAGCATTTATAAAGTACGAAAATAAAAACAATTATTTTTGCTTATTTTACATTCATTATATCAGTTCGTCAATGGAAAAATATCAATTTTTTTAACTTTTTTCTTTTATTTTAAGGGCTTTTTTAACTTTAAATCATTTTTTATTCTCTGTAAAATGTCAGTAATTTAACAAGTAAATTTTATTTATTTTACAGCATAAAATTCATTTCAGCTTTTTTGAAATTTAATTAACAAATTAGTGTATAAACATAGCATCACCAAATGAGAAAAATCTGTATTTTTCCTCAACTGCTACTTTATAAGCGTTAAGAACATTTTCTTTTCCGGCTAAAGCTGAAACAAGCATTATAAGTGTAGATTCCGGCAAATGGAAATTAGTTATAAGGCAGTCTATAGCCTTAAACTTATAACCCGGATATATAAATATCTTTGTCCAGCCGCTTTGAGCATGAACAATGCCATTTTCATCTGTTACAGATTCCAATGTTCTTGTGCTTGTTGTGCCTACAGAAATTATTCTTCCGCCGTTTTTTCTTGCGTTATTAATTATGTCTGCTTGTTCCTGCTCTACAATATAATATTCAGAGTGCATTTCGTGATTTTGCACATCGTCTACCTTAACAGGTCTGAATGTTCCAAGGCCTACATGGAGTGTAACATGAGCAATTTTAACACCCATATCCTCTATTTCTTTAAGAAGCTCCGTTGTAAAATGAAGTCCGGCAGTTGGTGCCGCCGCAGAGCCGTCGTTTTTGGCATAAACAGTCTGGTATCTGTTTTTGTCCTCAAGCTTATGTGTAATATATGGTGGAAGCGGCATTTCTCCCAGCTCATCAAGAACATTTTCAAATAAACCTTCGTATGTAAATTTTACAATACGGTTTCCGCCTTCTATTATGTCAATTACCTCACATTCAAGCTTTCCGCCGCCAAAAACAACTTTATCGCCTATTTTAGCTTTTTTGCCCGGATAAGTAAGCACTTCCCAAGTGTCAATGTCTTTTCTTGTTAGTAAAAGTACCTCTACCCTTGCCCCTGTGCCTTTTCTTTCACCAATAAGCCTTGCCGGCATAACTTTAGTATCATTTATAACAAGACAGTCGCCTGCTTTAAGATATGACTTAATATCCCTGAAAACCTTATGCTCTATCTCTCCTGTTTTTTTATCCAATACCATTAATCTGGAAGAAGCTCTGTCTTTTAATGGCTCCTGAGCAATAAGCTCTTCCGGAAGGTAATAATTAAAATCTGATGTTTTCATTTTTATCCCCTCAATTTATATAAATATGTTAAAATTAATTAGGCATTTTTACAAAAGCGCCTTATCTTTTTGTATTTTATCATACGGCTATTTTTTTGTAAAACCGCAAAACAAAAAATATTAGCAAAAAAAGCAAATAGTTATTGTTTATAAACTGAAAATATTATAAAATGTATATTTAGTAATATAATCAGGGAGGAGATTTATTTTATGGCTGACGATAAAAAATTAGTTACTGCCATTACTGATATGGAAGTTGACTTTCCGCAGTGGTATACAGACGTTGTTAAAAAAGCCGAGCTTGCCGATTATTCAAGCGTAAAGGGTTGTATGATAATAGAGCCTTATGGCTTTGCTCTGTGGGAAAACATACAAAAACAGCTTGACGAAAGATTTAAGGAAACCGGTGTTGAAAACGTATATATGCCAATGTTTATACCAGAGAGCCTTTTACAGAAGGAAAAAGACCATGTTGAAGGCTTTGCACCTGAAGTTGCATGGGTTACACAAGGCGGCGATAACAAACTTCAGGAAAGACTTGTTGTTCGTCCTACATCAGAAACACTTTTCTGCGACCATTACCACAATGTAATACATTCATACAGAGATTTGCCAAAACTTTATAATCAATGGTGCTCAGTTGTAAGATGGGAGAAAACAACTCGTCCTTTCCTCCGTACAACAGAATTTTTATGGCAGGAAGGTCACACAGCACATGCCACAGCTGAGGAATCATATGAAAAAACTATACAAATGCTTAATATATATGCTGATTTCTGCGAAAACGTACTTGCAATACCTGTAATTAAAGGCGAAAAAACAGAAAAAGAACGTTTTGCAGGTGCTAAAAACACATATACAATAGAAAGCCTTATGCACGACGGAAAGGCTCTTCAGTCCGGCACAAGCCACAATTTTGACGACCTTTTCTCAAAGCCATTTGAAATTCAGTATACAGATAAGGATAATCAGCTTCAGTATGTTCATCAAACATCATGGGGACTTTCAACTCGTATAATAGGCGCTATAATAATGGTTCATGGCGACAACAGCGGTCTTGTGCTTCCGCCAAGAATTGCTCCTACACAGATTATGGTTATACCTATAGCTATGCAAAAGGAAGGCGTTATTGAAAAGGCTCAGGAATTAACAGAAAGACTTAAAAAAGTTGTTAGAGTTAAAAACGACTTAACAGATAAAAACCCTGGCTGGAAGTTCAGTGAGTATGAAATGAAAGGTGTTCCGCTTCGTCTTGAAATAGGCCCTAAAGATATAGAAAAGAACCAGTGTGTACTTGTAAGAAGAGATACAGGCGAAAAGACTTTTGTTTCACTTGATAACCTTGAAGAAAGCGTTACTAAACTTCTTGATGATATTCAGAACAACCTTTACAACAAAGCACTTGAGAACCGCAAAAACAAAACTTACACAGCTAAAAACATGGATGAGTTTACAAAAATACTCGACGAGCATCCTGGTTTTATTAAAGCTATGTGGTGCGGTGACCAAGCATGTGAAGATAAGATTAAAGAACTTACTTCCGCTACATCAAGATGTATTCCTTTTGAACAGGAAGAAATATCCGACACATGTGTATGCTGCGGCAAAAAAGCAAAACACATGGTTATTTGGGGCAGAGCTTATTAATTTCAAAGAAAGCATAAATAAAACGGCATTAAATTTAATGCCGTTTTTTAATATTTTTCATATCGCTTTTTTCGTTAAACAAAACCACATATGTTTTATTAACGTTCTAAACTTTAGTCATATATTTAATAAACAATTTAAAATCAGTTTAGAGCACATAAAAAACCGGATAAAACAAATATCTTATCCGGTTTTATTCTTAATTATTTTCTTTTTAGTTATTTTTTTCTATAGTATCATGGCAATGTCCGCATCCGCAATCACAGCCGCCTGAGCAGGAAGCGCAAGTTTTGCCGCTCTTTTTGTCTTTATATATTTTTCTTATTGCCAAAAATACTATAGCAATTAATATCAGCAATACAATAAATGTTCCCATAATATCGCCGCCTTTTAAAATTTTATTTAATTACACATTAATAGATAAGTCAGTTTTAAGTACAGTATTTTCTTTATACTTTCTGCAAAGGAGGTATATAAACACAGCTATTAAAATAAAACCTACAACTGTACCTATTCCAAAAACTCCTGTTGTTATAAATGTGCCTATCTGGTATACACAAAGTGCAACACAATAAGCAAATATTGTTTGATATGCAATAGCTCCTACAAACCATTTTAAATTATTCATTTCTCTTTTAATAGCTCCCATTGCAGCAAAGCAAGGCGCACAAAGAAGATTAAATACAAGGAATGAGTATGCCGCAACAGGTGTATAAGCCTCTCTAAGGTTTGCCCATACCTGCCAGCCATTTTCGGCAACTTCCTCAAAACCGCCGTAAAGTATACCCATTGTACCTACTACGTTTTCTTTAGCTATAAGGCCTGTAATTGCCGCAACAGATGCCTGCCAATCTCCCCAGCCAAGAGGTATAAATAATACAGATATTACATTTCCCAAGCTTGCCAATAAGCTGTTTTCCATAGCGCATGGTCCAAAAGAACCATCTGTAAAACCATAGCCAGATGTAAACCATACAAATATTGTGGCAAGAAGAATAATTGTTCCGGCTTTTTTGATAAATGAGAATCCTCTCTCCCACATACTTCTGAGTATATTTCCAACTGTTGGCATGTGATAAGGCGGAAGCTCCATTACAAACGGTGCTGGGTCACCAGCAAACATTTTTGTCTTTTTAAGTATTATACCTGAGCATATAATAGCCGCAATTCCAACAAAGTAGGCACTTGGAGCAACCCACCATGCTCCGCCGAAAAGCGCTCCTGAAATAAGAGCAATTATAGGCAGCTTAGCGCCGCAAGGCACAAAAGTTGTTGTCATAATAGTCATTTTACGCTCTTTGTCATTTTCAATAGTTCTTGAAGCCATTATTCCCGGAACACCACAGCCTGAGCCTATAAGCATAGGTATAAAAGATTTTCCGGAAAGTCCAAATTTTCTAAATACTCTATCCATAATAAAGGCAATTCTTGCCATATATCCGCATGCCTCAAGGAATGCAAGGAATGCAAAAAGAACAAACATCTGAGGTACAAAGCCTAAAACAGCACCAACACCAGCAATTATTCCGTTAAGTATTAAATCCTGAAGCCATGGTGCGCAGTTAATTGAAACAAGTATGTTTTCTACAAAAACAGGAATACCCGGTATATATGGTCCAAAATCCGAAGGAGTTGGCTCTTCTACTTCCATAGCTTGTGAGTATAAAGCCGAATCTACACTAACTGTTTCCTCAACATTACCATTGTCATCATAAAATTCAGCTTCTCCAACAATTTGTGCTGCTTCTGCCTGCTGAACAAAATCAGAAGCTTCTACATCAAGCCCAGCTTCTTGAGCAGCTGTCAAAAACGCTTCAATCTCTGTTTGAGCTGTGCTGTACTCTTCTGACGCTTCGCTATAAGCTGCTGAGCCTTGGCCTAAAAAGAACCATCCGTCACCAAACACACCATCATTTGCCCAGTCAGTAGCTATAGTACCTACAGTTGATACCGATATGTAATAAACTATGAACATAACAGCAGCAAATATAGGTAAAGCAAGTATTCTGTTTGTAACTATTTTATCTATTTTATCAGAAGAAGAAAGCTTTTCCTTACTCTTTTTTGTATAGCAGCTTTTAATTATAGAAGATATATAAACATATCTTTCGTTAGTTATTATACTTTCGCTGTCATCATCGAACTTTTCTTCAGCCTCAAGAATAAGATTTTCAACATCCGGCGGATTTTTCATAAGGCTTTTTATTTTGTCATCTCTTTCAAAAAGCTTTATAGCAAAAAATCTTTTTTGCTCAGCTGGAACGTCAGTAATCTTTTCTTCTATGTTGTCAAGTATTTCCTCTACTTCTTCATTAAATGTATGCTGTGGAATTGTGGCTTTTTTGCTTAAAGCCACTTTTACAGCCTCATTTGCTGCTTGAATAACATTTTCGCCTTTAAGAGCAGAAATCTCTATTACTTTGCAGCCAGTTTTTTTAGAAAGCTCTGAAGTATTAATAATATCGCCGCTTTTTCTAACAGCATCCATCATATTAATGGCTATAACAACAGGTATGCCAAGCTCTGTAAGCTGTGTTGTTAAATAAAGGTTACGCTCAATATTTGTTCCGTCAAGTATATTAAGTATTGCGTCAGGCTTTTCTGAAATAAGATAATTTCTGGCTATAACCTCTTCAAGAGTATAAGGTGAAAGAGAATAAATACCCGGAAGGTCAACAATAACGGCATCTTTATTGCCTTTAAGACGGCCTTCTTTTTTCTCAACTGTAACTCCCGGCCAGTTGCCTACAAATTGATTAGCGCCTGTAAGCGCATTAAAAAGCGTAGTTTTACCGCAGTTCGGGTTACCCGCAAGAGCGATTTTAATCATTACAATGTCCCCCTTACTAATTGTTACTAAGCAATTAAATTTATAATTAAATAATTAAAATTAGTTAATGCTAATTATGTATTAAAAAAATTATTCCACCATTATCATTTGAGCGTCAGCTTTTCTTATTGAAAGCTCATAACCCCTAACAGTAACTTCTACAGGGTCACCTAAAGGAGCTACTTTTCTAATAAGTATTTCAATTCCTTTAGTTATGCCCATATCCATAATACGTCTTTTAACCGCCCCCTGACCTTCTATTTTTACTACCTTAACTTTGCTTCCTACGGCAGCATCTTTTAAAGTCATAATAAACTCCTCCCAATATTAAATATAAATCTTTCCTGCCATTTGGCTGCTTACAGCCACTCTTGAGCCTTTAACTTCAACAATAACATTTCCTTTTATTGAAGTAATTACTTTAACAATACCTCCTTCAACAAAACCAAGATTAGCCAAAAAATGTCTTACATCTTCTTTACCGGTTATTCTTTTAATTTTGTTTTCATCACCTATTTTGGCCATTGTTAAAGGCATAATATCAGCTCCTTCGACAGTATATTAATCTCACACAACTACAATTAGTTTTTTCTAACAAAAAACAGATTACCATTAAAGTTATGATTTGTCAATACCAATGCTAAAATAAATTACTAATAACTAATTTTTATTTTTATAAACTAATTTTATGTTGACATAGATAACTAAAAATGTTATTATTCTCTTAGTTAGCAATAGGTAACTATATTAAAAGGAGGTATAATATGAGTGTAGTAATAGTAGGCGGCAATGATAGAATGGCTCGCCAATATAAAGATGTTTGCAACCAATACAACTGTAAAGCTAAAGTTTTTACCCAGCTTCCTGGTAATTTTAAATCACATATAGGCAATCCTGACCTTATAGTTTTATTTACAAGTACGGTATCTCATATTATGGTAAAAAGCGCCGTACAAACAGCTAAAAAATATGATATTAAAATAGCTAGAAGCCATACCAGCTCATCATCAGCTCTGCATAATATACTTGCCGAATATTGTATTCAATAAATGTTTACCCGGCGGCGTTATTTCAACATGCCAAACTTTTTGACGCTCTTTGACCCCATACCAAATATAACTCTTATTTCTATAAACTACATAACGCCGCATAAAAAAGAGTCCCAAAAAGGACTCTTTTATTAATCAATTAATCAATATTTATTTTTTAACCTGCTCAAAAAGCCAGCTTCTCATTTCTTTATCGGCATAAGCCGGTGTCCACGAAAAATGACCCGAAGGATAAAATACTTTTCCGCTGTCATAAATAGTTTTTCTATATTTAATTCCGGCTTCGTCAAGGGCTTTTAATGTAGGAACACACCATTTTTCGTAATTTACTTCCGGGTCGTCTACTGCATGGAAAATCCACATAGGAATATCTTTTAAGTTTTTAACTGTTTCAGGGTTTCCTCCTCCGCACACAGGCACAATAGCCGCAAATTCTTCCGGGTGTTCAACAGCCATTTCAAAAGTACCAAAACCACCCATTGAAACACCTGTCATATAAATTCTTTTTAAATCAACATCATACTCTTTTTTGATTTTCTGCAATAGATTATAAGCTGTAATTCCCCACTTTGTAAATTTATAACTTTCGGCATTTTCATCGCCAAAGTCAAGAAATTTCATAAAATAAGTCCAGCCTATTCCGTCGGCTTCTGCGCACTGCGGAGCAATTACAATACATTCATTAATTCCTTTTTCAGAGTCTTTAGCCCAAACAGTAGCGCTTTCGTAGCGTTTCAAAACCATATCCACACTTTGCAGCCTTTGTCCAGCACCATGGAGAACAAAAACAAGCGGGTACTTTTTGCCATTGCCATAATTTTTAGGAAGGTATAATTCATAAGGCATTTTAACACCTGTTGATTCATCATTAAAAACAAAAGGCTTAAAAGCGTTATAAATCTTAGAAGCGTTTTCTCTTACAATCTCTATGGTATATACAGTTTCATCATTTCCGTTTACGGCTCTTACTTCTGCTTTTTGGCTGTAATCAATGCCATAGGACTCATAATCTTGACTGAGCTTTACAAGCACACCATTATTGTCTGTCACCTTTTGTCCGTTTACAAATACTTCCGCTTCATTTTCAGCTTTTGGGTATAATTTAATACCATAAATATCGCTTTGAACAAAATATTTATAATCATATATATCTGGTTTAAATTCAGGTACCAAACTATTTCCTGTAAGAGTTATGTCCTCAGCTTTTAAATCAGCAAGTAAAGCACTGTTTTTATTCATACAAACACCCCTTCCTAAAAACAATTGTTTTTATAAATTATTTTATAAACTTTTCAATAAACTCATTTTCAGTAATAACAGGAACCGAAAGCTCTGCCGCTTTTTTGTTTTTAGATGACTGAGAGAAAGCGTCGTTGTTAATAAGATAGCTTGTTTTGCCTGTAACGCTGCCTGTAACTTTTCCGCCTAAAGATTCTATTTGAGCCTGAAGCTCTTTTCTGTTTTTGTAATGCTCCAAATCACCTGTTATAACAAATGTAAGACCACTTAAACTTAAATCCGAAGCAATCGTTTCTTCAGCTTTAAATTTAATATATCCCAAAGCCTCATTAAGAAGTTTAATATTGTTCTCATTTGAAAAATAACTGTGTATACTGTGGGCAATTACCTCGCCAAAGCCGTCGATACCGTTAAGCTCGTCAGTTGTGGCAGAAAGAATTTTGTTTAAATCAAAATCCATGTTTTTACACAGCAATTTTGCATTACTTAAACCAACATGGTTAATACCTAAAGCATATATAAAATTAGCTAAATTTACATTTTTAGACTTTTCTATTGAATTTATAATGTTGCTATATGATTTTTCACCAAATCCTTCAAGCTCTTTAATCTGGTTTTCAAAATTCTGTAATTTGAATATGTCAACATAAGTTTCAACAAAGCCATTATCTGTAAATTTTTTAAGTGTTTCTTCTGAAAGGCCTTCTATATTCATTGCGTCACGGCTTACAAAATGAGTCAAAGACCGAACTCTTTGTGCATGACAGTTAGGGTTTGTGCAGTAAAGTGCTTTACCGTCTTTAATACTGCGTACTTCCGTTTCACCACCGCAAACCGGACAGTTTTCCGGTATTTTAACATTGCCGCTTTTGGTGATGTTTTCGGCTATTTGTGGAATAATCATATTTGCCTTATAAACAAGTATTTTATCCCCAATACCTATTTTAAGCTCCTCCATAATGCTTAAATTATGAAGGCTTGCCCTGTTTACAGTAGTTCCTTCCAGCTCTACAGGGTCAAAAACTGCTACAGGGTTAATAAGTCCTGTTCTAGATGTACTCCAGTCAATTTCTCTTAAAACAGTTTCTGCTGTTTCATCAGCCCATTTAAAAGCAATGGAGTCTTTAGGGAATTTAGAAGTTTCACCAAGGGAGTTGCTGTAGGCAATACTGTTATAAGTAAGAACAAGACCGTCAGAAGCAAAAGAGTTGTTTTCTATTCTTTTTTCAAAATCCTTTACGCTTTCTTCTATATTGTCGGCTGTTACTATTTTACTTTCAACAACATCAAATCCAAGGCTTTTTAAAAATTCCATTTGCTGAGTTTTTAAATCAAACTCTTTCCCTTCTGATGAAACAAGTGTAAAAGCATAAAAAGTAACCTGTCTTTCAGCGGCTATCTGGCTGTTAAGCTGGCGCACTGTTCCACTGCAAAGGTTACGCGGATTTTTATATTTCTCATCATCAGGCAGTGTATCATTAATTCTCTCAAACTCATCATAAGAAATAACGCCTTCGCCTCTTAATATTAGTTCGCCCTTAAAAGAAATATTAACCGGAATATTCTTAAATACCCTGGCATTGTGTGTTATATCCTCACCTACTTCGCCATTTCCTCTTGTAACAGCCTGTTGAAGCTCGCCATTATTATATTTAAGTACTATTGTAAGTCCGTCAAGCTTCCACGAAAGTATGCCTTCTTTATCGCTAAGCCAGCTTTTAAGCTTAAGTACATCTTTTGTTTTATCAAGGGAAAGCATTCTTTTTTCATGTCTTATTTTTGTAAGACCGCTTAAAACAGTGTATCCTACCCTTTGAGTAGGACTGTTTGACATTACAACACCTGTACTTTTTTCAAGCTCACAAAGCTCATCATAAAGTTTGTCGTACTGATAATCAGTCATTACAGGGTCAGCGTCTTGATAATATCTTTTTGAAGCATCGTTTAATACCTTTATGAGCTCTTTCATTCTTTCCAAATAAACGCACCTCTTTACTCGGTTTTTATAAGTTTAGAAAGTTTTGCCATAAATTTTTTAACACCTTTTGAAGGGAAAGAAACTTCTACCTCATAGTCAGCACCAGCCGGTTTAATACTCTTAACTGTACCTATGCCGTATTTAGGAGCACGTACTTTATCACCAACATCAAAAGTCAGCTTAAAGTCTTTAGGCTCCGGCATTTTATTTTGTGCCACGCTTTTAATTCCGTAAGTATTTCCGGCTGAAATAGGTGAAAATAAATTACTTTGTCTGCCGAAAGCAGGTTTTGTTCCCTTAAGCGCTGAAAAAGAACCGCCCAAACCGTAAGTATCCGCGTTTTTATTATTTTCAATCCATTCTATGTTATGCGGCGGTATTTCCTTTAAAAATCTTGAAGGCTGATTATACTGTGTATTGCCGTGCTGCATTCTTGTTTTGGCATAAGTAAGATAAAGTTCTTCTCTTGCTCTTGTAATGCCCACATAGCAAAGCCTTCTTTCTTCTTCAACGTCTTTTTCGTCTCCGCTTGTAATGCTTCTGTAGCCCGGAAAAAGGCCTTCTTCCATACCGGCGAGGAATACAACAGGAAATTCAAGACCTTTAGCCGAATGAAGTGTCATAAGAACAACTGAATCTTCATCTTCTGAATATGCGTCTATATCAGCCACAAGTGCAACTTCTTCCAAAAATCCCTCAAGGGATGTGTCCCCTGTTGAATTAATGTATTCAGCCGCCTTTGAAACAAATTCCTCTATATTTTCTATACGCATTTTGGCTTCTTCCGAGCCGTCTATTTCGAGCATATCAATATAGCCTGTCCTTTTGGCTACTGCGTCTATAAACTCAGATGAAGTCGTAGTGTCTTTATCTTTTCTGAGTTTTTCCATCATGTCATAAAACAGAGCAAAGTTTTTGGCACTTCTTCCAAGATTTTCGCTTGCTGCTGCAGCCGGAAGTGTTTCATAAAAGCTAAGATTATTCTGCGCTGCCAAAGCTGACATTTTTTCTACAGAAGTATCGCCTATACCTCTTTTAGGCACATTTATAATTCTTTTAACCGCTATATCATCATAAGGATTAGCTATAACTTTTAAATAAGCGTGAATGTCCCTTATTTCTTTTCTGTCATAAAACCTTGTTCCGCCGCAAAGCCTGTATGGAATATTACGTTTTACAAGCTGTTCCTCAAGAGCTCTTGATTGAGCGTTAGTACGGTATAAAATAGCAAAATCCTTATAATTTCTGCCTTTTTTTATAAGTTCTTCAATTTTTAAAGCAATAAACCTGCCTTCTTCATACTCGTTGTCTGCTTTGTAGCCTTTAATTATGCTGCCATCCATGTTTTCAGTCCAAAGCGACTTGTCTTTTCTTTCATCGTTGTTTTTAATAACGGCATTGGCAGCTTTAAGAATAGTTTTTGTAGAGCGGTAGTTCTGTTCAAGTTTAATAACTTCGGTTTCAGGAAAGTCCTTTTCAAAATCAAGTATATTTCTTATGTTGGCGCCTCTCCAGCCGTATATACTCTGGTCGTCATCACCTACAACACAAAGGTTATGATATTTAGAAGCAAGAAGTTTTACAAGCTCATACTGGCTTGTGTTTGTATCCTGATACTCATCAACCATTATGTACTTAAATCTTTCCTGATAGTAATCAAGAACATCCGGGTTTTCTCTGAAAAGTTTAACTGTATTATATATCAAATCATCAAAATCAAGAGCACAACTGTTTTTAAGCTTACTTTGATACTCACGATAAACCTGTCCTATACGTTCACAGCGAATATCTCCGCTGTTTTTAGCCATATAGTCGGAAGGCGACAAAAGCTCCTCTTTAGCAGCACTAATATTTGCCAAAGCTCCTTTTACAGTAAATGTTTTATCAGTAAGGCTGTAGCCCATACGGGTAAAAACTTCTTTCATTACTTTTTGAGTATCATCTGTATCGTAAATAGAAAAATTCCTGTCAAACCCCAGTTTATCTATATCACGCCTTAAAATTCTTACACAAGATGAATGAAATGTGCTTACCCAAATATCCTTTGCAGCTTCACCAACAACTGCCGTTACTCTTTCACGCATTTCCCTTGCAGCTTTGTTTGTAAATGTAATAGCAAGTATATTCCAAGGCTTAACACCGTTTTCCACAAGGTTAGCTATTCTAATTGTTAAAGCGCCAGTTTTTCCCGAGCCGGCACCTGCCAGAACAAGCACAGGGCCTTCGGTTTTAAGCACTGCTTTTTTCTGCATAGGATTTAAGCTATCAAAACTAATCATATCCATTATTCTCCATTTCGTTTAAAGCATAAAATTAGGAAGCTATAATTAATAACTTCCCAAAACAAAATTACTTATCTTTATTTTTATTTTTTTCATTAAGCCTGTCAATAGCAAGCTTGTACCCGTCTGTACCATATATAAGCGCCCTGTTTACGCGGCTTATTGTTGCTGTTGATGCTCCGGTTTTTTCTGCAATCTCAATATATGTGCACTTTCTGTCAAGCATTTCGGCAACAGCCATTCTTTGGGCAATAGCGTTAATTTCGTGGACAGTACATAAATCCTCAAAAAGCTGATAACACTCATCAACTGTGTTCATTGTGAGGATATATTCAAAAAGCTTATCCGCAAAATCGCTTTTAATTTTGTTATTCAATTAAATCACCTTCACAGCATTATTATATTTTTCCGTCTGTCACTATACTAATTATTTTAACATTTTAATGCTGTAAAGTAAAGCAGTTATAAAAAAGTTATATAAATTTTATACAAAAAAACTTATGGCTTAATTATAAGTGATGAGCAAATTTCTTTCCAGCAGTCTTGACAGAAGTCAACCTCCTGATATTCACCGTCAGAATTAGAAAAATATCCCCACTTTTTTTCAATGTGTATATAATCTTCTTTTTCCGGGTTTAGGCTTCTGCCGCACTTATTGCAAATCACCTCGGCAGTGTAAAGCTCTTTAACCATTCTTTCTTCTTTTTTAAGCATTCTCCCCCACCGCCTTCATTTTTTAATACTTTTTAAAATATTGTGACGAAAAAATTTTATCATACTTTTAAAAAAAAATATATATTAAATTACTTCCGCAGATGTTAAAATATTCTGGAAAGGACAGATTAACATGATTAGTAACGAATTAAACATAACAGATATGTCTTTCTGCTGTCTGTGTCCAAGAAACTGCAAAGCTGACAGAACAAAAAACATTTTGGGCTTCTGTAAGTCATCTGAATACCCAAAAGCCGCCCTTGCCTCAATACATAAATTCGAGGAACCGCCTATAAGCGGCACAAGGGGTTCCGGCACAGTGTTTTTTTCCGGCTGTAATCTCAAATGCGTTTTTTGTCAGAACTATGAAATAAGCCAGCTTAACAAAGGAAAAGAACTTTCAACAGACGAACTTGCAGAAATTTTTATAAACCAACAAAACAAAAATGTTCATAACTTAAACCTTGTTTCAGCCGGACATTTTTTACCTAAAGTGCGGGAAGCTCTAATAAAAGCTAAAAGTATGGGGCTTAAAATACCGGTTGTTTACAATTCATCGGGATACGAAAAAGTTGAAGCTCTTAAACTCCTTGAAGGATTAATTGACATTTATTTGCCTGATATTAAATACTTTTCGCCGGAAATTTCCGCCAAATACAGCGGTGCCGCTGACTATTTTAAATTTGCTTCATCTGCTGTAAAAGAAATGTATCGTCAGGTAGGAAAAAATGAATTTGATTCAGAAGGAATAATGCAAAAAGGCGTTATAATACGTCATCTTGTATTACCCAACTGCCGTAAGGACTCTTTTAAGGTGTTGGATTTTATAAAAGAGACATTTGGCGATAATGTATATGTTTCAGTGCTAAACCAATATACACCAATGTATAAAGCCAAAGAAATTAAAGAGCTTAACCGCCGAGTTACTACATTTGAATACAATAGTGTAATTGATTATTTTTTCAATATCGGGCTAAAATATGGTTATATGCAAGAGAGAAATTCAGCCACAAGCGCATATACTCCGGTTTTTGATTTAAGCGGACTTGAAACAGAAAGGAATGAGTAAAATGGAAAGCGTAACAGACAAGTTTTTAAGATATATATCATACGAAACAACATCAAACGAAGACAGCCAAACAACACCCAGCTCAGACTGCCAGCTTAACTTAAGCAATCTCCTTGTTAAAGAGTGCACAGAATTAGGTTTAAAAAATATAACACAAAAAGACGGCTATGTTATGGCTTTTTTAGAAAAAACAGCCGAAAACTATCCTAAAATAGGATTTATTGCCCACATGGATACAAGCCCGGACGCGTCAGGTAAAAATATAAAACCAAACATAGTTAAAAACTACGACGGCTCTGTTATAAAGCTTTCCAATGGCAAAGAACTTTCGCCGCAGGACTTTCCAGATTTAAAATTATATGTTGGTGAGGATATTATAACAACCGACGGCACAACTCTTTTAGGTGCTGATGATAAAGCCGGCATTGCCGAAATAATGAGTGCAGTTGAATATTTAAAGGAGAACAGCCATATACCACATGGTGAAATTGCTATAGCTTTTACTCCTGATGAAGAAATTGGCCGAGGCGCTGATAAATTCGATGTAAAAGCATTTGGTGCGGATTTTGCCTATACCATGGACGGCGGAAAAATTGGAGAATTGGAGTTTGAAAACTTTAATGCCGCCAGAGTTAAAATAATAATCAACGGCAGAAACGTACACCCGGGATATGCCAAAGATACAATGATTAATGCCTCTTTAATAGGCAGTCATTTAGTTTCTTTATTCCCTAAAAACGAAACGCCGTCTACAACAGAAAAATATGAAGGTTTTTATCATTTGTGTTCTATAAACGGAACTGTTGAGGAATGTACCATTACCTACATTTTAAGGGATTTTACATCAGAAGGTCTTGAAAAGCGCAAACAATTTGTTTTAAATACCGTTGAAAACTTAAATATAACATACAATAACGCCATAGAGCTTGAAATCCATGACGAATATAGAAACATGTACGAAAAGATTAAAGACAAAAAATATATAATCGACTTAGCAGAAAAAGCAATGCTTAAATGCGGCGTTACACCAATAAAACAGCCTATCCGCGGCGGAACCGATGGCGCAAGACTTTCATATATGGGCCTTGCCTGCCCTAATATATTCGCCGGCGGCCATAATTTCCACGGAGTATACGAGTTTATTCCTATAAACTCAATGGAAAAAGCCAGAGATGTAATAATTAATATATGCTCTATGGCAGAAGGCATAAAATAAAAATCATATCTTGACATGTAAATTCTAATGTGTTATTATAAGCAAAAATTTTAAAAGCTGTGATTGAGTTATATGGGCGGCGCCGGTTACAATATCAGAGAGCAGTGCGGTTGCTGAAAGCATTGCAGTACGGTATGTCGTAAATTACGCCTCATGAGCTCCGGAGAAGAAATAACAGTAAGCTTCGGCGGATTAGCGCACGTTAGAGCGCATAAGAGCGCCTGTAAAACAGGTAATTAAGGTGGTACCACGGTCTTTCCGTCCTTTTGGACTGAAAGACCTTTTTTGTTTGGTCCGCCCATATAAATTAGGAGGTATAAAAATGGAAAACGTATTGGATGTATTGCAGGAAAGAGGATTTATTGAGCAGCTTACACACGAGGAAGAAACAAGAGAGCTTTTAGGCAAAGAAAAAATTACTTTCTATATCGGCTTTGACCCTACTGCCGACAGCCTTCATGTTGGTCACTTCCTTACTATTATGGCTATGGCACACATGCAAAGAGCAGGACACCGTCCTATAGCTCTTATGGGCGGCGGCACAGGTATGATTGGTGACCCTACAGGAAAAACAGATATGCGTAAAATGCTTACTGTAGAGCAGATAGACCACAATGTTGAATGCTTCAAAAAGCAGCTTTCAAAACTTATTGATTTCTCAGACGGAAAAGCTCTTATTGTTAATAACGCCGACTGGATAAGAAACCTTAACTACATTGATTTTCTTAGAAACATAGGCGTTCACTTTTCAGTTAACCAAATGCTTACTGCTGAATGTTACAAAACAAGACTTGAAAAAGGCCTTTCATTCCTTGAGTTTAACTACATGCCTATGCAGGCAAATGACTTTCTTGAATTAAACAAAAAGTACGGCTGTGTAATGCAGCTTGGCGGCAGCGACCAGTGGGCAAACATACTTGGCGGTGTAGACCTTATTCGCCGTAAAGAGCGCAAACCGGCATACGGAATGACTTTTAAACTTCTTACCACAAGCGAAGGCAAAAAAATGGGCAAAACAGAAGGCGGCGCTGTATGGCTTGACGCTGAAAAAACAACTCCATACGAGTTTTACCAGTACTGGAGAAATGTAGGCGACAAAGATGTTGAAAAATGCCTTGCCCTTCTTACATTCCTTCCTATGGACGAAGTACGCAGACTTGGCGCTCTTGAAGGCAGTGAAATTAACAAAGCAAAAGAAGTTCTTGCTTTTGAAGTTACAAAAATTATTCATGGTGAGGAAGAAGCCAAAAAAGCACAGGAAGCAGCAAGAGCACTTTTTGCAGGCGGCGCAGAAGGCGGCTCAATACCTACAACAGAAATTACAAAAGACGAGCTTGCAGACGGTATGGATATACTTACACTCCTTGTAAAATGTGGACTTATATCTTCAAAAAGCGAAGGCAGACGCCTTGTTCAGCAAAACGGCTTAAAGCTTAACGAAGAAAAAGTTACAGCTTTCGACTATGTTGTAACAGAAAAAGATTTTGAAGGTGGCAAAGCTAAAATACAGAAAGGCAAAAAAGTTTTCCACCACGCAAAACTTATATAATATCGTAAAATAGAAAAAACAGCATGAAATTATTCAAAATCAGGATTTCATGCTGTTTTATATTTAATTTAAAATTCAAAATCAAATTCGCCTTTGCCTACTCTCATCATAAGCTCAACAACTGCTTCTTTTGCGTCTTTGCCGTCAAAAAGTACTTGATTAATAGCTTTTGTAATAGGCATTTCAACATCGTATTTCACAGAAAGGTCGTAAGCCGCTTTTGCTGTGTTTACCCCTTCAACTACCATGTGAACCTCATTAAGTGTTTCATCAAGCTTTTTGCCTTCACCAAGCAGAATACCGGCACGGCGGTTTCTTGAATGCATACTTGTGCAAGTTACAATTAAGTCACCCATACCGGAAAGGCCAATAAATGTTTCGGCTTTTCCGCCCATTTTAACACCAAGACGAGCAATTTCGGCTAATCCCCTTGTCATAAGTGCTGCTTTTGTATTGTCGCCAAAACCAAGGCCATCATTCATTCCGGCTGCAAGAGCAATTACATTTTTAAGCGCCGCACCCAGTTCCATGCCTATCATGTCGCTGTTTGTGTATATTCTAAAACGCTCATTCATAAATTCATTTTGAATCATTTTAGCTGTTTCCATGTCTTTACATGAAACAACACAGGCTGTAGGTATATTTCTGCCTACCTCCTCCGCATGGCTTGGGCCTACAAGAGTACATATTTTGCATTTAGGCAAACATTCTTCTATAACCTGCGAAAGTCTTAAAAGAGAACCATCCTCAAGACCTTTAGCTACATTTACTATTACCTGATTTTCGTTTATAAAAGGTGCAAAATCCATTAAATTTTTACGCACAAATTTAGACGGAATAGCTGTAATTATAATATCAGCACCGTTAACGGCTTCTTTTCTGTCTGTAAGTATTTTAATACTTTCATTTATTTTAACACCCGGAAGGTATTCTTTATGTTCATGTTCAGCCTTAATTCTGTCAGCTTCTTCCTGCTTCCATGACCAAATTGTAACATCGTGGCCGTATTTATCAAGCATAACGGCAAGGGCCGTTCCCCAGCTTCCAGAACCAATAACAGTAATTTTCTTCATCAGCACAGCCTCCAATTTATTTTCTTGCAAACAGCGCATTTTCGCTGCCGTTTAGTATTCTTGATATGTTGGATTTATGTTTAATTACAGCTATAACAGCCATAATAAGCGTAATTGTTGTAACCTCTGCTGGGGCTGAAAGAATATAGCACATTACAGGCACAGTTAATATTAAAAACAGTGAGCCCATTGAAACATATCCTTTAATAAACAAACCTATAAGTCCCATAATAAAAGATACAGCCGTAACAAGTGGGTTAAAAAATATCATAAGGCATAAATCCATACCTATAGATGACGCAATACCCTTTCCGCCTTTAAACTTTAAATAAAACGGAAAGTCATGACCAAGCATAACACCTAAAGAGCCATAAATTCCACCTATCAAGCCGCCAAAAAAATGATAGCATATAGCAAATGCTATTATACATTTTCCTACATCACAAATAAATGTAGCTGCTCCGGCCTTCTTGCCTAAAACTCTTAAAGCATTTGTTGAGCCAAGGTTTCCGCTGCCGTATTTTCTTATGTCCTTACGCATAAAAAGGCTTACAAAATACGCCGATTGAAAACAGCCGAAAGCATAACCTATTAAAATACAAAAGACTCTGAACATTTTAAGAATTCTCTTTCCTTTCCCTTACAACAAAATGAATAGGTGTACCTGTAAAACCAAAGGCTTCCCTTAACTGGTTTTCGATATACCTTCTGTATGAAAAGTGCATAAGCGTTCTGTCGTTTACAAACAAAACAAATGTTGGCGGCTTAACGCTTGCCTGAGTAATATAGTAAATCCTCAGCTGACGTCCTTTATCACTTGGCGGCTGCTGCATTGCCATAGCCTCTATAAGTACATCATTAAGCACACCGGTACTTATTCTTAAATTGTTATTTTCTCTTGAAGCTTTAATAAGCTCAATCATTCTTGGTATTCTTTGGCCTGTTTTGGCTGATATAAATACCTTTGGAGCATAAGACATGTAAGAAAGCTCTGTGTCTATGTCTTTAAGGAATTTATTCATTGTTTTGTCGTCTTTTTCTATAGAATCCCATTTATTAACGGCAATAACAGCACCTTTTCCTCTTTCATGGGCAATACCGGCAATTTTAGTGTCTTGGTCTGTAACACCTTCGTTAGCATCAACCACAAGCACAGCTACATCGCATCTTTCAACTGCCGCCACAGCTCTAATAATACTAAAACGCTCAATATCTTCTTTTATTTTGCTCTTTCTTCTCATTCCGGCTGTGTCTATAAACACAAAATCCGTTCCGTCTATTGTAATTTCAGTATCTATGGCGTCACGTGTTGTACCCGGAATATTGCTTACAATAAGCCTTTCTTCGCCCAATATTTTATTAATTAATGATGACTTTCCTACATTAGGCTTACCTATAATGGCAACCCTAATTTTGTCATCATCTTCTTCCTCTGCTGTTCCTTCTGGGAATTTAGATATAACCTCATCAAGTAAGTCACCAAGGCCAAGCATCTGTCCTGCCGAAACAGGTATAGGGTCACCCATGCCAAGTGAGTAAAACTCATAAACATCAAGGTTTTCAGTGCGCATGTTATCTACCTTGTTAACAGCAAGTATAACTGGTTTTCTTGTTCTTCTTAAAATATCTGCAACTTTAGCATCCTCGTCTGTAACACCCTGCTTAACATCAGTAACAAATATTATAACATCTGCCGTTTCAATAGCTATTTCAGCCTGATTAAGTATTTGTTTTAGTATAATGTTTTCTGCTCCCGGTTCCATACCGCCTGTATCAACAAGAGTAAAATAATTACCAAGCCACTCAACATCGGCATATATTCTATCCCTTGTAACTCCCGGCGTATCCTGAACAATAGATATTCTTTGGCCGGCTATTTTATTAAAAAGAGTAGACTTGCCTACATTAGGCCTTCCTACAACCGCTACTATAGGTTTGCTCATTTTAATCCTCCGTAATTGTTTTTATAAAATCACTGCCGCTTTCGCCTGTAATTTTAATTTTTATATTTAATTCTTTTTCTATGTCTTTTAAATCCATATCATCCAAAAGAACGGTTTCGCCATCTCTTAAAAGATTCTTAGGCAGACATAAATATTCTCCCAGCTCTTTATTTTTAAGCTGTTCAACTATATCCTTTCCTGTAAGAAGACCTGAAACTGAAATTTTACCGCCAAAAAATTCATTTTTTATAGCATACACATTTATTTTCAGACCTTCAAACTTTTCCTCAAGTCTTTTGCAAAGTGAAGAAATAAACTCAAAAGCCGCCGTTCCTGTTGCCAAAGAAACAACTTTATTTAATTTTGTTGGCTTAAGAGTGTCAAAATACTCGTTAAACTCATAAAGCATAAGAGAAATCATCCCAACGCCGTTTTCTATCTGTGGAAAATCCTCATAAGACTCATAAGGCGGAAAATCCACTCCAGCATTTAAATAAAACTCATCAGCTATAAAAACAAAAGACGAGCCAATTTCTTTTTTAAGCTTTTTCTGCCATGAAGTAACCTGATTAATTACATTTAAACTGCTTTCCTTATCAAAAGGCTCCATTGGATAAAGTCCGTCACGGTATCTGGTAAGACCAATAGGAACAACAGAAAGACTTCTGGTATGCGGAAAATACCCTGCCATATCTTTAATTGTTTTGTCCAATACAGCACCATCGTTTATATTTCTGCAAAGAACCACCTGTAAATTCATTTCTATATTTGCCGCCGCCAGTTTATCCATATAGCCAAGAAGTTTATCGGCAAAGCGGTTATTAAGCATTTTTTTCCTAAGCTCCATATCTGTTGTGTGAACAGATATATTAATAGGCGAAAGATGATAGTATATTATTCTGTCAAGGTCTTTTTCTTTCATATTTGTAAGTGTAACATAGTTACCCTGCAAAAATGAAAGCCTTGAGTCATCATCTTTAAAATACAAAGTTTCTCTCATGCCTTTAGGAAGCTGGTCTATAAAGCAGAATATGCATTTGTTGCTGCAGCTTTTGGCATTGTCCATAAGTCCGGACTCAAAAACTATTCCCAAATCCTCATAGTATTCCTTTTCGACCTCAGCAACACATTCTCCGCCCTGCTTTGTTTTAATTGTTAGCTCTATATACTCATCATTTATCAAATACCTGTAATCAAATACATCAAGCACAGGTTTTCCATTAATTGCTTTAAGAACATCACCCGGCTCAATGCCAAGCTCCTCAGCAATGCTTCCTTTTTCAACTTTTATAATTACATTTTCACTGTTTTCCAATGTTAAAACTCCTTAAGTGACATAAAAGCCGCCATACTTCCACGTTTATCTCCCATTCTTCTATGTGAGAAGAATAAGTCATCACAGCACATAGTGCATTTATCTGTTACTTCTATATTTTCTTCTTTTAATCCACTTTCAATCATAAGGCGTTTGTTTATCTGCCACAAATCAGCCTTGTAATGATTTTCACTTTCCATATCCGGTGAAATATATTCCATGGCAAAATCCATGTTTTTATTAAACTCATCAACAACAGGCTCATCTATCTGAAAACAGCACTTTCCTATAGAAGGTCCTATTCCGGCCAAAATATCTTCGCTTTTACAGCCGTAAAGCGATTTCATTTTATTAACTGTAACCTGCGCTATTTTATACGCTGTTCCTCTCCAGCCGGAATGAGAAAGAGCTATTACCTTTTTTACCGGGTCAACAAAAAACAGCGGCACACAATCAGCATGAAATGTGCAGAGCACAATGCCAGGCTTATCAGTTATATATCCGTCATAACCACTTATACTTTTCAAACAATGGCTGTAATCTGCCTGCAAAATCTCGGTTTTGTGTATCTGGTGGCCAGATACGATTTTATTTGTGTCAAAACCTACTGCTTCAGAGAGCCTTCTCATGTTCTCGTCAACATTGCTTTTATCATCGCCTCTTGAATAGCTTACGTTAAGGCTTTCAAATACGCCCTCGCTAACTCCGCCTTTTCTAGTAGTAAAGCAATGATTTACAAGTCCTGTTGACTCTATGTTTTCAAATACGCAAAACTCTACACCGTTTACATTTTTTATTTTCATATTTTTACTCCCAAAAAGCGTTTTTTATATGCCGTATCATAACAGTATCAAGTGCCAAAATCTCTATTACATCAAACCTAAAAGAGCTGTCTATTAAATTATAATGCTGTATATACATTAAAGCTGTATTTATAATTTTTTTCTGCTTTTTAAAATCCACAGCTTCACAAGGCATACCGTTTTTAGTACTTGTTCTAAGCTTAACTTCAACAAAAATTATTATTCCGTCTTTTTCAGCTATTATATCAATCTCGCCGTTTCGGTAACGGTAATTTCTTTCCAGAATTACATATCCGTTTTTTTCAAGCTCTCTGCATGCTAAATTCTCGCCGTAAGTGCCTTTTGCTTTGTTAAGTTCTTTCATTTATAAGCCTCAAACAAAATTTTTAATAAAAGTTTTTCTATGTATAGGGCATGGTCCGAATTTTTTAATTGCTTCAATATGGCTTTGTGAGCCATAGCCTTTATTCTGCTCAAAACCATATTCCGGGTATATTTTGGCATACTCGTCCATCATTCTGTCACGGTAAACCTTTGCTATAATGCTTGCCGCTCCTATTGAAATACTTTTTGCATCGCCTTTTATAATCCCTTGCTGTTTTATATCAATATCCGGTATTGTAACAGCGTCAGCCAGAACAAAATCCGGTTTTATACTTAAAGCACTTAACGCCTGACGCATAGCCTTATATGTAGCCTGCAAAATATTAATGCTGTCGATTTCTTCAGCAGATACAATGCCGAATGCATAAGCTACAGCTCTGTCTATTATTATACCATAAAGGCTTTCCCTTTTTGCGGCACTGAGCTTTTTGCTATCGTTAATGCCTTCTATTAAATCATTTTCTTTTAATATAACCGCCGCAGTAACTACAGGCCCTGCTAAAGGTCCTCTGCCTACTTCATCAATACCAGCAATTAATTTATACCCATTTTGGCGGCACTGATTTTCGTAATATGTAATTGTTTTAAGACGTTCAAGTTCTTCTAAATAAGCATTATATTTTTTGTTTGCAGAATTAATAATACTTAAAACGCCTTTACGATTATCGTTTTTTAAAGACTCTATAAAATCCGGCAAGTCTTTAATATCTGTTTTTAAATAAATATTTTTAATTTCGGATATGCTCTCTGCCAAAAAATCACCCCTATGTCTTTAATTAGTATACACAATTAAAAAAGTATTGTCTATATTTATTATATAATGATATTTTAATTAAGTCTTTTTAGCTTAATACAACAAAAAACGTCTTTAAAACACCAAAAAAGGCATTATAAAGACGTTTATATAATTATTCAGTTATACTTCCATAATTATAGGTAAAATCATAGGGCTTCTTTTTGTTTCCTGCCATACATAATCTTTTAAAGCGTCTTTAATTACATTTTTAATATAAGACCAGCCTGTGGAGCTTCTGTAGTCACAGTCATAAAGTGCATCTGTAACAGCTTTTTTAGCGCCTTCCATTAAATCTTCAGACTCTCTTACGTACACAAATCCTCTTGAAATAATATCCGGTCCTGCAAGTATGTCGCCTGATTCTTTTTCCATAGTAACAACAACTACCATAAGACCATCTTCGGACAAATGGCGTCTGTCACGCAGTACAATATTTCCTACATCGCCAACACCAAGGCCGTCAATAAGCACCTGACCTGAAGGCACAGTACCGTTTATTTTAGCATCGTTTTTGGAAATTTCCAGTACATCACCTATACGCATAAGGAATATGTTTTCTTTTGGTATTCCCATGCTTATAGCAAGCTCTTTATGGCTTGAAAGGTGCATAAACTCGCCGTGAACCGGCATAAAGTATTTAGGCTTTGTAAGAGCAAGCATAAGCTTAAGTTCTTCTTGGCAGGCATGGCCTGAAACATGCACATCGGCAATACCTTCATAAACCACATCTGCGCCGCGTTTTAAAAGCTCATTTATAACTTTAGAAATCATTTTTTCATTTCCCGGTATGCTTGAAGCACTTATTATAATCTTGTCATCCGGCTTAACAGCAACCTGCTTGTGCTCTGATGATGCAATTCTGGAAAGAGCACTCATAGGCTCGCCTTGTGTGCCGGTAGTAATTATAGCAAGCTCATTATCACTGTAATTTTTAATTTCGGATATATCAATTATTGTGTTTTCAGGTATATCCAAGTACTCAAGCTCTATAGATGTTTTAACGGCATTAAGCATACTTCTGCCTATAATAGCCACTTTTCTGTTGTATTTAACGGCAGAATCTACTATCTGCTGTATTCTGTGTATGTTAGACGAGAATGTTGCAATCATTATTCTGTTGTCAGGTGTTTCCTCGAATATTCTGTCAAAAACAAGGCCAACGGATTTTTCAGACATTGTAAAGCCTTTTCTTGAAGCGTTGGTGCTGTCACTTAAAAGAAGCAGTACGCCCTCTTTTCCTAATTGAGCAAATCTCTGTAAATCGGCTACTTCTCCGCCTATAGGTGTGTAGTCTATTTTAAAATCCCCTGTATGGATAATAACTCCAAGTGGTGTATGGATGGCAAGAGCCACAGCGTCTGCTATAGAATGGTTTGTATGAATAAACTCTACCTTTAACTGGCCAAGCTTAATTGTCTCGCCCGGAACCACAACATGCCTTATTGAAGTGTCCAGTATTCCATGTTCTTTAAGCTTGTTATCTAAAAGACCTATTGTAAGAAGCGTTCCAAAAACCGGAACATTAAGTTCTTTTAAAATATACGGCAAAGCCCCTATATGGTCCTCGTGTCCGTGAGTAAGAACTATACCGCGTATTTTATCGGCGTTTTTCTGAAGATAAGTAATATCCGGTATTACCATATCTATGCCCAGCATATCATCTTCCGGGAACGCCAGACCACAGTCTATTATAATTATATCCTGATTATACTCTATAACAGTCATGTTTTTTCCGATCTCATGAAGCCCGCCAAGAGATATAACCTTTAATTTTGGTTTTTTTGATGCCAAAAATAACCCTCCTTTTAAAAATTCGTTTTCCGAACAGTTTGTATTTATTTAATATTCTATTTAGTTTTATAGCCTGTAATTACTCTTTACCTTAAAACGGACACAAAAATAAAGGCAGAAGGACAAGCTTTTTTAGGCGTCCGGCTAATCCCCCCGCGTAATTAACAGCCTTTAAGCAATTTATTGTTTATTATTCGTCTATCTCAACATCATATTCACTGCCTGATGACTGGAAAAGCTCAGCAATCCTGTCAAATTCAGCATCATCTTCTATTATTTCGTATGCATCTTCACCGTCATCGGTTTTTACTTTTTTAAAAAGCGCCGCTTCTGATTCATCATCATCAAGCATTTGTGTTTCAACAGCTAAAATATAAGTATTGCCTTCGTTTTCCAAACTATCTATAATTGCAAACTCAATTTCACATCCATCTTCGTCTGTAAGAGTTACTGTTTCAAACTCCTCCATTAATTCGTCATCATTTTCTGTCATTTCGTATCCTCCTTAGTACTTATAGAATCAAGATAGCCTTGTAAAATATAAACAGCCGCCATCTTATCAA
Source organism: Lachnospiraceae bacterium (assembly GCA_019422065.1). Taxonomy (GTDB): domain Bacteria; phylum Bacillota; class Clostridia; order Lachnospirales; family Anaerotignaceae; genus Neoanaerotignum_A. The sequence continues at coordinate 26,136 of JAHZEA010000011.1, read as the reverse complement.
TAACGCTTTTGCTTTTTTTGATATCAAAATCGGCCTCATGCAGAAACCTTTGAGCCGCAACTGTGCTTAAACGCTCGTCCCACAAAATAACCGGTATATTTTTAAATCTGTTTTCCAAACGTTTTTTATACTCAAGTGTTTTTGTGCACCTGTCGCCTTCTGTGCCATCCATATTTTTAGGATAGCCCAGCACAATTTTCTCAACACCGTACTCATCAATTAGCTGTGATATTCTGCCTAACGACTGTTTATGCTCCTGCGGATTATTTCGCCTTATAATTTCCACACCCTGAGCAGTCCAGCCAAAAATATCACTTACGGCAACACCAACTGTTTTGTCGCCATAATCAAGTCCAAGTATTCTCAAAAAATCACCCTTTATATATATTACGAATTGTTTTTAATATAATTATCAACAAGTTCTTCCAAAAGCTCGTCTCTTTCCAGCCTTCTTATAATAACTCTAGCATTGTTATGGCTTGTAATATATGTAGGGTCCCCAGAAAGTATATAACCCACTATTTGGTTAACCGGGTTATAGCCTTTTTCTGCCAGGGCAGTGTATACAGAAACAAGTATTTTTCTCGCTTCGGAGTCGTTTTCTTTTTCAACAGCACTGAATTTCATTGTTTCGTTCATGTTTTTGTTCATATCCGTCACTCTCCCTGATATAAAATAATGATAATATAATTTTAATATTAATGCAAATACTATTTAAGTCTAACTTTTTCTATTATTCTCTGATATTCATCAGCAAACGTCTTTTAATTACAAATTTCCCCTATAGCTATTTTATCATTGTAGCTTAATATTTTAACAGGCAATATCATATTTCTAATGTTATTTTTACTTTCGGCCTTTACATGAATATAGTTTGAAGTATGGCCTTCAAAGTATCCATTTTCACTTTTTTCAAATAAAACATCTATTACTTTTCCAATATGTTTTTTAATAAACTCATCTTCCATTTCATCGCTTATTTTAATAAGCTCATTAGCTCTTTTATTCTTAATTTCAGCTGGGATTTGACTTTTCATTTCGGCCGCCGGAGTGCCTTTTTTAGGTGAATATGGAAAAACATGTATTTTAGAGAAATTAACTTTTTTAGCAAAGTCACAGCTTTTGGCAAAATCTTCTTCGGTTTCTCCCGGAAAACCAACAATAATATCAGTTGTTATACCACTATCCGGCATATATTTTCTAAGAAGGTTAACTGAATCCATATACTTTTCGGTTGTATACCTTCTGTTCATAGCTTTTAAAGTTTTATCACAGCCGCTTTGAAGTGACAAATGGAAATGATTGCAGACTTTTGGCATCTGGCTTAAGTCACGGGCAAATTCTTCAGTTACAATATTAGGTTCAACAGAGCTAAGCCGTATTCTTTCTATGCCGTTTACATCATTTACACGCTTAATTAAAGACAACAAATCTGTTTTGTGATTATCTTTTCCGTAAGAAGCAACATGTATACCAGTAAGAACAACTTCTTTAAAACCGTTTAAAGCAAGGTTTTTAACCTCTTTTAATATGTCCTCCTCATCACGGCTTCTTATAGGTCCTCTAGCATAAGGAATAATGCAGTAAGAACAGTATTGGCTGCATCCGTCCTGAATTTTAATATACGCTCTGGCACGGCCTGCCAGTTTTCTAACGGATATAGGCTCAAAATCCCTTTCGTGCATTATATCTCCAACAAGGCATACTTTCTGCCTA
>JAHZEA010000011.1:0-24364 GCA_019422065.1 Lachnospiraceae bacterium | reverse complement strand
TCAATATACTTTTCAACAGCATCTACAATATTATGTCTTCCTTTTGTGCCTACAACAATGTCAACCTCGTCAATAGCAGAAACAACATCACTTTCTACCTGAGCATAACATCCGGAAGCCACAACAATAGCATCCGGGTTAAGCCTTTTTACTTTTCTTAAAAGTTGACGCGATTTTTTGTCACCAAAATTAGTAACGGCACATGTATTTATAACATATATATCCGCAGCCTCATCAATATTTTTAATTTCATATCCTCTGTCAGCAAAAGCCTCGGCAACAGCCTCGCTTTCAGCCTGATTAACCTTGCAGCCAAGGGCAAAACTTGCTACACTTTTCATATAATACCTCTGTCAGCATTTAATTTATTTTCATAATAAGCGGCAGTATAAGCATGGCAATATTGGCTTCTTTACCAGAAACCCACATAAGATACGGTCTTAAAGCGTACCACTTATTCTTTTTAGTGTTTACGGAATTTGTAATTGACTCTATTTCATCAATTTTACCTATTATTTCTTCTTTTTCTTCTTTGGAAATATCGTCCATTTTGTTTATAATGTCACGTGTTTCATTAAATGATAAATCATAAACTGTGCCATGTACGCCTTCATTTACGTAATGCCTTGCCAATGATTCATTACTGTAACCACAGTCTTTAAAAGCCTCAAGACGTATAATAAGCTTATGGACATTATTTTTATAAACATCCGCTTTCTGCTCAGTTGTGTCAAATGATGAAATTACATCAAGACCGTCAGCAATTCCGTCTACCATATCTTTGTACCTTAAAATAAGCATATCAAAAAGACCGCTCATTCTTTTGGCGTCATCTCCATACTGGTTCCATAACTGCCTGCTGTGTACTAAATCTTCATCTATCATTGTTTTGGTAATGTCATCAACGTTATCCATAAAATATCACCTGTTCCTTTTTAATTAATTTTAGCACAAATGATATTATTTAACAACATCATTAAAATTCTTACTTATTTAAGCATATTTACTTAAACTGAATTTTAACTGAAATCATCTTCCGCCAGCCATATATAAATATGCATTTATAATTGAAGCCGCCACAGTAGAACCGCCTTTTCTGCCTTTTGCTACAACAAACGGTACATCTTTAAGACTTAATATCAGCTCTTTTGCCTCAACCACATTCACAAAGCCTACAGGTACAGCAATAATTGCAGCGGGTTTTATTTTTCCTTCTTTTATAAGCTCATAAAGCCGTATTAGCGCTGTAGGCGCATTTCCAACGGCATAAATACAGTTTTTGTTTAATTCTGAGGCTTTATCAACACTTGCAACAGCTCTAGTAGTGCCGTTTTTTAAAGCCCTCTCTGCCACATCACTATTTGCCATATAACAGTAAGTATTTACAGAAAACTTTTCTGCGGCTTTTTTATTAATTCCCGCTTTTGCCATGTTTGTATCTGTTACAATATCTATTCCGTTTTTTATGGCATTAATTATATTTTTTGAAGCGTCAGGCGAAAAAACAAGATTTTTCTCATAATAAAAATCAGCTGTTGTATGTATTACACGCTTTACAACAGGCTTAATATCTTCCGGAATATCAGTTGTAAGCTCACTTTCTATTATCTCAAAGCTTCGTTTTTCTATTTCCATAGGAGACATATTTTTTAATACATCACTCAATACTCTATCCCCTCTCTTGCGGATATTCCTTTATCAAAAGGGTGTTTTATTTTAACCATTTCCGTAATATAATCAGCTTTTTCTTTAATAAAGTTATCAGGATTTCTGCCTGTTACAACAATTTCTGTTTCTAAAGGTCTGTTTTCAATAAAGCTTTTAAACTCATTTTTATCAACAAAACCGTAATCAAGAGCGTAAGTTATCTCGTCAAAAACAACAAGGCATTTTTCTTTTTGTCTTGCCAAAATAACCGCATCTTTAAAAAGTCTGCTGTAACATTCTTTTGCCTTATTTTTTGTTTCATCACTCATATTCCAGTAAAAGCCAAAATCCTCATCACATCGCAAAACAGTTATGTTTTCTATATTTTTAAGAATATCAATTTCTCCACTTTTGCGGCCTTTCATAAACTGGCAGAATATAACATTTATTCCATTTCCTGCTGCTCTTATTGAAAGCCCGACGGCGGCAGTTGTTTTACCTTTTCCATCACCACAGTAAATATGAATTAATCCTTTAATATTTTCAGACATTTTTTATCCCCATAATATTATAAATTCTATTTAAGTCTATGTTTTCTCTTAGCATTTGTGCCATTTTATCATACTGCATATTTTTGTAATCTTTTAAAGAAATGATGGCTTTGTTTGCGTCAATATTTTTGCTTTTAAAAAGCATACCGCAAATACTGTTTAAAATTTCGTTGCTGTCAAAAAAGCCATGGATATAAGTACCAAATACATTTTTATTAACGGCTCCTATTATTTTAGTTTCTCCGTTTACATTGGCTTTAACAGCAGTTGTTTGGGTATTTTCTTCAATACTGCTTTGACCCATGTGAATTTCGTATCCTTCAAAACTTAAATTATTCAAAAAACCGTATTCTCCGCCGGAATAAGTTATGCTTCCTTCTGTTCTTATCTGACTTTTTTCCGTTTCAAAAACAGTCGAAATATCAATAAGTCCTAGGCCTTCAATTTCCCCGCCGCCTTCTGTAAAATACGGGTCGCTTATTGTTTTGCCAAGCATCTGGTAGCCTCCGCAAATTCCTATAACAGGCACACCTTTTGCCGCTGACTTTTTAATAAGAGCTTCCAAACCGCTTTGCCTTAAAAACAGCATATCTTTAATTGTATTTTTGCTCCCCGGTATTATAACCATATCCGGATTTTTAAATTCCTTTGCATTTTTAACGTACCTTACTGATACGCCCTCTACTCTGCCAAAAGAGTTAAAGTCGGTAAAATTAGACAGCTTAGGCAGTCTTATAACTGCAATATCAATTATCCCTTTATTTTCGTACCAATCTAAACGGCTTGAAAGGCTGTCCTCGTCATCAATATCAACATCAATAAAAGGCAAAGCGCCTAAAACAGGTATTTTGCATTTTTCTTCTAGCATTTCAAGCCCCGGCTCAAGTATGCTTTTATCCCCTCGAAATTTATTAATTATAATGCCTTTTATCATTTGTCTTTCGCTTTCTTCCAAAAGCATTACTGTGCCGTAAAGCTGGGCAAAAACTCCGCCTCTGTCTATATTCCCGGCAAGTATTACAGGTGAATTAAGCATCTTAGCAAGACCCATATTTACAATATCGTCAGTTTTAAGGTTAATCTCTGCGGGGCTGCCGGCGCCTTCAATAACAATAATGTCATTACTCTTTGAAAGCTCATTATAGGCATTTAAAATATCAGGTATAAGCTTCTTTTTATAAGCAAAATATTCCTTTGCTGCCATATTTCCAATAGCCTTGCCGTTTACAATAACCTGAGAGCCAACATCAGTTGTAGGCTTTAAAAGTATAGGATTTATAAAACGTGTAGCCTCTGTTTTTGCCGCTTCTGCCTGCATAGCCTGTGCCCTGCCTATTTCAAAGCCGTCTTTTGTTATGTATGAGTTTAAAGCCATGTTTTGGGATTTAAAAGGAGCAACTTTGTAGCCGTCCTGAACAAATGCCCTGCACAATGCCGCGGCTATAAAGCTTTTTCCGGCACTAGACATTGTACCCTGTATCATAATGGAATAAGCCATGTTTTAACCTCTCTTTATTTCAGTCCAAGCCTTAATCAGTTTCTCGTTGCAATCTCTGCTTTTAACAGCTATTCTGTAAAAACTTTCATCAAGGGAATGATAATTTTTGCAGCTTCTTATTAAAATACCTTTTTCAAGCATTAATTTGTCAAAATCTTCTCTTTCTTTAAAAAATATAAAATTAGCACTGTGGCCATATACTTTATAAGCCAAATTTGAAATATGGCTGAGAATATATTCTTTCTCTTTTTCTATATAATCAACTGTACCTTCGTACTCCTTTTCATCATCAAGAGCCGCAATTCCCGCCATTTGTGCCGGGGTTGAAACACTCCATGTCTGCATGGCACTTCTTACTTTTAAAGCAATATTATTTTCAGCAAATAATCCATAGCCAAGCCTTAACCCCGGCATGGCATAAAATTTCGTAAAAGCCTTTAATATAATTATGTTTTTATTGGTTAAAAACCTTTTGGCTGAACAGTTCTCACCATTTAAAACAAAATCAAGAAAGCACTCGTCAAAAACAACTATAGTATTTGTTTTTAAACATCTGTTAGCCAGTTTTTCTACAAATTCGGCATTTGCCAAAACACCTGTGGGATTGTTGGGATTGGTAAAAAAAACAATGTCTGTATCGTTAGTTATTTTATTTAAAAATCCATCATCAAAGCAAAAGCCATTTTCTTCTTTTAAAATATATCTTTCAATATCACATCCGCAGGCATTAAGTGCCTGTTCATATTCAGCAAAACAAGGAGAAGCCAAAAGAGCTTTTTTTGGTTTTAAAGCAAAGCATATTGCAAATATCAGCTCCGCCGCTCCGTTAGAGCAGATTATATTATCAAAATTAACTTTTTCTTTAAGGCTTATTTTTTTTCTAAGCTCAGTACATTCAGGGTCAGGATAAAATACCGACATATCAAATGAATTAATAAAAGCCTTTTTTATGTTTTCACTCATTCCCAAAGGATTTATATTAGAAGAAAAGTCAATATCGCATTTTTTGGCGTATATGTTGCCGCCATGCTCATGTCTCAAATTAAGCTCACCGCCAGTCTTATTAAAATACCAAATATCAAAAACAAAACAGATGTTAAAATCATCATTTTATTTGCTTTAATTATGTCGTTATGCTGAATTTTTCTTATACCGTCACCTATTGTAGGCTTTTTTACAAGCTTACCAAAATACCATGCATCGCCTGCAAGCATTACATCAAGAGCGCCGGCACACACCGACTCTGTTTGAGCCGAGTTAGGGCTTTTATGATTAAACCTGTCACGCTTAAATATTTTATATGCGTTTTTATAATCATATTTAAGAATAAATGCAGAAAAAATCATAAAAAAAGCTGAAAGCCTTGCTGGTATAAAGTTAAATAAATCGTCAGTTTTGGCGGCGGCACGGCCTAAAAACATATATTTTTCGTTTTTATATCCTATCATAGAATCCATAGTATTTACTGCCTTATACAAAAACCCCAGCACTGGCCCACCTATAAGCATATAAAAAAGCGGTGCTATAATACCGTCTGATGTATTTTCAGCCACGGTTTCAACTGCGGCCTTTGTAACACCTTCATCAGTTAAACTTTGGGTATCTCTTCCCACTATTCTTGAAACGGCTTTTCTTGCTGAATTAATAGTGCCGTTTTCAAGCTCATTATAGACATTCATGCTTTCTTTTTTTAATGATTTAACGGCTATTATCTGCCAACACATAATGCACCCTGCCGCAAAGCGAAGATGTGGGCTTATTCTGCCAAAAAAATAAAGTATGACTGCCGGTACAGCCATGCTTAATACCATAACTACAACGCATATAAAAATTCCGCCTAAAAACATGCCTTTATCAGTTTTTGGAAATATTTTTACTGCTGTCTTTTCGCATAAAGTTATTGCTTTGCCAATTAAAACAACGGGATGCGGAATACTATACGGGTCACCAAAAACTAAATCAATTAAAAAACCAATAAATATACATAGAGTTATTTCATTCATTGCTAATCCTTTTAATACTCAAAAACTTATTTGTGTTTATATCAAAATCGCCTAAAATACATTCACCGTTTTTTATCTGGTAATCATAAAAATTACCGCCGTAAAATTTTTCAAAAACAGCCATTATAACACCACCATGAGTAACAACAGCAGATTTGTTATAATTATTTTTTATCATATTATTTATAATTACATTAAAAGCTTTTTCACATCGTATTTTAAATTTTTCCGGGTCTTCACCATCTGGAAAAGGTATTTTTCCGCCGCTTTCAAGCCAAGAAATATAATATGGATTATTTCTAAGCTCCTCGTAGTTTTTGTATTCAAAATCTCCGAAATTAGTTTCTTTAATACTTTCAATAATTACAATTTTATACTTAGGAAAAATTATATCCGCTGTTTGTATACATCTTTTTAAAGGGCTTGAATAAACAATATCAACATTAGGAGAATTAACAAAACCAAGCTTTTGAACAGCTTCATTTGTTATACTCTCATCAGTTGAACCTACATATCTTTTTTCTGTATTTCCCTTTGTCTGTCCATGGCGAAAAAAATATATATCCATAATATCAGCCTTTAATTTTTACTCCCAAACCAAACATTACATTATACACTTCATCGGCGGCCTTTGCTAATATGCAGCATGTCCTGCCTGTAATCTCTCTTAGTACTCGTTCTTTTTCATCAACAGGCACTACACCGCAGCCTGTTTGGTCTATAACAATAATTTTATCCTTCAGACATTCTAAAACATTTAAAATATGTTCCTCAGGGTTTAGGCCTTCATCATGCCATTTTTTTATAATATCGTTAAATTTATAAATTACTTTTTTATTATTCCAGTTTAAATCATTGTCTGTAAAACAAATATCATCTTTACCTAATTTAAAATTTTTATATACAAAATCAAGCTTATGCTGATATATTCCACCAGTAATAAGTATCATTTTACACCTCAAAATTATCTGCCAAATACAGTAGCGCACAAAAGAGCAGCTAATTCGCATATTTGCAGAAAATATCCTTCCAAATCCCCTGTAATACCACCAAACTCATTATACGAAAACAATCTGTAGTACCCAAAAACACAAAGAGTAGCCAAAACACAAATAAAACCACATTTTCCGTCTTTTAATATAAGCCAAAGAGCAGTTAAAACAAATATGGCAATCAATACGCTTCTTGTAAAATCCACATCTGCCGAATCCGCAAATGTAAAAAGCAATCCTTCTTTTTTGGCACACTTAAAAGTAACAGCCGCAAAACCGCTTAAAGCACGGGATAATATAAAACACTTGGCAAAAGCAAAAATCCCTTTTGGCCCTGCCTGATAAACTGCTCCAAAATATACAATCATATACACAATAATTGATATAACACTAAAAGCACCAATATGTGGGTCACTAAGTATTTTAAGCTTTTTTTCTTTGCTGCCATAAGACTTTCTTGCGTCACTGGTATCCATAAAACCGTCAATATGTATTCCGCCTGTAATTAAAATTGGCAAAACCGTTATAATGCAGGCAATAAACAAATCTCCAAAACCTGCATATTTCAAAAATGTATATATAAGGCACTGAAAAAAGCCTATAATAAGCCCTATAACAGGAAAAAAGCATAGGGCATATTTCATATTGGCTTTATTAAAATCTATTTCCGGCACTGGAAGCTTTGAAAACATAGAAAGAGCCATAAAAAATGAGTTAAGCATTTTCTCACCTCTTTTTATAATAAACAGGGCATGATGCTACTATATCTATAACCTCATCTGCCATTGACGCAATCTGATAATTAATTTCACCTAATGCTTTTAAATATTCCATAGTTTTGGGAAGGTAAAAAACACCATCCTCAAATATATTATCAGTTACAATAACTGTATTTTCGCAAGTTTTACAAAGCTTATTAACACCGCTTAAAACTTCCACATCAGCTTTTTCACCACTGCCATTTGCCGAAAACATTTCGTTTGCAAGGAGTGTAGAAAGGCTTTCCAATATTACTGTTGAACCTTTAGGAAGCCAAACATCTTTAATATTAGTAAATTTTTCAATAGTAATAAAACCTTTGCCTTCACGCTGTTTTATATGGCGTTCTATTCTGTTTTTTGCTTCTTTTCCGTAAGGCTCCATAGTGGCTATGTAATAGAGTTTTTTTGTTTTAAACTCAAGGCACAATTTTTCTGCAAAAGCACTTTTGCCGCTGGAGCTTCCGCCAGATACCAATATAATCATAATTATTCCTTTTCGTAATCCTTATAGTTTTCCATTTTAAAATCCTCAAATGTGCTCATTTTATTATACACATCACAAGCCATTTGAAAAAGAGGTATAGCAGCAACAGCGCCTGTTCCTTCACCCAGACACATTCCACAGTCTATATAAGTTTCTATTTCGGCAGTTTGAATAACAGCATTTACAGCCGGTTCAGCACTTATATGTGAACCAAATACATAGTTTTTGCTTAAAGGTGCTATTTTTTCAGCCATCAGTGCCGCAACTGTTGAAATCAATCCATCACATACAATCGGCACTTTATAAACTGCACCGCCTAAAAACACACCTGTTAGTGCTGCTATTTCAAGTCCGCCGCATGAAGACAAAACACCCAAATAATCTTCTTTTTTATAATTATTTAAAACACGGCTTATCGTTTCATCCACAACCTGAATTTTTTTGTTATAGCCTTTTTTAGAAAGTCCAGCACCTTTGCCCGTGGCTTCTTTTGCACTTAAGCCTGTATAAATTGCTGCTAAAACAGTGCTTGGTGTAGTGTTGCCAATACCCATTTCACCGGTAGTTATTATATTATAGCCTTTTTCTTTAAGCTCTTTTACACATTCAATACCTGTTAAAACAGCTTTTTCGCACTCTTTATTTGCCATGGCGTCACAAAGCAATATGTTTTCAGTACCTTTTTTTATTTTTCTGTCACAGACTTTAAAAGGCAAAAGCTCTTTATTTTCGTATGTATCACAGTTTATACCTACATCAACAGGAAAAACATCAACACCGGCAAATTTTGACATAACTGTTACCGTTGTTTCGGAATTTTGAAAACTATCAGCTACAATTTTTGTAACAGAGCTGTCTGTTTGTGTAACACCTTCACAAACAACACCATGGTCGCCGCACATAACCAAAAGAGCAGGCTTTGAAATATCAACTTTACCACTATTTTGGCTTATTGCCGCCATACGTGACACAGCTTTTTCAAGCTTACCAAGGCTTTTTAATGGCTTAGCTATATTGTCCCACCTTTTTTGAGAAAGTACAAGTATACTTTCATCAATAGGCTCAATTAAATTTATATAATCACTTAAATTCATTTACTGCACCTGCTTTTAAATTGAACACATTTGTTTAAATAATTATTAACCGCTTCCAAATTAGAGTAAAAATATAAATGAGGAAAACCGGCGTACATATTTTCATTTGTAAAAGCACATTCCCAGTTTCTGCCTGTAAGCGGCTTTTCTGCTCTAAAACTGTTTCCTTCATTTTCACAGTGATAATAATGGAATTCATGGCCTTTAAGCTTAGTCCCGACTTTTCCGAAAACAGAATTTTTCTGTGCTGTTAATTCAACATATCCAAAATGAGTAAGCTTATTTGTGTTTTGGCAGACTGAATTAAAAATTCCGCACATTTCAAATTCGCCTTCATCTGTTTTAATTGCCTTATTCAAATACATAAATCCGCCGCATTCGGCAATAAGAGGCATACCGCTATTTACAGCTTTTATAATACTATTTTTAGTATTGGTATTTTCAGAAAGCTCTTTAGCAAAAATTTCCGGATATCCGCCGCCTATTATCAGACCATTTGCGTCTTTTGGAATACTTTCGTTTTTAATTGGCGAAAAATACTCTATTTCGGCTCCAGCTTTTAACAAATAATCAATATTATCCTGATAATAAAAATTAAAAGCATCGTCATAAGCAACAGCTATTTTAACACCTTTGGCAAAAGGCATTATTTTTTCCGAATTAAATTTTATATCATGAGCTGTTTTTGAAAGATTGATTAAATAATCAATATCAACAGTTTTTTCAAGAACAGTGCTTATATTATTTATTTTTTCAAGTATTTTTTCTTTACTTTCGCCTAAAGAAAGTCCCAAATAACGGCTTTTAAACTCACAGTCTTTTAATTCCGGAAGGTATCCTATAACTTTAACTCCCGTTTCGTTTTCAATTATGTTTTTAAGCGAATTATAAACTCCTTCAGTTGCTCTGTTAAGAAGTACAGCCTTAATATTGCTGTTCTTTTTAAACTCCGCCATACCCTTAATTACTGCCGCCGCGGTAAGAGAGCTTCCTTTTGCATCATAAACAAGCATAACCGGCGTATTGCTCAATACTGAAACTTCGTAAGAACTTGCCGCAGTTGATATTCCGCCTATACCGTCGTAATATCCCATTACACCCTCTATTAAACCAAATTCGCCGTTTTTTGTATTTTCTCCCAAAATTCTTAAAACTGTTTCTTTGTCAGACATAAAGGTATCAACATTTCGGCTTGGAATTTCAAGAACAGTCTTATGAAAAATAGGGTCTATGTAATCCGGTCCGCATTTAAAAGATACTACTTTTAAACCACGATTTTTCAGTACATTAATAAGTGCACATGTAACAATAGTTTTGCCGCTTCCGCTTTTTGGTGCCGCAATAAGTAGCCTGCTCATTTTTACTCTCCTTTTCCGGTAAATGAAATAACAAATACCGGGTTAAGCCCCATCATTAAACTTAAATCACCTAAATTTTTTGCTCGGCTTACATTTACATTTACTATTTCTAAATCTTTGCAGCCTAAACTTAAAGCCGCTTTTTTAGCTTCAAGCACGGTTTCAAGTGAAATAGCATTTATTACAAAACGTGTTTTATTATTTTTTTCTAAAACAGTTTTAATAATATCCAAAAGTTTGCCACTGCTTCCGCCTATAAAACAATGAGTAGGTTCTGGAAGGCTTACTAAACATTCCGGAGCTTCTCCTTTAATGACATTTATATTACTTACTCCAAATTTAGAAATATTATTATTAAGGCATTCTATTGCATTTTCGTTTTTATCAATAGAAAAAACCCTTCCTTTATACGCCATTAAGGCGCACTCTATGCTTACAGAACCTGTACCGCTTCCTACATCGTAAACAACCGAATTTTCACTTAACATAAGTTTAGACATAGAAACAGCCCTTACTTCGCTTTTCGTCATAGGAACAGAGTTTCTTTCAAATGAATCGTCGTTTAATCCAAATGAATAAACTGGGCTTATTGCATTCTGATTTTCAATATATATAACCGAAAGTTTATTATTTTTATAATTAATAAAATCTTCGGCTTTTCCAACAGTTATTTTTTCATCATCATAGGAGAGATTTTCACCAATAAAAACATCTGCATTACTCATGTTATTTTTAGTAAGTTCCGTACATATTTTGGAAACATCGTTTTCTCCACCCAAAAGAATAAGTGTTTTGTAATTAGTTTTAACAGCATCAACAAAATTAATATTCCTGCCATGCATGCTTAAAAACAAAACATCATTATGAGTTTTATTTATTTTATCTAAAAAGTACACATAAGAAGAAATACCGCTTATTTTGTTAACACAATAATTATATTCATTCAAAAGTGAACTAAGTTTATTTGCTCCACTGTAAAAACCTATATCACCGGAAAAAACAACAGAAATATTTGTATCTGTATTTTGGTCTATTATATTTTTAATTTCATCTGAATTTATAGCATACTTAATTTTTTTGTCTGTTAAGTCAAAACATTCCAAAACACGTTTTGAACCTACAACAAGAGAGCTGTTTTCTACAGCCTTAACAGCTTCAAAATTTAAAAGTTCTTTTCTTCCCGGTCCGGCACTTACTAGATTAACAGTCTTTTTTTCTTTGATATCAAATAAATTTTTAATTATGCTTTTAAATTCATTAAAGTCAACCCCGTTTTCTTCCGGAGCTTTAATAACAATTGCTTTTATGTTTGTTTCAATAGCCGCCGATATTTTTTCGTTAAATCCACCTGCTTCTCCTGTTTGTTTTGTTACTATAAATTTAGAATTTGTTTCTTTAATACAAGCTATATTAAAATCTTTGCTAAAAGGACCTTGAATACACATAATATGCGCCGGATTTATTCCGGATTTAAGGCATTTATCCAATGACTCAGCTAAAGGCAGAATACGCACATAAACACGTTCTTTTAAACATTTATCTGATGTATAAAATTCAATATTATTACTGCCTGTTGTTAAAAAAACATTGCCTTCTTTATTTTTTAAATATTCAGCAGCTTCAAAGTGATTTTTAACATATACACAGCTTAAATTTTCTGTATCAGAAATATTTCTTAAAAGCCTTATATACTGGGTTTTTGTATTTTTGCAGGCATTTTTTATATTTTCAGTAACAGCTTGAGCATACGGATGTGTGGCGTCCACCACAAGCTTATATTTGTTTTCAGTTATAAGCTTTTCCATTTCGTTTTCATTAAGCCTGCCGGATATAACATTTATAAAATCATGATTTTTGTCAATAATACTTTTTCCGTATTCTGTAGCAGTTAACACATCAGTTTCAATGCCTGATAAAGACAAAAATTCAGCAGCTTTTCTTCCTTCTGTTGTGCCTGCAAAAAGCAGAATATCACCCATTTAAACCTCTCCTTAAAGAATATATCCTCTTGGTGTTACAATATATCCGTCTTTTACATAAGTATTGGAATTGCCAACAAACACAGTTGTAAACATATCTGCTTCATAGTCTTTAAGCTCATCAAGAGTCATTATAAGTTTAGCTTCTTCATTTCTGCCTATATTTTTAACAATGCCGCATACTGTATCCGGCTCTTTATATTCCAGTAAAATTTCACAGGCCTTTTTTAGATAATCTTTTCTTTTTTTGCTTGATGGATTATAAATACAAATGGCAAAATCACCCATAGCAGCACATTTTAATCTTTTTTCTATTACATCATAAGGCGTTAAAAGGTCGCTTAAACTAATTACAGCAAAATCATGTCCTAACGGCGCACCTAAAAGTGCTCCACCACTTAATGCTGCTGTGACACCGGGAATTATTTTAACATTTACATCATCATCTTTTTTTAGCTCCAATATAAGTCCCGCAAGAGCATATACTCCGGCATCACCACTGCAAACCATTGCAGTGTCTTCTTTTTTTGCATTGTTTAAAGCTAAAGTACATCTTTCTTTTTCCTGCTTCATAGCAGAAGATATATAATTCTTATTTGGAAAATACTCTTTTAACAAATCACAGTACACAGTATAGCCCACAATAGTATTGCAATTTTTTAAAGCTTCAATGGCCTCAACAGTCATTTTGCTAATTTCTCCCGGGCCTGTACCAACTATATATAAATCAGCCAAAATCAACACTCCATTTCTCACAAGCTGCGGCCAAAGTAACACCATTAAATGCTGTTTTTCTAGAAATAAGCTTTCCGTTTTCAGCAGAAAGCACAGCGGCTCTTTCGCACACATTATCTGTACCGGTTATTTTTTTTACAAATTCAGAAGAATTAAAATTTCCTTTTACTGTATTCAGTTCTTCAGCAGTAAAGTATTTAACCGGCCAGCCTTTTTCCTTGCAAAATTCAATAATACCTTTTTCGTTCTGTTTAATTGTAATTGTGGCAACAGACTTTACAGCTTCTTCAAATATATTGTTTTCTTTTAAAAAGCTATTAACAGCTTTTTCTATATTTTCTTTAGGTGTATCTTTTTTGCACCCTATTCCCAGATGAACTTTTTTGGGCACAAGATTTAAGTTTATATTGTATAATTTTTTGTTGAATACCGAAACAACAAAACCTATATTCCCTTTGATAGAATTTTGAACGCCTTTTGGAATTTTTCCGAAATACTCCCAATCACAGCAAAAAGAAATATTTTCTCCTGAAAGCAAAGCTGACGATATTTCTTTAGCTTCTGTTCTCTGAATTATTTTTAAATCATTTTTTACAGCAAAAACATCAACGGCAAATTTATTGTTTATATCTGTAGCAGTTGTTATAACAGGCACGGCATTTGTTATTTCGCATATAACTTTTGCAAACTCCACTGCTCCCCCTACATGTCCGCTTAATAAAGGTATTGCAAAATTTTCTTTTTCGTCTATAACAACTACTGCCGGGTCAGTAAACTTATCTTTTATATAAGGTGCAATTCCTCTTACGGCAATTCCTATAGCACTTATAAAAAGCACAACATCATATCTGTTGAATATGTTTTCTACCCATTTGATATATTCACCATTAATGCTTTCAAAGCCGAAATTTACGGCAAATTTTTCAGGAGCAAAACAAGTACACAAATATCCTTTTTCAGCAAGAGCACTGCTTAATTTTTTTCCAACAATGCTTCCTCTTTCGGTAAAACTAATTACAGCAACTTTAGTGCTCATCAGATTTTGTTTCTTCCTTTCTGAAAAGGGTCGAAAATGACGGGTCATAAAGACAACTTCTGTCATAATCGGAATTTATAACATTTCCTATTATAATAAGAGCTGTGTTTTTAATATTGTTTTTTAAAACAGTATCTTTCAATGTTTCAACAGTACAAACAAACTTCTTTTCATCAGGCCAGCTGGCTTTATACACTACAGCCGCCGGAGTATCTTTGCTGACACCAGCTTTATACAGTTTATTTACAACGCTTTCAATTAATCCAACACTTAAAAACAAAACCATTGTAGCTCCATGCTTTGCCAGTTCTGAGATATCCTCTTTTTCAGGCACAGGCGTGCGTCCTTCTGCCCTTGTAATAATTACCGACTGAGAAACAGAAGGCAGAGTGTATTCTAAATTTAAAGCGGCTGCGGCTGCACAAAAGGAGCTTACACCCGGGCACACTCTGTATTGTATTTTTTCTTTATCAAGTATATCCATTTGCTCACGTATAGCACCATAAAGTGAAGGGTCACCGGTATGGAGTCTTACTGTTTTAAGACCTTTTCTGTCGGAAGAAATCATAACTTCCATTACTTCCTCAAGAGTCATATAAGCACTGTTGTATACTTTGCAATCCTTTTTTCGGCAGTTTATAACTTCTTCATTTACAAGTGAGCCAGTGTATATTATTACATCGGCTTCTGATAAAAGCTTATGGCCTCTTAATGTTATTAAATCCGGCGCTCCCGGACCAGCACCAACAAAATCAATCATATTTTTCAGTCCTTTACTATAAATGTAGTAAAATATCCAAGTTTATCTGTTATATCATTAACATCGTAAAATATTTTTTCCGTATCAAATCCGCAGTCTGTAACAGCATACGCCTTTTGAGTAAGTCCGTTTTCCTGTACTGCTCTTTTCAAATCCTCAGCACTGCTTCCGCTTTTCATAAAAACTTTTGTTCCGTCAAGTTTAATGCTTTCTTCAATATTTCCATGAACAGCCGGTATAATATGAACAGGCTTTTTCATATCTGTAAGACTTATACCCAAAGCAGAGCTTACGGCGCAAAAGCTTGGTATTCCTGGAACCATTACGGTTTTATATCCCATATCTTTTATAATGCTGTTTATGTAGCCAAATGTTGAATATATGGAGATATCCCCAAGGCTTATAAAAACCACATTTTCGCCTTTCTTTAAGTAACTTATTATTAACTGAGCACTTTTTTTGTGGCTTTCTGTAAGAAGTTTTTTATCAGTTGTCATAGGAAAATCAATATATAAAATTTCTTTATCTGAAATATCTATAACATCAGAAACAATATCAAGAGCCGTGTTTTTTTCGCCTTTTGTCTGAGGTACAGCCAAAACATTGTTTTCTTTTAATATTCTTAAAGCCTTTAAAGTTAAAAGCTCACTGTCACCTGGGCCTATGCCCACTCCATAAAGCAAACCTTCCAACATTTTATCCTCCGAATTTTTCAATCAATTCTTTGCCTTTTTCACTTGTTCCTAAAATTCCGTATTTATTTGTATATATAAGCACTCCTGCTTTTACATTTTCAGGAATTTTTTTGTCTATATTAATCTGAATTTTATTTATAATAGATTTTATAACATTATTAAAAACCAAATTGTCATATTTTAAAATATCAAGTGCGGCGTCTACTGTTGCGCAATCCATAATACTTTTTAAAATATCATTTGGTACACCACACAAAGCTCCATGGGCACATAAAATTTCCATTCGGCAGTCACCATAAAAAGAATGAGTATTAAACATCCCCCCTGCCAATTTTACAAACTTACCAAAGTGTCCGCAAAGGAGTATATTTTTAAATCCCAGTTTAACAGCTTCATCTAATGTATCACCTATAAAATTAGAGCATTTAACAAAAGGAATATTAAAATTCATTGTATTTAAAAAGCTTTCGCCGTAATTTCCCGGTGTAATAATAACACTTTCGTTTCCGGCAGTTTTTAAAACATTAAGCTCCAGTTTAACTGTATCAAATATAGCTTTTAAGCTTCTTGGTTCAACAATTCCTGTTGTGCCTATAATTGAAATTCCGCCTGTTATGCCTATGTTTGGGTTAAATGTTTTTTCGGCTACTTTTTCGCCTTCCGGTACTGATATTGTAATTTTTATTCCGCCTGTATAGCCGTATTTTTCACAAACTTCTTTAACACAATCGGTTATCATTTTGCGTGGTACAGAATTAATTGCATAACTTCCAACCATCTGGTCAAGTCCGGCTTTTGTAACACGCCCTACACCTTTTCCGCCTTCAATTATTATGCCAGTTTCTATTTTTTCGGCAGTAGAAACAATTTCTATTCCGTCTGTAGCGTCTATGTCATCACCAGCATCTTTAATTACCGAACAAGACGTTTTATTACCGGACATGTATTTTTTAATAATTTCAACTTCTACTTTAATGCCTTTAGGTGTAATTACAAAACAGCTTTCAGGAATTTTACCGCTTAAAAGAGCTTCAGTAGCGGCTTTAGAAGAAACAGCGGCGCATGTTCCCGTTGTATAACCACATCTCAGTTTTTTGTTAGGCCCGTTTTCAACATATAGATTAAACATTAAACCACCTTACAAACCCATATAGCTTTTTATGTGCTCAATATACATTTCAGCTATTCCGTTATACTCTCCAAGACCCTTAACAACAGCTCTTGCTGAAATTCCTGCATTATTAAAAACACTCAGCCAGCTGTCCGGCTCATTAGATGACATATCGTTTAAAGCATGGTCACCGGCAACAATTAAAAGCGGAAGTATAACAGCTTTTTTAAACCCTGAATTTTTAACAAGTTTTAAAACAGTTTCCATATCCGGATAGGCTTCAACAGTGCCCACAAAAAAGTTATTGTATCCCTTTTCTTTTAACATATAGTCAAGAGAAGCATAAACAGTATTGGCAAAGTGTTCGCTTCCATGACCCATTAAAACAACGGCCTCGTTTTTATCATAATCAATATTATTAACAAGTATATTGATAAGTTTATTAATGTGTTCTGTAGTATAAAGAAGCGGCTTTCCAATTTTAAACACTTTAAATTTATTTTCGTAAGCCTTAGCCTCATTTATAATTTTTTCGTATTCCAAACCGGCTATAATATGTGTAGGCTGAATATAACACTCGTTATAGCCAAAAGATATAAGCTTTTCAATAGCTTCTGAAACACCCATTATATCAAAGCCTTCGTTTTTAAGCTTTTTAATTATTATACCACTTGTAAAAGCTCTATAAATATCATAGTCTTTAAATTCGTTCGATATTTTATTTTCAATAGAGCTTATGGTTTTTTCCATTGTCTGCCTGTAGCTGGTACCAAAACTAACTGCAAGTATCGCTTTTTTACTCATTTTTTCTCCTTAAAACTATATAAAATAAAAAATGCCTTTTAAAAAAAGGCACAAAAATAACACATCAAATGCCCTTTTCCGCTGACCCGGCGGAGGTACATAACTTTTTTGGCAGGTCTTCTGACTTAAACTCAAATCTCTTAAGCCTTCCCGTTTAAACAGTGGCATAAATAAAGAGATAAAACAAGTTAATACAGCGGCGGCACCGTGAGGGAGTTTCACCCTGCTTCCCTATTATCCTACCCTTAAAGGCAGGCACCAAAAAGTTTTTATATTCGATTTTTATTTAATTTTATATCCTATGACCGTTTCTGTCAAATAAAACAAATCTGTTAATAAAACTATAAATAAAAAAGTGCGGACCCGTTTGCAAATAGAAACAATTCCGCACTAATTAATAATAATATAATTAATATTTATTTTAAAATGAGCAGGCCTATAAGCCGGGTTCTGTGTTAGACGGTCATCTATCTTGGTATGCTGTCGCCAGCATCATCATGCGGTCATGTTAAAGCGGAACGAGCAATTCCATACGCTTTTTTGGACCTTGCTTCAGGCGGGGTTTACAGAGCCTTCTCTGTTACCAGAAAAGCGGTGAGCTCTTACCTCACCTTTCCACCCTTACCTGTAAAAACAGGCGGTTTATTTCTGTTGCACTTTCCTTGAAGTCACCTTCACCGGCCGTTAACCGGCGCCCTGCTCTATGAAGCCCGGACTTTCCTCCCTAAAAATAGGGCGACCATCTGGCCTACTCACAAAAAAATATTTTATCATATATAATTTTTTATGTCAAACATTAAATACACTGCCACCAACAAACTCTTTTATTAATGAATTATCAGGTATAGCGTCTGTTCCTGCACAAAGGAAATAATCAAGGAATTTTATAAGCCTGTTTGCCACAATATATTCCGGCATAGTTTTGTCTATTTTATAAAGCCTTGGAAGTATAAAAGCTTTTAAAACACAAAGCTCATAAATAGTAGCTGAGTTAAATATTACGTCAGCGTTTTCTTGATATGGGAATATATTTTTTTCTTCTCCACGGCGTACATCTGGCCAAACACTTATAGTTTCCGCCGCAGAATTGCCGCGGAACTGGTAATCCCTTACTATTCTTCTAATTAATCTGCTATCTGATGTTGAAATACAGTTATGGGCATCTACATTAAGCTGTGTCATAGGGCTTACAAATATTCTGAACTTAGCTTCTTCCGGTATAGCCTTTGTAAGTTCAGTATTAAGGCCGTGTATGCCTTCTATAACTACAATTTCGCCTTTATGCAATTTAAGTTTTCTGCCTGTTATTCTTCTTTTGCCCGTAATAAAATCGTATGACGGTATTATGGCTTCTTTTCCGTTTATAAGGTCGTTTAAGTCTTTATTAAACTTTTTCAAATCAAGAGCAGCCAAGCCCTCATAGTCAGGCTTTCCATCAGGACCAAGAGGTGTTTTATCCCTGTTAACGAAATAATCATCCATACCTATGGCCTGAGGCTTAATTCCGTTTACTCTAAGCTGAACACACAGCCTTTGAGCAAAAGATGTTTTGCCTGAAGATGACGGTCCTGCTATAAGTACAATTTTAACTTTATCGCTTTTTGCTGTAATTTCATCGGCAATATTGGCTATTTTCTTTTCATGCAAAGCCTCATTTATTCTAACAAGCTCATCAAAGCCGCCTTTTGCAATTACATCGTTTAAGTCGGCAATGCATTTTACTCCCATTAAATTACACCAATCCAACTGCTCCATAAAAACTTTTGATATTTTCTCAAAGTTATCGTAAGTTTCAGGAGCATAAGGGCATTTAGTAGACGGCATTCTGAGCAGAAAGCCTTTTTCATAAAGTGATAAGTCAAATATTTTAAGATAACCTGTAAAAGGCAGCATATAGCCGTAATAATAATCATAAAAATCATCAAGCTTATAAACACTTACATAAGAAACTCTTCTGTAAGCCAGTAGTCTTGACTTATCCTCCATGCCATACTTAGAAGCAAGCTCTATAGCCTCATCAGCACTTACAATAAGCCGCTCTATAGGATGATTAGAGTTAACTATTTCTTGCATTTTACTTTTTACTTCAGACAAAAACTTATCATCTACAACTAAACCTTTTTGATAAACCTCTGTATAAAGGTTACCGTTTATTGAATGCTCAATGTAAATTTTTGTATCTATACCGTATAGCTCTTTTATTGCTTTTACCATTATAAACGACAGGCTTCGAGAATAAACTCTTACTCCGTCTTGGTTAGTAAGGTCAATAAAGTTTATATCCATACTTTTGGTTATTTTGTTTCCCAGTTCATATAAAACATTTCCGCTTTTAGCCAGCATAATATCTGTTTTATATTTATCTTTATATTTTTGGGCTATTTCGTAAAAATGTGTTCCGCTTTTGATTTCCTGCTGGTCTTTGCCATCAACAGTTATTGTTATTTTGTTATCCATACGCCGCTCACCCTGTTTAAAAAGTCATTATTTAATGTAGTCAAAAACCTGTCCGTTTACTTGGCTTGCCTTTACAGTAATTTCATAGCCTGCTTTATTTGCTTCCTCTTGGATATAATCCCTTAAAACAGGAACAATGATATTTTCTGTGCCGTAATGTGTGGCATCTATAAGGCACATATCCATATTTAAAGCTTTCTGTGCCTCATGGAATTTAACATCTGATGTAATATAGCAGTCACAGCCGTTAGCTTTAGCTTCATCTATAAACTCAAAACCTGCACCTGTGCAAAGGCCGACTTTAGATATAGCTTTTTCTTTATTGCCAACAACTGTTAAGCAGTTAAGATTAAGTTTTTCTTTAACCAATTTTGCAAAGTCACAAAATTTCATACTATTAGATAAACTTCCAAACCTGCCCAAACCATTAGGCAGTTCATCCTGCTGACAGCTTACAGCCAGTGGTTCAATGTCTTTAAGTCCTATAATTTGGGCCAAAGTATCGTTTGTACCACCAAAAGCTGTATCTAAGTTAGTATGCATTGCGTAGGCACATATTCCATTTTCGGCCAAAGCAAGTATTTTTCTGCCCTCAGGTGTAGAATCGCTTACACTTTTAATTGAGCCGAATATAAGCGGATGATGAGTTACTATAATATCAGCCTCAATTTCAATAGCTTCTTTTATTACATCATCGGTAACATCAAGAGCTGTAAGCACAGTTTTAATTTCTTTATTTCTGCGGCCAACCAAAAGACCGGGATTATCCCAACTTTCGGCTAAATATAAAGGCGCTTTCTTTTCAAGTATTTTAATTAAATCACTGCATATCATATCTTTTAAGCACCTCCAAGAACATATTAACTGATTTTTTTAATTCAGTCATGTCAGCATTGCTTTCTGCCTTTGTGCTGGCATTTTCTAATATATTTTGGTATTTGTTCAATCTTAAAGTAACATATTCCTTTAAAACCGATGATTTACTATCTATAAGTTTTTTACCAAAATAATAATACAGTTCATCAGTATAAAATTCGCTGCCTTTTACTGCGCTTAGTATATTGTAGTATTTTCCGCCTTCACAAAGCATTTTTTCTTCATCTATTTTAAAACCTAACTGATGAATAAGTTTTCTTACACTGTAAATATCTCTTTGCGGCTGTAAAATCAACTGTTTTACATCTTCTAACTTGTCAGCGCCATTTTTCAATATATCACAAATTAAAAGTCCGCCCATTCCGGCTATAATTACAGTGTCAGCCTCACCTTTATTCAGCGGCTCCAAACCACTGCCTAAACGTGTTTCAATAATATCTCCAAAACCATAATGGGTAACATTCTCAGTTGCTTTATTAAGCGGACCTTTATTTACATCACACGCTATTGCCTTATCAATATTATTTTGGTACGCAAGATAGCATGGTATATAACCATGGTCAGTGCCTATATCAGCAATGCTTCTGTATTTAACTAAACTGGCTACTGTTTTAAGCCTTTCGGATAATTCCATAATTTACTCACCTTTATAGTTTAAATAAGCTGTTTTTGTTTCGTCATCCCAATAAATTTTATCATCGCTTATACCTAAAGCACAGCCTAAATCTCTTAAGCTTAAAAATGCCCTGTCGTCTTTAATTTCCATTGGTGTGTTAAGTGGTACTTCTGTACCATTTATATTCATTGTATCTTTGCCAACAGTAAAAGACATATATCTTTCACCCATTAAAATAGTTACCTTTTTTGTAGCATCGTCCCATGAAACAATGGCACTGCCGTTTAAAGCCTCTGCAATAAATCTTACAGGCAGCATTACATAGTTTTCGTCATTTATGTAAGAACCGTTATCGTTACCTTCCTTTGTATCAACAACTACCTCTGGAAGCTGTGATTTAGCATAATCTGACGAATTTTCCATATTTGTTGAGCCTTCTACAGTAAAAAATTCTTCATCAAAAACTATATATTTTGTATTAAAGTTACTGTCATCTGAATTATATGACTGTCCAAAAGCATTATCTGGGTATTCATCACTTTCCTCTGTTATAAGTTCCAAAGGATATGCGCCTTCAGCTAAACTGCCGTTAAGGTACATTTTAACATTGCTTAACTCAATAACCATTGGCTCTTTACTGCTTTCAGACTTAATAGAAACTTTTATAATGCCATTTTCTGATGATACAGAGTCAATTTTTCCATCGCCGGATAAAACATTATATTCTATTCCATCTTCAAACGAAACATACTGGCATCTTAAATAGATGTTTGTATCTTTTTTAATGGCTCCCGGCACTGATTCTTTTATAATTATATTATCTGCCGTAACCTGTCTTGTACCAGCAGTAACTGTAGGGCCCGCGTAAGCGGCACAAACTGATGAAAATGTCATTGCACATATTAAAACTGCCGTAAAAAACATCTTTTTCATTTTATATTCCTCCAAATATTTTATTTTAAATAAAGCTGCCAAAAATAATTGTTTCGGCAGCTTTTGTATTTTATTCAATAAAATCCTTTAATTTTTTGCTTCTGCTTGGATGTCTTAACTTTCTGAGGGCTTTAGCCTCAATCTGTCTTATTCTTTCTCTTGTAACTTTAAACTCTCGGCCTACTTCTTCAAGAGTTCTTGCCCTGCCGTCATCAAGACCAAATCTCAACCTTAACACTTTCTTCTCTCTGTCAGTTAAAGTATTAAGAACATCCTTAAGCTGTTCCTGCAAAAGAGTATATGCAGCGGCTTCCGCAGGTGCTGGTATATCATCGTCAGGTATAAAATCGCCTAAATGGCTGTCTTCCTCTTCACCAATAGGTGTTTCAAGAGATACAGGCTCTTGAGCAATTTTCATAATTTCTCTTACTTTATCAACCGGCATAAGCATTTCCTGTGCCAGTTCTTCAGCAGTCGGTTCACGGCCAAGCTCTTGAATAAGCTGTCTTGAAATCCTGATTAATTTATTAATTGTTTCAACCATATGCACAGGTATTCTTATAGTTCTGGCTTGGTCAGCTATTGCTCTTGTTATAGCCTGTCTAATCCACCATGTGGCGTATGTGCTGAATTTATAGCCCTTATTATAGTCAAACTTTTCAACAGCTTTAATAAGGCCAAGATTTCCTTCCTGAATTAAGTCAAGGAAAAGCATACCTCTGCCTACATATCTTTTAGCAATGCTTACAACCAAACGAAGATTTGCTTCGGCAAGCTTCTTTTTAGCCGCCTCATCGCCTTCTTCCATTCTTTTGGCAAGCTCTATTTCCTCATCGGCACTTAAAAGAGGCACTTTACCAATTTCCTTAAGATACATACGTACAGGGTCATCGATATTTATTCCTTCAGGAAGCGAAATATCTATTTCCTTTTCAACGTCCTCGTCCATATCCATAATGCCAAGAACGTCTATTCCCTGTGCCTCAAAATACTCATAAACCTTGTCTATCTGGTCAGGCTCTAATTCAATCTCCCCCAAATAGTCCATAATTTCCTTGTATTCGAGTACATTCTTTTTTCTTTTCGCCATAGCAACAAGTTCTTTAAGGCGACTAAGAAGTAATGCTTCGTCTCCAGCTTTCATTTGAACCTTCCTTTCGATTCCCCGTATTACAAGCCGGTTTTTAACCGGCATAAATTACAGTTGTAACTCAAAGTTTTCAAGCTTTTTCTTCATTTCCAAAGCTTCTTGTATTTCTTCAATAGTTTTAGCATTTGATGCTATATAATCCAAATTAGCGCGTTTAATAAGCTTAATATTCTCATTAACGGCTTTTTCTATTTCCTCAGTATCATCATAATCCGTTTTAACACTAAAAACGGAAGCTGCCGCTTTTTGGCTTTCTTCATTGTCAAAAAGATTAACAGCATCAGCCGGAACAATGTCCTTTCCTGCCGCATAAGAGTCATACACATACTTTAAAAGTTTTGAACGTGTTTCGTCTTTTAATTCCTCAGGTTTAAGTATTTCCATTATTCGCCTGCATATTTCTTTTTTTGTTGAACAAATTGAAATTATACTGTTTTGAGCCTGCAAAAGACCTTTAGTATCATTCAGACTAGGAATATACTGAGTATTATTGGTGTCATATTTAAGAATTTTTTGTTTTGAGGCTTCTCTGTTAAACTCAATATCTCGCTTTTTATCAGTATCAAATATTTCTTCCTCAACGGCCTGTCTTGAAACACCTGTATCATCGGATATTTTTTTAATATACATATCCCTTTCTATAGGTGATGACAAGTTTGATATAAGCCCTGCCGCCTCACGTGTAAAAAGCATTTTCTGCTCGCTGTCGTCCATACTGTACTTTTTGCGAGCGCAATTAATTTGAAAATCCATATAGCTTATGGCATTTAATATAAGCTTACCAAATTCAAGTGAACCATTATGCTTTATATATTCATCTGGGT
>JAHZEA010000010.1 GCA_019422065.1 Lachnospiraceae bacterium | reverse complement strand
CTTCAGTTAAGCTTATAACATTATATTTTTCCAACTCCGACGGCACAGGCTTAGTTCAGGAAGAACGCAAGGTTGAGGTTAACCGCAATCAACCCCTTGAAAAATACGTTATGGATGAGCTTATAAAAGGACCACAGACAAAAGGAAGTTTGGCCACAGTTCCGTCTGAAACAAAGGTAAGAAATATAATGACTCAGGACGGAATATGTTATGTTGACCTTAGCTCGGAGTTTGTTTCAAGACATAGCGGCGGAAAGGACAAAGAGCTTTTAACTATATATTCTATTGTTAATTCTCTTACTGCACTTGATGATGTAAGCAAAGTGCAATTCCTTATAGAAGGCGAAAAACAGGAGGAATACAAGGGCAATGTAGAGTTTGGCCAACCATTTGAACCTAAAGAGATTGTGATTGAACAATGAAAAGACCTGCATTATATTCCTTCATTTATTTTGCGGCAGGAATTGCCGCTGTAGCAAGTTTAAAAGGCAAAGGGCTGATGCTTTTTGCCTTTTTAGCTGTAATTATAAATGTTTATTTGTATTTCAAAATTAAAAGTCTAAGTGTTTTTATACTGTCTTTTATATTTGGTGTCGGAATTATTGCTATGGGTTCTTGTGCATATAAAACGCAGAACTTTGATAAAGCGGGAAGTTTAAAGGGCTATGTTTACGATACCGCTTATAATTCCAACGGCGGGCAGACAATTACTCTTAAAGACATGATTTTTGTAACAGATAACAAAGAAACAGCTGTAAGCGGCAGAGGCATTATTTATACACCGGAAGGGGTATTTGTGCGCCGCGGGGACTATATAGGCATTACATATTCCAATTACAAAAGCGGAAATAAAAACTATGTTTCGGGCTTTGATTATAATCAGTATATTTTGCTTAACAACATTGTATTTACGGCAAACGCTGATAATGTTTATCTTTTAGGTCACAAGGGAAGCATATCACAAAAGCTTTTTGATTTAAGCGAATATATAGGCGGCATATTCGACAGCATTTATCCAAGAGATGAATCTTCGGTACTTAAGGCTGTTATATTAGGTGATACATCTTATTTAAGTGATGAAACCAGACAACTGTATACTTCAGCCGGTATTGCACATATACTTTCGGTATCCGGCCTGCATACAGCCGTAATTTCTCTTATGATTCTTAGAGCACTTAAAATAATGCATATTAACAGCAGAAAAGCGGCTTTAATTGCAGTTTTTGTTATATCGTTTTATGCAGTTTTCGCCGGCGGCAAAGCAAGTATTGTAAGAAGTGCTATTATGGTAAATGTATATCTTTTATCAAAGGTTATGTACCGTGAAGCCGATACTTTTAATTCAATGGGTATAGCTGGTTTGGCACTGCTTGCTTTTAATCCTTATAGTTTGTTTTCTGTTGGATTTCAGTTAAGCTTTATATCTGTAACGGCTATTTTGGCATTTAATAATATTTGCGAATTTAAACAGGATAATGTACTAAGCCGTATTAAAGAAATGGTGGTTATATCACTTTTTGTAAATATATGTACTTTACCAATATTGGCATATAACTTTTATGAAGTATCGGTTTATGGCTTTATTACAAATGTTTTTGTTGTTCCGCTTTTAGGTGTTTTAACTGCTTTAGGCTTTGCCAGTGCCGTAGCAGGCGTTTTTAGCACAGCACTTGGTATATTTTTAGGCGGAATAGTATATTTGATATTGAATTTTATAAGTTTAGTTTGCAGTATTATAACACGTATACCGTTTTCTGTTATTATTACCGGAAGGCCAAGCACTGTGTTTGTGGTACTGTTTTATTGTGTACTGTTATCTTTTATTGTTTTAAAAGACAGCAGAAAAAGCAGAGTTATTTCTGTTTTGCTTACGGCGGCTTGTGTTTTTAGTGTTATTTCCAACAGACTTATATTTAAGTACAACACAGTAGAGTTTATGCCAGCTGATTATGGTGGAGGCGCTGTTATAAGAACTTACAACGGCAAAGTATTTTTAATAGGTCAAAGCAGAAGCGGCGGTTTTGGCAATGAAGCTGAAAATGCGTTGGAATATATTAATCTTTTGGGCAGGAAAACTGCTGATGCACTTTTTATTGATGGTACAGACAAAAGTGATATAAATTTTGCCATTGATTTTATTAATGACGGAGGAACGGATGTAATTTATATACCGAAGGATACGGCTGATAACGAAGAAAGTCTTGAAACTTTGCTTTTTGCCGCATATAACACCGGTACAGAAGTTAAGTATATATCAGCTCCATGTTTTGCAGATTTTGAGAATAATTTTAATATGTATTGTGTATTTCCTAATGAAAATATGATAGACGGCATAATATGCGAAAATGCAGTATTTAAATTTGTAAGCGGTGATTATGTGTTTTGGTATTTAGGCGATGCTGACGAAACAGAGTTAAAATATTTAATGTATGCTGGCTGTGATATTTTGTCTAACGCTGTTTATGCACAAAGTTTAGAAAGTGACAGTATTAAAGATTTTATAACTGAGTCAAAAGCTAAGTATATAATCACTCAAAGCAATGAAGATATAGATGAAGATATAGATTTTGATGTTATTGATACTGAAAATTACGGAAAAGTAACTTTTAAAACAAACGGAACTGAGTTTTTTATTAAGTAGTTATATAAATGCTTTGTAAAGCAATACGGTGGTAATGTGTTATGAAAAGGATTAAAAGCGATATAGCTAAAAAGAATTTTGAAAAATGTTATCTCCTTTACGGCGGTGAGAGCTTTTTAAGGGATTTATATGTTAAAAGGCTTAAAAACGCTGTTGCAGGCGGTAGTTTTTCAGAAATGAACACAGATGTATTTAACGGCGCTGTGGACATAAACCGCATAATAGACGCCAGCGAAACTATACCGTTTATGAGCGATAAGCGGCTTTTAATAATTAAGGACAGCGGACTTTTTAAAGCCGGGAGAAAAAATGACAGCGAGCGTATAGCTCAGATGATAGAAAACCTGCCCGAGAGCACATGTGTAGTTTTTTCTGAGGAAGAAGCAGATAAGAGGCTTAGGCTGTTTAAAGCTGTAGTTAAATGCGGCTATGCCGCTTTATGCGCGGCGCCGCAAGGCAACGAGCTTTATATTTGGGCAGAAAAGATGCTGGCTAAGAACAAAATTAAAATGGACAGGGCGCAGACACTGTTCTTTTTTAAAACAGTAGGCTACAGCATGGAAAATGCTGCCGCTGAGCTTAACAAGCTTATAAGCTACAAAGGAGCCGATACTGTTGTTGAAAACGCTGATATAGAGAAAGTATGTGTTAAAGCTATGGAAGCGCATATTTTTGATTTAGTTGAGGCCATAGGCAAAAGAGAAACGGATAAAGCCGTTAAAATATACAGAAACCTTATTTCTCTTAAGGAACAGCCAATAGGCATACTTGCAATGATTGCGCGGCAGTTTAGGCTTATGATAGAGGCTGCTGGCTTAACTAACAGCGGAAAAAGCCAGAGAGAAGTATGCGAGTTAATGGGGCAGAAGGATTTTGTTGTTAAAATGGCTTTAAGCCAAAGCCGAAACTTTACGCCGGATACTTTAAAAGCCGCATTTAAGGACTGTTTAAATACTGATTATGGCATTAAATCAGGCATGCTTCAGGATGAAACAGCTGTTGAAATACTTATAGTTAAATACAGCGGATAAAACAGATTTTGTGTATATGTACTATATAATTTTATATAGCTTTAAGTTGAGTATTAAAAAGTAAATATAAAGTACAGCGTTTTAAAAACAAAAGAACGCGTTTTAACGCGTTCTTAAGTATGGAATATAAATTATAAGGTGCGGCCTGCTGGTAAAAATGAAATGATATTATGTATTTATTGGGTGAATGGGGTGAAGTATTTTGAAAAGCCTCAGCAGGCCAAACACCTTGGGGTTTTTGTTCTCCCCAATTTTTAAATTGGGGAGATTTTTATTTGGAAATGGTTTAAATAAAGGAAAAGGATAGTTTATTTCCTTTAGGGTGTGCTTTATTATGAGCTTTGCTTTGATACGGCGGAGTCAAGGTAAAACAGTCTGTTTGGAGTACAGTTAAAAAGACCGCAAAGTTCTTCTATAACTTCATAACGAATAGATGAAGTTTCGTTATTTACCATTTTATTAAAATTCTGGTAGCTCATGCCAAGTCTTTTATAAAGCCAGTATTTTGTTTTTCCGTTCTCCTCAAGCAGTCTAAGTACATCAAGTTTAAGCATTACAAATCACTCCTTTAAATAATCCGTAAAAAAGCAAAAAGGCGGACAACTCCTACGAAGTGTCCACCTTGACATCAACTATATTTAACCTATTTTTCTAACTTTTTCTAACTTTCTTGTGACTTATTTATCTAACGCAAACATTATAATACTTAAGTATAAATTTTACAAGACTTTTTTTAGAATTTTTTCAAAAATTTTTTATGTCACCACGGCATTAAGAATTAAGTTTCTGCCGTCCTTCGTTATCCATGTAATAATTGTCTTTATATATAAGCTCGCTTATAGGCACAATTTCATAGCCTTTTTCTTTAAGACCTTTTAATATTGTATCCAGCACTTGAGGAGTGTACTTTGCGTCGTTATGGAAAAGTATAATTGAGCCGTTTGACAGATGCTTATGGTTAAGCACTTGGTTTATTTCAGCTTCCGGCCCCTGTTCTTTCCAGTCAAGTGAATCAGGTAATGCCAATGAATAAAAAATTCGTTATTAAATATAATGTAAAAAAAGATAAAGGCGGTTTTTGTATGGACGCGCTTTATGTAAGGCAGTCAGTTGACAAAAAAGACAGTATATCGATAGAGGCACAGATAGAGATGTGCGCTGTTCAGGCAAGGGGTGAGTATACTGTTTTTGCTGATAAAGGGTTTTCGGGCAAAAATACTAACAGGCCGGCGTTTAAAAACATGCTTAGTCATATAAGAAACAAAACTATAGACAGAATTATAGTTTACAGGATTGACAGGCTTAGCCGTTCTATTGCGGACTTTTCAGCTTTCTGGCAGGAGTTAGAAAAGTATGGTGTTGAGTTTTTGTCTGTTAACGAAAAGTTCGATACATCCTCACCTATAGGCCGAGCCATGCTGTATATTATAATGAGCTTTGCCCAGCTTGAGCGTGAAACTATAGCCGAAAGAGTACGGGATAATTATTTTGCCCGGTTTAAAAGAGGTGTATGGACAGGAGGCCCGGCGCCTTTAGGTTTTGATATTGTTAAAGAAAAGCTGAACGGTAAAAAAGTATCTTATTTAAGAGAAAATGCCATGATTGAAGTTGTAAAAGCAGTATTTAATACCTATTGTTCAGGTGAGAGCCTATATTATACAGCAGAAAAAGCTGGTATTTTGTGCCCTGATAAATACTGGGACAGCAGAGCTGTTTCAAGAATAATAAGAAATCCTATTTATGCCGCCTGTAACAGTGATGTTTACTGGTATTATGTTGAAAAAGGCGCTGAGGTGCAAAACGAGGAAACGGAATTTAACGGCATTAATGCCGCTATGCTTACAGGCAAAGAAGGGGGATGTGCCAAAAAGCTTTCTATTGCAGGGCATAGAGGCGTTATACCGCCGGATATATTTTTAAACTGCAACAGGCGTCTTGATTTAAACAGTGCCGTATGCGTAAATACTTACGGAAGGCAGTCGGTTTTATCTGGGCTTTTAAAGTGCGATAAATGCGGAAAAGGTATTAAAATTGTTTCGTCTGGCAAAAAAAGGTATATGTTCTGTTCCAAAGGCTGTACAGGAGCAAAATGTTTTGATATAGATGAACTAGAGAAAGAAATAACATCTGATGTTGATAATGTCATTAAATATTATTTATCCTCTTACAGTGAAAATATAGAAAAAAGTGAAATTAAAAGCAGAATTAACAACCTAATAAAGGCCATTGAGGAAGGCGGCGTAAGCGTAAAATACATTAACGAGAGGATAAAAAATTTGGAAGAATTAAAAAATAATTTTCCGGAAAATAAATATCAGTTTGATTTGAATATTAAAGATATGCCTTTTGAGCAAAAGAAGCGTTTATTAAGTCTTTTGATTGAAAAAATAATTTTAAATGGAAAAACTGTCCATATTTTTTATGGATTTTAATATGTGTATTGACAAGAGCCTTTTTTTAAAATATTCTAATTTTATAAAAGAAATTTCAGGGGGTGTTATTATGTTTGAAAATCTTACTCCGGACGGAAAAATTAAAACTATACGATATCTTAAAGCTACACATGACGATTTTGCCAAGCTTGTTAAAGAAGGCAAAAAAATGATTAAAGATGTTGATGACATGGAGAAAAAAACAGGTATTTCGCCTACAGATGTTGAAAAATTAGTTGAGGAAAATCCAAAGCAGGAAATAGAAATCGACGGCGAGAAAAAGACTGTTTTATGGCTTTATACATATTATGTAAACAGAAAGTCAATACTTGAAGGATACAACAGGGCATATAAGTTCCTTATGGAAGAAGGCGTTGACGAGCTTCTGTTTACTATAGGTGTTGGAAGCGACAGCTATGACTATAACTTCTACAAATTCTGTTTAGACGCTTTTGATGAATAATGACCTTAAAACTGCCGCATGCTTATAAGGCATAAACCATAATAAACGCTGTTTTATGGTAAATTGCCTAAAGCATGCGGCTTTTTTTGGGAGGTATAAAATGGAAATTAAACTTGCCATATTTGATATGGACGGGCTTATATTCGATTCAGAGAGGGCATTTGAAAGAGAGCTTAAAGAAGTAATGCACTCTTACGGCTATAAGCTTACAGAAGATATATATAAAAGCACAATAGGCCTTACAGGCCAGAAGCTGAAAGAAAAAATGCTTTTTAATTATGGTAAAGACTATCCTTTTGAGGAGATAAGCAAAAAAGCAAGGCAAAAAGTAAATTATTTATCTCAAGAAGGCAAAATAGATATTAAAAATGGCATACCGGAACTTTTAATGTATTTTAATGAAAAAGGCATAAAATGCGCTGTTGCCTCATCTACAAAAAGCCAATATGTGGATTTATATTTAGGCTCTGCCGGGTTAAGAAAGTACTTTAATTCAATAACAGGCGGAGAAGAAACAGAACGCTCAAAGCCTGAGCCGGATATATTTTTAGCGGCCTGCAAAAAAGAAAATGCTGTTCCGGAAAATACAATTGTTTTTGAAGATTCGCCAAATGGTGTTACAGCCGCCTTAAGAGCTAAAATGAATGTTGTCTGCATACCGGATTTGGTTTGTCCGCCGGACGAGCTTATTAAAAACGCTTTGTTTGTGGCAAAAGATGCTTTTGAGGCTAAGGAGTTTATTAAAAATGTTTTGGAATAAATGCAATACAGATAATTAATTTATATTGACTGCCCGAAAGGGTGTGTTATATAATTACAAAAATTGTGTACTTTTAAAATTTAGTATTATATGGTGCCTTTTTTAGGAAGGATAATAGGGAAACAGGATGAGCCTGTGCGGTCCCGCCGCTGTGTTGACGGAATGTATTTATATTATGTCACTGTTTTAAATGGGAAGGCGTAAATACGTTGTGATGTCTAAGCCAGAAGACCTGCCATGTAATAAGGAAGCTTATTTGTTGCGGTGTATAACAAATTTGTGTTCAATGGGCTTTTTTAAAAAGCCTTATTTTGCTGCGCGTATTTGTTGTTGCTTTCAAATATGGGCAGCTTTTTTATTTATCAAAAGGAGGATTTATATGACAAAGAAAGAAAAGAAAGTGTTTTTGTTAACAACTGTTTTTTGCCTGTTTTTGGCTATCCCGCAAAAAGTACAGGCTATGCACATTATGGAAGGCTATCTTCCGCCTAAAGATTGTATATTGTGGTTTGTATTGTGTATTCCTTTTATTATTGCAGGATTTATGTCACTAAAGAAGATAACGGCTCAAAACAAAAAAGCTCTTATTATATTGGCTATGGCCGGAGCTTTTACATTTGTGCTCTCATCACTTAAAATACCGTCTGTTACAGGCAGCAGTTCACACCCAACAGGAACAGGCTTTGGTGCTGTTATATTCGGACCTTGGGTAATGAGTATTATAGGAGTTATTGTTCTAGTTTTTCAGGCACTTCTTTTGGCTCATGGCGGTATTACAACTCTTGGTGCCAATACCTTTTCTATGGCTGTGGCAGGGCCTTTTGTGTCTTATGGTGTTTATAAGCTTTGCAGAAAATTAAAGGCCGGAAAGTTCATTTCTGTGGCTTTGGCAGCAGGAATAGGGGATTTATTTACATACTGCATAACATCTTTTCAGCTTTCATTGGCCTATCCGTCGCCAAATGGCGGAATAATTATGTCTATTGTTAAGTTTTTGGCTATATTTGCTGTAACTCAAATACCCCTTGCAATTATTGAGGGTATAATAACAGCTTTGGCGTTATCTGCCATTGAAAAAATTTCGGATATAGATTTTGATAACAAAGGTATTTTAAAAATGGAGGCGTAAAAATGAATTTATCATTTAAAAAAGTTATTGCTTGTTTGTTAGTTTGTGTTGCTATAGCGGTTTTTCCACTTTTAACAAACCATACATCTGATTTTGGCGGCTCCGACGACGCAGCAAGTGATGAAATTTCTCAAATAATAGGCCATGAGTATGAGCCTTGGGCATCACCTGTTTTTGAACCGCCGGGCTCTGAAACGGAATCACTTCTTTTTTGCCTTCAGGCAGCTTTGGGTGCAGGTGTATTTGGTTTTGGCTTAGGTGTGCTTTATGAGAAAAACAAAAAAGCTAAAAAAGACACTGTTTAAGGATATGTTTATATGATTAATTCGGTATATGTTTCAGAATATATAAAAAATATAAACCCAAACATAAAAGCAGTTTTTGCCTTAAGTGTTATATTATCATGCATAATATTTAAAGAGCCTTTAGGCTGTATTTTTGCTGTGTCTGTTATGTGGGTATTAATTATAAAAAACTGCCGTTTAAGCAGGGATTTAATTTGGCATATTGTGTTCTGGCCGGTTTTGTTTATTGCTTTAAGCACATTTATGGTGTCTTTTGATATAACAGATTACAGCGGAGAAATATTTTCTGTAAAAATAATAAAAGGGTATTTTTTGACTGTAAATTCAATGGGAATTGAGAAAGCCATAAGACTGTTTTTTACATCGGCCGCATCATTAAGTTCAATGTATTTTCTGTCGTTTACAACACCTGTAA
Organism: Lachnospiraceae bacterium; assembly: GCA_019422065.1. Classification (GTDB taxonomy): domain Bacteria; phylum Bacillota; class Clostridia; order Lachnospirales; family Anaerotignaceae; genus Neoanaerotignum_A. The sequence continues at coordinate 85,242 of JAHZEA010000010.1, read as the reverse complement.
ATGATATTGTGTATGTGCTTAAAACCATAAAATGCCCCAAAGAGATAACAGAGCTTTTTATGCTCATTTACAGGTTTATATTTATTGTGCTTAATATGGCACACAGCATTACTACAGCGCAGAACTGCCGCATGGCACAAAGAACATTTAAAACACGTATTAATTCTATGGCGCTTATGCTCTCCAGTGTTTTTGTGCTTTCCTATAATAAGTCGCTTTTTATGTATAATGCCATGTTAAGCCGGTGCTACAGCGGAGATATTAATTTTTTAAATGAAAAGTATGACAATAACAGAAAACATGTGCTTTTTGCTGTAGTTGTTGTTTTAGTTATTGTTTTAATAAGTGCTTTGGAGCGTGTATTTTAATGGATTATATTATTAATACCAAGGGTTTAAGCTACAGCTACCATAACGGACAGAAAGCTCTTTTTGATGTTGATATAGGTATAAAGCATGGAGAAAAAACGGCTGTTATAGGTTCTAACGGAGCTGGAAAATCCACATTATTTTTGTGCTTAAACGGCATAAACAAGCCGCAAAAAGGAGATGTGTTTTTTAAAGGCAAAAAAATTGATTATTCATCAAAAGGACTTTTAAATTTAAGGCGTTCTGTGGGAATAGTTTTTCAAAATCCCGATGATATGATATTTTCATCAAGTGTAAGGCAGGACATAGCTTTTGGGCTTCTGAATATGGGTTTTTCAAACAGTCAGGCAGAGGAAAAAATAAAAAGTATATCAGAATTTCTAAATTTGGAAAGCCTCCTTGATAAGCCTGTTCATGCCTTAAGCGGAGGAGAGAAAAAAAGAGTTTCTTTGGCCAGTGTTATGGTTATGGAGCCGGAAGTTATTATACTTGATGAGCCGGGAGCTTATTTGGACATGGAAAATGCCAAAACAGTTTATAAAATAATAGATAGTTTAAGCCAAAAAGGCAAAACGGTTATTATATCAAGTCATAATATGGACTTTGTTTTAAATTGGGCAGACAGTGTAATTGTGCTTAAAGAGGGAAAAGTGGTTTTTAATGGCAGAACAGAATCTCTATTTTTAAATAATGAGCTTTTAAATTATGCCGCTTTAGATGAGCCGCAAATAATAAAAACTTATAAAATGCTTGTAAATAAAGGTGTTTTAAAAGCTGGTGCTCCTGTGCCTAAAAACATAACAGAGCTTGAAATGCTTATTAAGTAATCTTTTAATACTGCCTTTGTAATGGTATACTTTATTTATAACACTAAGGAGGGCATAACATGGATTTTTATTTTTCCGGTGATTTAGATAATTTAAAAGATTATATTGATTTTAACAGCATTGATTTAAGTAGTGAAGGCGGAAATGACAAAACAGAGTTTAAGTTTTTTAATGGTAAAACACCATCTATTGATGACTTAATTATGACTGTAGACGGGTATTTTGACCCGGAATACGATGTTTTGGGAAGCAGGTTTTTGTTTGTTGTTTCACCTGATGAAAACGAGCTTAAAAAGTCTGTTTTAGAAGCTGAAATAAAAGAAGCACAGTCACCGTTTTTCCCTATGGACTGGGAAGCAGACGGTAAAGAAAAATATATTTTAAACTATGTTTTGTGCTTTGATAATTTTAAGGACTGTGCCCAAATGGCAATGGTGCTTATGGACAGTATAAATGGAAACGGATTTTTTAATCTGGATTTAGACGTTTTTTCCAATGAGTTTGGCACAAACAGCAGTAATTTAAAGATAATAAAAAGCGCCCAAAGGGAGGAGCTTATAAATAATAATTCCCTTAAAGGCACTTTTACCGTTTTTTACTGCAATAAAGACAAAAACGCTATGGAGCTTATTTATGAGAGCAGAAAAGACTTTTCTTTTGAAAACTCTCTTTCTAACAGCCACTTTTTACAGCTGTTTTATGTAAATGAAGAAACTTATTATAAATGTTTTTACTGGTGTTAAATAGTAATTAACCCGGCCATACCTAAAATTATGCCTATTACTGCCGAAAGCACAATTACAAGTATAGGGTGTACTTTTTTAATACAGCCCACAGTTGAAAGGGCAAATATACCTAATGACGCTAAAAGCAGAGGGCTTATTTCAAAACTTTCCTGCCAGAAAGGCGAAAAAACAGTTATAAATACCGATAAAACAGAAGTGAGCACAAGGGCACAGGCTGCTGGCCTTAAACCAAACAAAGCGCCTTTTACTGCCCAGTGATTGCTGAAAGCTTTATAACAGCGTGCGAGTATAAGTATAACTATAAAAGACGGCGCTACAACACCGCTTGTAGCGCATATTGCGCCTAAAACACCGGCGGAACGCATACCTATGTATGTGGAAATATTAATGGCAAAAGGGCCGGGTGTACTTTCGCTTATGGCAAGAAAGTTAACCAGTTCCTCCATAGTTGTCCAGCCATGGTTTAAAACCTCGTTTTGTATAAGTGGCAGCATAGCGTAGCCGCCGCCAAATGTAAAGGCACCTATTTTAAAGAAAGTTATAAAAAGAGTTAAATATATCATTGTTTTAAACTCTCCTTTCTTGTAACGGCGGCACGTATTATGCCTGCTGCGGCACAGAAAATAAGCATTATAATGGCATTTATTTTAAATACAGCTACACATATAAATGTAAGTATAATAAGAAATACATTTACAGGTGTTTTTTTAAAGCTTTTATAAACAGACAAAAATGCGTTTATTATAAGTGATAAAACGCCTATTCTTATGCCGTAAAAAGCAAAAGAAACTATCTCGTTTTCTTTAAATGCTTCTATAAAAAATGAAAGTATGGCTATTATAACAAAAGAGGGCACTATAACGCCAAGGGTGGCGGCTGCGGCGCCTAAAAAGCCGTGTTTTTTGTAGCCTACAAATGTGGCGATATTTACAGCTAAAGAACCGGGAGTACTTTCGCTAAGTGAAATCATGTCTATAAGCTCGTTATAAGAAATATACTTATGTCTGTCAACAACTTCGTGCTGTATAAGAGGCAGCATGGCATAACCGCCGCCAAATGTAAAAGCACCTATTTTGGCAAATATAATAAAAAGATTTATACAGTCCGTTTTAATCAGCTCCTTAAAAAATTAAAAAAGTAAATATTAAGCAGGTTTTAGTTTACAGCCATGGATAGAAGTTGTCAAATAAAAATAAAAAGTACGAATTTCTGTAAAGATATTCGTACTTTTTTGTTTGGTTTATATTATTAGCTTTTTATTCAAGACAGCCTAAAACTGTGGCAAAGAACTTTGTACGTTCTTTAATTGACGGCATGTTTACGCACTCGTTTACTGTATGTATGTCTTTAAATTCAGCCGAAAGAGCATCTACAGTAGGTATGCCAAGGGAACTGAAATAAGCTCCGTCGGTAGCTCCCGGAACATAAAGCTCATTAATTTCCATGCCCAAAAGCTCGGCTGGCTTTTTAAGTGTGTTAAACGCTTTTGTGTTCTGAGGTCCTTTTTCCATGGCAGGGAAAAGGGTGTGGTAATTTACTTTTACCTTGCAGCCTTCAACTGTTACGCTGTTTTCAAGGGATTTAAGGTTTGCTTCAACAGATGCAAAATCTGAATTATATGGTATTCCGGCAACGCAGAATTCACAGTGAGCGCTTCCGGCTACAATTCCGTTTGGTCTTCCGCCTGAAACAGGTGCTACATTGTAATAAATGCCTTTTTCGTAATCGTTGAAGTTGTAAAACTCTATTATTTTGTGTGCCATTTCAAGTATAGCACTGCGGCCTTCAAGGTAAGCACATCCGGCATGAGCTTCTTTTCCTTCAATATCTATAGTGCCAAGTATTACTCCGCGGCGGGCAGTAACAAACCCGTCTTTTCCGTCTTCCTTTTCGGCACCTTCAAAAACAAAGGCATAATCGGCATTTTGAGCTTCTTTTGCGTATAATTTGCTGCCGGAAGCAGTGCCTATTTCCTCGTCACAGTTGAATATAAATTCAATTTCTTTGTTTGGAAGAAGTCCTGCGTCCTGCATTGCTTTTACTGCAAATATTGAAATCATAACACCGCTTTTACAGTCGGCTATGCCAAGGCCGTAAGCCCAGTCGCCTTCAATATGAAACGGGTGGGCGGCTGTAAAGCCTTCACCAAAAACCGTGTCTATATGTCCGTTAAGTATTATTTTGCCATTTGGGTTTTGTGGTGTTATTTTTGCTGTTATATGGCGGCCAAGGCCTTTTTCGTGGTGAATTTCAACATCAGCACCCATTGATACAAGTAAGTCTTTTAATAAATTTACAACTTTTTCGTTGCCTTCTTCATTGCCTGTGCCGCAGTCAATAGCTGAGAATTTTTTTAAGTATTCCATTTGCTGAGGAAAGTATTTTTCTGCACCGTCTGCGGCGGCTTTAACTATTTTTTCGTAATCTTTCATTGTACTTCATCTTCTCCTAAATAATAGTCACCATCAATACAGTCAATATAAACTTCTGATACGTCTATTTTTTCGTTTAAAAGGCCGTTATCATAAAGCCAGTTAATGTTTTCAAGATAGCAGTTAGGGTCCTGTGCAAGGAAAGGAGAGAACTCTTTTTCCATCATAGGCAGAAGAATATTTATACTCTCTGTTTCTACATCAGGGTCAAGAGGGAAGTTGTCCTCATTCTGGTTTGAAAGAAGAATTTCAAGTGTTCCCTCAGGGTCTGTTTTCATATCGTAAAAACCTTTTGAGCAGGCTCTTAAAAATCTGTAGTATTTGTCGTTTTCTTTTTCTGCGCTGTCTTTGTTTGCAACAAAAACAAGTGAGTAATAGTTTGGTACGCCGTATTCAGAAGGAACGAAATAACTCATGTCAAAGCCTTCTTTTTCAAGCTGAGGTATCTCGTGGTTTATAAAACAGCCAAATGTGGCATCTACATTGCCTGTTGTCATGGCGCTCATAAGGTCAAAACCTACATTTATCAAGTTTACTTTATCTATTGAAGAACCGTCGCTTTCCATCATGGCGTTAATTACTGCTTCGCTGAAAGCTACGCCTGTGTAGCCAAGTGTTTTGCCTTCAAGGTCTTTAGGGCGTGTTATATTTTTTTCGCTTAAAGAAGCTATAAGGTCAAGTGGTTCCTGAACTACAGAGCCTATTATTTTAACCGGAACATCTTCGTTAGCTATAGCCATAATTATATCGTCCTGATAATAAAGTCCGGCATCTGCTTTGCCTGCTGCCGTAAGTGATATGGCATCATTGCTGTTGGAAGGGAAAAGTACATTTACGTTAAGGCCTTCTTCGGCAAAATAGCCTTTTTCTATAGCGTCGTAAATAAAGGCATGTACGGCGTTAGGGTACCAGTCAAGAACTAAGTCAAAATCTTCCAGCTCTGTATTTTCAGCTGTTTCACTGCTTGATGTAGAAGATGAGCTTTGTTCTGTACTGCCGGATGAAACGGCTGATGATGTGCTGCCTGATGAGCAGCCTGCAAGGCATGCTGCAGTAAGTACTGCTGTAAGTGCCATGGTGATAAGTTTTTTCATTTTTGAATCTCCTCCTTTTTGTGTAATCTGCGGACAAAAAAATCCTTCCACTAAGGGAAGGATATAAAAATCTTTTTTGTTTTGTATGCTTCCCTACGCTGGTGTTAACCAACAGGTTCAAAGGGTCAGGTTTTAACCTTCTCAACATAAAGTTCCCCCGCAGATATTTAATTACAAATTTATTATACAGCAAAAAGTGGAAATTACAACATAAATTTAACACAAAAAATAACATGTGCTAAAAACAGGGATTTAAAACCATAAAAAACAGTGCTCTATAAGCTTTTTAGTCTTATAAAGCACTGAATATTATTCTTACTGTCTTACCTGATGGTCTTTAAATTTTGAGCCGAAAAGCTTATTTTTTGTTTTCTTAGAAACATTTTTTAAGCGTATTGATTCAACAGCAGAGTATAAAACAGGTATGAAGAAAAGTGTTACAAGTGTTGATATTGAAAGACCGAATATAATAGCTACAGCCATTGGACGCTGCATTTCGGTACCTTCACCTATAGCAAGTGCCATAGGAACCATACCTATAACTGTTGTAAGTGTTGTCATAAGTATAGGTCTTAAACGGTTAGGGCCGGCTTCCTCAAGGGCTTCTATACATTCCATGCCTTTGGCTCTAAGCTGGTTTGTATAGTCAATAAGCACGATACCGTTATTAACAACCATGCCGACAAGCATTATAAAGCCCATAAATGTAACAGATGTAATAGATTCGCCTGTTATGAAAAGGCCAAATATAGCGCCTGTTATAGCAAGAGGTACGGCAAACATAATAAGGAACGGATGAATAAGTGATTCAAACTGAGAAGCCATTATCATGTAAACCAAAGCAAGTGCTACTACAAGGGCTAAAAGCAGGCTTTGGAATGTTTCAACCATTGTCTCTATATCGCCTGTAAACTCATAAGAACATCCGTCTGGGAATGAGTATTGGTTAAGGAGATTTACTATATTCTTTTGAGCCTGATTAGAGTCTATTCCGTTAAGATTTAAGCCTATAGTAAGATATTTATGGTTATCTACACGTGTTATACTTGTTGCTGATTCATCAGTTGAAATATCTACAACATCTGTTATAGGTATTATGCCTCTTGATGTCTGTATAGTAACTTTCTGAAGGTCGTTCAAATAGTTTATACGTTCTTCATCGTCTTTTATAATAACGTCTATTTCGTCGCCGTCTAATTTATAAGTTGTGGCAGTGCTGCCGTTTACGGCTGTAGAAAGTGTGCTTGCAATAGCTGATGTTGTTAAACCGTATTGTGAAGCTTTCTCTCTGTTTATTACAACGCTTGCTTCAAGAACGCTGGTTTCTGATGAGTTAACAACATCTTTTGCCCAAGGCTGCTGTTCAAGTATTTTTTCTATGTCATATCCGGCTTGACGCAGGTTATCTATATCATCGCCGTTTATCTGTATTTCTACATCGCTGGCAGAGGAGTATGAACCCATAGCCGAGCTTGATGCTGATACAGTAATATCTGCGCCAGGTATTGTTTTAACACGTTCTTTTATATCTTCAACTATTTCGTCTGTTGAGCGGTCACGGTCTTTTATATCCACAAAGTTTAATGTAATGGAAGCCGTATCTGTTTGGCTTGAGCCTGTAAGCATTGAAGTTGTGCTTGAGCCTGCCATTATATAGTATTCTTCTGTTTCAGGTATGTCGCTTATACGGTTCATAACTTCATTAACAACTTTTGTTGTTTCGTCTATTACAGTACCTGAAGGCATTTCAATGCTTATTGAAGCTGAACCTTCATCCATTGTTGGCATAAGGTCAAAGCCTACTATTGGTATAAGGCCTATAGATAATATAAATATTAAAACTGTTACCAAAAGAGTTCTCTTTTTGCGTCTTAAAACAAAATGGAGACACTTTCTGTAAGTTGAATCTATTTTGTTAAGAGCAGCGCCCCATTTATCAAGCAGTCTGCCTATTGGGCCGCCTTTTGAAAGGTTTTCTTCGCTTCTTTCTTCATGCACAAGAAGTTTGGAGCATGCCATAGGCACAAATGAAAGTGATACAACAAGAGATGCACCTAATGAGAAGCACACAGTAAGTGAAAGGTCTTTAAACATCTGGCCTATTGTACCGGAAACAAACATAAGCGGAATAAATACGGCTACTGTTGTAAGGGTAGAGGCCATAACTGAAAGACCAACTTCTGACGCGCCGATTTCGGCGGCTTCTTTTGCCGGATAACCCTTGGAATGGTATTTATATATATTTTCAAGTACAACGACCGAGTTATCAACCAGCATACCTATACCTATTGTTATACCGCCTAATGATATAATGTTAAGAGTCATATCACACATATACATTAAGGCGAATGTTGCTACTATTGATGTAGGTATTGAAACAGCTATAATTGCTGATGTACTTATACTTCTAAGGAATATAAAAAGCACTATAACGGCAAGTATTGCGGCCTGAAAAGCTGTTGAAAGCACGTTGTTTACAGATGTTCTAATATAGTCAGATGTATCGGAGAGCATTTTTATGCTTAAGTCTGGATACTGTTGATTAATTTTAGCAATTTCAGCATTTATTTTATCCGAAATATCAACTATATTGGCATCAGACTGTTTACTTATTGCCATAATAACGCTTTTGCTGCCATTAACTATAGCATAAGAGTTCTCATCTTCTGTTGTAAGCTCTACATTAGCTACATCACTTAAACGAACAGTACTTCCGCCTGCTGTTGTAAGAAGTATATTCTTTATATCGTCAAGAGATTTAAACTCGCCTACAGTTTTAGCTGTTATTTTCGTTGAACCGTTATTTATCTGGCCAACAGGCATATTAATGTTTTCTGCTTTAAGAGCGTTTGTTATTTGTGAGGCTGTTATGCCATAGCCGTCCATTTTGTTTGTATTAAGTGTTATATTTATAACATCGTCAATACCACCTATTAAGCTTACAGAGGCTACGCCGTCTATTTTTTCAATATCACTTGATATATTGTCGTCTACAAATGTTGTAAGGTCTGCAATATCCATTTTATCAGAGCCTACACCTACAACTATTGATGACATATCGTTTATATCAAGCTTCATAACCATTGGCTCTTCGGCATCATCTGGAAGAGTACCTTTTATAAGGTCTATCTTCTCTCTAAGGTCAGTGGCTGCTGTATCTATATCTGTACCGTCTACAAACTGTATCATAACCATTGATGAGTTTGAAGACGATGTAGAAGTAATGGTATCTACATTGCTTACTGTTCCTACAGCTTCTTCTATTGGTTTAGTAATAAGGTTTTCTATTTCCTCAGGGCCGGCACCAACATAAGTTGTGCTTACAATTGCCATAGGAATATCAATAGAAGGCATAAGGTCAAGCTTTAATGTTGAAAGTGATATAATGCCGGCAAGGATTACTATTAATATTGCCATAATAGTAGTTACCGGTCGTTTTATAGCTGTTTTAATTAACATCTATTATTCCTCCTTTTTGTCGGAATCAGCGGAGGATACGGCTGCTGATGACGATGATGATGAGTCTTGTGATGTTTCTTCGCCGTTTATTAATGCCTCATTGTCTTCGGCGTTGTATGTATCTGGAGCTACTTCTATATGGTCTCCGTCTTCAAGATATGTTTGACCTTTAACTACTACGTCCATGTTTTCTGTAAGGCCGCTTGTAATTTCTACTTCATTGCCGTTTTCTATGCCTGTTTGAACAGGTGTTTTAACGGCTTTGTTATCTTTCATTACAAATACGTATTTTTCACCGCCTTTTGTAATAACAGAATCTACAGGAAGTACAATGGTTTTATCGCTTTCATCTTTTACAAAGCTTACCTCACCAAACATACCGCTTTTAAGTTTTCCGTCAGCATTATCTATTTCTATTTCAACGTCATATGTGCCGCCTTGGTTAGCTGCCGGATTTATAGTTTTAATTGTTCCTATTTTAGCTACACTGGATACAGCCGGTATTGTAACTGAAACTGTTTGGCCGATTGTTATAGAGTTTATTATTTCTTCTGATACACTTACATTAATAGTAACTTTTGATGTATCAGAAATTTTAAACGGTTCGCTGGATGCAAGCACTGTTCCGGCGTCAACATTGCATGCTGTAACATAGCCTGAAATTGGGCTTTTTACAACTGCGTCTGAAAGTGATTTATTATATGAATTGATTTGTGCTATAACACTTTCTTTTGAAGCCTGAGCTATTTCAAGTGCGTCTTGTGCCTTTCTAAGGTTTTCATCAGGCATCTGCATTGTAAGGTTATAAGATTCTTTAGCTTGGTTGTATGCTATTTCGGCATTTGAGTATGTATCGGTAATATTATCCATTTCTGTCTGGCTTATAATACCATTTTCATAAAGCACCTTATTATTTTCATAATTTGTTTTAGCTGTGTTATAAGCTACTTCTGCTTTATCCAAAGCTGCCTTAGCTGATTCTATCTGGCTTTGCATAGATGCGCCATTTACAAGGTCAAGGCTTGTCTGAGCTGACTGGATATTAGCCTCAGCTGTAGCTAAAGATGCTTCTGCTACTCTTTTGGAGTTAAGTATATCGGATGTGTCCATTGTATAAAGCACATCGCCGGCGTTTACATAGTCTCCTACATCAAAATTTACAGAGGCAACTTTTCCTTGTATTGTGCCGGAAACTGTAAGCTCGTTAACCGGCTTTACAGTGCCGCTGTAAAGATACTCGTTCTTTATTGAGTCTGATGATGTATTAAGTACCTCAACGTAAGTAACAGCTGTATTTTCTGCAGAGTTTGCTGCCTGTGTATCATCGCTTTTGCCACAGGCAGTGAGCATTGTTGCGGCCACAAGGGCGGCTATTAAAGCTGATGGTATAATTCTTCTTTTCATTAATGATATCCTCCTATTCAAATACTTTGACTAAACTATTTACTCCGATTTTTAAATATTCTTTCTGCTTTTCATTTAATGTCTTATAAAAATCTGTGAAGGATTCGCAAATTATTTCATCGAACTTCTTTGTTATTTCTTCACCTTTTGATGTAATTTTTAAATGTACCATCCGTTTGTCTTTATCATCCGGAAGCTGTTCTTTATGTATAAGGCCTGACTTTTCCATTTTTGATATGGTTAAAGAAAGGCTGCTTTTACTTATATTGAACAGCTGCTCTAAGCCTGAAATACTGTCTATACTATTTAGCCTTAGAGCTAATAAAATTTGAAACTGCCGCATAGATATTTCAAACTGGCCCTTACCGTTTACATTAAACTTGTTCCGCATTATGCATCCCAAACGCATATTAAATGTCAGTAAGTCATTGATTAATTTAGGTATGTTTTCGTTTGAGTTTTCCATATTTTATCGTCTCCATAAACAATGATTTACAATAAAACTATATTACGGGAATTGATTTTACTATAAAACTATTTCTGTGTCAATACAAATATATGCTTTAAAGAACGTATTAAGGCAATAAAATCATTAAATATTTTTAATAAAATATTTTGGTGTAATTTATATTGACATAAAATATAGTTTTGTGATAAAACTAAAATTATCTTATTGGAATGTATGCCGTAATTTTACTTCATGGCATTTGTTTCAACGTCCCACTGGATAGGGTAATAACCACAGTCATTTGCAGTTTGTATTACTGTGTTGTTGTATTCACCAAAGGGAGGCCTGAAAAGATTCATGCTTACTCCTGTTAAGTCAAGAACTTTTTGGTGGGTCTGTTCCAGCTCTGTTTTTATCTGCTCGCTTGAAAGGGAATTCATATGTGGGTGTGTTGCGGAATGGTTGCCTAAATCATGACCGGCTTCAGCTATTTTCTTAACTTCTTCCGGATATTTGTCAACCCAGTATCCGCACATAAAAAATGTTGCTTTTACATCATTATCAGCAAGTATTTGAAGCAGTTGGTCAGTATCGTCAGCACCCCAAGCAGCATCAAAGCTAACTGATATTTTCTTTTCTGGAGTATCTACGCAGTAAATAGGCAGTTTTCGTTCACCTTGTGAAAAAGAACTAAAAACACTTATTGCTGCCGGGCGGGTAAATGAAAGCAGACAGAGAGCAAATATGCAGGCTGATGCAACAATAAAAATACGCTTTTTAACTTTAATTATTTTTTTCATATACTAACACCTCCGGTATAGTATATTAGTTAAAAAGGTTGTTCCTTTACTACTTTATTAATAAACTGTTAATTTTTTTTAAACATGTGCTTTTGTAAATAATTTGTAATTGTAATTTGAGCATGCAGGCTGTAAAATACCAATGTAAGGCATTATTTTAATTATAAAGTTTGAGGAATGGAGGAATATTTAAATGAAAAATTTTAAGTCTGTAGCTATGGGTTTTGTTGCAGGTTCTTTATGCATGGTTACAGTTACAGCTATGGCGGCTTACAGCGACGTTACAGCTAAATTATGGAACGATGTTTCATTTAATATTAACGGAAGCAAAGTAGATGCAACAGACCAGCCTACACTTAATTACAACGGTTACACATATGTACCTTTGAGGTTTATTACTGAATCTCTTGGTGGAGAAGCTACTTATGATACAGTATCAAAAACAGTTTCTGTTAACCTTCCTGAAAAGGTAGTAGAAAAAGAAGTTGAGGTTATTAAAGAAGTTCCAGTGTATATTGACAAAGAATCATCAGAAGGCAAAGATGTAAATTATACATACAGCAGCCTTCCTCAAAAATCAAGCAAGGATAACTATACTGTAGAAGTTACCGGTGTTTCAAGAAACACATATAACAATACAACAAAGATTCTTGTTAAAGTTGAAAACGAAAAGAGTAGTTCTGTAAATCTTCAGCTTCAGCCTTCAAAGTCTAAATTGACTGTTAACGGTGAAGAAATATCTCTTACAAAAATTAGCAATCAGCAGGATGATTCTTGGTATTTAGCAGACATTAAGCCTGATGAGGACAAAGAAGGCTATGTTACATTTGAGCTTACAGAAGACGGAAAGCTTGACTGTGACCTTGAGCTTGTTGTTAGAGACAACACTAATAATAAAGAAGACGTTCATGAGTTCCACTTTACTTATGATGCAGGTACAGACGACGATGATTAATTTGGGAGTGTGACAGCTTAATATGAATTTAAAAAAATTAACAGCCATGGCTTTGGCATTTACAATGGTTATTTCAGCCAATGCTTTTGCTGCCAACAGTTCTTCTAGCGAAGAAGAAACAAAAGTAGTAATTACTTATGATGATGCCGTTGAGCGTGCCATTAAAAACACAACTTCAATAGCTTCTATTGATGATGCTGTTGAGCTTATGGAAAAGAATAAAGAGGCTCTTTTTACAAGCCTTGAAGGATATTATCCTTATGTAAGTAATGACGTAACTGTAGATTCCAGCATTGGTTCATTACTTAGCAGCATTGGTACAATAGATACAAATACAAAGTCTTACAGGTACCAGAAACAGATGCTTGAAGAAACTGCTGAGCTTATGGTTAAAAACTATTTTAACACTATTGTTACTTCTGAAAATGCCCTTGAGCTTACAAAAGAGAGCCTTCAGCTTAAACAGGAAGAATATTCTCAGCTTGTTATGAAACACAGCCTTGGTATGATAAGCGATAATGAATTGGAAACGGCAAGAAATGAAATAACTAAAATGATGAGTAATGTTACAACTGCTGAGCTTACTATTGATAATGTATACGAAAGCTTAGCTAGCTCAATCGGCCTTGCTAAAGGCACAGAGTTTGAGATTGATTACAATCTTGAATATGAGCCATTTACTATGACAACAGGCCTTGAAGGTTATATTAATGTTAAAACTGAGTCAGACCCAAGTGTTATGGTAGCTAAAGCTAATTTGGAAGATGCTGAGTACCAGAAAAAAATATCACTTTATGATACTGAGCCTTACAGCTATTTATCAAAAGAAAACAATGTTAACTCAGCTGACAGGGAATTAGGAGATACTCAAAAGAATTTAAGAACAAGTATTATAAACGGCTATAACTCAATTATACAGCTTGAATCAACAAGAGAATCTTTAGAGGCAGCTTTAACTGATGCTCAGACATCTTACGAAACAGCTAAGGTAAAATATGAACTTGGCAATATTACAGAGCTCGAACTTAAACAGGCAGAGCTTGCTGTTAAGAGTGCTGAAAATGATATTCTCTCTAACACATCAAGCCATGACTTACTTGTTTTCCAGTTTGAGCATCCTTATATGCTTTCAAGCTCATCAAGCTCTTCTCAGTCATAATTAAATACTAAAATATTAAAAAGGCAGACACTTTAAAAAGTGTCTGCTTTTTTTATTTCCTTTAAAGGTATAATATTCATTTACATGTTGATAATAAATAACGGTGATGTGTATGGAGCTTTATAAAGAGCTGAATAAAAACAAGGAATATATTAAAAACACACTTTACGGCTCTGATGATATAGTTTTTAAGGAGTTTGAAAATAACGGTACAAAATGCTTCCTAATTTATGCTGATAATATAATAAGAGGAACAACTATTGAGGACGGCATTCTTACTAATATTATGGTACGCGGAGAAAAAAATTTTGACGCGTTTGATATGCAGAACAACTTAATAGCTGTTGGAGAAACAAAACTGGTTCAAAGTTTTGAAGAAGTTTTTGACGCTGTACTTTTAGGTGATACGGTACTTCTTGTAGAAAATGACAACCGTGCTGTTGTTATTTCAACTAAAGGCTGGCCGTCAAGGGGAATACCGGAAGCTAAAACAGAAGTTGTGGTTCAAGGCCCTAAAGACGCTTTTACTGAGCTTGGCAGCATGAATACCGTGCTTATAAGACGAAGAATAAGGGATACGGCATTAAAAGTGCGCAGGTTTAAATGCGGAAGGCGAAGCAAAACAGATATAGCTGTTTTGTATTTAAAAGATGTGGCAAAAGAGGAACTGGTGGAGAATGTTATAAGCCAAATTAAGTCGTTGGATGTAGACTGTATACTTGACAGCGGCTATTTGGAGCAGTTTATGGAAAAGAGGTATTCATCGCCTTTTCCGCAGCTTCAGCTTACGGAAAGACCGGATAAAGCGGCTTCAGCCATATACGAGGGCAGAGTGGCGGTAGTTGTAGATAATTCGCCTTTTGTTATACTTGTGCCTTCAACACTTAATATATTTTTCCAGTCGGCAGAGGACTACTATGAAAGATGGGAAATAATGAGCTTTATGCGTATTTTAAGGTTCTTTGCCGCAATTTTATCTGTTGCGCTTCCGGGGCTTTATATAGCCCTTACAGTATACAGACCAGATTTGATACCTACCTCACTGGCACTTAAAATAGCGTCCGGAAGGGCTTATGTACCTTTTCCGGCTATAGCCGAGGTGCTTATAATGGAAACGGCTTTTGAGCTTTTAAGAGAGGCTGGAGTAAGGCTGCCTTCACCTGTAAGCTCGGCTTTTGGTATAGTAGGCGGTATAGTTATTGGTTCCGCTGCGGTAGAAGCTGGAATAGTTGGTCCTGTTGTAGTTATAATGGCGGCTCTAAGCGGTATCTGCTCTTTTGCAGTGCCTAACCCGGCTTTTGTTTCTGCTTTGCGTATTGTAAAGTACCTAATAATTTTTATGTCAGCTTTTTTCGGTTTATTTGGGTTTTATACTTCCGTTTTTCTTGTGCTTGCTCACCTTGCTTCACTTGAAAGCTACGGAGTGCCGTATTTATACCCATTCTGCGGCGGAAGTGCAAACAATTACACGGATTTTAAAGACAGCATATTACGAGTGCCTTTAAGAAAAATGCGCAAAAGGCCTGTTTTTGCCAAAGCAGGTCAAAAAATACGTATGCTCTTTAAAAACAAGGAGGGCAACAAATGAATTTCTCATGCAACAATAAAATTTCAAATAATCAGCTTTTGGCAGTAATTGTAGCGGCTTTTTTAGGCTGCACAGCTGTATCGGCTCCTCTTGGAATTATAGAAACAGCCGGGGGCGGAGCATATATAAGTGTATTTTTAGGCGGCTTTGCCGCCTCCGTATTTTTTTATATACTTGTAAGGCTTACAGGCAAAAGTATAACCGACAGTTACGAAAATGTTGTATATAACAGTTTAGGCAAGTTTTTAGGTTTTTTAGTGCTTGCGGCTATTTTTGTGTATGCATCGGTATATGGTGGGTTTCAGCTCTCTACAACTGCCAGAATGGTGCATTTTACAATGGAAAAGAGCGTAAGCAGTTTGTTTGCGGCGCTTCTTATAGTTTTTGTGGCGTTTTATACGGCTTTACGTGGAAGAGAGTGCGTTGGGCGTATATCCGAAATAGCTGCTGTGCTTATGCTTGCATTTATTATATTTATATTTGTAATATCAGCTCCGTCTATGGACTTAATAACACTTAAGCCTACGCCTGATGAGTGGCGTGGTATTTTAAAAGGCGCTTTTATGAGTTTTTCTGCTTTAAGTGTTGCAGGATATGTTTTTATAATGCTGCCTAACGGCCAAAATACAAAGCACACGGCTTTTTCGGTTTTTGCGGCATTTTTAATTATAACAGTTGTTTTGTCTTTTGGTACAGCACTTGCCGTAAGCTGTTTTGGCGTGGAAGAGTCTAAAAGAAAGCTTTGGCCTGTTATTCAGATGATGAATTATGTTGAATTTCCCGGCTCACTTGTTGAAAGGCAAGAAGTTTTAATGAGCGGTTTTTATGTGTTTTCATCATTTATACTTACATCTTTAAGTGTGCATATATCTTCTGCAATACTGGAGAGCATATTTAAAAGTATAAACAGGGTATTTTCGGTATTAATATCTTGTGCTGTGCTGTTGTTTTTTTGTTTATGTGCTTTAAGAAAAGGCGGTTTTGAAGCGGTATACAGTGTATACGGTTTTAATTTGGCTATGTATGGCGTTATGCTTTTAGCGCCTATAGCATCTCTTTTAAGGAGGAAAAAATGAAAAGGCTTATTGGGTTTGTTTTAATACTGCCTTTTTTGGTTACCGGCTGTGGCGGAAACGAAATTGAAGGCAGGAATTTTGTTTCTACAGTTGGATATGATGCTGAAACAAATAACGGATATAAAATTTCATTATGCTTTATTGAACCAGACGGAAAAGACATGTACTCAGCTGCAAAAGCAGATGTTATATCTCCTACAGCTGCTGTAACGGATAAAGTTTTATCTTCAGGCAAAAGGCAGATGTATTTTGGCCATTTAAAGGCGGTAGTTATAGGCCGCAGTGCCTCAGAAAACGGAAGTTTAAATGAAATTTTGCTTGATTTATCGTCAAATGGCGATATAAGTATGGATACAGTTGTACTTTGTGCCGAAAACAGTGCTTCTGGCATTATATCCACAGTCAGCAATTCCGGTGACGGGCTTTATATTTGGGATTTTTATAAAAATAATAAGGACCGCCTTTATTCAACACAAAGGCTGACCCTTGCTGAGGCTGTTAAAAAGCTTGATACCCAAAACGGTATAGTAATTCCGTTAGTTGATGCAGAGGATGAAAATTTAATAATAAACGGCGGAGTTATATTTACAGACAACATAAAAAAAGGTGTGTTTGACAACAACCAAATGCAGGGATTTATATATGTTTTAGGTGAGGGCAAAGGCAGAAATGAAACCATAAACATTAATTCAGAAGCGGTGCCGTTTAATATAGAAAAAAATGTAAGCAATGTTGAGTTTTATGAGCAAGACGGTGTTTTAAAGGCTAATTATGACATAAGCTTTAAAGTAAAACGCTCAGACGGATTTAATTATCCTGAAGAATCATCTGAAATATTATCTCAGCAGATAAAAGAAAAATGCCTTTCATCTGTAGAAAAGCTTCAGTACCTTAACTGCGACGCTTTAGGTATTGCTCAAAGGCTTAAAAGGCAGGACAATGCTCTTTACAACAAGTTTTATAGTGAAGATATGTTTAAAAACATGGTTATTAATTTAGAAATTCATGTTGAGGAAAAATAAAAATTATTTTTTTGATTACATTTTGAATTAACTGTCAATATTGTTTATGGTGATTAATATGACAAGTTTAAAAATGTTTTTGAAAAAAGAAAAAAAGAATTTAATAATTTCATTAGCTGCTGCCGTAATTGTTTCATTAGCCTTTACTGTAATTGTTTCACTTAAAACGTATGCCGACGATATTCAAAGCGGCATTGCCGAAAAAATAGTGCGGCTGCATATTGTAGCAAACAGCAACAGTGATTTTGACCAAGACTTGAAGCTGAAAGTGCGTGACGGTGTTCTTGACTTTATGCGGGATAAAATGAAAGAATGCAAAAGCCGTGAGGAAAGCATAAAAGTACTGGAAGAAAGCAAAGACCAAATTAAGGCAAAGGCCGAAAGCATAATTTTTGAAAATAACTGTGATTATACAGTAAATGTAAGATTTGAAAAAACTCTTTTTCCCGTTAAAAGCTATGACGGCATAACACTTCCTTCGGGAATGTATGATGCCGTAAGAATTGATATAGGCCAAGCAAAAGGCCAAAACTGGTGGTGTGTTATGTACCCGTCACTTTGCATATACGGCTCGGAAAATGAAACCGACTCCACAGCCCAAGAAGAACTTAAGAATATTCTTTCAAATGAGGAATATAGTGTAATAGCGGACAGAGATGGCATTAATTTTAAGTTTGCCGCAGTTGAAGCTGTAAAAAAGGCTGAAACACGCTTTAACAGTATAGATTAAAATACTTTTTGGGGTGGAGTATATGTTTAAGTGTCTTAATAAGGTAAGAATGTATATTGTGCTTTCGGTAGCGGCTGTTATTTTTTCTTCTTTGGTATTTGTTTTTACGCCTTATGAAAAAAGCCAGATGACAGCTATATTCCAATACGGCTCAGGCGGAGATGCTGTAAAGATAATACAGCAAAGGCTGCAGGATTTAGGTTACTATTCCGGAAATGTTGATGGAATATACGGCTATGGAACTTATGAAGGTGTACGGCTTTTTCAGCAGAATAACGGCCTTACACCAGATGGTATTGTGGGAGAAAGCACACTAACAGCTTTAGGCATTTTAGACGAAGTAAACGCCCAGTATGATTTGGAAGTTTTATCAAGAGCTATTTATGCCGAGGGCCGCGGAGAGCCTTACGAAGGTCAGGTAGCTATAGGTGCTGTTATACTAAATAGGGTAGAAAGCCCTAATTTTCCAAATACTATACCTGATGTTGTTTATCAGACTGGGGCATTTGATGCCGTGCGTGACGGACAGATTAATCTGACACCTAACGAAACGGCTTACTCTGCCGCAAGGGATGCCCTTAACGGCTGGGACCCTACAGGCGGCGCTTTGTATTATTGGAACCCGGCAACAGCAACCAGCCGTTGGATTTGGTCTGTGCCAATTACATATTCAATAGGAAACCATGTGTTCGGTAAAAAATAGAAATATTATAAAATTTTAATTTTTTTTAAAAAACTTGAGTTTAAAAACTTGCAAGAAACATGGATATATGATAATATATGCCCCGTCTGAAAAAGTTTGATTTTTAACAGTATGTTTATTAAAAAGACAATTTAATTTGCCTGAATAATTTAATATTATATGGCAGGCGGATTGTCTTTTTTGCTGTATCATTAAGTTATTGTGTTTGAAAGGACGGTAAGCATGATAAACAGAAAAATTTGGATAGCCGGTTCTTCAGGCAATATAGGAAGAATACTTGAAGAAACTTTAAGCAACAATTGTGACAAGATTTTTTCTACAGACTTGGAGCTGGATGTTACAAATACCGAAGAAGTAACGCGTTTTGCTGTAATTAACAGGCCGGATGTTATTATAAACTGTGCCTGCATAAGCGACATTGAGGAATGTGAAAAAGACAGGGTTAAGGCATATAAGGTTAATTCCCTTGGAGCCAGAAACTTAAGCTCTGCTTCAAGGCAGATAGGTGCCACAATGGTTCAGCTTTCAACAGATGACGTTTTTGCCGGAAATGAAGAAAGAGCTCTTAATGAGTTTGATAAAACCGAGCCTGTTTCGGTTTACGGTAAGTCTAAGCTGGCAGGAGAAGTATTTGCCAAAGAGCTTACACCAAAGCACATTATAATAAGAAGTACATGGATATACGGCTATGGAGAAGGCGACTTTGTATCTGAGGTTATAAATGCTGCTAAGGAAAAAAGAACAATTGAAGCTGCCGTTAACCAGATTAGCTCACCAACAAGTGTTTATGCTTTATCTGAGTTTATAAATAAGGTTATAAGAAGCGACGAATACGGCATATTCCATGCCGCATGCACCGGTATGTGCAGCAGGTTTGATTACGCAAAGAGAATACTTGAACTTTCGGGATTATCAACAGATGTATTAAAACCTGTGCTTTACAACAAGGAAAGCGAAAACATGGACAGCATGCGTCCAAGGTATACAGCTCTTGAAAACCTTATGATGGAAATGACCGGTATATATGAAATGCCTGACTGGGAAACTGCCCTTGAGAGGCACATGCTTGAAAGGAGCGGTTTAATTGGAAAATAAAGGTAAAAAATTAGGTCTTACCACAAAAATATTTATTTCTTTAATATTAGGTGCCATTACAGGTACAGTGCTTCATTACTTTGTGCCAGCCGGATATTTTAAAGATACAGTGCTTATTGGCGGTGTATTTTATGTATGCGGAAATGGCTTTTTAAGGCTTATGCAGATGCTTGTTGTGCCGCTTGTTTTTTGCTCACTGGTATGCGGCAGTGCTGCTGTGGGAGATACAGCTACATTGGGTAAGGTAGGTGTTAAGACATTGCTTTTCTACCTTGTTACAACAGCTGTTGCTATTACTGTAGCCCTTACAGTTGGAAACATTATTAACCCGGGTATAGGCCTTGATACATCAAGCATTGAAACGGCTGAAGTTACTATTGCCGAAAGTACAAGCCTTGCTGATACTCTTTTAAATATTATACCTAAAAACCCTATTGGGGCTTTAGCAAACGGCGATATGCTGCCTACTATTTTATTTGCACTTATTGTAGGTATTATATTGGCTAAAATGGGAAGCAAAACAGAAACAGTAGCTAACTTTTTCGGCCAGTTTAATGATATTATGATGGAAATGACAAGTATGGTTATGCATGTGGCACCTATTGGTGTTTTCTGCCTTATAGCCAATACTTTTGCAGGCATAGGCTTTATGGCATTTGTGCCGCTTTTGAAATATATGATAGGCGTTTTGGCAGCGCTTTTTATACACTGCTTTATTGTATACACAGGTCTTTTAAAAGTGCTTACAGGACTTAAC
Source organism: Lachnospiraceae bacterium (assembly GCA_019422065.1). Lineage (GTDB taxonomy): Bacteria > Bacillota > Clostridia > Lachnospirales > Anaerotignaceae > Neoanaerotignum_A. The sequence continues at coordinate 64,579 of JAHZEA010000010.1, read as the reverse complement.
CCTATTATATTTATTAAAAAGTTTTTCCCTGTAATGAGCTTTGCATTTTCAACAGCTACATCAAATGCTACAATACCGCTTTCTATAGATACACTTGAAAATAAATTAGGTGTATCAAGAAAGATTTCGTCTTTTACTATTCCTTTAGGAGCTACTATTAATATGGACGGAACAGCCATAATGCAGGGTGTAGCAGTAGTGTTTGCCGCTCAGGCTTATGGCATAGACCTTGGAATGACTGATTATATTACAGTTATAGCAACAGCAACCCTTGCATCTATTGGTACAGCTGGTGTACCGGGTGTTGGACTTATAACTCTTTCAATGGTATTTGCTTCTGTTGGCCTTCCTGTTGAGGCTATAGCGCTTATAATGGGTATTGACCGTATACTTGATATGACAAGAACAGCAGTAAATATTACAGGTGACGCTATATGTACTACAATAGTTGCATATCAGAACAAAGAATTTAACAGAGAAATATTTAATAACCCTTCGGCAGGTAAAAAATAATAAATATAAAAAGCTTTAGAGCATGTTTTGTTCTAAAGCTTTTTTGTTTATATATTTATTTGTTTTTTATGAAATTTATTTTATGTATGCATCATCATTATATTTATCAAAAGGTATTTCTTGGTTGTTATTGTCTTTTTCAGGTATTTTATTGTTTTGTTCCTTTTCCGGGTCTTCTGTAATAACATATTCATTATCTTGTTTAAAAGAATAATTTATTTCCGATAATGTTTCACCTGTTTTATTCATTATGGATGATGTTTTAGCGTCAATCTCGGCTATTCTTTTAAACTTACTTTCGGAAGCATTTGAACCGTCTAATTTTATTTCGGCTTCAAGTACATTCTTTTCGCCTTCCATTTTGCCTTTAACAGACATTACAATTTCTGAATTTTTTAAACTGCCGGATATATTGGATATGCTGTTTAATTTTTGCTCTCTGTACTCATCCTCGGTCATGGTTTTGTTTTTGTTTGTGCTTTTCTCATCTGTTTTATCCTGAGTTTCTTCACTGTAGGCTTTGGCTATCTGCTCATCAATGGCTTTTAACTGCTCATCAAAATCATCAAGCTTTTCTTGCTCTACATATCCGGTTTCTATGCCTTTTTCCAATAATGCTTCTTTGTTTTCCTGAATAAGCTTTTTTTGGTTTAAAAGCTGCTGAACCAAGCTTTCTTTTTTTCCCTGATTGGAAATAGTAAGCACATCTCTGTTTTTGAATACAGAACTTACAGTGTTCATGTTTGTTTTTGCCGAATTTTGATTATTAAAATATGTATTGAGTATTTGACTTTGACTTGACGCATTGATACGCATTATTTATTCTACCTCCATCAGAAAAAATATGAATTGTTATTTTTTATTATTTTATATTTCGTCTTATACAACATTTTGTTAAGGCAGAAAAACTATAGGGTATATATTTATTAACAAAAAAATACCCGAACTGTTTAAGCCGGGTATTTTTAAGTAGGTAAAAGGATTGTAGGAAGAGTTTATTGTTTATTTTGGTTATGTTTAAGCTGTTTTTTCAAGCTTAATTTTAGCTATAAAGTCTTTAATTCTTACGATTGCCTCCTGAAGGTTCTCGAAAGATGTAGCAGCTGAAAGACGAAGATGGCCTTCGCCGTATTTTCCAAAGCTGCTGCCGGCAAGGCAGGCAACTCCTGCTTCTCTTAAAAGTCTGTCTGCAAACTCCCTGTCAGAAAGGCCTGTGCCTTTAATGCTTGGGAAAAGATAGAATGAACCTTTTGGCATAAGGCACTTAATGCCATCTATTTTATTAAGCTCGTTTACAAAGTATTCAAGTCTGTATTTATAAGCCTCAGCCATTTCGCTAACACAGTCCTGAGGGCCTTCAAGAGCAGCTTTTGCGGCTTCCTGTGTAAAGCCAGCAACACATGAGCTGGAGTTAACCATAAGAAGTGTCATTACTTTGGCAAGGTCTTTATTCATAATTCCGTAGCCAATTCTCCAACCTGTCATAGCGTAAGGTTTTGAAAAACCGTTAAGTACGATTGTGCGGTCTTTCATTTCAGGTATGGAAGCTATTGAAAAATGTTTTGTGCCGTTATATATAAGACGGCTATATATTTCGTCGCTCATAACAAAAATGTTTGTATCTTTTAAAACATTGGCAATAGCTCTTATGTCTTTTTCTTCCATAACACCGCCTGTTGGGTTGCCAGGGGAGTTGATAATAACAAGTTTTGTTTTATCTGTAATAAGTGATTTAAGCACCTTAGCGTCTATTTTAAAGTCGTTTTCCATAATTACAGGTACTGGAACCGGAACACCGCCTGCAAAACGTATGCATGATTCATATATTGGAAAACCTGGGTTAGGGTATATTACTTCATCGCCCGGGTTAATAAGTGCAAGCATTGTAAAGAACATAATAGGCTTTCCGCCAGGAACTATAACTACTTCGTCAGCATTTGTGTTAATATTTCCTTGTTCTCTTGCTCTTTTAGCTATGGCTTCTCTTAAATAAAGCTCACCCTGAGAAGCTGTATAACCTGTTTCACCGTCACGTATTGACTCACATGCAACTTTTGCCACATGCTCAGGTGTAGCAAAGTTAGGCTGGCCTATTTCAAGATGAATAATATCTTTGCCCTGTGCCTCAAGAGCTTTTGCTTTGCTTAAAACTTCAAATGCTGATTCTGTTCCCAAACGACCAATTCTTTCTGCTATATAATCTGGATTCATAATATCTGCCTCCCTGTTATCTTTGATTTCTCTTTGTATTATCTATCACGAACAAATATCTTTCTGTGAAAAACTAAGCGTATTATAGCACACCAATTTGACGAAAAAAAGCCCTCTTTTCAAAAAAATTCATTTTTATGAATTTCCTACAAAAAGACAAATGTTTTTCGTGGAAAAACTAAGCGCTTTTTTATACAAAAAACTGTAGTAAGAATAGAGTTTTTATGTTGCATTTTAGTTAATTTAGCATGCTAAATTAAAGTGAAAAATTGCACATTAATAATATTGGTTTTAAAATTCAATGTTATAATAAGCCTTAAAATAAAGCAATTAATTCATTGTATCCCTTTTCTTTAAGTTTATCAACAGGTATAAATTTTATGGCGGCGGAATTAATGCAATATCTTTCTGTATGTCCGTTTACATTAATATCGTTAAACACATGGCCTAAGTGTGCTTTGGAAGAACGGCACAAAACTTCTGTACGCACCATACCAAAAGAAGTATCTTCTTTATATATAAGGCATCTTCTGTCTATAGGCTTATAAAAGCTAGGCCAGCCGCAGGAGCAGGCGAATTTGTCTTTAGATGAAAAAAGCGGCTCTCCTGTAATAATGTCAACATATATTCCTTCTTCAAAAAAGTCATTGTATTCGTTATTAAAAGGCGGCTCTGTTGCGGCGTTTTGTGTTACTTCGTATGAAAGAGGGGAAAGAGTATTTTTTATTTTCTCGTCGTCCGGTCTTTCAAGATACATTGTAAAATCAAGTATAGGGTAGGTGTGGAAAGCCTTTTTGATATCTCCCCATGGAATATGGCAGTATCCGCCCGGATTTTTGTCTAAATAATTTTGGTGATAATCCTCAGCAGGGTAAAAATTGCTAAGCGGCAGGCACTCAACAACAATTAAATCGTGAGGATAGTCTTTTTTAAGTTCCGCAAGGCATGCCCTTATAATTTCCTCATCGGAAGGCTCTGTGTAATATATACCTGTTCTATACTGCGGACCTATATCCGGTCCCTGCTGGTCAACAAGTGTAGGGTCTATTATAGAAAAGTACATTTTAAGTATGAATTTTAAATCGGCTTTTGCTGTGTCATAAACTACTTTTACTGTTTCGGCATGGTTTGTGCCAAAATAACATACTTGTTCATAAGTAGGATTTTCTGTGTTTCCGTTAGCATAGCCGCACTGGGTAGAAACAACGGAGTACACGTTTTTCATAAAACGCTCAACACCCCAGAAACATCCGCCGGCTAAATATATTTCTTTTAAAGATGTATTTTTATCTGTCATAATATCCTCCATGTATAAATTTTGTGATTGTTTAAAAAATATCAAAAACCTTATTAAATGCTTAGAAATAGGTAGAATTAAATATAATACTGTGGTATTATTTCTAAGAATCAGAATTTATCAATAAGTCCTAATTTTGTAAGGGCGTCATATATGCCGTTTTTAGACGCTTCACCAGTAACCATGCTGCATACATCATCAAGGCTTGGGTGATGTTTTTGCATGGCTATGCCGTACCCGGCAGCTTGAAGCATTGTGCGGTCGTTTTCGCCATCGCCAAAGGCATAGGTGTTTTTAATGTCTATGCCAAAATATTGGCAGACATCTATAACACCGTTGGCTTTGGATACGCCTTTTGGGTTAATATCGCAGGATGTAATGCCGTCATTTGGCACAGTTATGTCGGAAATATCCGAAAAACCGCTTTTTAGCGGTATTATATCACCGGTGTTTCTGTATATAAGCAGTATTTTATATATATTTTCGTTACTGTACTGCTCTAAAGGTGTAAAAACAGTTGGCTTAACATTAAACATTGATATCATTTTATTGAATAATTTATCATTGGGTAAATTTACATAGCATTTCGCATAATTTTCAAGTACAAATATCATGTTTTTTTCTGTAAAATAATCTGTAAGGGATTTAATTGTTTCAGGGGTAAAAGGTTTTTCGCCAACTACTTTATTTTTATATACTGTGCAGCCGCCGTTTGCGGTAATTATAATATCAAAGTATATATTAAATTTTGGTATATATTTTAAGCTTCTGCCGGTTGCAAGGCATGCGGCATAGCCGTTTTTGCGCAGGCGGTTTATTGCCTCAACAGTTTTTGGTGATGGAACAAAAAGTCCGGCGTCTTTATCTGTAAGTGTTCCGTCGTAGTCGAAAAATACGGCGCCTTTAAATTGTTTTTCCATTTTAAAGCTCCTTTTATATTAGTAAAAACAGTTTTAGTTATTATAGCAGATGACTTTTAAAATGTGTATATAAATATTAGTAGCGGAGGATTGAAATGAGTACCTTTGGCAGTTTTGAATATTCCATAAATAACGGCAGCGCTGTTATTGAAAAATATACTGGCTCTGAAAGTTTTGTTGTTATACCTGATAAAATAGAAAATTATACCGTAACTCACATAGGTGACGAGGCTTTCAGAAACCATGGCGAAATAAAAGAAGTTATTTTTCCAAAAAGCATTGTTTATGCCGGTAACTATGCTTTTTGTGAGTGCCGTGCTTTAAAGGAAGCAGTTTTTTCTGATAACCTTAATTTTGCCGGAGCGCATTTGTTTTATAACTGCCGAGCACTTGAAAAAATAAGCATACCTTCAAATGTTGAGTATATAGGTGATGGTTTTGTTAAAAACTGCGATAGTTTAAATGAAATAACAATAACAGATGATAAAATTTCGTCTTCTGTTTCAGGCTTTTTAAGTGAATTAAGCGGAGAAATAGTACTTAATATAGAAAAAAACAATTGCAGTCTTATATTTCCCGGCTATGGCTATGAATATATAGATAAATGCTATTCCAAAACATTTGAGACTGTAACCCATGGCGCCGGTGTTTTGTATAGGCGTGCAATAGACAAAAACAGGCTTAATTATGCCGTATATGATTCTGCTTTTAAATACGCCGCTGCTGAGGAATTTCCTCAGACACTGTGCTTAATAGCTATAAACAGGCTGGAAAAGCCTTTTGGACTTACAGAAGAAGCAAAAAAGGAATATATAAAATATTTGTCGGAAAATATTTCAGAAGCGATAAATGTAATTTCTCAAAGTGAAAATATTGGTTTTTTAGAAAAAATGGAAAGCCTAGATATTTTAAATGCTGATAATATAAAATATGCCATTGACGAAACAGTTAAAAACGACAGGGCTGATTTTACGGCGCAGTTAATGGATATTAAAATGAGAAAATTCGGAAGTAAAAAGAAAACATTTGATTTATAAAACTGAAAGGTCAAACTTAAATGGGACAGTATGAAATAATTAAAAAACTTGAACGGGTAGGTCAGGACATACTTGAAACATCAAGAAGCGAACTTTATATGTATATGCGTTTTCTGGCAATGGCTTTCGGCGGTTTTAGGTACGCTCCCAGCGACAAAACAGGGGGAATAGGCACAGACGGATATTATATTTATTATTCGCCTATGTTTCTTATTGAAAAATACCGCACAGATATGAAATGGGTTAACAGGGCATATCTGCACATGATATTCCACTGTATGTTCCGTCACCCGTCATCCCGTGAAGGAAAAGTAAAAGAAATTTGGGATATTGCCTGCGACATAGCCGCTGAACACCTCATTGATTCACTTAAATACGGCGGCATACGCCGTGATATGACGGCTGAAAAAAGGCGTATTTATTCACTTGTTGATGAAAACATAAAAACCGTTTCGGCTCAGGCTGTATACAGGCTCCTTGAGGGTATGGGGCTTAATGATGAGGAAATTAAAAACATAGCCTCGGAGTTTTTTGTTGACGACCATGAATTTTGGACTATATACGATAATGTAGAACAAACACTTCAAATGCCGGATAACTCACAAGATGAAAATGGAGATAATAATAATGACGGCGAGGGTGAGGATGACGACTCAAACGGTCCTATAAACCCGGGAAATTCAGATAAAAAAGGCAAAGAAAATAAAAACAAGGGAACACCTAACAAAAAAGATTTTGACGACAAATGGAAAGACATAAGCTCCAAGACACAGACAGATATGGACACTTTTTCACGCCAGAAAGCTGACGAAGCCGGGGAGCTTTTAAAATATATTAAAATAGAAAACCGTGAAAGGTACAATTACAGGGATTTTCTGCGTAAGTTCTTTACAAGAAAAGAAGTAATGAAACTGGATTTGGACAGCTTTGATTATATTTATTATACTTATGGCTTAAAGGTGTATAACAACATGCCACTTATAGAGCCTTTGGAGTACAAAGACGACAAAAAAATAGACGAATTTGCTATTGTGCTGGACACATCAGCGTCATGCTCAGGAGAGCTTATAAAAGGTTTTTTAAATGAAACGTATTCTGTTCTGAGGGACAATGAAAGCTTTTTTAGAAAAATAAATGTGCATATTATTCAGTGCGACAGCAAAGTTCAGTCGGACATGGTTATTACATGCCGTGAGGATTTTGAAAAATATGTAAAATCATTTGAAGCCCGAGGATTTGGCGGAACTGATTTCAGACCGGCTTTTGAATACTTAAATAATCTAATAGAAGAAGGCAAAGCTGAAAATTTAAAAGGTATGATATATTTTACAGACGGTTTTGGAACTTATCCTGAAAAAATGCCGCCTTATGAAACGGCTTTTGTATTTTTAAGTGAAAGCTATGACGATTCGGGCGTACCGCCATGGGCGGCTGAAATAATAGTTGAGTCAGAGGAACTTTTAAAAAACGGAGGAATATAAATTGAATATAAAAAAGGCAAAAGACGAAATAAAAGACTCCATAGAAGCGTATCTTGTTAAAGACGAGTATGGTGACTATGTTATACCTGTTGAAAGCCAAAGACCGCTTTTATTAATTGGCCCGCCGGGTATAGGCAAAACAGCCATTATGCGCCAGATTGCTCAGGAATGTAAAATAGGTCTTGTGGCATATACAATAACACACCATACAAGGCAGAGCGCCATTGGTTTGCCGTATATAGAAGAAAAAGAGTTCGGCGGCGTTAAATATTCTGTTACAGAATATACAATGAGCGAAATTATAGCCTCTGTTTACAAACAGATAGAAGAAACAGGGCTTAAAGAAGGTATTTTGTTTATAGACGAGATAAACTGTGCTTCCGAAACACTTGCTCCGGCTATGCTCCAATTTTTGCAGTACAAAACATTTGGAAGCCACAAAGTACCTGACGGCTGGATAATAGTTGCCGCCGGTAATCCGCCGGAATACAACAAATCAGTTAGGGAATTTGACATTGTAACACTTGACAGGGTTAAAAAGATAGAAGTAGAAGAAGATTACGGCATTTGGAAGGATTACGCTGTTAAAAACGGTGTTCACGATGCTATTATATCCTATCTAGATATTAAAAAGGAAAACTTCTATTGCGTAAGAAATACAGCCGAGGGCAAAATTTTTGCAACAGCCAGAGGCTGGGAGGACCTTTCAAACATAATGTATGTTTACGAAAGCCTTGGCAAAACAATTGATTTTGATGTTGTTTACCAGTATATACAAAACAAAAAAACTGCCCGTGATTTTTCGTCTTATTTAGAGCTTTATAAAAAATATAAAAAAGACTATTCAATACAGGAAATTCTTGAAGGCGGCATAAGAAACACTTATGTGGATAGGCTCCGTCTTGCGGCATTTGACGAAAGGGTAAGTGTTGTTAATCTTATACTTTCAAGCCTTAATGATTATTTTAAAAAGGCCGACAGAGCAGACGTATTTGTTACATCTCTTCAGCAGGAGCTTAAAGAGCTTAAAAATCAGCTTTTAAGCCAGTATGCAAAAGACAAACGCCCAGAGGATATTATAAAGCCGGCTGTTGAGATAAAGCGTTTCAATATTTCTAAAATGAAGAAAAACTCTCTTATTAAAAAGAGTGATGAAAAATTACAGTTAGATGTATGCGATAAGCTTGACGAGTTTGTTTTTGAGATTGTTAAAAAAGGAATTAGCTCCTGTGAGGAAGGCTTTGAGTTTATAAAAGAGCTTTTTGCTGCGGAAGTGGAAAAAAGACAGGCTGTTATGGACAAAACTTCAGAATACCTTGACAACGCCTTTGAGTTTATGGAGTATGTATTCGGCCCAAGCCAAGAAATGATTATATTTGTAACAGAGCTTAACTCCGGCTATTACAGCATTAAGTTTATAGATGAAAACGGCTGTGTTAAATTCTACCAGTACAACAAAGAGCTTCTTTACAAGCAAAGACAGAAAAATATACTTAATGATATTGATGAGATTGGTGATATGCTCAGCTCCATGCAGCAATAATTGGAAAACGCATAAACTGGCTTAATTTGCGTTATTTAAAAGGTAGATTATATACGGTTTAAAATGTGTTTTGATATATAGCGGCTATACCAAAGTAATAATCAATAACTCTATTGTTGCTATGGGTTGTATAATATCACAATAATTTTGTTTTTTTATTGTGCAAGTTGATTTGATAGTGAGATATTTTGTTTTTTTAACTCTAAAAATTAACTTTGGATAAAAAAATTGTATATTTTTTGTGCCGTATGTTATTGTGTGGTAAAATTATTGTTGTTAAATTAACGAAATAGTCTATACTATGTTGAGTTTATGAAATGATTATGTTACAATAAATAAAGTGTATTGCTACTAAGCTATGCAATCTCTTATCCGGCGGACAAGTTGTTTTGTGAAATTGCCGGTTTAAAGATGTAAGCTCATAAAAAAGTAATAACCTAAATTTTAACAGGGGGGAACACAATGAAAAGACCATTAAAGAAAGCTACTATGGACGGTAATACAGCTGCTGCATACGCATCATATGCTTTTACCGAGGTAGCTACAATTTATCCTATCACTCCTTCATCCGTTATGGCAGAAATGGTTGACGAGTGGAGCGCTAATGGCAAAAAGAACATTTTTGGACAGACTGTAGAAGTTAGAGAAATGCAGCACGAAGGCGGCGCTGCAGGCGCTGTTCACGGCGTACTTCAGGGCGGCGGTCTTGCTTCAACATACACAGCAAGCCAGGGCCTTATGCTTATGCTTCCTAACATGTATAAAATAGCCGGAGAACTTCTTCCAGGCGTATTCCATGTAAGCGCCAGAGCACTTGCTTCTAATGCGCTTTCAATTTTTGGTGACCATCAGGACGTTATGACTTGCCGTAACACAGGTTTTACACTCCTTGCAGGAAGCTCTGTTCAGCAGGCATTCCACATGGGATGTATAGCTCATCTTTCAGCTATTAAGAGCAGAATCCCTGTACTTCATTTCTTCGATGGTTTCAGAACAAGCCATGAATATCAGAAAATAGAGCTTATTGATTATGATGACCTTAAAGAACTTGTTGACTGGGATGCTTTAAAAGCTTTCAGAGACAACGCTCTTAACCCAGACCATCCAAAGAGCAGAGGTTCAGCTGAAAACCCAGACGTATTCTTCCAGGCAAGAGAGTCTGTCAACAAATTCTATACAGCTATTCCAGGCGTTGTTCAGGAATATATGGACAAGATTAACGAAATCGCTGGAACAGACTATAAACTTTTCAACTACTATGGCGACCCACAGGCTGAAGATGTAATTATCTCTATGGGTTCATCATGTGGTGTTATTAGAGAAACAATTGAGTACTGGAACGCAAGAGGCAAAAAGCTTGGTCTTGTTGAAGTTCACCTTTACAGACCATTTGTAGCTGACGCACTTCTTGAGGCTGTTCCTGTATCAGCTAAGAGAATTGCTGTTCTTGACAGAACAAAAGAGCCTGGTTCACTTGGCGAGCCACTTTACCTTGATGTTAAGAACGTATTTGCTGACAGCGACAGAAAACCTCTTATCGTTGGCGGACGTTACGGCCTTGGTTCTAAAGACTTTACACCTATGGACGTTATGGCTGTATATCAGAACCTTTGGCAGGCAGAGCCAAAGAACGGCTTTACAGTTTCTATCGTTGACGACGTTACAAACCTTTCACTTCCTGACTTTGCAGAGCCATTTGACTCAACACCAGAAGGCAACTTCTCATGTAAGTTCTGGGGTCTTGGTTCAGACGGTACAGTAGGCGCTAACAAACAGGCTGTTAAGATTATCGGTGACCATACTGATTACAACGCACAGGCTTACTTCGCTTACGACTCAAAGAAATCAGGCGGTGTTACAATTTCTCACCTTCGTTTCGGTCCTAAGAAAATCGAGGGTTCATATCAGATTAAGGCAGCTAACTTTATAGCTTGTCATAACCAGGCATATGTTGATAAATATGACCTTATTGGCGACCTTAAAGAAGGCGGCAGCTTCCTTCTTAACACAATCTGGTCACCAGAAGAACTTGAAAAAGAACTTCCAGCTTCTCTTAAGAGAAAGATTGCTCAGAAGAAAGCTAAATTCTATACACTTGATGCTGTTGATATCGCTAAAGAAATCGGTCTTGGCGGACGTATCAACATGATAATGCAGGCTGGTTTCTTTGCTATTTCAAAGATTATACCTGTTGATGACGCTGTTAAATACCTTAAAGAGCAGGTTAACAAAACATATGGCGCTAAGGGTCAGGATATTGTTGATATGAACTGCGCAGCTATCGACAAAGGTATTACAATGATTAAAGAAATCGAAGTTCCTGCTTCATGGGCTAACGCTGTTGATGAGCCTGTTGAGGACAACCCTGCTATTCCTAAATTCTTCAAAGACGTTCTCTTTAAGATGGGTCGTCAGGAAGGAAATGACCTCCCTGTATCAGCATTTAACGACCATGAAGACGGTAGCTGGGAACCAGGCTTTACTCAGTGGGAAAAACGCGGTATCGCTATCGACGTTCCAGAGTGGGATTCTACAAAATGCGTTCAGTGTAACAGATGTTCTATCGTTTGTTCACACGCTGTAATCCGTCCTACACTTCTTAACGCTGAAGAAGCTGCAAAGGCTCCAGAAGGCTATGCAATGCTTGACGTTAAGGCTCCAGCTGAATTAAAAGAGTACAAATATCATCTTTCAATTTCAGGTATGGACTGTACAGGTTGTGGCGTTTGTGTTAAGACATGTCCTACAAAGGCACTTACACTTAAAGCTTTCGCTCCAATGAAAGAAAAGATGAACGCTGAATGGGATTACACAATCAACAACGTTAAAGATAAAGAAATTGATGACAAACAGAAAGCAACAGTTAAGGGCAGCCAGTTCCTTAAACCATACCTTGAGTTCTCAGGCGCTTGTGCTGGTTGTGGTGAAACACCATACCTTAAACTTATTACACAGCTTTACGGCGGCAGAATGAGAATTGCTAACTCAGCTGGATGTACACACATCTGGGGCGGTTCTCCTGAAATCCCATACTGCACAGACGAAAGAGGATTTGGTGTTGCTTGGGCCAGCGGTCTTTTTGAAGATACAGCAGAGTACGGCTATGGTATGTACCTTGGTACAAAAGCAGTACGTAAATGGTTAAAAGCACAGGTTGAAGAACTCGTTGAGAAAACAACAGATGCAGAGCTTAAAGCAGCTGCTAAGGATTGGGCTGACAACTATCTTGTTGCTGATAAGACAAGAGAAAGAGCAGACAGATTTATCGCTGCTATGGAAAAAGCTGGCATTGATGAAACACTTAAACCAATCTATGACAGAAAAGATTACCTTGTAAAACAGTCACAGTGGATTGTTGGTGGTGACGGCTGGGCATACGATATCGGTTACTCAGGTCTTGACCATGTAATCGCTGCTGATGAAGATGTAAACATCATCTGCGTTGATACAGAGGTTTACTCAAATACAGGCGGTCAGTCTTCAAAGGCTACACCTACAGCTGCTGTTGCACAGTTCGCTGCTGCTGGTAAGAGAACAAAGAAGAAAGACCTTGGTATGATGGCTATGAGCTATGGCTATGTTTACGTAGCACAGGTTGCTATGGGTTATGACCCACAGCAGACACTTACAGCTATTAAAGAGGCTGAGGCTTACAACGGCCCATCACTTATTATAGCTTACGCTCCATGTATCAACCATGGTATTAAGGGCGGTATGAGCAATGCTCAGCTTCATGCTAAAGCAGCTGTTGAATCTGGTTACTGGCATTGCTACAGATTCAATCCTGACCTTAAGAAGGAAGGAAAGAATCCATTTATCCTCGACTCTAAAGAGCCATCTGCAAGCTTCAGAGATTTCTTAATGAGTGAAGTTCGTTATACATCACTTTCAAGAAAATTCCCTGAAATAGCTGAAGAACTCTTTGCTAAAGCAGAGCAGGATGCTAAAGACAGAACAGAAAGCTATCTTCGTCTTAAAAAAGACTGATAAATAACTGTTAAATAAAAATTGGCGGTTCCGAAAGGAGCCGCCTTTTTGTGTGTTATTTTATGCGTTATTTGTATTTTAGGGCTTTGTAAAAAAGCAGTATAACATACAAATGTATGTCGTTGTTATTAAGGGCTGTATTTATGCTTTTTTCCAATTCGTCAGAAGGTATTTGGCTTTTGGAGCACATTTCTTTTACAAAATCTATGTTATTTATAAGCCATACAAAAGAATTACGGTATTCTTTGGGCATGGTTAAAATTTCTTTTAGCAATTTAAGGCGTTTTTCTGAAATGGTGTTTTCCATGGGTATCCCTTCTTTTGTAAATTCTATTAATACAATTATAAATAAAAAATTACAGTAAAAAACGATTTGACGGCACAATGACGGCATAAAAGTTTATATTTTTTGTTTTAAATAAAATAATAATGTACTTTTCTGGAAAAGTACCAAAAGCAGCGCCGATTTCGATGCGGCGCCCGCACGAACAAGGGTCTAATTCGACCCCTGTACCCCCGAAAACTAAAATTTTATGTTAAAATTTTTATTAAACTGGAATTTTAAATAAAAATCTCAAGCTGTCTTGCTATGGTCTTTTAGCGTGGCCAGAAGGGGGAGCGCGAGGGGGAAGGCGGCCTTCGCAACTATGAGCGTAACCCCCTCGCAAAAAGCTTTAAATAAAATTATATTGTACTTTTCTGGAAAAGTACCAAAAGCAATGCTGATTTCGATGCAGCATACCCACGAGCAAGGGTCTAAAACCGACCCCTGCACCCCCGAAAACTAAAATTTTATGTTAAAATTTTTATTAAACTGGAATTTTAAATAAAAATCTCAAGCTGTCTTGCTTGGTTCTTTAAGCGTGGCCGGATTTTCCAAACTAGAGCGCGAGAGAGCTTGCGGCCTTCGCAACAAGGAACCCCAAAGACATTGGGGCGGTCGCAGACCGTTTTGCTGCAAGCAAAATTCCTGACCATGAGCTTAGACCCACTCGTAAAAAATCCTATTCCACCTTTGTTTAAATAAATTCAGTATGTTATAATTAATTATTAAGCTTTTATTTGTTTTGTTTATTTAGGTCTATTTGTATTATACATAACAAATGTTAAGTAGTCAATAATATTACTTAACATTTGCAAAGTTTAGGGGGTTTGTATAAATGTTTAAAGATTTACTTGTAGAACTTATACAAAATAAAGGCATTACTGCCTATAAGCTCTCAAAGGATACAGGAATATCCGAGGCACTTATAAGTAATTGGAAAACAGGCCGTCAGCTTCCTAAATATGACAGTATTGTTTTGTTGTGTGATTATTTTGGAGTTTCCGCTGATTATTTGCTGGAGAGGACGGAAATTCCCGAAAATCCAAATGTAAAACCTAAAAATAACTAAATAAATATATATAATCTGCCCATAAGCCTTTATGCTGTGGGCTTTTTTATTATGCTCTGTATCAAAATAGTGCAGTAAATGAATAATTTGTAAACTTTAATACAGCTATATTACCTTCCTATTACAATTTCGTAACTCGTATTTTATTAATCTTGCTTGTGTGGTAAAATTATTTAAAACAGTAAAATTATTAAAAAGGAATGATACTACTTGAAAAGAATAGCAGCATTTGAAAAAGTAAGTGAGAACATATTTTTAGGTGATTCTGTTGATATATGCCCTGTTTTGGAACTGGCTCAGTACGCTTATGAAAGAATTAAACTCCCTAAAAGAGCCACAAAAGGCTCAGCAGGTTATGACTTTTATGCGCCTTTTGACTTTACACTTAAACCGGGCGAAACAATTAAAATTCCTACAGGCATAAGGTGTAAAATGGAAGACGGCTGGGTGCTTAAAATTTACCCAAGAAGCGGTTTGGGCTTTAAATATCGCCTTCAGCTTAATAACACCGTTGGCATTATAGACAGTGACTATTATTACAGCGATAACGAAGGCCATATTATGATTAAAGTAACTAACGACAGCAACGAAAATAAAACTGTTGAGGTGCAAAAAGGTCAGGGCTTTGCTCAAGGTATATTTGTAGAGTTTGGCATTACATACGACGATGACACAACCGACGAAAGAAACGGAGGCTTTGGCAGTACAACTTCAAATTAAGGAGGGATTTGCATGAAAAAAATTATATTAGCTTTAACTCTTGCTTTGGCTCTTAGTACAAATGCTTTTGCCTATACCGAAAACTATGTTTCAAAAGATATTTCGGTAAAAGAAAACAGCACGCTTACAGGCTCGCAGGCGCCGGTTCTTACATTAGATGAATGCGGTGACTTTGAGGGTACAGGTACTACTGAATTTTCACTTATTTTAAATAATGCAGAATGGCTTTATGAAGGCAGCTGTATTATTGAAAATGGCCTTAATTACACTGTTATTTCATCTAATGAAATGATGATTACTGTTGACAGTGATGTATACAATGCTGCTTCAAGCAAAATAAGAATACCTCTTTACACTAAAATAACGGATGAAGGCGTAATTTCTGTTAGGGTTAATGCTATAAGTGCACCGGTTTCAGATAGTGAATTAATATTTGCACATTGCGGATATCCTGACATGGATATTAAAGTTTCTGCAAATGATGATTTAACATCTTTCGATTTAAGCATTAAAGACGATTACCCATACCAGATAGTAGCAGGAAGAATATTTGAGCTTAATCTTGATAACGGTTTTCAGTTTACAGGCGAGGCGGATTTAACTGCAACAGGAAAATTTGGCAATATAACCGAGTTTTCAGTTGATAGCAATAAAAAAACTGCATATATTAAAATTGAGTCTACATCAGGCGCCGGCTCAGGCTCCATAGAGCTTAAAAATGTTGGTATAGAGCCAACATCTAAGAGTGTAACCGGTGATACTAAAATTTCAATTACAGCCATAAACAACAGCGATTACTCAAAGAGCACTGTTTTAGGTAAGTATACAGCGGATACATCTGAGCATGATGACAACACTCAGGACGGCAGTCAAGACAATACTGATAGTGAAATTTCAACCGAAAATACAGTTAAATTTACAGTAGGCAGTGATATGTATTATGTAGGTACAATCCCTTATAAATCCGAAACAAAGCCATATATTAACAGCAGCGACAGAGTAATGGTTCCTGTAAGGACGCTTTCTAATGCCTTTGGTATTGATGATAAAGATATAAGCTGGGTAGAAGATGACACTTTCAGGGGTGTTGTAATACAATACGCAGCAAGAACAATTAAAATACCTGCAATGAGCGGTGATAACAGCTATTTGGAAATAAACGGATTTAAAGTTACTGCTGATTCTGCGGCAGAAATTGTTAACGACAGAATATATCTTCCAATAAGAAGTGTGGTAAATGCCTTTGGTATTTCTGATAATGGAATAACTTGGAATGAAAGTACAGGAGAGGTTATTATAAAAATGCCTACTCTGTAAACAATACGTATTTTAACAGTTAAATAATTAAGTTTTAAACGGCGTTTTTTATTAAACATAAAAAGCGCTGTTTTTTTATTGAGAATTTTTGGCTAAATATAATTTAAAATTGATGTTGACATTAATAAAAGAGCAAACTATAATAAACATACACCCACCCCGTGGGGGTATTAAAATTTGAATTTTATAAATGTTTTCTGTGTTCGGAGGTGTGACATGAAGAATAAATTCGACGTTACGGGTATGACTTGCAGTGCCTGCAGTGCTCATGTTGAAAAAAGCGTAAGCAAGGTAAACGGAGTTAAAAACGTAAACGTAAACCTTCTGCAAAATTCAATGACTGTTGAGTATGACGAAAGCGTTGCAGGCGTTGACGATATTGTTAAAGCAGTTGAAAGCGGCGGCTATGGCGCAAGCCTTGCAGGAGAGAAAAAAGCTGAAACATCAAAAGCAAATATTGCTGATGACGAGGTAAAAAACACAAAATTCAGAATAAAAGTATCTTTTTTATTTTTAATTCCGCTTTTTTACATTGCCATGGGCCATATGATGGGGGCACCCCTGCCGGGTATACTTGCAGACCATGAAAACGTAATGATTTACGCTTTAACACAGCTTTTGCTTACTATCCCGGTTATGATTGTAAACAAAAAATATTTTATAAACGGTTTTAAGAGCCTTTTTAATTTGGCACCTAACATGGACACACTTGTTGCCATAGGCTCGGGAGCGTCGTTTTTATACAGTGTAATTTCTATGTATAAAATGGGCTATTATTTGGGTCATGGAAACATGGCGGCGGCTCATGGTGAAATGATGGAGCTGTATTTTGAGTCCGCGGCTATGATACTTACGCTTATTACGTTAGGCAAGTTTTTTGAGGCACGCTCTAAGGGCAGAACAAGCGAGGCTATAAACAAGCTTCTTAATTTAGCGCCTAAAAAAGCCATAGTAATAAGAAACGGCATTGAAACGGAAATAGACACAAGCGACATTGTAGTAGGCGATATAGTACTTGTTAAGCCGGGAAGCTCAATACCGGCTGACGGTGTAGTTATTGAAGGCTCGTCTTTTGTTGATGAATCGGCAATAACAGGAGAGAGCATACCTGTTGAGAAAAAAGAAGGGGACAGAGCCGTATGTGCCACAATTAACAAAAACGGCAGTTTTAAATTTAAAGCCGATAAAGTTGGCGAGGACACAACATTGGCGCAGATTGTTCATTTGGTAGAAGAAGCAGGCGGCTCAAAAGCGCCTATAGCCAAGCTTGCCGATAAGGTGGCCGGTGTGTTTGTGCCGGTTGTTATATGTATTGCCATAGTTTCTGCCATAGTTTGGCTTATAACAGGTGCAGGTGTTAATTTTGCTGTTTCTATAGGTATTGCGGTACTTGTAATTTCATGCCCGTGTGCCCTTGGCCTTGCTACACCTACTGCCATTATGGTGGGAACAGGCAAAGGTGCCGAAAACGGCATACTTGTTAAATCAGCCGAAAGCCTTGAAACAGCCCATACCATAGACACCGTTGTTTTGGATAAGACAGGAACAGTTACAGAAGGTCACCCAAAGGTAACAGATATTGTTTTGTTTGGAAAAACCGACGAAAAAGAGTTTTTAAAGATGGCGGCTTCTGCCGAAAAGACATCTGAACACCCGGTTTCTGAGGCTATAATTCAAAGGGCAGAGGAAGAAAATATTTCTCTTTATGACATTAACGGTTTTGAGTCTGTTTCAGGCCGTGGAGTAAAGTGTGTTGTTAATTCGGTTAATGTGCTTGCGGGAAATGCCGCAATGATGAGCGAAAACAAAATTGATATATCAAAAGCCGAAAATACAGCAAAAGAGCTTTCTTCAAAAGGCAAAACACCGTTATACTTTGCTTTTAACGGCAATATAGAAGGTATTATAGCTGTTGCCGATGTAGTTAAAAAAAGCAGTGCCGCAGCTGTTAAAGAATTTAAAAAAATGGGCATTGATGTTATAATGCTTACAGGCGACAATAGTTTGGCAGCAGAGGCAATAGCATCTGAGGTTGGAATTGACAACGTAATAAGCGAGGTACTGCCTAAAGACAAGGAAGAAAAAGTCAGACTTCTTCAGGAAAAAGGCAAGAAAGTAGCCATGATAGGCGACGGTATAAATGACGCTCCAGCTCTTGTTAGAGCCGATACAGGCATAGCCATAGGCGCCGGAACGGATATTGCTATTGAGTCGGCTGATATAGTACTTGTTAAAAACGATTTAATGGACGCTGTAGGCGCTATTCAGCTCAGCAAGGCAACTATAAGGAATATTAAAGAAAACCTGTTCTGGGCTTTTATATACAATATTATAGGCATACCTTTTGCCGCCGGTGTGTTTTATCCATTTACAGGCATTAAGCTTAACCCAATGATTGGGGCTGCGGCAATGAGTTTAAGCTCTGTTTTTGTTGTTTCAAATGCCCTTAGGCTAAGAAGGTTCAAACCGTCTTTTGCTAAGAATATTCAAAAAGACGCAAAAATACAAAATGAAACTACTGTATGCCCTATAAACTGCGCATGCAGTGAAAATAATAATGATAATATAGAGATTAAGGAGGAATTTAAAATGGAAAAGAAAATGATGATTGAAGGTATGATGTGCCAGCACTGCTCAGGCAGAGTTGAAAAAGCTCTTAATGCAATAGACGGAGTAAGCGCAAAGGTTGACCTTGAAGGCAAATGCGCTTATGTAACACTTAATAATGATGTAGACGATAAAACACTTACAGAGGCTGTTACAGAGGCCGGATACGAAGTAAAGGGCATAGAGTAATGAAGGCTGACCATGATAAAGTATGCCGCCTTTTAAAAACCGCAAGAGGTCAGATAGACGGCATACTTAAAATGATTGATGACGACAGGTATTGCGTTGATATTTCAAATCAGGTTTTGGCAACTCAAGCCATACTGAAAAAGGTTAACCGCGAAATTTTAAAAGCTCACATGAAGTGCTGTGTTAAAGATGCTTTTGAAACCGGCAATGAGGACGAAAAAGTTAACGAGCTTATAGACCTTTTAGAAAAAATGTCGAAATAGAAAATATATCACTTTTGTTAGTCCGCTTTGCTAAAAAAAGCAATGAAATACTTAGTTTTTCTTGACAAACGTGCAATAAAATATTATAAATATTAGAGGCGCTTTAATTCCCAAGGGGATAAAGTAACTTGACTGAAGTTGTTAAGTGCGCGTAGGTTAGTTTGAATGTAAATTCAATCTGCTTTTGACACGGCAAAATAGCGGTCTATTATTTATTTTTATAAGGAGGAAGTTCGTTAATGAATAAATCAGAATTGATTGCTGCTGTAGTAGAGAAAACAGAACTCAGCAAGAAAGATGCGGAAAAAGCACTTAAAGCTTTTGAGGATGTTATTACAGAGGAACTTAAAAAAGGCGAGAAGGTTCAGCTTGTAGGCTTCGGCACATTTGAAGTTACAGAAAGAGCTGAAAGAATGGGCAGAAACCCTAAAACAAAAGAAACAATGGTTATTGCCGCTTCTAAAGCACCTAAATTTAAAGCAGGCAAAGCCCTTAAAGACGCTGTAAACGAATAATTAATATCTTCGGTCCGCAATAAAGCGGACCTTTTTTTATACCGGAGGCAAAATATGCGACTTGATAAATATTTAAAGGTTTCAAGAATTATAAAAAGAAGAACTATAGCAAACGAAGCCTGTGACGCCGGACGTGTTACTGTAAACGGCAAGGTTGCAAAGGCGTCGGTTGATGTAAAGATAAACGATGTAATAGAAATACGTTTTGGCAGCAACACAACCAAAGTTCGTGTTTTAAGCCTTAACGAGAACCCACGCAAGGAAGAAGCTTCTTTAATGTATAAAAGCGAGGAGTAAAGGCGGGAGCAATTAATGGCAAAGTTTGAAAAAACATTTAAAGGTGATTTTGATAAAACCCTTGAAGCCATAGAAAAATCTGTTTTGGAAGGCCTTATAGGAGACCCAAGGGTTATAGATAAAAAGGAAATGACTTTTGGAGGTTTAAAGGCCTGTCTTGTGATTTATGACAGCTATTTCTTCCGCTGTTCAAATAGAGTAACGCTTACTGTTTTTGTTACTGATGAAAAGGGCAGTATAACGGTTTATGCTGTAGCCTCAGGCGGTGGCAGGAGCGTTTATAATGAAATGAGCTTGGGCGCCGAGAAAAAGTTTATATCAGTAATTGAAAAAGCATTAAAAGAAATAATATAAAAAATCCACACATTATGTGTGGATTTTTTTGCTCTTATTTTAATTCTCTTATCATTTTTTCTCTTAAAAGATAAAGTGTTTCAGAAAGGTCAACAGGAACTTCATGCGGGTTTTGAAGCCTTCTGTGTTCTTCCCAAAGAGTATCAAGCTCTTTTTGAGCATATGCCTTTATTTCCATAGTAGAAGGAGATGTATAAACACGTTTTCCGTCTATAAACACAGGCACAAGAAGCTCTCTTAATGTATATTCTCCCGGATTTAATGTCATAGTTTTCCATGTAGCGTTATGGTCAAAAAGTGTAAGGGTCATATCTTCGCTGTAGCTTTCGCTTTCAAGGGCTATAAGGTCGGCTTTAATTTTGCCGGTTTCTTTATCATAAACCCTAATAGCTTTTTTAATGCCCGGAAGTGTTACTTTTGAAGGGTTATTTGAAAGCTTAATTTTAGGCACAAAATCGCCGTTTGAGTCTGTTTCAGCTGCAAGCTTGTATACTCCGCCGAATGATGGGCAGTCATCAGATGTTATAAGCCTTGTACCAACACCCCATGTACCTATTTTAGCGCCCTGTGATTTAAGGCTTGCTATAAGGTTTTCGTCAAGGTCGCTGGAAGCACTTATTACTGCGTCTTTAAATCCGGCATCGTCAAGCATTTTACGTGCTTTTTTAGAAAGGTAAGCTAAGTCACCGCTGTCAAGACGTATGCCGTAATGTTTAAGCTCTATGCCTTTTTCGCGCATTTCAGTAAAGCACTTTATAGCGTCAGGCACACCTTGTGTAAGTGTGTTGTATGTGTCAACAAGAAGTGTGCAGTCGTTTGGAAACTTTGCGGCATAAGCTCTGAATGCTTCTATTTCGGAAGGAAAGCTCATTACCCAGCTGTGGGCATGTGTGCCCTTTACAGGTATATCAAAAAGCTTTCCGGCAAGTACATTGCTTGTACCGGCGCAGCCGCCTATAACAGCTGCTCTGGCGCCTAATGTACCGGCGTCAGGTCCTTGGGCACGTCTTAAACCAAACTCAAGTATAGGGTCGCCTTGGGCTGCCCAAGCAACTCTGGAGGCCTTTGTGGCTATAAGGCTTTGATGATTGATTATGTTTAAAAGTGCTGTTTCTACCAGCTGAGCCTGCATAATAGGGGCTTTAATCCTTAAAAGAGGTTCCATAGGGAAAACAACAGTACCTTCCGGTATAGCGTAAATTTCACCTGTAAATTTAAAGTTTTTAAGGTAATCCAAAAAATCTGAACTAAAAGTATTAAGGCTTTTAAGGTAATCAATATCGTCTTTTGTAAAATGCAAATTCTCGATATACTCAATAGCCTGCTCAAGTCCCGCTGTTATGGCATAGCCGCTTTTTGAAGGATTGGTCCTGAAAAAAAGGTCGAAAACAGCCGTTTTGCCTTCTTGGGATGTTTTGTGGTAGCCCTGCATCATTGTAAGCTCGTAAAAGTCGGTGAGCAGGGACAGGTCTGTTCTATACATTTTGTTTACTTCCTTTCAGCCTTTTATACTATATTTTGGCTATTATTTTAATAAATAAGCGCTATATTATGAAAATAATAATAATTGTTTAATTTTAAAACGCTGATTAACTAAAAATTATACATCTATTTTACATAAATTACAACAAATTTGTGTGTATACATTTGTCATAATTGGAAATAATGTATATATAGCATTAAAAAAAGTGCTTTACAAAATAATTTTTATAATATATAATACTTACCGTTAAACACGGTGATGGGGACAGTAAGTCCTTCCAAAAGGCACAGCGATTTGGGGAGAGTGTAAGCCCAAAGCAAGTAGGAAGAAACCGAATATCACCCCGGAGTGGCGGAAGTAAAAACCGTTTTGGCGGTAAGTAATTTCCGACGGCAATTTCCACGTTAGAGGAAAGGCATAGTGTTGGCTGTGCTTATTAAGAGAACGCCTTTGGTGTTAAATCAGGTGGTACCGCGGATATTATATCCGTCCTGTTAATTTTGCAGGACGGATTTTTTTATTGCTTAAACCGCGTTTAATTAAGTTAATTATTTAATGGACATATATTTTTACGGAGGGACAAAGATGTATAACAAAGTTTCAACTAATCTCAACTTTGTTGAGAGAGAAAAAGAAGTCTTGAAATTTTGGAAAGACAACGACATTTTTAAAAAGACATTTACTCAAAGAGAAGGCTGTCCAAAGTGGACATTTTATGATGGACCGCCTACAGCTAACGGCAGACCGCACATTGGTCATGTTATTACAAGAAGTGTAAAAGATATTATCTGCCGTTACCATGTAATGAAAGGTGAGGACGTTTTCCGTAAAGCCGGCTGGGACACACACGGTCTTCCTGTAGAGCTTGAAGTTGAAAAAATGCTTGGCCTTGACGGTAAGCCGCAGATAGAGGAATATGGTGTTGAGCCATTTATTAAAAAGTGTTTGGAAATACCTTTCAGAATGGACAGACATGAGCGACAGACTCGGCTTCTGGGCTGATATGGAAAATCCATACATCACTTACCACAACAATTATATTGAGTCTGAATGGTGGGCTCTTAAACAAATTTGGGAAAAAGGCCTTCTTTACAAAGGTCATAAAATTGTACCTTACTGCCCAAGATGCGGAACTGCTCTTTCAAGCCACGAGGTAGCACAGGGATACAAAGACGTTAAAGAAACATCAGCTATTGCTAAGTTTAAATTAAGAGACGAGGACGCTTATGTTCTTGCATGGACAACAACACCTTGGACACTTCCTTCAAACGTTGGTCTTTGTATGAACCCTGTTGAGGACTATGTTAAGGTAAAAGCCAATGGCGAAACTTATATTCTTGCAGAAGCACTTGTTAAGAGCGTTCTTGGCGAAGATACAGAAGTTGAAGTTATCGACAAAAAGAAAGGCGCAGAATATACAGGCTTAAGATACTATCCTTTATTCGACTTTATTGAAGATGACGAAACAGGATTTAAGATTGTAGCCGACAACTATGTTACACTTACAGAAGGTACAGGCGTTGTTCATATAGCTACAGCATTTGGTGAAGACGACGCCCGTGTTGGAAAGGACAACGGACTTCCTTTCCGTCAGTATGTAGATACACAGGGTAACTTTACAGCAGAGGTTAAACCATGGGCTGGCGTATTTGTAAAAGACGGCGACAAGATGGTTCTTGATTACCTTAAAGAAAACGGAAAGCTTTTTGCCGCTCTTCCTTTTGAGCACAGCTATCCTTTCTGCTGGAGATGTGATACACCGCTTCTTTACTACGCAAGAGAAGAATGGTTTATTAAAATGACAGCTGTTAGAGACCAGCTTGTGGCAAACAACAGGTCTATCAACTGGCTTCCAGACAACATTAAGGAAGGCCGTATGGGTAACTTTATTGAAAACGTTATCGACTGGGGTCTTTCAAGAGAAAGATACTGGGGTACACCGCTTCCTGTTTGGGAGTGTGAATGCGGCCACAGACATGTTATAGGAAGCATTGAAGAATTAAAGAGCATGTCAGACGACTGCCCAGATGAGATAGAGCTTCATAAGCCTTATATCGACAGAGTACACATTAAGTGTCCAAAATGCGGCAAGCCAATGACAAGAGTTCCTGAAGTTATTGACTGCTGGTTCGATTCAGGTGCTATGCCTTTTGCTCAGTTCCATTATCCTTTTGAGAACAAAGAGCTTTTTGAGTCACGCTTCCCAGCTGACTACATTACAGAGGCTATTGACCAGACAAGAGGCTGGTTCTATTCACAGCTTGCTATATCAACTGTTCTTTTCGGTCAGTCAGACTTTAAGAACTGTATTGTTATGGGTCACGTACAGGATAAAAACGGCTTAAAGATGAGCAAGCACAAAGGAAACGTTGTAAGTCCATGGGATATACTTGATAAACAGGGCTCAGACGCTATACGTTGGTTCTTCTTTGTAAACAGTGCGCCTTGGCTTCCATGCCGTTTCGACGAAGAACAGGTTAACGAAACACAGAGAAAGTTCCTTGGCACACTTTGGAACACATACGCATTTTATGTACTTTATGCCGAGATAGACCAGTTTAACCCTATGGAGCATAAACTGGAGTATGACAAACTTCCGGCTATAGATAAATGGATACTTTCAAAACTTAACACACTTGTTAAGGAAACAAGAGAAAACCTTGATAACTTTAGAATTACAGAGCCTGCAAGAGCACTTAACAACTTTGTTGATGAGTTAAGCAACTGGTATGTAAGAAGAAGCCGTGAAAGATTTTGGGCTAAGGGCATGGAGCAGGATAAAGTTAATGCTTACATGACTCTTTACACAGTTCTTGTTACATTAAGCAAGGTTGCAGCACCATTTGTACCTTATATGACAGAGGAAATTTATCAGAACCTTGTAGTTAACTTTGATAAATCAGCTCTTGAGAGTATTCACCTTACACTTTATCCTGAGTGCGATGAAAGCATGATTGATAAAGAGCTTGAGGAAAACATGGACACAGTTCTTGATATAGTAGTTAACGGCCGTGCCGCAAGAAACTCAGCCAACATAAAGAACCGTCAGCCAATAGGTGTTATGTATGTTAAATGCGCTGAGGAGCTTCCTAAGATGTATGTTGACATTATAGCTGAGGAGCTTAATGTTAAGGAAGTTAAGTTTACAACAAGCACAGACGGACTTACAGGCTATAACATGAAGCCACAGCTTAGAACATTAGGACCTAAATACGGCAAGCTTCTTCCTAAGATTAAGGAGTACCTTGCTAATGCTGACGGCAGCGAAATAGTGCCTAAGTTAAGAAATGGCGAAACAATAACATTTAATATCGACGGTACAGATGTTACACTTGCTGAAAGCGATGTGCTTATTGAAGTAACTGAAAAGAGCGGCTTTGTAACAGAAGCTGACGCTAAGCTTGCTGTAGTGCTTGATACTAACCTTACACCTGAGCTTATAGAAGAAGGCTTTGTAAGAGAGGTAGTAAGCAAGGTACAGACAATGCGTAAAGAAGCCGGATTTGAGGTTAT
The DNA here is from genome assembly GCA_019422065.1 of Lachnospiraceae bacterium. Lineage (GTDB taxonomy): Bacteria > Bacillota > Clostridia > Lachnospirales > Anaerotignaceae > Neoanaerotignum_A. The sequence continues at coordinate 38,938 of JAHZEA010000010.1, read as the reverse complement.
GGACAGAATTCGCATAGGCTGCAAGGGCAACGACAAGATTGCCGAGCTTATAACAAGAAACGAGGATTCTATTAAGAAAGACGTTCTTGCAAATGAGTTCACAAAAGATGCTGTAAGCGGATATGTTAAAGAATGGAATGTAAACGGCGAAACAGTAACTCTTTCTGTTGAAAAATTATAATATTTGATTTTTTGCCTCCCGCTTTTAGTGGGAGGTTTTTTATCATTCGACAATGCAAAACACGCAAATGCAGTATGTATATTATTAAAATGACGAAAATTGTTTTTTATTTAACAGAAAAATTGAACAATAGTGATATTTATTTTTTGTGATTAATAATGTATAATTTATTTAAAGCTGTGTGCATTTGTGCAGCGAGTAATGATTTATAATTCAAGGGGGAAATATAAAACATGAAAAAGAAAATCACAGTACCAGAAATTATGGCAACAAAAAATTCTGACAAAAAAGTATCTATGGTAGCTTGCTACGATTTTATGTCAGCTACACTTGTTAACTTAAGTAAAGTAGACATGATACTTGTTGGTGACTCACTTGGCATGAACATGCTTGGTATGAAGGGTACAGTTGGTGTTACAGTTGATGATATGGTTTACCATATTAAAAACGTTGTTAAAGGCGCTCCTGACACATTTGTAGTAGGTGATATGCCTTTTGGCGCTTACAACGGCAACATTGACAAAGCTATTGAAAATGCTACAAGAATTTTCGCTGAAGGCGGATGCGACTGTGTTAAAATGGAAGGCGGCATGAACACTGTTCCTTACATTGAGGCAGTTGTTAAAGCTGGTATCCCTGTAATGGGTCACATTGGTCTTACACCACAGACATCAGCAATGATGGGTGGTTTCAAAGTACAGGGCAAGAGCAAAGAAGCTGCTGACTTCCTTGTAGAAACAGCTAAAGCTGTAGAAAAAGCAGGCGCTTTCCTTATCAACCTTGAAGGTATCCCTGTTGGTGTTGCTAAGAGAATTACAGAAGAGCTCAAGATTCCTACAATGGGTATCGGCGCTGGTAAATACTGCGATTCTCAGGACCTTGTATGGCCTGACATCATGGGTGTAAACGACTGGATTCCTAAATTCGCTAAGAAATACTGTGATTTAAGAACATACATTGTTGACGGTCTTAACCAGTTCGCTGATGATGTAAACAGCGGCGCTTTCCCTACAAAAGAGTATTCATACAACACTGTTGTTGAAGGCTACGAAGTAGACGACGAAGAGTAATAAATAACAAATAAAACAATTTAAGCCGTGTCATATGACACGGCTTTTTTGTGCTGTAAATATTCAGTTATTTTCCAGTTTTTTAATTGATTTTATCTCGTGATAAATAAGTATTATTGTAAATATAAAAGCTAAAACATCGGCTATAGGTGCTGCAAAAAGCATGCCTGTTACACCGAATTTAAGCGAAAGTACAACTACAAGAGGACAGAGAAAAACAACATCTCTTGAAAGAGAAAGTACAGTTGATTTTATTGGTTTGCCTATTGCCTGAAGGAATATACTGCTGGCTTTTTGTATACAGCAAAGAAGTATGCCGCCAAGGAATACTCTAAAGCATAATACGGCGTATTGGTTATAAAGGTCACTTTCACTGCCGAAAAGGCGAATTATAACCTGTGGGCAGAGTTCAAATATAAGCATGGCAATTATTCCAACGCATATATTGGCTATAATTATATGGCGGTAAACAGAAAATACTCTTTTGTAGTTTCCGGCTCCGTAGTTAAAGCCGGCTATAGGCTGACCGCCTACTGCTATACCAACTGAAAAGGCTATTACTATGCCGAATACTTTCATAACAATGCCTATAACCGAAAGAGGTATATCTGTACCAAATTCTGACATGCCGCCTGTAAGAACTATCATATTGTTTGAAACGCTTATTATTATAACTATAGCCATTTGTGTTATAAAGCTGGATACACCAAGCTGTAAAAGGTTTCTGCATATGCGGTAGTTTAATTTAAAGCTTTCAAGGTTAAAATTAAATGACTTTGGTTTTCTGAAATATACGGCAGTTATAATGCAGGATACAATCTGGCCTATAATTGTTGCCCATGCGGCGCCTTTAACACCCATATTAAGTATAAATATAGAAACGGGGTCAAGTATAAGGTTAAGTATTGCGCCTACCACTGTGGCAAACATGGAGTATCCCGGTGAGCCGTCTGCCCTTATAGCTGAGTTCATGCCGGATGTAAACACATAAAAAGGCATGCCTAAAAGTATTATTTCCATATAATCGCGGGCGTAAGTGTAGCAGGACTGAGTTGCACCGAATAAAGTAAGTATATTATCGGTGAATAAAAGTCCTATAATCATTATAACAATGCCTACTATTACAGTAAGTATAATGCCGTTGCCAATACATTTTCCGGCGGATTTTGAGTCGCCTTTGCCAAGTGAAAGGCTTAAAAGCGCCGCACTGCCATCTCCTATTAAAAGAGCAAGGGCTAAGGCCACAACAGTGAAAGGATAAACTACATTTGTAGCGGCATTGCCTAAGTAACCAACGCTTTGGCCTATGAATATCTGGTCAACAATGTTGTAAAGAGCACTTACAAGCATACTTAAAACGCATGGTATAGAAAATTTCATAATCAGTTTGCCTATAGGCTCTGTTGCCAGATAACTGTTTGTTTTTGTTTCTTCCATAACTGATTCTCCTTTATTACTAATTAAATATTGGTTTATTGTAAAAAAATAACGCGTGCATTAACGGGATTTACCGCTAAATAGACAACGCGCTTTTAAGCCGGACTTACATCTATAGAGCATTCAGTTTTACTATAAACCAGTACTATATATATTTTATACTAAAAATTTTAGTTATGTAATAGATTTTTTTGTGGTTTTTAATTTTTGTAAAATTTAACTACATTATATTAAGAGGTTGATTTTGATATATGTAATTTGAGTTTTATTATAAAATTATTATTATTAAAACTAAAATATTTTTGAAATTCAGCCTTGTTTTTTTATTTGTTTTAGGTTATTAAGCTATTACTAAAAAATTCGCTTTTTGATTTAAAATAAATCAATTAGATTTTGTGAAATATTGTAAATTGTTTTTTACTGTGATACTATAGACTAAGGTAATTGACTTTTAATATGTTTTTTGATAGAATGTCGAAATTATAAACTATAGACAAGGTAATATTTTTATAAACGCAAAAGGAATAAGGTGAGTTTTTAAAGGAGCGGTTTGAAAATGTATAAACTTGTTAAAGAAGGCCTTACATTTGATGATGTGCTTTTAATTCCGGCTGAAAGCAATGTTCTTCCAAGAGATGTTGATGTATCAACTTATCTTACTAAGAAAATAAAGCTTAATGCCCCTATTATGAGTGCCGGCATGGATACCGTTACTGAATCCAACATGGCAATAGCCGTAGCAAGACAAGGCGGAATAGGCATTATACATAAAAATATGTCTATTGCCAAACAGGCTGAGGAAGTGGATAAGGTTAAGCGTTCTGAGCATGGTGTTATTATAGACCCGTTTTGGCTTACTCCTGACCACTATGTTTACGAAGCAGACCAGTTAATGGCTAAATTCAGAATTTCGGGTGTGCCCATTACAGTTGACGGTAAGCTTGTAGGCATTATTACAAACCGTGATATAAGATTTGAAAGAGACCATAATCGCAAAATAGGCGAGGCAATGACTAAGGATAATCTTATTACTGCCCCTGAGGGGACAACCCTTGAAGAAGCCAAAGAAATACTTACTAAGCATAAAATAGAAAAATTACCTATTGTAAACAGCAAAGGCTATTTAAAAGGCCTTATTACTATAAAAGACATTGAAAAAGCAATTAAATATCCAAACTCGGCAAAAGATGAACACGGCCGGCTTTTGGCAGGTGCCGCAGTAGGCGCTACAAAGGATGTTCTTGAAAGAATTGCAGCTCTTGTTGAGGCTAAAGTGGATGTTGTTGTTATAGATACGGCTCACGGACATTCGCAAAATGTTATTAATACAGTTAAAAAGATTAAAAACGCTTATCCTGCTCTCCAGCTTATAGCCGGAAATGTGGCTACAGCCGAGGCTACAAAGGCGCTTATAGAGGCAGGAGCTGACTGTATTAAGGTTGGTATAGGTCCGGGGTCTATATGCACAACGCGTATAGTTGCCGGTATAGGTGTGCCGCAGATTACAGCTGTTTTTGATTGTGCAGAGGCGGCTAAGCCGTATGGAATACCTGTTATTGCTGACGGCGGAATAAAGTTTTCCGGTGATATAGTTAAGGCAATAGCGGCAGGAGCCAGTGTTTGTATGTTAGGCAGTTATTTTGCCGGCTGTGAGGAAAGCCCGGGAAGTACTGAGCTTTATCAGGGCAGAAAATACAAGGTATACCGCGGCATGGGCTCAATAGCCGCAATGGAACAGGGAAGCAAAGACAGATATTTTCAGGAAGACGCTAAAAAGCTTGTTCCTGAAGGCGTTGAAGGACGCATAGCATTTAAAGGAAGTGTTGAGGACTCAATATACCAGCTTTTAGGCGGTTTAAGAGCCGGCATGGGATATTGCGGAACTCGTACTATAGAGGAGCTTAAAGAAAACGGAAGGTTTGTGCGCATTACTAGTGCCGGACTTAGGGAAAGCCATCCGCATGATATTCAAACTACAAAAGAAGCTCCTAACTACAGTGTAGAATATTAACGGAGGACAGGGCAATGAAAAACGAACTTGTAATTGTTCTTGATTTTGGCGGACAGTATAATCAGCTTATAGCGCGCCGTGTTAGAGAATGTCATGTATACTGCGAGGTTAAGCCGTATACTATGCCTTTAGAGGAGATAAAGGCTTTAAATCCAAAGGGTCTTATATTTACAGGCGGACCTAACAGCGTTTACGATGAAAAGTCGCCGCACATTACAAAAGAAATATTTGATTTGGGAATACCGGTTTTAGGTATCTGCTACGGCTGCCAGCTTATGGCTTATACCCTTGGCGGAACAGTTTGCGACGCTTCAGAAAAAAGTGAGTATGGCAAAACAGAAGTTAAGCTTAATACTGACACAGTACTTTTTAAAGGCCTTGAGGAAGACCAGATTTGCTGGATGAGCCATACTGATTTTATTTCACAGGTACCAGAAGGCTTTAAGGTAACTGCTACATCACCTGCATGTCCTACAGCAGCTATGGAATGTGTTGAAAGAAAGCTTTACGGCACACAGTTCCACCCGGAAGTTAACCATACACCAAAGGGCAAAGACATGCTTGCTAAATTTCTTTTTGATGTATGTGGTTGTAGTGGTGACTGGACAATGACAGGATACATTGAGTCACAGATTAAACAGATACGTGAAACAGTAGGCGACGGAAAAGCTCTCTGTGCTCTTTCCGGCGGTGTTGACTCCAGCGTTGTTGCAGCTCTTATGAGCAAGGCAATAGGCAAACAGCTTACATGCGTTTTTGTAGATAACGGCCTTATGAGAAAGAACGAAGGCGACGAGGTAGAAGCTGCATTTAAAGGCGCTTTTGACGCAAACTTTGTAAGAGCAAACGCACAGGAAAGATTCCTCAGCAAGCTTAAAGGTGTTACAGAGCCGGAGAGAAAGAGAAAAATAATAGGCGAGGAATTTATAAGAGTGTTTGAAGGCGAAGCCAAGAAAATAGGCAAGGTTGATTTCCTTGTTCAGGGTACAATTTATCCTGACGTTATAGAAAGCGGTCTTGGTGACAGTGCTGTTATTAAGTCACACCACAATGTAGGCGGACTTCCTTCTGTTGTTGATTTTAAAGAGCTTATAGAGCCTTTAAGAATGTTGTTTAAAGACGAAGTAAGACAGATGGGTAAGGAGCTTGGTCTTCCGGATTATCTTGTTTGGAGACAGCCATTCCCAGGCCCTGGTCTTGGTATAAGAGTTATAGGCGAGGTTACAGAAGAAAAGCTTGCTATTTTAAGAGAAGCTGACGCTATATTCCGTGAGGAGATAGCCAATGCCGGCCTTGACAGAAGCATTAATCAGTATTTTGCCGTAATTACAGACATGCGCTCAGTAGGCGTTATGGGTGACGGCAGAACATACGATTATACACTTGCTTTAAGAGGCGTAACAACAAGTGACTTTATGACAGCTGACTGGGCAAGAATACCTTATGAAGTTCTTGACAAAATAAGCATTAGAATTGTTAATGAGGTTAAACACATTAACAGAATAGTGTATGATATAACAAGTAAACCACCAGCTACAATAGAGTGGGAGTAAGATTTTGCAAAAATAATACCAGTATTTATGCCAATTCCAAGTAAATTATCTTGTTTTTTGGCAACAAAATGGCGGCGTTATTGCAAAATTCTTTAAATAAAATATTGTTTCTATAACATAAAAACCTTACTGATAAACTGTTTCTAAAATTGGAAAGAGAAGTCAGTAAGGTTTTTCGGCTCTATGCCAAGTTTTGGGATGAAATTCTTTGAATACGTTCCATTTCTGGTTTAGAGCTTTTTTTTATTTAGTTCTATTCTTCGGAAAAAAAGGCACACGAAATAAACATTTGTGTCAATATGTTTGAGTTCTGCATTTTTCTTTACAGATTCACAGATACTATAGAATGCAGGCTCAACAGATATTCGTCTATTACAGCTTCCCAGTATAAATCAGAGCTGGATTTTTTGCTATTATTACGCCAATAAGACTGTAGTATGAAATATATAACTGAGTGATACCTGTTTTTAATCTTTTGTTGTATTAAATTTTTTGCCTTCTTATGCATTACTTATATCATAGCTTTGGTGAGTTTTAGGACTTTACTTAAATGCAACTGTTTCAAGATTCCAGTTACAGAAACTTATTTAAGATAATACATCAAGTCTAAATTGTTTTTCATAACATTATCTACAACATTAGGATTTTTTGTTTTTTTGTGACTGTAAAACTTTTCAGTCAACTGAGAATATGTTATACTAATATTGGTTATATTATATGAAAATTGTCTGTGGAGCTGATGTAATATTAGAATTATTGCCAACCAGTTACAACGCGGATAGTTTTCAATGGCACACTATATCAGGGAGGTAACGAATATGGGCTTTTCACTTTCTGTCTCTCAGGCGAACACCGTGCTGCATGCATTGCAGCGAGACTACCGTATCTATGCACCAAAAAAATTCCCTAAGCAGGGACGTTACTCTGATACCGATATTATACGGTATGCCGAGGTAAATTCCTTTGCCGATATTGTTTGGGATATAAAATCCGATTATCCGGCCAAGGAAGTAATCACCCCTATCCAACAGGCTATTTTCTACTTTACTGAAGATGAATACCGGGCCAGTAAGGTAAAGACAAAGCCGATTTTGCTTCTGGCTCGTCCTTGTGATATTAATGCCCAGCGGGTTCAAGGTCGTATCTATGCTGGCAATGGAGGCTATGACGACTTATACTACTCTCGAATGAGGAAGTTAGTAAAATTTGCTGTTATGGACTGTAACGGCGGCGATGACACATGCTTCTGCGTGTCTATGGGCTCTAATCGTACCAATGATTATGCTCTGGCCTTGAAGTTTTCACAAGAGGGACTTCTGGTTCAAGTGGTTGATGAGGAGTTTGTTCCTTATTTTGAAGGAATGCCACAGACAGATTATACCCATACTTTTGTGGAGGAAAATGAGCTGAAGGTCACAGTTCCTGACCTCAGTGATAAAAATGTCCGTAAGGCTCTCAAGACACATCCTGTATGGCAGGAGTACAACAGCCGCTGTATTTCATGCGGGGCTTGTACTATAGCTTGTTCCACTTGTACATGCTTTACTACCCGGGATGTTATATATGGGGATAACCCTGAGGTTGGGGAGCGCCGCCGGGTTTCGGCCTCCTGTCAGATTGCCGGTTTTGATCAAATGGCTGGGCAGAAGGAATTCCGCTCCACAGCTGCTGAACGTATGCGCTATAAGGTACTTCATAAGTTTTATGATTACAAAGCACGATTTGGTGAGGAACATATGTGCGTAGGTTGTGGCCGTTGTACGCGGCGTTGTCCTGAGCTTATTTCTATTTCTGCTACTGTCAACAAGGTTAGTGCTGCTGCGGATGAAATCCGGGCCGCTTTGGACCGATAGGATAGGAGGTTTGTGCTTATGATTAATCCTGTTCAGCCTCAGGCATGTACAATCCTGAGTGTCAAAAAAGAAAGTCTTCACGAGTGGACATTCCGTGTAGCCAGCGATGTAAAGCCTGCTCATGGCCAGTTTATGCAGCTGTCTATTCCTATGATAGGTGAGGCTCCAATTTCTGTATCTGCACAGGGAGACGGATGGCTGGAGTTTACAATTCGCTCCGTGGGCAAGGTTACTAATGTTATTTTTCAGAAGGAAGCTGGGGATACATTGTTCCTGCGTGGACCATATGGCAAAGGTTGGCCTGTTGAGCAGTTCCGCAACAAGCATCTTGTGGTTATAACTGGTGGCACTGGCCTTGCACCTGTTCGTTCCATGCTTAATATGCTGGCCGAAACACCTGGATATGTACGGTCGGTTCATTTGATTTCTGGCTTCAAGAATGCAGAGGGCATTGTGTTTCACAATGAGTTGGAGGAATGGAAGAAAAAGTTCTCTACTATCTATGCATTGGACAATGATACCATGGAAGGCTGGCGTACTGGTTTGGTAACAACATTTGTACCGGAAATCCCATTTGATACATTTAAAGGTGAATATGTTGTAGTAGTGGTAGGTCCTCCGCCTATGATGAAGTTTACCGGTTTGGCTTTGATGAATCAAGGTGTGGAGCCGGAAAAGGTATATATGAGTTTTGAACGAAAAATGTCCTGCGCTGTAGGCAAGTGCGGACATTGTCGTATTGATGAGGTATACGTGTGTCTCGACGGTCCTGTATTCCCTTATACAGTGGCTCGGGATTTGATTGACTGAGAAAGGAGCGGGTATAGGATGAATCAAGACATTAACATTAAAAAAGTCCGACTGAACTGTTATCGGCAGTCGAAAGTTCCCGGAGAGTTCATGTTGCAGATGCGCGTGCCAGGAGGTACTGTGGATGCCAAGTATCTTAGCTATGTGGAGCATATTGCCAAGAATTGGGGAGACGGAAATTTTCACTTTGGTACCCGGCAGACTTTTGATATTACCGGTATTTCTTATGAGAACATCCCGGCAGTCAACGATTACCTTCAGACTTACATCAAGGAAGTGGACGCTCAGCTCTGCAATGTAGACATGGATACTATTGCCCATGAGCCTCATCCATGGGATCCAAAAGAGGGTTATCCTACCATTGGCGCCCGCAATATAACTGCCTGTATAGGTAACTATCACTGTATTTGCGGCAACTGCAATACATTTGAGTTGGCCCGGAAGATTGAACCTATAATCTTCCCTAGCCATTATCATATTAAGATTAATATAGCCGGTTGCCCTAATGACTGTAATAAGGCCCACCTGTGCGATTTTGGCATAATCGGTGTAGCACGTATGACATACCATCCTGAGCGCTGTATTGCCTGTGGTGCCTGTGTTCGAGCATGTCAGAATGGTGCTACCCGGGTTTTGACGGCCAATACTGCCATTGGTAAGGTAGAGAAAGATGCCTGCTGTTGCGTTGGCTGTGGTGAGTGCGTACGTGCTTGTCCTACTAGTGCTTGGACTCGACAGGAAACAAAGTTTTACCGTGTGATACTGGGTGGCCGTACAGGCCGTCAGACACCTCGTACCGGAAAGATGTTCCTTAATTGGGCTACAGAAGACGTAATTCTTGGCGTGCTGAAGAACTGGCAGAAATTTTCTGCATGGGTTATGGATTACAAACCTGAATACCTGCATGGCGGTCATCTTATTGACCGGGCTGGTTACAAAAAGTTTAAGGAAATTATTCTTGATGGTGTGGAGTTGAATCCTGAGTGTTTGGTGGCTGAGGATATGTTCTGGCATGAAACAGAGTATCGCTCCAACTTTAATGTTAAACCTTTATCCATGCATCATACTGCCGGTCCAAAAGACTGATATATTTATTTTATTAAACCCTCGAAGCTGCAGCTTCGGGGGTATTATATTGGGTATATAATTAAAACAATATAAGCTGTCCTAATGAACATAAATTAAAGCTAACTTCAGCAGGAATTATATGAAAGTGTGGATACTTGCAATATTATATTTTTTATGATACTATTTTGATACTAAAAGAGCTGTTATAAAAAGTGTGTAAAATATTAGCGTATTGGTGAAAGTTTTTACTATAAAAACAAATAAAATATATAATAATCAACTTGGCAAGTGGCGATACAAACTGTTATTTAATGTATAACAGATATATTAAAGCTCTCCTAAACCATTTAGTTGGCAGAGAGCTTTTTATTTGTATCTAAAATATCTTAAATTTGGGGGAAGGTATGGAAAAGAGATTAAACGCCAAAGCTATGCTTATTATTTCAATGCTGGTTTTTGGAACATTGGGTGTTTTTACAAGAAACATTTCGGTTTCATCAGGTGAACTGGCGTTATACAGAGCAATTTTGGCTTCATTATTAATTATTGTATATCTTACTGCTACAAAGCAGACAATACCGCTTAAAGGCATTAAAAAAGAAATACCGCTGCTTTTAATATCCGGTATAGCAATGGGTTTTAACTGGATACTTCTTTTTCAGGCGTATAAATATACAACAATATCGGCGGCAACATTAAGCTACTACTTTGCACCGGTTATAGTAACTGTAGTGTGTCCGTTTTTGTTCCATGAAAAACTAAATAAAAAACAGATAATATGTTTTATAATGTCAACCTTAGGCTTAATACTAATAATTGGCGTAGGCAAAGCCGGTTTTGGCGGCAATGATTTATTGGGAATTATTTTCGGTCTTGGAGCTGCTGTGTTTTATGCGGCAGTTATTATATTAAATAAATTTATTAAAAATGTGGGCGGAATACACCGTACACTCTTACAGTTTTTTGCCGCAATTATTGTGCTTGTGCCTTATGTTGCGCTTACAGGCGGCATGCACTTAAATGAGCTTAACTTTACCGGCTGGGCCTGCCTGCTTACAGTGGGCCTTATACATACTGGTATTACATATTGCCTGTATTTTTCAGCACTTAAAGATTTAAAAGGCCAGCAGGCTGCTATATTAAGCTATATAGACCCTCTTACGGCTGTTATTATTTCGGCTGTAATTCTTGGAGAGCATATTTCTTTGCAGCAGCTTATAGGCGGCGCTTTAATTCTTGGCTTTACGCTGTGGAATGAAAAAAGCTCTAATTAAATAAAAACTTAATGCCTTTGACTGATTGTGTTAAAATAAACAGCCAAAGGCATTTTTTATTTTTTACTTTTCCATACATCAGCAAGTATATCTTTTAGAACCAAGCATGCGTCTGTATTGCTGTAGCCGTATTGTTTTTTTAAATCATCCAGCATTTGCGAAATAGGCACAGCATACTTTTTAATGTCAACTGTATTTTTGTAAGCAGTTAAAATAGGGTATTTTTTTGCCCAAACTTTATTCCAGTCAATTCTTTTTTGATTTTCTTCGCTTGTATTTTCAATTATACGCTCTATTTCTTTTAGCTCAATATCAAAATCTATAAGCTGGTCTAAAGATAAGCGGTATAAAACAGAAAGCCTTTTGGCTTGATATATGTCAGGAACCGTTTCATCAGTTTCCCACTTGGATATTGTCTGACGGCTTACGCCTAATTTTTCTGCAACAAATTCCTGTGACAGTCCGTTATTTTTTCTTGCTTTGTATAAACTGTTTCCCAGACTCATTAATTTTCCTCCTAATAGTTGTTTTAAAATTAGTATAAATGTGTTTTAATAATTAATCCACCAATTAAAATAAACATTTTTGCACTCTTTATTAACTCATATATTTGAACAATTTTTGTTTTTGGCATAAATGTATTTTTTATTGCTTAATTTTGTTGTATTATAATAATTAACTAATATTAGGGAAGGTGAAATATGAAGATTTTAAAATACATACTCTATATTGTATTGTGCCTAAGTCTTGCAGGCTGTCAGGCTCCGCAGGAACAAAAGGAAGTTCAAGCAGTAAGAACAAATGGAAGCGAAACAAATGTTTTAACAGGAACTGTTATTGAAAACAAAGACAATATAATATCTGTAAGCGACAAAAATGGAGATATCTACAGTATTAATATTGCTGATGCTAAAATGAGTGTTTCTCAAGACGGAATAATAAGCGGATGCCCGGCCGAAATTGAGTATACTGAAAACGAAGGCGTTTTAACTGCCCAAAGCGCCGTAATAGGCGAGGAGCCTAAAAGGGCTAAGGCAAGAGAAATACTCTCTGAAATGGCAATTGAGGAAAAAGTTGGACAGATGTTTTTAGTCAGGTATTCAAGCGAAGCAATTCAGGCAATTAAAGACTATTCATTAGGCGGTTTTGTTCTTTTTGCGGTGGATTTTAAGGATAAAGATAAAGAAAGCATATTAAGCGAAATATCAGCTTTACAGTCTGAATCAAAAGTGCCTTTGATTATTAGTGTTGACGAGGAAGGCGGAACGGTAAACAGGGTAAGCAAATATACGCAGTTTAGGGACGAGCCTTTTAAATCACCACAGGAGCTTTATAATGAAGGCGGTATGGAGCTTATAAAAAGTGATACTGTTGAAAAAAGCCAGCTTCTTAAATCTTTGGGCATTAATCTTAATTTAGCTCCGGTATGTGATGTTTCGGAAAATGCAGATGACTACATTTACGACCGTTCTTTTGGCAAAGACGCACAGCAGACATCGGAATATGTAACCACAGTTGTTGAAACTATGACCGAAGAAGGTATTGGCTGTGCCTTAAAGCACTTTCCGGGATATGGAAGCAATAAAGATACCCATGAGGATATGGTTTACGACAGCAGGCCGTACAGCGCATTTGAAGAAAGTGACTTTCTGCCGTTTAAAGCCGGTATAAATGCCGGTGCGGACATGGTAATGGTAAGCCATAATATAGTAGAGTGTATGGATGAAAATTATCCGGCATCACTATCGCCAAAAGTACACCAAATACTGCGGGATGAATTGGGCTTTAATGGTGTTATAGTAACTGATGAGCTTTCAATGGAGGCTATAAAGCGTTTTACAGGTGATAAAGAGGCTTCTGTGGCGGCTGTTTTAGCAGGCAATGATTTATTATGTGTAACAAACTACAAAGAGCAGGCAGATGCTGTTATAGAGGCTGTAAATGGCGGAGAAATAACCGAAAGCCGTATTGACGAATCTGTTTTAAGAATACTGCTTTGGAAAATAGAAACAGGAATTATTGAATAAAGAGAGTAAATAAAAAAACCAGTGCTTTAAATTTAGGCGCTGGTTTTTTATTTAGGGAGATATTAACTGTATTAGTATAAGTAATTAATTAAAACAGTTTTAGGCTGTTAAAGTGTTTCAGGCTTTGTTTGTATAACTGTGTTTGTATCACTTGTATTTTCTTCAGATTGAATTTGGCGGCGTTTTTTTCTTGTAAGGAGTATGCCGCTCATTATAGCAGTAAAAGGTGCTACACTTACAAGGCCAAAACTGCCCACTATGGTGTCTATTATTTCAGCTGAAACATATTTATAGTTTAATATGTTGTATATAGGTGTTCCTTGTGCCATAAATACCATTAAAAGGGCAATATATCCGCCGGAATATGCCAAAAGAAGTGTAGTTGTCATTGTGCCCATTGCGGCACGGCCTACATTCATGCCGCTTAATGCCGCTTCTTTGGCAGATATTGTTGGCTTTTTTTCTATAACTTCGTTAACAGCTGATGTAATGTCAACGGCTAAATCCATAACAGCGCCTGATGAGCCAATGAAAATGCTTGCCATGTATATTTTTGTAAGGTTTAAATCCTGATATCCGCTGTAAAGCAGGCTTTCGGAGTTTGGCATTATAGCGCCATGTATTTTAAAGCCTGTTGTAAATATTATGCCTAATATGGCTGTTACCAAAAGCCCCAGTGTTGCGCCGCTTGCGGCTGAAAGTGTTTTTGACTCAAAACCGTATACAAGTGAAATTATAATAACCGTAAGTGCTACTGTTATTATAAAACCTGTTATTATAGGGTCAAAACCATTTAAATAAAGTGGAACAAGCACTTTCCATATCATTAAAACCGTAATAACAAATGAAAGTACAGCCCTTATGCCTGTTTTTCCGGCAAACGCCACAAGAAAAAGAACAAAGCAGGCGGCAAGTATAGCTTCGTAATTAATTCTGTAATGGTCTATCATATTAACGGATAAAATTTCGTCGCCTTTATAATCTATAACAACAAGAGCCTTGTCTCCGGGAGCAAATATTTTGTCGGACTCAAGAGAGCCGTTAAGCATATTATATCCTGTTGTTACTTGGCCTTTAAATTTACCGCCTAAAAGCTCAATCTCACAGTCCTGTTCTCCTGAGCGGATAAGGCCGGTATCTATAATGTTATCGTTATAAACACTTAATACTCTGGCGGCGCATCTGTCCGTGCCTTTATATATAACGGCGCCTTCGTAACCGGTTGGTATTATTAAAAGCGCTATAAAAAGAATGACACACACTATAACAGGCATGTGATATTTAAGCTTTTCGTTCATTTTATGTATTCTCCTTAATATTTGTTTTGACAGCGAAATGCGGTACGGAAATTCCGTACCACATTTTCGTGTTAATAGGGGTTAATTTATGAAAAATTTTGTATTAGCATTATTATTCAATATCAAGCAGACCTGCTACTTTATCGTATATATCTGTATTGTCATAGTATCCGTTAAAGAGGTCTTGTCCGTTTCCAAGAGCAAATACTCCAACAGGAAGGCCTGTGTGTGCATAAGAAGCAAAGTTAATGCCTGACTTATTGTTTAATATATGTGTTATTGTTACACTTAATGGCTCATATGTTCCGTAAAGAACGTATTCTTCCTGATTTGAGCTGTCTACTTCCTCGCCTGACATTGTTTTGTCGTAAGCTGCTTTAAGTTTTGAAAGCTCATAGTCTGTAAGAACAAGCTTTTCGTTGCCAGCGGCATCAGGGTCATCGGCTGTCATAAGGCCGAAGTTTTCTTTAATGTCTTTTAATACTGTTTCAAATGGTGTGTTTTCTGCAACATATTTTGAAACATATTCCTCATCATATTTAGCATATGAAATTTTCTGGTTTGTAAGGTTAGCAAGATATGTATCATAATCTGTGCCGGCATAGCCTATTGTAAGACCGCCTGTTTCGTGGTCGCCTGTTACTAAAATAAGAGTTTCATCTGGATGCTCGTTATAAAAATCAACTGCTTCCTCAACAGCTTCGCTTAAAGCTATTGTGTCTGAAATTGTGCTTCCTGCATCGTTAGCATGGCATGCCCAGTCAATCTTTCCGCCTTCTACCATCATAAAGAAGCCGTTTTCGTTATCAAGCATTTCAATACCTTTAGCAACATAGTCTTTAAGTGCCCATTCGCCATCTGGTCTGTCGTTGCTGTAGTTTAATGAATCACTGTCGGCAAGGTTTTCACCTATAATAATTGATTTTCCGTCTTCTGGTGTAAGAGCTTCAGCTTCGGCCTGAGTATCAATTACATTATATCCGGCTTCTTCGGCTAAAGTATAAATGCTTTCTTGGTCTTCGTTTTTGCCTGTAGGATTTAAAAGTCCGCCGCCTGCGAAGTAATCAAAGTCACTTTCTACCATTTCCAAACCAATTTCATAGTAGTTGTTTCTGCTTGCCTGATGAGCATAAAAAGCAGCCGGTGTAGCATGGTTTAAGTTAACTGTTGTAATAACGCCTACTTTGTAGCCAAGCTGGTCTTTAACTTTCTCTGTAATGGCTTCATAAGAAATTGTCTTTGTTTCGTCCATATTAATTACAGAGCTGTATGTTTTGTGTCCTGTTGAAATTGAAGTAGCTGTTGAAGCTGAATCAGGACAGAATGAAGTTGAGTCGAATGTTGTAGCACTGCCTACAGCAGGGAAATTCATAAATGAAAGGTTTTCGCCGCCTTTAAGTATTTCTGGTGTATTGCCTTGCTTTTTAGCACCAAGGTAGTCGCTTGCTGCCTGTATCTGAGGATAGCTCATACCGTCACCTATGAAAAGGAAAACATATTTAGGAGCTTGGCTTGTAGATGAAACGCTGGTATTTTCTGTTTGTGATGCTGCTATTACATTTGTTCCAGCAGGCATAAATGTAAATGCGCTGACTGTTAAAATAGCTGCAGCCGAAAGTGCAAGTATTGGTCTTAAAATATTCTTTTTCATTATTTCTCCTCCTAAGAAAATATAACTTATTACTTACGGCACATAGTATAGCGCTGTTTATTTATTGCCTTCCACCACAAACAAGTAAATGTTTAGTAAAAATGATGTTAAGCAGCACATCAAAAAAATCAGCTGAATTTTATTTTAGGCACACAAAAAGCGCCGATTTTTATCGGCGCCTTTTGTGTATTCTTTTATAAGGGGTTTTGTATATGCAAAAGAAATCGTCTGGATACCGGGTGGTTTTTTAAGGGGATGGAGTATATTTGAGGAAGGTACCCGCTGCATTTCTGTGTTTTTATTTTGTATGAGTATATAATAACCAGTATTTGTAAATTACAAATGATTATTTTGAAAATAATTTGTGAACTTATAAATTTAAGCCATAAAAATTAACTGCGTTATTAAAAAATACATCCTCATGGTTTTCCTCTGGTATTATGCGTTTAATAACATCAATATACTTTTCGATGTTTACTATAGGCCAGTCAGAGCCGTACATAATGCGTTTGTAATCCCCAAAATAATTAAGCCAAGCTTTTAATATTTCCACATATCCGCTTTTGGCTTTAAAATACCAGTCAACATCAAAATTGCCTTCTATAAGACCGGATATGTCTATTGTTATATTCCGGTTTTTCTCGCATACGGCGGCGGCATCGGCTAAAAACGGATTTCCGAAATGGCACATAACAAAACGCACATTAGGAAATTTAACTGCCGCTTCATCTAATGTAAGAGGGTGGCTGTATTTTAAAAGTGCACTTGGGTTTGAAACAGCGCCTGTGTGTATAGCTACAGGCTTTTGGTATTTTTGGGCAAGATTATAAAATGGTGTGTAAATTTCATCATACACATAATAATGGCAGTATCCGGGATAAAGCTTAATTCCAACGCAGTTATCACGCTTAAGGTTTTCTTCTGCCATATAAACAAAATAGTCATAGTTTTTTTCTAAGTCAACAAAGCACTTGGAATCAAAACCTATGCAGTAGCTCATGTTATCCGGGTAGTTATGGTCTTTAACATCAGCTGTAATGTTGCCCATAACTATGGCATGGCATATATTGTTTTTTTCAAACTCAGCTTTTAAGTGCTCAGCTGTGTTTTTATGTCCGGAATTTTCAGCCACTAAATTAAATGGTTCATATTCCGGTTTATAATGAATATGCGCATCTACAATTTTCATTTAATCATCTCCTGTAGTTTTTATTATGGAATTATAGCATTATGCAGGTAAAAAACAAATAATTATTTACCGTTTTTTATATATTGTGTTACTATATTTATAACAAAGGAGGTTGAAAAAATGAATGATATTAAATCAATAGTAATATACGGTCCTGGTGTTATGGGTGCTTCAATGGCCCAGATATTTGCCCAGTATGGCTATAACACAACACTTTTGGGCAGAACAGATAAGTCAATAGAAAAAGCTGTAAATCTTATGGAAATAAATCAGGAAAGCCTTGTAAAAGCAGGGCATTTAACTAAAGAAGAATCGGACAGAATTAAAAAATCAATAAACTTTACAACTGACTATTCATGTTTTAATAACGCGCAATATATAATTGAAACCATTATAGAGGATATGGAAATTAAAAAGGATTTTTACCGCTATATATCAGATGTTGCGCCTAAGGACTGCATTATAGTTACAAATACATCAGGCCTTTCTGTAAGTGAAATGGCTAAAGAGCTTAAATATCCTGAAAGATTTGCAGGTATGCACTGGATTAACCCGCCGCACCTTGTGCCGCTTATAGAAATTATAAAAGGCGAAAATACAAGTGACGAAACACTGGAAACAGTTAAAAAAGTTTGTGAGAGCATACATAAAAAAGCCGTAGTTGTTAAAAAAGAGTGCGCCGGATTTATATTTAACAGGCTTCAGTACGCTATATTAAGAGAAGCGGCATATATAGCACAAAACGGCTGGGCAGATATTGAGGATATAGATGATGTAGTACGCTTTGGCCTTGGTATGCGCTATGCCTGTATAGGGCCTTTTAGAGTTGCGGATATAGGCGGACTTGATACATTTGATAAAATATCACGCTATCTTGTGCCTGACCTTTCAGATGAAGAAAACATACCTCTTTTAACTCAAACAGTATGCGAAAAAGGCGGACATGGCGTTAAAAACGGTTTAGGATTTTATGACTATTCAAATGGAAAAGATAAAGAGGCTATAGCCGAAAGGGATAAGAGATTTCTTGAAATACTAGATAAATTTTATAAGGATTATTTATAAGTAATAAAAAAGGCACTGATTTAATTCAGTGCCTTTAATTTATATTTTACTCAACTGCTTCAAGAAGGCTTAATACACTTTCTACGGAGCGTTTATTTACAAGTCTTCCGCTCATTTGACCACAAGATGCTGTGTAATAGTTGCTGTCGTAAGGTGTATAAACAGCCGTTACATCACTGTAGGATGTGTCTTTAAAGTGATATGTTATTGTAAAGCTGTCTTCTCCTGCGGCAGTCTGTGCTGCTTCACTGCTGTGAGTATTGCTTACAATGCCGGAAAGCTTATTGTAAAACGCCTCAAAACTTTCATCTGAGCAAGGCGCACCGTTAAGGGTGTAGCCATTATCTGTAAAAGCAAAGTTATATGTTGTGCCGTTTGCTGTTACAGTCATAGTATCTACTTTGTCTTTTTTAACAGCGCATATTGACTGTGGAACAAATTTATAGCAGTCAAAATACTCTTTAAGCGAAGAAGCTGTTTCGCTATCTAAAAGGCCTATTGTGCTGGCATCTTCAAACATAATATATATTGAGCCGTCCTCGTTTTCTTTGCCTAAATACATAACAGCCTGTTTTTCTCCGCTGTCGGTTGTGTATGTTAATTTAAACGAGCTTTGAGGATTTGAAAGGCCGTAATTTTCAATATCCGCTTCATCAGGTGAGTATGACACACACTTGCTTGCTGCTGCTGTTTTAAGCTTAGATATTAAAGCATCTACTTTATTGGCATCTACAAATGTATCGCTGTTAAAAGGTTGTGAAAAACGCCAAATTGAGCTGCTGCCCATAGGGCTGTTTTCGTCTTTTTCAGCCTGAAATACTGACACTTGGCTTTCAGGTGTTATACAGTCAAAAGATACAAGTGTAGCCTTTGAAAGGCCTGAAAGGTCGTAAGATGCAGCATATGAATAAAGGTCCTGCACAAGCACATCGCCTACGGATTTATTTATAATGTAAATATTTTTGCTGTCTTTTTCGCAGGCATAATAACGCTCTATATTTTCGTTATAACTGCCTATTAAATATGTAACACTCACTCCTTGTGTGTCTGTAAGTGTTATTGTCTGCTGAGGGGAGTTAAGACCAAATTTTTCATAGTCCCCGTCAGAAGACACAAGCCTTGCAGCTACAAGGTTATTGCCTTTTTCTAAGAATTCATTAACTGTTTCTGTGCTTACAGGGAATGTTTCATCAGAAGCAAGAACCCAAGAGCCGTCTTTTAAATCAAACTCAAAAGGCATATTATCGTTTTGGCAATTTATAGAAACTATATCACCTGTTGTTTTTTCAGAAACATATATATTGGTATCAGCACTGGCGGCTATGTTGTTTTGGTGCCTTAAAACGCCGAATATACCAAATACAACAACGTTTAAAACAACAAGCACAGTAATTATTTTAATGCCTTTATTTTTCATCAGCGGTTCCTCCTTCTGTACCATACAACTACTCCAAAGGCCGCCGCTATAGCCGGAATTACGCCTGTAAGTATTATTTTCCACATTCTGCTTTGTGATGTTGTAACTACAAGAGTACCTAATGAAAGTGACTTACCATTAACGGAAGAAGATATGTCTTGTCCACAAAGGTAATTAACGGCTGATGTTAAGAACTGTGAGTTTGCGCCGCCTACCATTTGGTCGGACTGAGATGTAATAAACTCGCTGTTTGTTATCCATACTATTTTAGTGTCGTTTCCGTCATATTCTTCTTCTATTGATACAGCAAGGGAATAAGGGCCGTTTGGCACATCATCAACTTTTTCATAAGAATTATCCTGTATTATATATGCCAAATCAGATGTTGTAAGAAGGTCTGTAATTTCTACTGTATCTCTTATATCGGAATTTTTAACTATAGCCTGAGCAAGGGGCATTAAAACAAAAGAGCTGTTGTTGTTAAACTGTTTTGTTATGTCGCTTTTTTCGTTGGCATAAGGCAGAATATAATACGGATAACCGCTTAAACATCTGTCTGCTGCGCCTTCCATTACAACGCCGTCTAATGTGGATACACCGTATTCTTTCATTACGGCTGTAAAGTTTGTAAGCTCCGACGAATTATAGTCAGTGATTAAAAGCATTTTTCCGTTATTTGCCAAATATTCTGTCAGCTGAGCGGCTTCCTGAGCTGTTAAGTCAGTTTCAGGAGCATATACAAATATACACTCTGTATCTTCTGGTATAGTGCCTGAAGAAAGCAGATTAAGGCTTTTAAGCTCTATGCCGGCTTTATTAAATGCTGAAACAAGTGAATCGTCGGCTTTTTTCTCGCCGTGGCCCTCAAGAGCATAAAGCACAGGCAGGCTTTCACTTGTAACGTATTTAATGGCGCTTGTAAGGTAATCTTCACCATTAAATGCTGTATATGTGGCTATGTTAGCATAATCTATTATCTGGCTGCGTTTTGCAGATGTTACTATTATGCTGTTGTTGCTTAAGCTTTCATCTGTATACTGCTGCTCAAAATTAGGGTATGCCGCAGGGTCTATAGTACTGATATGAAGATATGAGCATAAAGAAGCGTATCTTTCAAGCATGTCTGTAAGTGTAGCGTCTTCTTTTCCGCTCTGGCACACTCTGTAAATATATATATCTTCTGTTATAGAGTTAAGAAGTTCTTTTGTATTGTCGGAAAGGGTATGAAGGCCTATTTCCGTTGTGTCAAGCTTTGTGCTTTCTACTGGAAGTTCATTTACTAAAAGATTAATGCCTACTGTAAGCGTAACGCAAAGGGCGCATATTATAATGCCAATGCTGTTTTGAGATATTGTTTTTTTATTATGAGGTTTTTGGCTGTTATTTGTGTCCATTAGCGCCACCTCCTTCTGTTTTCAGACTGAATTGTAAAGCATATAAAAAGAAGCGCTACTGTAACAAAATATACTATAGCTGTTATATCAAAAACACCGTTTGTAAATGAGTCGATTTTTCCGAATATTGCAAACCACTGAGAGAAGGAAGCAAATTTTCCTACTAAAAGCTCGTTATAATTAAAGTATATAATCAAAAGCGGTATTTCCATTATTAAGGCAGCTATAAGTGTTATAAGCCATTTTTTGGATGCTATAAATATAATTACGCAAACAGCGGCGGCGCAGGCGGTAAAAGCCTTAAATGTAAAAGCCGACGCAGATGATATATTTTCGGCTATAGTAGGTATCATATAACATAAAAGAAGTATTCCGAAGCAGAGTATAGCCGATATAATCTGGTTTTCTGTAAGGGATGATGTAAACATACCTATTGCGCACAGCGTACATTCAAGTATGTAAAAAGCAAATATGCAGCTGAAAGCTGTTTTAAAATTTACAACGCCGTAAGATGACAAAATAACAGGGTATGCGCACATTACAACAGCTGGTATAAGCGTTATTGTGCACAGCGCCAAAAACTTGCCTAAAACAATGCTTTTTACGTCTATAGGCAAAAGGCAAAGCAGCTTATCCGTTTTCTGCTTTTTTTCGTCTGAAAAAACACGCATTGTAAGAAGTGGTATTGTAATAAGCAGTACAAAGCACATGTCTTTTACTACATACTCAAATGCGGCGGAGTAGTAAACAAAGTTTACAAGGCTTGTGTAAAGTCCGGCGCTTAAAAGCATAAAAGCTAAAAAGACATATCCTGTAGCTGTTACAAAATACAGCCGCAGTTCTTTTTTGTAAACCGAAAGCATTAACTTTCGCCTCCTGTCTTGGTATTTTCGCTTTCCTGTATTATTTCAAGGAAAATTTCCTCAAGCGAGCTTTTTTTGATAAACATTGATATAACAGGGCACTGTGCCTTGCTGAAATTAAAAAACAACTGTTCACGTGGGTCATTTTGCGGCATAAATTTAAAAATATATGTATTTTCTTTTTGCTCAAGGCAGGAAGAAAATGTTACGCCTTCTGTATTTTTAAGTATTTCAATAACGGTATCGGCTGGGCCTTTTACTTCAATTTCAGCTGTTTTTTCGGTCTTTTCGTTTCCTATAAGATTTTCTGCTGTATCAAGGGCAACTAATTTTCCGTGGGAAATAATCATTATGCTGCTGCATACAGCACTTATTTCTGAAAGTATATGGCTGCTTAAAATTACTATATGGTCTTTGCCTAAGTCTTTTATTAAGTTCCTAATTTCTATAATTTGTTCCGGGTCAAGGCCTACTGTAGGTTCGTCTAAAATTATAACAGGTGGATTGCCCAGTATAGCCTGCGCTATGCCAACCCTTTGCCTGTAGCCTTTTGAAAGATTTTTAATAAGGCGGTTTTTCATAACGGTAATGTTTGTTTTTTCCATTACGTCGTTTATACTTTTTTTCAGTTCGCTTTTAGGTATTTTTTTGGCGTTACCCACAAAGCTTAAGTACTCATAAGGGGTTAAATCCTCGTATACAGGCGGTATTTCAGGAAGATAGCCTATATTTTTTTTGGCTTCTTCCGGTTTAAGTGACATATCAAAGCCGTTAATTGTTATTTCGCCATTGGTAGGTGCCAAACAGCCGGTAATCATGTTCATTGTTGTGCTTTTTCCGGCTCCGTTAGGACCTAAAAAACCGAATACGCAGTTTTGGTCTATTTTAAAGCTTAAATTATCAACGGCATGAAATGTGCCGTAAATTTTTGAAAGATTTTTTACCTCAATCAATACGCCAGCCTCCTTAACAGATTGTTTATCTATGAATGATAGCAGATTATTTAACTTACTTCAATGTATATTTTGTAAACAATTACCTGATTTATGGAATATTATGCAAAAAAAACGGCGTTTATATATATAAAGCCGTTTAAGTATGTATTTTTATGTATGTTTTTATTTAACCGGAATTATTATTTTAGTTAAAAACTCATTTTCGTTTTTTACGTCTGTAGGTGACATAAGAAATTCTTCCGTAATAGGGCCTGAAATTTCAAATTTATTTGTATTAAGCCATTTTATTGTTTTTACGTAAGTATTTATTATGTTTGATATTGAGCCGCGGTGTATAGCCGTAACGGCTTTAAATGCTGGTATTTTTTTATAAAACGGAAACTGAAGGTTATCCTTTACAGCCATGCTTATTTCTAGCTCACAATCGGTTTTAAGGAACTGGTCTAAAGGCGGGTTATGATATGTAGCCATTATAGAGCTTTCGGCTTTAAGACGGTTTTTGCGTATTAGCTCAAAAATTTCAAACCAACGGCATACAGGCAAAACATCGCTTTTAAAGTTTGTTTCAGTGCGTTTTGTATATATAACGCCTGTTTCCTGAAAATACTCTATTTCCGGTTCCTCAAGCTTTGTGTCGTGAAGCTCTATTCGGGCTATGGATGTTTCAATTTCGTTATATAAGTCCTGAAGGGACATTATCTTTTCATGTATGTCTTTTAGCCTAACGCTTAAGCTTTCTTTTAAAGTATGAATATCGCTTTCGTAAACAAGGGTATGTACTTCGTCTAATGAAAAACCGTAATTTTTAAGCTTTCTTATATTATGCAGTGTAAGCATTTGGTCTTCGGTATAATACCTGTAATTAGTGTCAGCATCGCGTTTTTCAGGCACAAGGAGTTTTATTTCATCGTAATATCTAAGTGTTTTTACAGGCACACCGCATATTTCCGAAATATCGCCTATTGTATAGAGCTTTTTTTGTCGGTTCAATTTATATTCCTCCCCAATGGGATTAGTATTGGATTAAAATTATATAAATTATATAATAATTCGATTTTTTTTTCAACAATACAAAAAAGCCTTAATTTATAATAAATTAAGGCTTAAATATTCAAAAATATATTATTCTTTAATAAGTTTTTCTCCTACTTTGTAAATATCTCCGGCACCCATTGTAATTATTAAATCGCCGTCTTGCGTATCTTGTCTAACCATTTTTTCTATGTTTTCAAAGCTTCCGCCGTATACAGCGTTATTGCTGTTTTTATTTATTTCATCTGTTACTGTTTGAGAATTAATAAGGCCTGTATCTTTTTCACGGGCTGCATAAATATCAGCAAGTATAACTTTATCGGCATTATAGAAAGCTTTGCCAAAGTCGGAAAGGAGAGTATACGCTCTTGTGTATGTGTGCGGCTGGAAAAGGCATATAATTCTGTTGTGCTTAACGTTTTTAGCTGCTGCAAGAGTTGCCTTTATCTCTGAAGGATGATGGGCATAATCGTCAACAACAGTTGCGCCGTTAAACTTGCCTTTATACTGGAAGCGTCTGTCAACACCTGTATAATTTTTAAGTCCTGCTGTAATATCAGGCATATCAACTCCGGTACATACTGAAGCAGCGCAGGCAGCCAAAGCGTTTAATATATTGTGGTCGCCGGGAACATTAAGCTCAATTCTTCCCATAAGCTTACCTTTATAATATGCATCAAAGCATGCGCCGCCTAATTGGCTGTGGCTTATGTTTTCAGGATACCAGTCGGCTGTTTCTTTATTAAGGCCAAATGTTACTACACTGCATTTTAAGTCCTTTGTTATTATGTCTTTTCCGCTGTCGTCAGCATTTATAACAACATATCCGTTTTCAGGTACGTTTGAAGCAAATGTATGGAATGAATTTCTGATTTGATTAATGTCCTTGAAATAATCAAGGTGCTCAGCCTCAACATTAAGTATTACGGCTGTGTATGGATAGAACTGAAGAAAACTGTCGTGATATTCACAGGCTTCGGCTACAAAGTATTCATTTGAGCCTACGTTGATATTGCCGCCTATTGTAGAAAGGTTTCCGCCTATAGTGATTGTAGGATTTTTACCCGCCTGAAGCATAATTTCTGAAAGCATTGAGGAAGTAGTTGTTTTGCCATGTGTTCCGGCAACAGCTATGGATTTATTATAATTATCCATAATATTGCCCAAAAGCACAGCTCTTTCAACACAAAGTATGCCTTTTTTTTCAGCTTCTAAAAGTTCCGGATTATCTTCTTTTACGGCAGCGGTGTATACAACAAGGTCTATACCGTCGGTTATGTTTTCGGCTTTATGGCCGATATTTACTTTAATTCCAAGGGATTTAAGCTTATTTGTGGCGTCTGATTCTTTCATGTCTGAGCCGGAAACATTTTTGCCTTCCTGATTAAGTATCTGTGCAAGACCCGACATGCTGACGCCGCCTATGCCTATAAAATAAACGCTTTTAAAGCCGTTTTTTAAATCAAGTTTCATATACTGAACGCCCCAATTCATATAGTTTATAATTTAAAAGTATACTACACCAATTTTTGAAAGTCTATACAGTTTATGGCAAATATTTTAAACAAAGCCTGTTTTTTTGTTCTATAATTAATTAATCGGAATAATAATTAAATTATACAAGCTCAATATGCGTATTTTAACACAGCTTTATGCAAAAACTGTTTTATATATTAAAAATGTATATAAAATGTATTGTTTTAATAAAAGTACATAAATTAACTGCTTTAAGTATGTAAAATATTGCCTATTATGTTTTTTTATAGTGTTTTTTTGTGCATTTTATTCTAAAATGGCTGTTTAAAAAAATGAAATCGGCATGTATTTTTGAATATTTTAAGTCCTTAAAGTTTTAAAATTTTATTTATTATAATTAGAAAATATGATAAAATATAAATAAGCATTGAGCTTAAAATGCTGCTGATATTTTCGGCGCTGTTGGGAGATGATGATATGAGCAAAAATGAAATGATCGCTATGCTTCTTGCCGGAGGACAAGGCAGCCGTCTTGGTGTTTTAACCAACAAGATAGCAAAACCGGCAGTAGCTTTTGGGGGAATGTATAGAATAATAGACTTTCCCCTTAGTAATTGCGTAAATTCAGGGGTTTATAACGTTGGTGTTCTTACACAGTACCAGCCTTTAAGGCTTAATAAACATATTGGTATAGGCTTTGCTTGGGACCTTGACCGCAGAAACGGCGGCGTTACAATACTTGCTCCGCATGTTAAAGCAGGAGATGAAAGCGGAGAATGGTTTATGGGTACAGCAAATGCCATTTACCAGAATATTGAGTACATAGACGCCAATGACCCTGAATATGTTTTGGTTTTATCCGGAGACCATATTTATAAAATGGATTATTCCAGAATGCTTGAGTTCCATAAAAAGAACAACTGCGCGGCAACTATTGCTGTTTTAGAAGTACCTTTTGAAGAAGCAAGCCGTTTTGGAATAATGAATACAGAAGAAGATGACAAAATATATGAGTTCGAGGAAAAACCGGCTAACCCAAAAAGCAATTTAGCGTCAATGGGAATTTATATTTTTACATGGAGCAAGCTTAGAGAAGCACTTATAAAAGACAGCAAGGTACACCCTGACAGCGATTTTGGAATGCATATTATACCTAAAATGCTTGCTGACGGTGAAAATATATATGCTTGGAGATTTAAAGATTATTGGAAGGATGTAGGAACTATTGAAAGCTACTGGCAGGCCAATATGGAGCTTATAAAAACATTGCCTTCTTTTAATCTTTATGAGGACTTTTGGAAAATTTACACCAATAGTGACATCCAGCCTCCGCAGTACATAGCACCTACCGGACATGTTAAAAAATCTATAATTTCAGACGGTTGTGAAATTTATGGTGATGTTGAAAACTCAGTTCTTAGTCCTGATGTAATTATTGAAGAAGGCGCTTTTGTTAAAGACTCTATTATTATGAAAGGCACTGTTATTAAAAGCGGCGCCGTAATTGATAGGTGTGTAATAGATGAAAGCTGCGTTATAGAAAAGGACGTTAAAATGGGAGTGGGGGATAATATTCCTAATGAGCTTAAGCCTAAAATTTACAACACAGGCATTACGGTTATAGGTGAAAACTCCTTTGTTCCGGAAGGCGTTACTATTGGCAAAAACTGTGTTATACACGGAAAAACTTCTTCCGCTGATTATATAGACTCAATACTTGAAAGCGGAAAATCAATAATCATGGAGGAGGAAGACTTATGAAAGCTATAGGTATTATTCTTGCCGGAGGAAATAACGAAAAGCGCCTTGGAGAGCTTACAAGCCTTAGAGCCGCTTCAGCTATGCCTGTGGGCAGCTGCTATAGGGCTATAGATTTTCCTTTAAGCAATATGTCCAATTCTATGATAAAAAAAGTTGCAGTCATTACTCAATATAATTCTCGCTCACTTCACGATCATCTCTCAAGCTCAAAGTGGTGGGATTTTGGTAGAAAGCAAGGCGGCCTTTACATATTTACTCCGTATGTAAGCAGCGAGAACTCTTTTTGGTTCAGAGGAACCGCTGATTCTATTTACCAAAATATATCATTTCTTGAACGAAGCAACGAAAATTATGTTGTTATAGCCTCTGGTGATTCTATATATAAAATGGATTACAGAAAGGTTATTGAATTTCATAAAAACCAAGAAGCGGATATTACTGTAGTCTGCAAAGAAATGCATGACAGGGACCTTACTAAATTCGGTATTATGCAGCTTGACGATGACGGAAGAATAATTGAGTTTGAAGAAAAACCTATTGAGCCGCAGACAAATATTGCTTCATTGGGTATATATGTTATATCAAGAAAGCTTCTTATAGATTTGCTTAACGAAATTGTACCGGAAGGCAGATTTGACATTGTAAAAGACATTATTGTAAGATTCAGACGTAAATTGAATATTAAAGCTTTTATGTTTGACGGCTACTGGTCGTCCATAGGCGGCGGTATAATGGAATATTACAATACTAATATGGATTTTCTTAAAGAGGATGTCCGCAGGGAATTTACAAAAGATTTTCCTTATACTTTTACAAAACCTAAGGATGAACCACCTGTTAAATATAATGAAGGCGCCGATGTTTCCAATACCATTATAGGCGGCGGAAGCATTATAAACGGTAAAATAGAAAGTTCAGTGCTGTTTAGAAGGGTATATATAGGAGAAAACTCGGTAGTAAAAAATTCAATACTTATGGAAGGCTGCTACATAGGCAATAACTGTATTGTTGAAAACGCAATACTTGATAAACAAGTTTCCGTTTCTGACGGAAAACACGTATCAGGCGAGGTTGGTAAACCTTGTGTATTTAAAAAACGCTCAACTATTTGACATCACTATGCTGGGGACACTTAAGGAAATACGAGGCGTAAGCAGACAAAAATAAAGCTGGGGCTATAAGGGGATTTGCCTCAGTGAAAAAAGGGGTGCTTAGTTATGCGTATAACTGATGTAAGAATACGAAAGATTAACAAAGAAGGAAGAATGAAAGCCATTGTTTCAGTTACATTTGATGAGGCTTTTGTTGTGCATGATATTAAGGTTATTGAAAAGGATGAAGGCATATTTATTGCCATGCCAAGCAGAAAAACATCTGACGGAGAATTTAGAGATATAGCTCATCCTATTAATCAGGCGGCAAGGGAAATGATACAGACAGCTGTATTAAACGAATACTATAACGCATTAGAAAATGAAGCCAGTGACGAGGACGAACAGGAAGCCGCTTCTGATGAATAATGTTAATCATTAAAAAATGGTAAAGCCGAATTTATTTCGGCTTTACCATTTTTTTATGTTTTTTTGCTTTGTAAAAGCAGTATATAGTATTTTGTAAAATTTATATGTTAGGACTGCTTTGCCGTATTTTTTCGCATGGCACGCATTGAAGAATAAACAGCGGCCAAAAGAATTACAACGCCGCCTATAAGCTCTTTAACTGTAGGCGTTTCATTAAGGAGCAGAGCCGCCAGTATAATGCCGTATATAGGTTCAAGAGTTGTAAGAACGCCGGCAGTTTGTGCTGAAACGCCTTTAAGTCCTGTTATATAGCAGTAGCGGCTTAAAAGAGTAAATACTGTACTGAACAAAAGTATGTAGAATATATCGCTTTTTGAAACTGGGTTAAGGCCTGTAAATATGCAAACAGGAAGTAATGCTATAAAAACTATTAACTGCTCATAAAATGAAATTACAACACCATTTAATTCTTTTACGTATTTTCTTTCAAGCACTGATACAAGGGCAAATGTAAGGCCTGCAAGTATGCCTTCTATAAAACCCTGAAGCATTGTACTGCCTAATTCAAATTTAGGTACAACTATTGCTACACCTATAAAAGCAACTAATGCAACAAATACATTTTCTTTTGTAAGCTTTTCTTCTTTAAAAAACATAGGCTCCAAAAAAGTAGCAAATATAGGGCAGGTAGAAAAAGTTAAAAGTGATATGGCAACAGTTGATATTTGTACGGAATGATAAAACAATACCCAATGTACTGTAAGAATAACGCCAAGTAAAAGTACTTTTAAGTAATTTTGTCTATTATGAAGATTCAAAGAAATATTTTTTGCTTTGAATATAAAAAACATTATTAATACCGAAAAAAATACACGGCCGGCAACAATAGCAAAAGCCGGCTGATTTATAAGCTTTCCAAATAAGCTTGAGCTTCCAAAAAGCGCTATGGCTATATGCACCAAGAGCAGGCTTTTATTGTTTTTTTGCATTAAATACACCCTTTCCCAAGAATAACTATAAGTTAGATTATAACATTACATTTATTTTAGTCAATATTAAATAATAAGCTTAAAAGCAAACAAAGCCTTTAAAAATGGGTATTGTTTGAAACTGGTGTAAATGATATAATAAGCAGTAAAAAGTATTTATGGTATTGATATAAAACTTGTTTTAAGGTTAATTTATATTTTTTTCAGGAGGAATTTTTAATGTGCGGTATAGTTGGATATATTGGACCTTCGCAGGCGCCGGCTATATTAATGGACGGTTTAAAAAGGCTTGAATACAGAGGATATGACTCCGCCGGAATAGCTGTTCATGATGGTGAGAAGATTAATATGCTTAAAGCAAAAGGAAAGCTTGTTAATCTTGCTCAAAAGCTGGAAGAAAACCCTGTAAGCGGATGTTTGGGCATTGGCCATACACGCTGGGCAACGCATGGCGCACCAAGCGATATTAACTCACATCCGCATATAAGCAGTGACAGACTTATTGCTGTTGTGCATAATGGCATTATAGAAAATTACTTGGATATTAAAGAAGAGCTTACTCAAAAGGGCTATAAATTTGTTTCAGAAACAGATACAGAAACAGTAGCGCATTTAATTGATTATTATTATAAATCAGGAATAGGCTTTTTAGAGTCAGTGTTTAAAACACTTGAAAGAATAGAAGGAGCATATGCTTTAGGCATACTTTGCCGTGATTATCCGGATACACTTATAGCAGCAAGAAAGAATTGTCCTCTTGTAATAGGAAAAGGTGAGGGAGAAAACTTTATTGCATCGGATATACCGGCTATACTTCATCATACAAGAAATGTTTATTTCCTTGACGACAACGAAATAGCTGTTATTAAGGCTGACAGTATAAAAATATTTGATAATAACAAAAACGAAGTAAAAAAAGAAATTTATGAAGTGAAATGGGACATTGACGCTGCCGAAAAAGGCGGTTATGAGCATTTCATGATTAAAGAAATAAATGAACAACCAAAAATAATTCAGGAGCTGGTTCAAAGACGTATTCCAGAAGAAAGCAGCTCAATAGATATGAGCGGTATTAAGCTTACAAAAGCTGATATTGAAGACTTGAGCAGGATTTATATAGTTGCCTGCGGAACAGCATACCATGCAGGACTTATAGGCAAAAATTTAATTGAAAAATTAACGCGTATACCTGTTATAGCTGATGTTGCCAGTGAGTTCAGATACAGAGACCCTGTTATTGACGAGCATACATTGCTTATTGTTGTTTCACAGTCAGGCGAAACAGCGGATACCCTTGAGGCTTTAAGAATAGCCAAAAGAAACGGAGCAAGAGTAATGGCCGTTGTAAATGCTGTAGGAAGCTCCATTGCAAGGGAAGCAGACGATGTATTCTATATACTTGCCGGACCAGAAATATCTGTTGCCTCAACCAAGGCTTTTACAGCTCAGGTTACAGCTGTGGAGCTTATAGCTGTAAGTATGGCTATGGAGCTTAATAAAATAAGCTCTGAAGAATTCAGCAGCATTAAAGATGAGCTTTATGAGATACCTTCTAAGATATCCAAAATACTCCAGAAATCACACATTGAAAAACAGCTTGCCGAAAAGTATTCAAAAGTCTCTAATGTATTTTTCATAGGTCGTGGCCTTGATTATATTGTATCTATGGAAGGCTCGCTTAAATTAAAGGAAATAGCTTATCTTCACAGTGAGGCTTACGCAGCAGGTGAGCTTAAGCATGGACCTATTGCCATGATTGACGAAAACACTCTTGTAGTTGCGGTGCTTACTCAGGAAGAGCTTTTTGAGAAAACTTTAAGCAACATTAAAGAAGTTAAGGCAAGAGGTGCCAAAGTTATAGCCATAGCTCTTGAAGGCAATGACGCATTTACAAAAGAAGTTGACGATGTAATATTTATACCAAGAGCGTCTTGGATGGTAGCACCATTATTGGCCGCTGTACCGGCACAGTTATTTGCTTATTATATGGCATATTGTTTAGGTACTGACATAGACCAGCCAAGAAACCTTGCTAAATCGGTTACGGTTGAATAATTAAAAATAGATTTATTATAATTAAAATAAAAGAGCCTGAATTTTTTGTTTAAAAATGATTCAAGGCTCTTTTATTTTGCGTTTATATAAATTTTAATACGGTTTAGAGTATTATGCTCTAAACTTCTTTTTTGTGTTATTTAATGCATTTGATTTTTCGGTTTATTGTACCCATACAAATCTCTGTTTTTATGTTTTAATACTGTAAATTTTATAATTGGCATGATATTATTTATCACAAATATAGTACAAAAGATGAATAGGGGAGATTAATATGAGTGAGAAAATGACAACAAAACAGCTTTGCTTAAATGGTTTATTTATAGCTATTGTTTGTTTATGCACAATGATTATACGAATACCTGTGCCTGCTACAAACGGATATATTCATATAGGCGACAGCGTAATTATTATTATATCAGTATTTTTCGGCAGAAAGTATGGAGCTGCCGCCGGAGGAATAGGCTCTGCATTAGCTGATTTATTTTCCGGATACCCACACTGGATTTTATTTACATTAGTAATTAAAGGCATAATGGGCTTTGTAATAGGCTCTCTTGCAGACAGCAGCAAAAGCGGCGTTTTATCATTTAGAAATTTAGCAGCGCCTTTTGCAGGCATTGTTTGGATGATTATAGGCTATATTTTAGGCGGAACTGTTTTAGAGGGAAGCTTTTTAGTTGCTCTTTCTTCAGTGCCTTCAAATATAATTCAGGGTGTAGGCGGATTTATAATATATATTGTTATAGGCTGTGCCCTTGAAAAAGCAAATTTCTTTAAACTTATGAATTAAGGTAGAATAATTTGGAGGTGGCGCTTTGATTAGGCTCAGACCGTATAAAACAAAAGATGCATACAGTATTGTAAACTGGATTAGCCAAAGAGAGGAGTTTTTCCTCTGGTGTGCTGATTTAATTGACTATCCATTTAATATTGAAAGTATGAATAAATTAAGTGACGAGTTTGATAAAGATGATAGGGGATGCCTTGTTACAGCTATTGATAATTCAGGTGTTCCTGTAGGATTTGCGGCTTTATCTAAGGCGGATTTTGAAAGTAATAACGTACACTTGGGTTTTGTGCTGGTAGATAATAATTTACGTGGCCAAAGAATGGGTATTCAATTAATAGAGTCGGTTAAAAAATATTGTTTTGATATACTTAATTTTGACAGTATAACACTTAAAGTTTTTTCAAATAATACAGCGGCAGTAAAGTGTTATTTAAGCTGTGGTTTTAACGAAACTTCAAGACAAACAGTAAACTTTAGCTCCATGAACAAACAATACGAAGGTATAAGCATGATATGTAAAAAACAAAAGCCAATTGTTTAATTATAATTCAACTATGAATTTCTACTGCTGATATAAATTATATAAATAAAAAAGGCGTCTTATATGACGTCTTTTTTATTTAGTGATTATTCCAATATATAAACAGTTACATTTCTTCTTCCCCAGCCATAAGCTTCAGAAAGGGTATTATAACAAAGGTCAATTCGGTTTCCGTTAATTGCTCCGCCTGTATCTGCGGCAATAGCGATACCATAACCTGGTATATAAAGTTTTGTTCCAAACGGAATTACACTTGTATCAACAGCTGCTACACCTTTGGATGCTGCCATACCGGAAGCTGTAACACCAGTACAGCCTGAGTCGTATGGTGTATAAGCTGTACTTACCATGTTAATTGCTTTTGTAAATGTCATGCCGTCTATTGTACCGGCAGTTTCTGCAGTAGTTTGTTTAGGTTCTTCTTTCTTTTTTGTACCAACTTCTATAATTTTGTCTACAGGTTCTTCTATAACTTCACGGCCAACTTCTTCTAATTTCTGTACTTTTCCTTTATAATAATACTGTTTTTTAGTAATTTGAAGAACACCGTTTTTGCCTTCCTGAGTTACTTTTTCTGTGCCTTCTTCCATTTCAGGATTTTCAACCTTTTTTGTTTCAAAAGGTATTTCCTCTGTTGTAGTAATTATTTCATCTGTAGTCACATGAACTTTAATTACTAAATTGTTGTAAAGGCGAGTGGATTCTGTAACATTTTCAAGCTCATATTCTTCGCCAATAAGCGAGCTATACTCGTTAATAACATCGCCTACAGTTGTTTTATCTGTTACTATAGGTGTCGACTCAGAATTTACTTTTAATGTAATGCTAAAAGGTCTTTTTATAACTATTTCGTCGCCGTTTTTTATTGTTTCTTCAAGGTCTTTTGATACAGTTGTTTTATCATCAATTTCTATGCCTTTTTCTTCAAATACTTCTGCAACTGTATTTGAGAGGGTAGAAACAATAGTGCTGTTATTACCATCTGTAATAGTAATTGTTTTCATTGTAAGTTCATTTGCGGAATTTTCACCATCGTATGCTGCCGCTGTGCCTGTAAGAACGGCTACTGCGAAAGCAACCATAATTAATATTCTAATATGCTTTGTCATTTTTCCTCCTTGGAACAGCCTTGGAATGAATTGAGTGGGAATTTTGCGTTAAGGCAGTCCTCTTAGTTTATTATTGACTTTAAGATTTTTCAGAAATTATTAATAACTGATTAATCATTACGCAATTAGTATATTAACACAAATGTAACAATTATGCAACAATTTTTTGAGCCCTATGGGTATTTGTCCGCCAAAAACCAACAAAAAATGATGTTTTTATGGTTTTGTCCTCCATAAACGACACAGATTTTAGGTCTAAATTGTTAAATATCATTTAATTTTGTAATAATAATTTTGCAATAATTTTATATAAACACTGCTAATTAATAACTGAAAAGCAGGTGTTTTTAACAAATATTATTTAATGCCAAATACGTTCTTAGCGTTTTGGCTTGTAACAGAGTATACTTCATTAACTGGTACATGCTTAATTTCGGCAATTTTTTCAGCTACAAACTTAATCATTGTAGAATCGTTTCGTTTTCCTCTGTTAGGAACAGGGGCCAGATAAGGGCAGTCGGTTTCAAGCACAATTTTATTTAAAGGCAGTATTCTTACACAATCAACTGTTTTTTTTGCGTTGTTGTATGTTAAAACTCCACCAATACCTATATAAAAACCGAGCTTTACATAGGCAAGAGCCATTTCCGGGCTTCCTGAATAGCAGTGTATAATGCCTTTGTTAACGCCGCTTTCTTTAATTATGTCGAAACACTCCTGTGCGGCATCACGAGAATGAATTATAACAGGCATTGAAAGTTCTTTTGCCATTTCAAGCTGGCGTTTGAACCAATAGCGCTGTTTTTCTTTATCTGTATTGTCGTAGTGATAATCAAGGCCTATTTCGCCTATGGCAACAACTTTTTCGTTTTTTGTTAAGTCCTTAATTTCGTTATATATTTCTTCTGTCATGTTTTTTGTATTGCTTGGATGTATGCCTGAGGCTGAATATATAAAATCGTATTTTTTACCCAGCTCAACACCGGCTTTTGACGCACGAAGGCTTTCGCCTGAATTAAGTATAAAATCAACGCCGTTTTTGTTCATAGAGCTTAAAAGGGCATCTCTGTCTTTATCAAACTGTTTATCATCATAATGGGCATGTGAGTCGAAAATCATTTTATAACCTCCTGTAATAAAAAAGCGGGCGCCGTAAGGAACCCGCCTTAATTTATAAAATTTATCTTACATCGCATCCACTTTCAAACTGCTTGTCGTCTGTTATAAGTGAAAGGTTGCCGTCTTTGTCGGCAGCGCAGAGTATCATTCCGCAGGACATTTCACCCATCATTTTTCTTGGGGCAAGGTTTTCAACTATAACTACTTTCTTGCCAACCATTTCTTCAGGTGTGTAATACTTAGCAATACCGGAAAGTATAGTGCGTACTTCATCGCCTACTTTTACAGTGTTTTTAAGAAGTTTATTTGAACCTTTAACAGACTCGCTGGCAATAACCTCACCTGTTACAAGATGAACTTTTGCAAAATCATCTATTGAAATTTCGCCGAAAGTTTCCTCGTCTTCTTTTTCTTCTGCTTTTTCTTTTTTAGCCTTATTTGCAAGGTTTTCTGCCTGTGCGGCTTTAATAGCAGCTTCAAGCTCAACAAGCTCTTTTTTCATATCTATTCTTGGGAAAAGGGCAGGGCCTTTTTCTACTTTTAAGTCTTTAGGAAGAAGTCCCCAAATTCTTATGTTATCCCAATCTGTAAGCTCTGTACCTTCTATATTAAGCTGTTTATGGATAGCCTTAGGGCATTTTGGCATAAAAGGCTGAAGCATTATAGATACAATTCTTATGCTTTCGGCTACATTATAAAGAGCACCGGCAAGCTTAGGCATGTCTTCTTCATTTTTAGCCAGTATCCAAGGCTGTGTTTCGTCAATATATTTATTTGTACGGCGGATAAGTGTCCAAAGAGCTGAAAGAGCGTCACTAAAGAGCATCTTGTCCATGCATTCCTCAAATTTAACTATTGTATCTGCGGCAACAGATTTAAGGTCTGCGTCAAACTCTGTTGCGGCATGTTCTGCTGGAAGCTGGCCGCCGAAATATTTATCAATCATGCCTACTGTTCTTGAAACAAGGTTTCCAAGGTCGTTGGCAAGGTCTGAGTTAATTCTTTGAATAAGAGCCTCGTTTGTAAAGTTTCCGTCCTGACCAAATGAAATTTCTCTTAAAAGGAAATATCTAACAGCGTCTAAGCCGTAACGGTCTATAAGAACCTTAGGGTCTACAACATTTCCTTTTGATTTTGACATTTTGCCGCCGTCTATTACAAGCCAGCCGTGGCCGAATATCTGTTTAGGGAGAGGAAGGTCAAGAGCCATAAGCATAGCAGGCCAAATTATGGAATGGAAACGAACTATTTCCTTACCTACTATATGCACATCTGCCGGCCAATACTTTTTAAACAGCTCATCATTATCTGAGCCATAGCCAAGGGCTGTGATATAGTTTGAAAGAGCGTCTACCCATACATATATAACGTGTTTAGGGTCGAATGTTACAGGTATGCCCCAGCTGAAAGATGTACGGCTTACACAAAGGTCCTCAAGGCCCGGCTTAAGGAAGTTTGAAATCATCTCTGTCTGTCTTGAAGGTGGCTGAATAAACTCAGGATGTTCTTCTATATATTTAATAAGTCTGTCCTGATATTTAGAGAGCCTGAAGAAATAGCTTTCTTCTTTTACTTTTTCAACATCACGTCCGCAGTCAGGGCATTTGCCGTCTACAAGCTGATGTTCAGTAAAGAAAGACTCGCAAGGTGTGCAGTACCAGCCTTCATATTCAGATTTATAAATATCGCCTTTATCGTAAAGTGTTTTAAATATTTTCTGAACAGCGGCAACATGGTCTTCGTCTGTTGTTCTTATAAATTTATCATAAGATATGTCAAGAGAAGCCCAAAGGTCTTT
This sequence comes from Lachnospiraceae bacterium, assembly GCA_019422065.1. Taxonomy (GTDB): domain Bacteria; phylum Bacillota; class Clostridia; order Lachnospirales; family Anaerotignaceae; genus Neoanaerotignum_A. The sequence continues at coordinate 1,628 of JAHZEA010000010.1, read as the reverse complement.
AATTCCGGCTACTACTTTATCAACATATTCCTTAGGTGTAATACCAAGGCTTGTTGCTATTCTTTCTATTTTTTGGCCGTGCTCGTCGCTTCCTGTCATGAATCTAACGTCATAGCCGCGTAATCTTTTATATTTAGCCAAAGTATCGGCAGCTACAGTACAATATGAATGGCCTATATGAAGTTTATCGCTAGGATAATATATAGGTGTTGTTACATAAAAAGTTTTCTTATCCAAAACCATCCCTCCAAATATAATTACTATATAATGTAACTATTATAACTGTCTTTGACCGAAAATAAAAGGAATTTTTTGCGGAATAATTCAAAAGACGTTCTTATTTGAATTACAGATGAATATTATTAATAAGCGGTGAAAGGCGGGGTTAAAATATGACTGATGATAAAAGAAATTATTCCAACCACAAAATAATAATCGACGAGCGCGAGAGCATTACAATTAATGGTGTTACGGAAGTTTTGTCTTTTGACGAAGAAGGCATTGTTTGTGCCAGCACATTGGGAGTTATAATTGTTAAAGGAAATAACCTGCATATAAGCAGGCTGGACTTAGATTCCCAAGTGCTTTCGGCAGAAGGCGGCATAGATGCTGTGGAGTATGCCGATGAGCCTATTTCAGGCGGCGGCATATTAAAAAGGCTATTTAGGTAAGATGTATGATTCTTTCGTTAAGCTTTCAGGCAGAAGTTTTCGTAATATCCATTTTATGCGGAATGATGTGTTCGGCGTTTTATGATATATTAAGGCTTTTAAGGATATATAAAAGGCATGGAGTGCTTTTAACCAGTTTAGAAGATTTAATATACTGGGTTATATGTGTTTTTTTCTTTTTTACTGTTATGCTTAAAGTTAACGGCGGGCAGATGCGGCTTTTTATACCAGTCGGCTTTTTTATAGGTTTAGTATTTTATCTTTTTACATTAGGCAAGGTTGTTATACGTGCCGCAGAAAGAATAATTAATGTTGTAATTTACATAATTAATTTGCTCTTTGATATAATAACTACGCCCTTTAGGCTTGTTTGGCTCTTAATAAAAAAGCCGGTTGTCTTTTTATGTAATTTATTGTCAAAAGTATTGATTTTAAAAGTAAAATATGTGAAAATATTATGTAATACTAAAAAAGACAAATACTCAAGTTTATTACATAAACGGAAGGGTAATGGTAAATTATGTCAAGAAAAACAACGAGGAAAAAAGAAAAATCGTTTTCAAATATTTTAGTACTTTGCTTTATGCTTGTTTTTGTGTGCGTAATTTGTTTTAATCTGTATTCTCAGGCGCGTACCATTTATGAGCTGAAACAGGAAGAAATTGCTCTTAATACTGAGATAGAAGATGAGAAGAAAAAGAACCTTGAATTAAATGTAAATCAGGACTATTATACTTCCGACGCATATATAGAAAAAGTGGCAAGAGAGCAGCTTGGGCTTGTTAAACCGGGGGAAATTGAGTTTATTAATAAATCTAAGTAAAAAAATTGTAATTTTTTTTAAAAATGTTATTGACAAATTAATACAACGTGACTATAATAGTTATTGTTGTTGCGGCGGAGTAGCTCAGTTGGCTAGAGCACGCGGTTCATACCCGCGGTGTCGAGGGTTCGAAT
>JAHZEA010000001.1:160395-263521 GCA_019422065.1 Lachnospiraceae bacterium | reverse complement strand
TGGGTTTTGGTTTATTTTCAACTGTTCAGTTTTCAAGGTTCAATGTCTTTTTTTGTTTTCAGCTTTTCGCCGTCAACATTTTATATCTTATCACATCTTCAACTCTTTGTCAAGAACTTTTTTATTTATTTTTTTCAAGTTTTTAACTTAGATTTGAATTTGTCAGTTTTTGTCTGCCGGTTTTCCCGGCGACAAGATAGTATTATACTCTCTTTAAGAAAAAAGTCAACACTTTTTTTAAACTTTTTTCAACTTTTTTTCAAAAGCCCATTTTCAAGGCTTTACATACTATATATTGTACCTTTTACTACCTATATATACATATTTTTTCGCATTATTTACTTTATTTATTCCGTAAGGCCTTTAAAGCTCTCCGGTTTTCTGCCGTAAATAACATTTGTTCCCGGCACTACATCTTTAAAAGCAGCGTTAAACAAATTAATATATCCGCCAGATGTTTGTTCTTTATCTTTTAAAGTAGAAAAAACAACACTTCCTTCCGGCGAAATCATTTCAGCACATAAAACATCATTATTAATACTTCTAACCATATATATTTTGTTTTCGGCTGCTCTAGTTTTAATAATTTTATCTGATATATCGTTTTTATGCTGACCGTATACAAAAACAGCAGCACATCCGTTTAAAGTGTAAACACGTGTTATTTCAGGTATTAATATTTCATCGCCAAAAATAACGCCTATTTTTCCTATTTTTGTTTCAGCGCAAAAATAACCTTCTGTATTTTCATCAGTTTTGTTCCAAAGCGCCTCTATGCCGTTTTTAGATATAAGAGATGAATAAATTTTATTTTCATTATTATAAGAAGAAACCAGAACCATTTCTCCCTCATTAAGCAGAGAACTTATTTTATTTATCAAAATATTTTCATCACACATAAATCCCGTTTCAGGCATAAACATAAACTCCGCCTTGCAAATTCTTCCTAAATCAATATGCTTTTGGGCTTTATTAATGTAATCTTTCATATTTTCACTTTTAAAAGCCGAAGCCGATATATAATTAACCGCACCCGAAACATTAAATTTACATTCCATAAATTCAGCAACAGGCAGCTCCTCTGTTTTTTTGCTTATTATATTGTAAAGATACGGTCTTTTTTGCGGCAGATACTCATTTCTTTTTGAAATATCAATATCGCAGTATAATATTTCTTCCTCATCCGGTTTTAGAGAGCTTATAATCTCACCCTTAGGCGAAATAACGCAGCTTCCGCCGGCATTAGATAAAACATCTCCCTCAACGCCTGTTTTACAGCACAGAGCCATATAAACATTATTCTCACGGCATCTTGCACAAAGCATATATTCCTTTTGAGGATTTGTAAGACACTGAGGATTAAATCCTGCTGAAGTTAAGTTTGCAAGGTTTAATATAATATCTGCACCTTTTTTAGCCAGTAGAGCAGAAATTTCCGGCATGCGCCCGTCGGCACATACTATAGCGCCTATTTTGCCAAACTCACTATCAAAAACATTGTACTCGTTTCCCGGCTCGTAATATGTTCTGTCAAAATGCCACATATTGCTTTTTGTATGGGTATGTATAACTTTTCCTGTTTTATCTATTATAACAGCCTGATTTTTAATTACGCCGTTATAACGCAAAGCCATACCGCAGGCGATATAAAATCCGTATTTTAAACACAGCTTTTTCATTTCTTCTATTAAATAGTTACCATGCTCAAGGGCTCTATCAATAATTTCATTATTATTAAGCACATAACAAGGGTAAGCGCATTCTGGAAGCAGAACAAAATCCGGCTTTTTTTCAGCCGCTTTTTTAATCATATCCAATATATACTCAGCATTTTCAATATAATTTTCTATTCCGTAAGCCTTAAGCTGTATTAAAGCAAGTCTCATTTATATCACCTCAATATTATATTTTACCACTTTTTTATTACCTATAAAACAGTTTTAAAAGCTTTACAAATATGACTATTTAACGATTTTCATTGCATAATTAGGTAAAAACCTGTAATATATTATCACAGCGGCTTTTTATAAATTCGTTTTTTGTCGTTTGCCGCCTATGTATCATATATCCGTTATTATTTTTTAAGGAGGTATTAATTAATGAATATTCCAGATTGGAAAGAAATTTACGCTTCTAAAATAGTTACCGCTAAAGAAGCCATAAGCTATATAAAAAGCGGTGACCGTGTAGTTACAGGCCATGCCGCAGCAGAGCCTACATACCTTATTGATACACTTGTAGAAAACTATGAAATGTACGAAAACGTAGAAATCTGCCACCTTGTTTCACTTGGCGAAGGAAAATATACACGCCCTGAAATGAAAGGTCATTTTGTATTTAACGGCTTTTTTGTAAGCAACTGCACAAGAGAAGCAGTAAACAACGGCTCAGGCAATTACACACCAGGTTTCTTCCACGAAGTACCTAAGCTTTTCAGAGAAGAACTCCCTGTTGATGTTGCCCTTGTTATGGTAAGCCGCCCAGATAAACACGGCTTCTGCTCCTTCGGTACATCAAGCGATTACACAAAGCCTGCCGCTGAATGTGCAAGAATAGTTATTGCACAGGTAAACGAGTATATGCCTCGTACATTCGGCGGTAACCTTATTCACGTTCGTGATATAGATTTTATAGTAGAGCATTCCGAGCCTATACTTGAAATGCAGCCTGCAAAAATAGGCATACTTGAAAATAAAATAGGCAAATACTGCTCATCACTTATTAAAGACGGCGACTGCCTTCAGCTTGGTATCGGTTCTATTCCGGAGTCTGTTCTTACATTCCTTTGGGACAAAAAGAACCTTGGTCTTCATACCGAAATGGCTTCTGACGGTATTATAGACCTTATGCTTGCCGGTATTATTAATAACAAAAAGAAACAAGTAGAACCGGGCAGAAGTGTTATAACATTCGTAATGGGTACACAAAGACTTTACGACTTTATAGACGATAACCCTGAAATTTCAATGAACCCTGTTGATTTTGTAAACGACCCTACAATAATAGCTCAGAACGACAATGTTGTTTCTATAAACAGCTGTATACAGGTAGACCTTATGGGTCAGGTAGTAAGCGAGAGCATAGGCCTTAAACAGTTCAGCGGTGTAGGCGGTCAGGTAGACTTTGTCCGCGGCGCGGCTATGAGTAAAGGCGGCAGAAGCATTATAGCTATGCTTTCTACAGCAGCAGGCGGAAAAATAAGCCGTATAGTGCCTTTCTTAGACCAAGGCGCAGCCGTTACTACATCAAGAAACGATGTTCATTATGTAATTACAGAATACGGAATAGCACTTCTTAAAGGCAAAACACTTAAAGAAAGAGCTAAAGCACTTATTAAAATTGCGCACCCTAACTTCCGCGACGAACTTCGTGAGGAGTACGAAAGAAGATTTTTTGAGCCATACGAATAATAATTAAATAAGAGAGGTATGCCAATGGACAACATGAACAGCAATATGGGCAACTTCAACAGTCAGCCAAACGGATATAATTATCAGAATACTCAAAACACAAATAAAAGCTCAAAAACCGGCTGTCTTATAGCATTAGCAGCCGCCGGAGGAACAGTTATAGCTATAGGTATTGTTATTTTAATAGCTATAATAGCCATAATATTGGCAATAGGCAATGCTGTTGGTTCCGTTTCAAGCTCAATAACATCTTCAGATGCAGTTGCTGTGGCAGCATACGATACAGACTATGTTGAAACACTGTATTTTGAAGGCACAATTGCTGATAACGGTATGTATTCTACAGGCTATAACCACCAGTGGACACTTGATGAAATAGACCGCCTTATTGACGATGACTATAATAAAGGTTTGATACTATACCTTAACTCACCTGGCGGCGGTACATACGAAAGCGATGAAATGTACCAGAAAATAATGAAGTATAAAGAATTAACAGGCCGCCCTGTTTATGCCTATATGGGCAGTCAGGCAACAAGCGGTGCTTTATACATAGCCATGGCGGCAGACGAAATTTATGCCGGCAGAATGACACTTACAGGCTCCATAGGCGTTATAATGCAGAATTACGATTTAAGCGGCCTTATGGATAAGCTTGGAATAAAAGAAAACAACGTAAAAAGCGGCGCAAACAAAGACATGTTTGGCTACTCCGGCTATACCGACGAGCAAAGACAAATTCTCCAGTCTATAATAGACGAAAACTACGAGATATTTGTTAATATTGTAGCCCAGTCAAGAAATCTGCCTGTAGAAACAGTTAAAACATTAGCTGACGGCCGTGTATTTTCTGCCCAGCAGGCAAAAGATGCAGGATTAATAGACAATATAGCTTCTTACGACCAGTTTATGGAAACATTAAAATCTCTTGATGATTTTTCTTACTGTGAATTTATAGATGCTAAAAATACTTCCTCATCACTTTTCGGCTATCTGTTTTCACAATCACAAATGAGCACAGATAACGGAATATACAGTAAATTAGTTGAATTATTTGAAAACAAAAATAAATCACCATTTTACTATATATACCAAAACTAATGTTAAATAAAATAAAAGACACGCGGATAAATAAATTCCGCGTGTTTTTATTATTACATTATTTTTTTGCTTCTGCGTTCCATATAAGTTGTGTCCTGCCATACTCCAAACTTGTCTTTTGAAATTTTTTCTCTGTAGCCTATGTATCTGAAGCCGCATTTTTCAAGCATATTAATACACTGCTTATTTATTGAAAATATAGAAGCGTAAAGCGTCCAATAACCTTTTTTCTCACTTTCATGTATCATTTTTTCTATAAGCATTTTTCCTATGCCATGGCCTGTATATCCGTTTTTTAGATATATGCTTATTTCCACAACACCTTTATATGCTTCTCTTTGAGACGTAGGGCTTAAAACACAAAATCCCGCTGTTTTTCCGTCTGCTTTAGCTATAAAACGGCAGTCCTTTAAATGGCCTTTATCCCAATCATCATAAGGCGGGCATTTTTTATGAAATGTAATGTTTCCGTTTTCAAGCCACCATGAATAAATTTCTGAAACCTCCGGCCAGTCCTCTTTTGTCATTTCACAAATCTCAATATCCATGTAATACCTCCCTTTGTAAATATAAAAAACGGCGCACATCGCCAAAAGGCATGGGTACGCCGTTTTAATATATTTATTTCTTTTTATCTTCTATAATATTTTTGCTTGGGCAGTCTTTAGCCGAACAGCCGTAGCAGTTGTGAGAGCAGCCGTTTTTGGCGTTTTTCTGTATTTTGCGAATAGAAGTAAAAAAGAGCAGAAATACAATTACTACAAGCAGTATATCGTACCATTGCAGACCAAACATTTTAATTCCTCCTAAAAAAGACCTACTATAAATCCGCCTATATTATACACTATAAATGCCGCTATCCACGCAGTAATTATTTGGAACACAACAACACCAAAGGCTGCAAATCCGCTGTGCATTTCTCTTTTAACAGCTGAAATAGCCGCAACACATGGAGTGTATAAAAGTGAGAATGTTAAAAACGAAAATGCCTGAAGCGGTGTAAACATCTGAGTTAAAACAGCATTAAGGTTAGCTCCGCCGCCTGTTAATACGGCAAATGTGCTTACAACTGCTTCTTTTGCGCTAAAGCCTGTAATAAGTGCTGTTGAGGCTCTCCAGTCGTTAAAGCCCAAAGGCTCAAATACAGGTGCTATAAACTTGCCTATTAAAGCCATCATACTGTAAGAGCTGTCGCTTACAACATTAAATCTTGTGTCAAATGTTTGTAAGAACCAAATAACAATAGTTGCCACAAATATAATTGTAAATGCCTTTACAAGAAAATCTTTTGCCTTATCCCACATAAGCAGCACAACGCTTTTAAAGCTTGGGAAACGATAGTTAGGCAATTCCATAACAAAAGGCACGGGGTTACCTTTAAATACTGTTGAGTTAAACATGTAACCGCTTAAAACACCTATAAATATACCCATTAAGTATAAAACTATCATAACAAGGGGTTTGTATTTTGTAAAGAAAACTTCTGTAAAAAGGGCATATATAGGCAGTTTAGCCGAGCAGCTCATGAAAGGCACAAGAAGAATTGTCATTTTTCTGTCCCTCTCACTGGCAAGTGTTCTGGCACTCATTATAGCCGGCACAGAGCAGCCAAAACCAATAAGCATAGGCACAAAGCTTCTGCCTGAAAGACCTATTTTTCTTAAAAGCTTATCCATTACAAATGCAATTCGTGCCATGTATCCGCTGTCTTCCAGTATTGATAAAAAGAAAAACAGCGTAACAATAACCGGCAGAAAGCTTAACACACTTCCTACACCGGCAAATATACCGTCAATTATAAGTGAGTGCACAACAGGATTAATACCGTAAGCAGTAAGGCCATAGTCGGCGGCAGTTGTTATGTTATCTATAAAATATGTAAGTATATCGCTTAATAAAGCACCTATTACACCAAATGTTAAGTAAAACATTAAAAGCATAATACCTATAAATATAGGTATGGCAAATATTTTATGTGTAAGTACGCTGTCTATTTTTACACTTCTTAAATGTGCCTTGCTTTCGCCTCTTTTAATAACCGTGTCTTTGCAGGCACTTTCTATAAATGTATAGCGCATGTCTGCAAGGGCAGCTTCCCTATCTGTTCCCAGCTCCGTTTCCATTTCGGTTACGTTATGCTCCACCATGTCAATCTCATTATCAGTAAGGCGCAGCATCTGCCGCATAGGCTCATCGCCTTCTATAAGCTTAATAGCGGCAAAACGCGGAGAAACGTTTATTCTTTCGGCATGGTCCTCTATAAGGTGGGCTATACCATGAATTGCTCTGTGTACTGCGCCGGAGCAGAAATCCTTTCTTTTAGGCTTCTGCTTTGTTTCGGCAACCTTAACAGCAATATCTATAAGGTCGTCAATACCCTCGTTTTTATATGCTGAAATAGGCACCATAGGCACACCAAAAAATTCCTCAAGCTCTTTAATTTTAATTGAGTTTCCGTTGGCACGTACTTCATCCATCATATTAAGAGCCATAACCATAGGTATATCAAGCTCTATAAGCTGCATACTTAAATAGAGATTTCGCTCTATATTGGTAGCATCCAGTATATTTATAATACAGTCTGGTCTTTCTTTAATAAGAAAATCCCTTGTAACTATCTCCTCGCTGGTGTAAGGCGAAAGTGAATAAATTCCGGGAAGGTCTACCACAAGACAGTCGCTGTGGCCTCTTATTGTGCCTTCTTTTTTGTCTACAGTAACACCGGGAAAATTGCCTACATGCTGATTAGAGCCTGTAAGCTGGTTAAAAAGCGTTGTTTTTCCGCAGTTCTGGTTTCCTCCAAGAGCAAAAATCATTTTGCCTTCTCCTCCTCGGCTACTTCTATTTTTTTAGCGTCGTCAATTCTTATTGTAAGCTCGTAGCCTCTAAGATGAATTTCTATAGGGTCGCCCATAGGCGCTACTTTTCTAATCATAACAACGGTTTTAGGCGTAATGCCCATATCAAGAAGTCTGCGGCGCAAAGCACCCTGACCATTTACCGCCGTTACCCTGTAATTTACACCTATAGGACATTGGTCTAAAGTCATAATTATCCTCCAAACAAAAATTAAACTTATTGATAATCAATTAGCGTTTGTTAATCAATTTTAAATCCCACTTACATATTTGTCAAGAAATGATAACCCTTAAAATTCAGTGCTTAAACATTGTTTTTTTATTGTTTTAATTACGTTAAAACATGAGTTTAAATTCAAAATACGACTTTTTAAATCTTTTAAATTCTTAAAATAACAATATTTTGTTTCAAATAAATATACCTGATGATATAATTAACCTGATATTATTTTGAGTTTATGCACATGGAGGACTATTATGCGCCAAATCAATACACAAAAAATAACCGAAGAAGTTAAAAAAATGTGTATATCGTCTAATTGCAACTTAAACGACGATATATATAACGCACTTAAAGAAGCTAAAGAAACAGAGCCGTCTCCTGTTGGCTGTGAAATGCTCAACCAGTTAATTACAAATGCAGATATAGCCAAAAACGAGCAGATACCTATTTGTCAGGATACAGGCCTTGCCGTTGTTTTTGTTACAATAGGTCAGGAAGTACACATTACAGGCGGTTCATTAACAGATGCCATTAACGAAGGTGTTCGTCAAGGCTATACAGAGGGTTATTTAAGAAAATCAGTTGTTAAAGACCCTTTTATACGTGTAAATACCAACGACAATACACCGGCTATAATACATTACAATATAGTTGAAGGCGATAAATTAAAAATAGAAATAGCTCCTAAAGGCGCCGGAAGCGAGAACATGAGCAAAATATTCATGCTTAAACCGGCAGACGGCATAGAGGGCGCCAAAGAAGCCATATTAAGCGCCGTTGAAGCGGCAGGCCCTAACCCTTGCCCGCCTATGGTAGTTGGCGTAGGCTGCGGCGGTAATTTTGAAACAAGCGCACTCCTTGCCAAAAAAGCTCTCCTTCGCCCTGTAGGCAGTCATTCCAGTTTGGAGCATATTAAAGAAATGGAAATTGAGCTTTTGGAAAAAATAAATAAAACAGGTATAGGCCCTCAGGGATTAGGCGGAAAAACAACTGCTCTTGCCGTAAATATAGAAACTTTCGCAACACATATAGCTTGCATGCCTATAGCTGTAAACATTAGCTGTCATGTAACAAGGCATGCCGTATGTGAAATTTAAAAACGGAGGTATTAAAAATGGAAATAAAAGTAACTTCCCCATTAACTAAAGAAGACGCCTCAAAGCTTAAAGCCGGGGATATTGTAAAAATAACAGGCACAATATATACCGCCCGCGACGCGGCACACAAAAGAATGATAGAGGACTACAACAAAACAGGCAAATTTCCTTTTGATATGGAAAATGCAGTAATTTATTACGCAGGCCCGGCCCCTGCAAAGCCAGGCTCAGTTATAGGCCCGGCAGGCCCTACAACAAGCTACCGTATGGATTCTTACGCACCGTTTTTAATGGACCACGGTCAAACAGGCATGATAGGCAAAGGCGCCAGAAATGAGCAGGTAATAGACTCAATGAAAAAAAATAAAGCCGTATACTTTGCCGCTACCGGCGGAGCCGCCGCTTTAATATCAAGTCATATAAAATCAGCCGAAATTATAGCATACGAGGATTTAGGCGCCGAGGCAATACGTAAACTTTATGTAGAGGATTTTCCGGCTATTGTTGTTATTGACACGGAGGGTAATAACTTATATGAAACACAAAAAGCCAAGTACAGGACTTTATAAAATACTGTTTCTTTTAATTACCGTTATTTTTTCATTCTGCCTTTTAGGCTGTGGAAACGATGATAAAAGCGCTTCAGCTCTATCAAGTACTAACTCAGCCCAAGAAGGCACACACTCAAACGAAAAAGAAGATGCTTCATCCCAGTACCAGCAGGAAACAGTTGAAGAGCCTAAGGAGCCCATAGTAAGGCAGGCGCTTTTAAGCTTTACAGGCGATTTAATGGTACACAGCTATCAGTATGAAGAAAGCTACGACAGCGCAACAGGCACATATGAGTTTGACCATAACTTTGAGGCCGTTAAAAAGTATTTTGATAAAGCCGATTATGTTTTGGGCAACCTTGAAACAGTTTTAGGCGGAGATGAAATAGGCGCACAGGATTTTCCATGCTTTAACACTCCCGACAGCTTTGCTGTTGCCGCTAAAAACGCAGGTTTTGACTTTTTTACAACGGCCAACAACCACTGTATGGACCAAGGCACTGATGCCCTATGCCGCACACTTGATGTTCTTGACTCTTTGGGAATAAAACATGTAGGCACAAACCGCTCTCAGGAAGAAAGGGATAAAGTGGAAATAACCGAAATAAACGGCATTAAATTCGTGTTTTTATCCTATACTTACGGTACAAACGGAATACCCGTTAAAAACGAATACAACGTAAATATGCTTGACGAAACATCAATTAAAAACGACATAACAAAGGCTAAGAGCCTTAATCCTGATTTTATAGTTGTTATGCCACACATGGGCACTGAATACGTAACAGAGCCTACAGATGAGCAGAAAAAATGGGTAGACTTTTTATTCCAGTGCGGAGCAGACATTATAGTTGCAAGCCACCCGCATGTTTTGGAGCCTATGGAAATTAGGGAAATTACAGAGCCTGACGGCACAACACGAAAAGGCTATGTTATGTACTCAATGGGAAACTTTATATCTTCCCAAACAACACCGCCAAGAAACGCCAGCATAATACTTAATATTGCAGTTGAAAAAGTAGATGATAACCCGGCTGAAATAACAAAAGTTTCGTTTATACCTATTTGGACACAGTTCAGGAACGGTTCAAATGTAAATGATTTTGTTGTGCGCAGTGTATACGATGTTTTAACATACAGTGAAAAAGAGTCAAAATACCGCGCCAAGGATTTAGCAAGGGTAAACGACATTCATTACGAAACAACGTCGCTTTTATTAAACCGCGATGTACCTATAGAGGAAATACAGGAAGAATATACATTTTATGAAAGGTAGGAGAAATTAAATGCTTAAAGGATTATGTGTTTTTTCAAAAAATATCGAAAACGCCAAAAAAGCCGGTTTTGATTACGTTGTACTTCCCGGCTTTGAAGTAGCAGACATGAGCGATGATAGCTTTGAAAAGCTTGTTAAAGAAGTTAAGGAAATAGACATACCTGTTTTAGGCTATAACTCCTACTGCAAAGATAACCTTCCTATAGTAGGCGACGGCTTTAATGAAGAAAAAACAGCTTCTTATGCCGCTCTTTTAAGCAAAAGAGCCCATGCTCTTGGTATTAAAAACATAGGCATAGGCGCACCGGCAGCCAGAAGACTTCCAAAAGGCTACGATAAAATAAAGGCCTATAACCAAGGCAAAAAATTTATTTCTATTACTGCCTATGAAGCAAGGAAATACGGCCTTAATGTGCTTATAGAAGGCCTGCAAAAATATTACTGCGATTTTGTAAACTATATACCGGAAGCTTACCAGCTTATGAAGGACATAGACAGAACAAATGTAAAAATGATTATAGATTTTTACCATATGAAAGTAAACGGCGAAGAATATCAAAACGCATTAGGCCTGCTTGACTACTGTAAAGACGTGCATATTAGCGGCTGCGACAAAGACAGAAACCGTCCTTTTGTTGATGAAACAGATGCAGAAGATTTAAAGCTTATTTCTTCTATACTTAAAAAAAGCGGCTACAACTTAACTCTCACCCTTAAGCCTGATAATACAGACGAGAATTTTTTGGAAAAAGCACAAAATTCCTATAATGTAATTAATAAGTATTTTGAATAAAAATAATTTTTTAATAATGTTTATTCAAAACACAAATTTATAATAATTTACAGGCATAAACAGAAATTGAAATTATTAAAAAAATCAAAATTAATGTTTAAAATTCAAAAATAAGCTAAAAAATTTAAAATTAATTTTTTGAAAAACCTTTTATTTAAGGCATATTTTAAACTTATTTTGTTATTTCTGCTAAATTTAAGCCTGTTAAACAATTTATTTTATAAATCTAAAATCCCTTTTGGTATATTAAAGCCTGAAAGGGATTTTTTTGTATTTTTTTGAGTAAATTATAAATTTATATTGCATTTTTTTCCATTACATGTATAATATATATCAGTTTATTAAAAATAATAATTAAGTTTAGTATTTATAAACTTTTTTAACCTTTTTTCGGTCATTTCCCATTTATGGGGTGTGATAAATATACTTAATATTATTTTTTATAATTTTAAAGGGGGCAAAGAATGTAATTGAAAAAAAGGTTTATTTCTATGATTTTAGCGGCATCTATAGTGCTTGGGGTATCAGCACAAGCCGCAGCATCACAGGGCGAGTACACAGTTAAAAAGGGCGACACACTTTGGGGAATAGCCCAAATTTACAACACAACTTTTATGAAGCTTGCCGAAATCAACTCAATTGAAAATCCGGATGTTATATTCCCGGGACAGGTCCTTAAAACAACTGAAACAGTAGAAACAGTTAAAACACCTGAAAACACTGCTCAGACAGAAGTTAAAGCAGAAGAAACAACAAAACCTGAACAGACGGAAAATACAGTTGATGTGTCAGAAGAAACAGCAATTTCAACTGACAAAACCACAGATGTTTTCAGTTACATAGACACAGAATTTTCAGAGCAGGTAATGGATAAAATATCCTCTTTAGGCGATAACCCAGATATTGGCAACAGAAGCGCCGGAAGCCCTGCCGAAAAAGAAGCAGCAGACTTTATTTACTCAATAATGAAAGAAATAGGCCTTTCAAATGTTACAATAGACACATTCAAATGTGACACATGGACATTTGAAAAAGCCAGATTATATTTTGACGAAAACGATTATATATCTCTTGGCGGATACGCTACAAACCTTATATGCGATATGGAGCCGGTAAGTGTTGTATACTGCGGCAAAGGTACAGCAGCAGACTTTGAAAACGTTGACGTTGAGGGAAAAATCGCATTAATAGAAATTGACCAGTACAACGAATGGTGGATTAACCACCCAGCTTACGAGGCATATCTTAACGGAGCAAAAGCCGTTATAGCTTATAATTACGCTGGCTATGCTCAGTACAGTGATACTACAATAGGCGTACAGGATATATGCGGACCTGACTATGCTCCGGCTCTTGCCATAGACAAAGCAGGCTTTGACCGCTTAAAGAGTCTTATAGATGAAAACGGCGGAGAAGCAACTGTTACACTTGATGTTAAAAGTGTAGTTGAAAAAGACGGTACATCCCAGAACGTATGGGGAGAAATTCCGGGCAAAAGCGATGAAACAATAATGCTTATTGCTCATTACGACGGATATTTCCATTCAGCTTATGACGACGCTTCCGGCGTTGCCACAATATTAGGCATAGCAAAGGCAATTAAAGACAGCGGCTACGAGCCGGAAAAGACTATAAGAATTATATGCCATGGCGCTGAAGAATGGGGCAAGAGCAATACCGAATACGACTGGGCAAAAGGCGCTTATGAGCAGATAACAAACATTCATCCTGAATGGGCAGATACAGCTTTTGCACTTCTTAATGTAGACGGAATGTATCCAATATCCGGTCAAAAGGATTTTGCTATTGCCACAGTATACGAGCTTAACTCATTTACTCAGGAAGCAATTAAGCCAGTTATGGAAAAATACCCTCAGTACAATGTAGAGGTCCTTTCTCCTACATCAACAGGTACAGAGGACTTTGCTTACTCACAGTCAGGCATACCTGCAATAGTTGCTTCTGACGTAGACTTTGAAAGAAGTAATTACGAAAAATATATTTATCATACATCAATGGACAGCAAAGAATATGGCTATAACCCAGAAGTATTCAAAATGGTTCATGAGTTATTTACAAATATTCTTTTAGAGCTTGATGAAACAGCAGTACGTCCTTTAAACTTTACAGATGAGCTTAATGCTTTGGAAGAAAGCCTTAACAAAGACATAACAAACGAGAGCCACAGCGTATATGCCGCACTTAACAACGCAAAAGAGGCGGCAGCGTTGCTTGATGAAAAAATTAAAAACGGAGAAATTGAAAACAGCGAGGAATTTAACCAGAAAACAGCCGAGATTTTCCGCGATATAAGACAGAACTTTGTTACATTCACATGGGAGAGTGAAATAATATTCCCAACAGAGCAGTGCCAGAACAACATTGAAGCCCTTACAGCAGCTATTGAGGCTTTAAAAGACGGCAACGGGGATTTGGCATACGACGAATACCTCTATAATGTAGACTACAACTGGTACGCTTACGAATTCAGTAAAGAAGCCTATTCCTTCCAGTTAAGCAGAATAACAGACAATTCAGTTGGAACATGGGGCAACAGCCTTATAATAAATCCACCTGAAAACCTCTATGATGTAATAAGCTTTTTAGGCGAAAACTACGGAAAAGAAAATGTAGACTATACAGAAACTATTTCTGTACTTCAGGAAGCACTTGAAAGACAGTATACATATCTGGATAGTGTTTTAGCCGAAGAAACAAATAACTTAAATGATTTAGCTGAAAAAATGAACGCTTTAGCTCAGTAAAAAATTAACAGCCGGATAAAATCCGGCTGTTTTTTTATTCTTAATATTAAATTATAGGTTTTTTACCTGCCGTTCCGGCTTTTCTTGGATAAGCTTTAGGTACAGGCTTTATTTTTTTAATAACTACAGCACTGTGGGTTATGTCGCTGTTTGGTATAGCTATATCAACAACCTTTTCAACACTTCCGCCTAATACTGTTATGGCTTTTTGAGCCTCTGCAAGCTCCTCTGAAACATCAGGGCCTTTAAGCGATATAAAATATCCGCCTACAGCAACAAAAGGCATACAGTACTCACAAAGCACGTTTAAACGGGCAACAGCACGGCTTACGCACAAGTCAAACTTTTCTCTGTAAAGATAGTTTCTGCCCCCGTCTTCAGCTCTTGAGTGAACACATTCTATATTTTCAAGCTTAAGCTCTTTTTTAACTTCTTCAAGAAAATTAATTCTTTTGTTAAGTGAGTCAAGAAGTGTAACTTTAATGTCTTGCCTTGCTATTTTAATTGGTATTCCCGGAAAACCTGCACCTGTTCCCACATCTATCATTGAAATATTTTTATTTTCAATAAGGGGCAAAACGGAAATACTGTCGGCAAAGTGTTTTATGGCAATACCTTCTTCATCGGTTATAGCCGTAAGGTTCATTTTTTCGTTCCACTCTAAAAGAAGCTTTTTATAAGTTTCAAAGTCGTTAATGGCTTTTTCGCTTAGCTCAATACCCATTTTTTGGGCGCAGTCCTTTAATATTTCGCTCCCGTTCATATTATTCCTCTCCTTCTGTTTTAGAGGTTCTTTTAAGCTGTTCAAGGTATATCATAAGCACGGAAATATCCGCCGGTGAAACACCGGCTATTCTAAAGGCATGGCCTATATTAAGCGGTCTGATGTCATTAAGTTTTTGAGCCGCTTCAAGTCTTAAGCCTCTTACGTCGTTGTAGTCTATATCTTCCGGCAGAAGCCTGTTTTCAAGCTTTTTAAACTCCTTAACCTGATTATACTGCTGTTTAATATAGCCTTCGTATTTTATCTGTATAGCCGCCTCGTGAGCCGCCTCGCTGTCTATATCCGGCCTTGTAGTATCTATTTCGGCCAAAATATCATAATTAAGCTCAGGACGCTTTAAAAGCTCGCTTAAACGTGCTCCGCTCTTTAAAGGTGTGCTGTGGTGTCTTTCAAGAAATTCCTGTATTTCAGGTTTTAAGCCTATTGTAACGGAATTTATACGCTCTTTTTCTGCCGCAATAAGCTCTTGCTTTTTAAGAAATCTTTCGTATCTTTCATCGGAAATAAGGCCTACCTCATGTCCAATAGGTGTAAGACGCTCATCGGCATTATCCTGCCTTAAAAGAAGTCTGTATTCGGCTCTTGATGTCATCATTCTGTAAGGCTCTTTACTGCCTTTTGTTACTATATCATCTATAAGCACACCAATATAGGCGTCTGAGCGGTGAAGTATAACAGGTTCTTTACCCTGAAGCATTCTTGCGGCGTTTATTCCGGCTATAAGTCCTTGTGCCGCCGCTTCTTCATAACCGCTTGTGCCGTTAAACTGACCAGCACCAAAAAGGCCTTTTATATTTTTAAACTCAAGGCTAAGTTTTAACTGTGTGGCGTCTATGCAGTCATATTCAATAGCATAAGCTGTACGCATAAACTCGCAGTTTTCAAGCCCCGGTACAGTACGATAAAGAGCAATCTGCACTTCTTCCGGCAGAGATGAGCTCATACCCTGAACATAAAGCTCATTTGTGTTCTCGCCTTCCGGCTCAATAAATATCTGATGACGCTCTTTATCGGCAAATCTTACAACCTTATCTTCTATAGAAGGACAGTATCTTGGGCCTGTACCCTCTATAACACCGGCATAAAGCGGTGAACGGTGAAGGTTATTCCGTATAATCTCATGGGTTTGGTTATTTGTATAAGTAAGATAACACTCCACCTGCGGCCTTGCTATATCCTCTGCCTTATCCTCAAATGAAAAAGGCACTATTTTTTCATCGCCGTACTGAGGTGTCATTTTAGAAAAATCAACGGTTTTTTTGTCTATTCTGGCAGGTGTTCCTGTTTTAAATCTGTAAAGCTTAATACCCAAATCCATAAGGCTTTGGCTTAATTCAGAAGCCGCCTTTAAACCGTTAGGGCCTGACTGTATTATAGTTTCACCAAAAAGACAGCGGGCCTTTAAATATGTGCCTGTTGAAAGTATAACGGCTTTTGCCTTATAAACAGCACCGGAAGAAGTTACAACACCCATAACAGCTCCGTTTTCTGCTAAAACTTTTGTTACTTCCGCCTGTTTTATTTTAAGGTTAGGTGTTTCTTCCATAACCTTTTTCATTTCTTCTTTATACCTGTTTTTATCAGCCTGTGCCCTTAATGAATAAACAGCCGGGCCTTTGCTGGTATTAAGCATTTTAATTTGAAGGTATGTTTTATCTATATTTTTGCCCATTTCACCGCCTAAAGCGTCTATCTCACGCACAAGATGGCCTTTAGAGCTGCCGCCTATAGACGGGTTACAAGGCATCATTGCTATAGAATCCAGATTAATGGCAAAAACAACGGTTTTAAAGCCAAGCCTTGCCGAGGCAAGTGCCGCTTCACAGCCGGCATGTCCAGCGCCTACAACTACTACGTCGCATTCATCGGCAATATATGTTTTTTCAGCGTTTATATCACACATTAATATTCACTCCTGTTATTTACCAAGGCAGAATTTTTCAAATATTCTGTTTATAATATCTTCCTGAAGGCTTTCGCCTGTTATTTCGCCCAAAAAGTCTATAGCCTGAGAAATATCCATAGACACAAAATCTTCCGGCATACGTATTTCTATTGTATTAAGGGCTTTTTTAAGGGCTTGAGCGGCTTTTTCAAGGGAGTTTTTATGGCGTACATTGCTTACCATTACACCGTCGCCGGCTTCAACAGCACCGCTTGTAAGTATTTCTTCCAAAAGCTTTAAAAGCTCATCTGTGCCCTTTCTTTCTTTAACCGAAACACGCAGTATATTTTTACTGTCCAAAAGAGAATTTATTTCGTTTTCTTCTGCTTTCTGGTCTAAATCAGTTTTATTAAGAAGCACTATATGCTTTTTATTTTTAATAAAATCAATAAGCTTTTTATCGTCATCATCTAAAGCACGGGATAAATCCAGCATAAGCAGTATAATGTCGGCATTTTCTGCTCTTTGAACAGAGCGCTCAACGCCTATTTTTTCTACCACATCATCAGTATCTCTAACCCCTGCCGTATCTGTAATTCTAACAGGTATACCGGCTATATTAAAATATTCCTCAACGGTATCCCTTGTAGTTCCCGGTACATCTGTTACAATGGCTCTTTCCTCGTTAAGAAGGAAGTTTAAAAGTGAGCTTTTGCCTACATTAGGCTTACCAAGTATAACCATATTAACACCGTCACGGACCATTTTGCCCATATCCGCCGTATCAATAAGTTTTTGAACACTATTTAAAGCTTTAGTAATTGTTTTATTAAGTGAGGCATAAGTTTCTTCTTCAATATCGTGTTCCGGGTAATCAATAGCCGCCTCTATAGTTGAAACGGCATCTACAAGATTATTTCTGATTTCTTTTACTTTTTCTGAAAGAGCGCCGGAAAGCTGGTTTACGGCATTTTTCATAGAAAGCTCAGTTTTGGAATTTATAATATCAATTACGGCTTCGGCCTGAGAAAGGTCTATTCGGCCGTTTAAAAATGCTCTTTTTGTAAATTCGCCAGGCTCTGCTGTTCTTGCGCCTGCGAGTGTTACTGTTTCCATAACTTTTTTAACTGCCGCAGTACCACCATGACAGTTTATTTCCACAACATCCTCTTTCGTATAAGATGCCGGGCCTTTCATAATGCTGACAAGCACTTCATCAACTATATTTCCGTCTTTGTCTGTTATATTTCCATAAGTTATGGTATGTGTTGGCTTATCTTTTAACTTAACGCCTGATGCGCTTTTAAATATATTATCGGCAAGGTCTATACTGCCTTTACCGCTTATTCGTATTATACCTATGCCGCCGGAACCCATAGGTGTTGAAACAGCGGCTATTATATCGTCTAAAAAGGCTGTTTTCAAATTAAACGCTCCTTTACAAAACACAAATAATCGTATCTATACTACAATACACAAAAAAAGCCCGATTTTCAAGTTATAATATCTGAAAATCAGGCTTAAAGAGCCGAATATTATTATTTAAGGGCAATTACTACATTTCTGTATGGTTCTTCACCCTCGGAATATGTAGTTACGTATTTATTGTTCTGAAGGCTTGAGTGAATTATCCTTCTTTCATAAGGATTCATAGGCTCAAGCACAACTTTTTTGCCTGTCTGTTTAACTTTTTTAGCAAGGTTATAAGCTAAAGACTCAAGAGTTTCTTTTCTTCTCTGGCGGTAGTTTTCAGTATCTATTGTAATTGAAAGGTATGGTGCGTCGCCTTTATTTACAACAAGGTTTACAAGATACTGTATTGAGTCAAGAGTCTGACCTCTTTTACCTATAAGTATTCCCATATCACTGCCGGAAAGGTTTATTAAAAGCTGTTTTTCTTTAAGCTCAGTTTCTATATTAACTATTATACCCATAGCTACAAACATTTCCCTAAGAAATTCCTTAGCTACTTTTTCCGGA
This sequence comes from Lachnospiraceae bacterium, assembly GCA_019422065.1. Classification (GTDB taxonomy): domain Bacteria; phylum Bacillota; class Clostridia; order Lachnospirales; family Anaerotignaceae; genus Neoanaerotignum_A. The sequence continues at coordinate 244,798 of JAHZEA010000001.1, read as the reverse complement.
TTAAACTTAACGGAAGCCTTTATAACGGCGTCTTTTGAGCCAAAGCCCAAAAAGCCTTTTGCCGCTTTTTCTATAACCTCTATATTAAGCTCATCGGCGGAAGAAACATTAAGTCTGCGAACGGCCTCTTCAATAGCCTTTTCCTCTGTTTTAGCTGAAACTTGTATTTCTTGCATTATTTATTCTCCTCCTCAAGCTTAGCTTCTCTCTTTTTAAGGAATTTAACTACAAGCAGTGTTTGACCAGCCTGAATAAGGTTGCTTACTGTCCAATAAACACCAAGACCTGCCGGAAGGTTTATAGTCATAACACCCATCATAATAGGCATCATATAGTTCATAATCTTCATTGACTGCATAGTAGGGTCCTGCGGTGAAGCGCCTGCCTGTGCCGATGAATTTCTTGTAAGGGCATAGGTTTGGAAGAATGTAGTAGCACCGGCCGCTATAGGTACAAGTATACCCGGAAAACTAAGGCCAGGGTTTGTAACCATGCTTATGCCAAGGAAATATTCCATTTCCGTTTTTACATCAAGCAATGGTGAAAGCTGTTCGGCAAAACTGCCTATTGAATTTAAAACAGTATTCCAATCGTTAAGCGTAAGCTGGCTTATAAGGTTTTTAATATCTGCTGCCTGAGCTACGTCAACTGTAAGCTTGTGCTGCATTATAATATCAGAAAGAGCCGCAAGTCTTGTATCAACAGGTATACTCATAATTACGTTTGTTATGGCATCATAGTTCTGGCCTACAACGTCAACATATACGTATGCCTGTTGAAAAATATAGAATAAAGCATAAAGAATAGGAAGCTGTATAAGCAGAGGAAGACATCCGCCAAGCATACTTACATTATTGTCCTTCTGCAGTTTCTGCATTTCAAGAGACATTCTCTGCTGGCTTTCCATATCTTTTTTGCCTTCATATTTCTTTCTTATTTTCATTAACTCCGGCTGAATTTTCTGCATAGCCATTGTTGACTTCTGCTGTTTAATAAGCAGCGGAGTAAATATAAGCTTAACTATAATAGTAAATAAAATAATGGCCATACCCAACGCGTTTACCGGACTTATGGAGTATATAAAATTAAAAAGCGCGTTGTAAACTATTCCTAATAAGCTTGCTATAGGCCCAATTATTATACCAGGCGTTCTAGCGGCGAGTAATGCAAAAGTTGTACTCAAAACCAAATCCCCCTCGATTTATTGTTGTCTTTCATGGCACAGGGTCATATCCTCCCTTATGGAACGGATGGCATTTAAGAAGCCGGCGAACACCGAGATACCCGCCTTTAAAAACGCCATATTTTGTAACAGCCTCATACATATACTGAGAACAAGTTGGAGTAAACCTACAGCATGGGCCGAAATGCGGCGATATACAAAGCTGATAAAACCTGATTAATAAAAGAAGAATTTTTTTAATCATATCAATCATACTTCTTTCAATACCAATACAAACTTCTGTTACGGACGATTATAAAAAGCATGCCTTTGTCAGGATTTTTTTGTCAGCAGGTCGTGTTTTTTCAATAAACTTAAAAGAGCTTTATTTATTTGGCTATAGTCGCACTCGGCAGCTGAGGAGCGGGCAATAACTACTATATCGTATCCGCGCTGAATATCTTCTTCCGTAAGCCTGTAACTTTCTTTAATAAGTCTTGTAACTCGGCTTCTTACTACGCTTTTGCCGACTTTTTTGCTTACAGATATGCCAAGACGATTTGAATCCGGATATTTCTTATTTTTAATTACATACATAACCAAATAGCGGTTTGCCAAAGACTTACCCTTATTGTATACAAACCTGAACTGAAAATTCTTTTTAATGGACTGTGTAAATTTCAATTTATCACAACCTTAACGCTTTAAAAATTAAAAGGCCACTATCCGCGGCCTGTAAATACAAAGTATTTGATTTAATTATGCAGATAATACTTTTCTTCCTTTTCTTCTTCTTGCAGAGAGAACTTTTCTGCCGTTGGCAGTAGCCATTCTTTTTCTGAAGCCGTGTACTTTGCTTCTCTGTCTTTTCTTTGGCTGGAATGTCATCTTCATGTCTTACGCACCTCCTTAAACTACTTTTTTGCGCCTGTCCTGCACAAAAGCACTGCTACCATTATAATAAATAAAACCTCTTGCGTCAAGAAAATTAAATTGAAATATACCAATAAATAGTATAAATTAAGCATTTTTATTATACAAAAAATTACAAATTTTATATTTTTGTATATATAGTGCTTAAATTCAAATTATACACATTATATTGAATTGTTAATAATTCTGCCATAAAATCTCTCCACATTTAAAGCCTTCAATGTGTTGATAAGAAATAAATATTTTGTTATATTATAGTGGATAACTCAGGATTGCGGTTTATAAAAGCCACGTAAATAATATAAAAATACAGAATTTCATATTCCATGTATTATTTTGAATCAAATTCCATGTTAAACGACAATATTAAAAATTAAATATGTGGATATTTTATGTTGATTTTTGTTGAAAAGTGTATAACATATATATTTGTCTTATTTTTTAGCCTATATATTGATTATTTAATGATTTTACCACTACAAAACCGATATTTTTCCAAAAAGTTATCAACAGCTTGTGCACAACATTGTTGATAACTCATAAAAATGTGATTTGTATAGTTTTAAAATTATTATTTACACATTTATTATTGTAATATGTAATATATATTTTCACTTTTTTAACTATTCTGAATTTTTAAATTTTTATGCGGCTTTAAAATTACTTTTTTACATATAAAAACAAAGGAGGAAAAAATGGACGATTTATATTTAAGCTGGCAGAAGGCTCTGTCACTTATAGAAAAAAATCTTGAGGACCCTATAAGCTTCAATACATGGATAAAGCCTCTTAAAATACATGTCTGCGACGGCAGAGACCTTGTTTTAAAGGCTGAAAATGACTTCAGCAAAACTCAAGTAGAAAACAAGTATCTTTCACTTATTAAAAATGCGCTTATAGAAGTTACGCATATTGAATACAACATTATGCTTATAGGCTCATCCAACATATCATCTTTAAACAACCAGCAGTCAAAAACAAATGACCCTATAGCAGCGGCAAACCTTAATCCTAAATATGTTTTTGAATCTTTTGTTGTTGGAAACAGCAACAGAATGGCTCATGCAGCGTCTTTAGCTGTAGCCGAAGCTCCGGCCAGTGCATATAATCCGCTTTTCCTTTACGGAAATGTAGGTCTTGGCAAAACACACCTTATGCATTCAATAGCTCATTATATTTTACAGAAAAAGCCGGACACAAAAGTTTTATATGTTACAAGTGAAACTTTCACAAATGAGCTTATTAATTCCATTAGTACAAATAAAAATGAGGAGTTCAGAAACAAATACCGCAATATAGACGTGCTTCTTATAGATGATATTCAGTTTATAGCTCAAAAAGAACGTACACAGGAAGAATTTTTCCATACATTTAACGCTCTTCACAGCAGCAACAAACAAATTATAATTTCATCAGACCGTCCGCCTAAAGAAATCAAAACACTTGAAGAAAGACTTAAAACACGTTTTGAATGGGGACTTATAGCTGATATTCAGCCGCCTGACTATGAAACAAGAATTGCAATTTTAAGAAAAAAAGCAAAGCTTGACTCTATAGTAGTTCCGGACAGTGTTATGAACTATATAGCAAAATACATAGACACCAACATCCGTGAATTAGAAGGCGCTTTAACAAGAATAGTGGCTTTTGCAAAACTTACAAACAGAGAGGTTACTGTTGAGCTGGCAGAAGAAGCAATGAAAGACATATTCGAAAGAGCTTCCGAAAACAAAATGACAACTGAATTTATTCAGGAGATAGTAGCCAACTACTACAAAATAACTGTTGCAGACCTTAAAGGAACCAAAAAGCCTAAAAATATAGCATATCCAAGACAAATAGGAATGTATCTTTCAAGAAAGCTTTTGGACATATCACTTTCAGCCATAGGCGAAGACTACGGCGGAAGGGATCACACAACAGTGCTTCATGCATGCAATAAAATAGAAAAAGATTTGGAAAACGACTCAAAGCTTTCAGAAACACTTCTGGAGCTGGAAAAGCGTATAAAAGGGCTTTAACATTTGTTATTATTTTAACGTATAATTTAGCAGTGTTATAATCGTTATTTATTCGTATTTTTTCTAACATTTCATACTGTTTTTGATGTTAGAAAACTATTAACACAGCTATGTGGATTTGATGTTGATTAATTGTTTATAACAGGCGGCATTTTTAAGCTCTGTTAAAATTGTGGACAACCGGTAAATTTATATAAAACTTATATACATCATTATCCAGAAATAATTTTACGCTTTTTTATGGCCTTTTTGTACTTATCAACAAATTAACAGCCACTACTACTATGATTACTAAAAAGAACTTATTTATATATGTATTGCGCACAGAAGGGAGTTGTCAACAAACATGAAATTAACATTAGATAAGGATTTGCTTATAGAAGGAATAAACACTGTTTCAAAGGCAGTAAGCACCCGAACAACCCTCCCGGTACTGGAATGTATACTTCTTACTGCTCAAAATGATACTCTTACTCTTACTGCCAGTGACCTTGAAATAAGTATAAAATCTGCACCTATATCTGCCGATGTTGCAGAAAATGGTTCAACTGCTATAGAAGCAAAACTTTTTTCAGAAATTATAAGACGCTTAAATGGCGATAAAGTTACAATTTCTGTAAATGATAAAGAAGCAGTTATAAAGTGCGGTTTTTCTGAATTTACTGTTATGGTTCAACCATCTGAAGATTTTCCTGATATTCCGGAAGTTGAAAAAGAATATTCTTATAAATTAAAACAGACTGATTTAAGAGATATGATTAATGCTACTATTTTTTCTGTAGCAATGGATGAGTCTAAGCCTTTTCTTACCGGAGAACTTATGGAATTTAAAAAAGACAGAACAAATGTTGTTTCTGTAGACGGATTTAGAATTTCATACAGGTCGCAATGTACTGATAACGAAAAAGAAACAAAAGTTATTATACCGGCTAAAACAATGAGAGAAATAAGCAGAATTCTTTCAGGCAATGAAGAAGATGAGACTGAAATTTTTGTTACAGAAAAACATGTTCTTTTCAGTATAAATGGAAACACAGTAGTTACAAGAACTATTGAAGGAGATTACATAAAATATGAGCAGACATTTACCGATGAGTATAAAACAAAAATTGTTTTAGACCGTGCGGAGATTATTTCATCTCTTGAAAGAGCATCTCTCATATCTCGTGATGCAAGAAAAATGCCTGTTAAGCTGGAAATAGGCGGCGGAAAAGTTATTATAACTTCACAAACCGAAATAGGTAAGGCTTATGAAGAAATAGACTCTGTAACTGAAGGCGAAGAACTTAAAATTGCTTTTAACCCAAGATATTTAATAGATGCTTTAAAAGCTATTGAAGATGAAAGAGTCACAATTCAGTTTAATTCTCCTTTAGGTCCTTGCATTATTAAGCCTCAAGACGGAGATTTGTATAAATATTTAATTCTTCCTTTAAGAATTTAAGAAGGTGTTTTTATGGAAACAGTGCATATTAAAGACGAGTATATAAAATTAAATCAGTTAATGAAATTATGCGGCTTTGTAGGACGTGGTTCTGATGTAAAGCTTCTTGTTGATGACGGTCTTATAACACTTAACGGCCATGTGGTTACAGAGCTTAGAAAAAAAATACATCCCGGAGATATAGTTAATGTTCAGGGCATAGGCGAAGTTAAAGTGGAGGAAAATATTTAATAAAATGTATATTAAAAATATTTCCCTGTCCGACTTTAGAAATATACAAAGAGCCGATGTTGAGCTTAAAAACGGCATTAATATTTTTTATGGAGCAAATGCCAACGGAAAAACAAATTTTTTGGAATCAATTTATTTGTGCTCTACAGGCAGAAGTCACAGAACGAAAAATGACAAAGAGCTTATAAGTTTTAACTCTGATGAAGCTCATATAAGGGTATTTATACAAAGTGAAAATATCACGCAACGTATAGATGCACACATACGGCGGAATGATAAAAAAGGTATTGCAGTAAACGGAATACCACTTAAAAAAAGCAGTGAGCTTTTTGGTACACTGTATACAGTTATTTTTTCACCGGAAGACCTTCAGCTTATTAAAGATTCGCCTTCTCAAAGAAGAAGGTTTATTGATATTGAGCTTTGTCAGTTAAGCAAAGTATACTGTTATAATTTACAACAGTATATGAAAGTACTTAAACAAAGGAATAATCTTTTAAAAGAAATTCAAAAAGATGCTTCTTTAAAAGAAACTCTTTTTGTTTGGGATAGTCAGCTTGCCCAATATGGGCGAAATATAATTAAAAACAGAAAAAAATTTGTTGATGAGCTTAGTTATAAAGCTTCTTTAAGGCATAGGCAGATTACATCCAGTAAAGAAGAACTTTCGGTTTTATATAACCCAAGTGTAGACGAGGATAGTTTTGATGAAAAGCTATTTTCATACTTAGGCAGGGATGTTTTATCCGGCAGTACGTCAATAGGTCCGCATAGGGATGATATAAGTTTTTATGTAAATGGTAATGATGTTAAAATTTATGGGTCCCAAGGCCAGCAAAGAACGGCTGCTGTATGTGCCAAACTGGCTGAGATAGATATTATAAAGGAAAGCTCCGGTGTTAATCCGGTTTTGCTTTTGGATGATGTTTTGTCTGAGCTTGATAAAACACGCCAGCATATGCTTATGGACTGCATTAATAATGTGCAGACAATAATTACATGTACTGGTATTGAGGATTCAGTTAAGTCATATGCCGGAGGCGCAGCAGTGTTTAATGTTAAAAATGGTGTTATAAATCGTGAAGTTTAAATTTATTCAGTAAAAAAAAGCGCTTATTAAGCGCTTTTTTTATATTGATTTTTTGTACTTTTCTATGTCGTCAATTATTTTTAAAAGGTACTCTTGCTGTGTCTTGGTATAGCAGCACAGTCTTTCGTAAAGCTCATTTTTTTCACCTACTTTAGTAGGGTCATTTGTTGTGCAAAGCAAGTAATCAAGGCTTACGTTAAAAAAATCAGCTATTTTTTTTAAATCACTTATAGATGGTTCGTTCCTTCCTGATTCATAGTTTGATATAGCAGTGTAACCATAACCAAGTATATTAGCTAATTGTGTTTGAGTAAGTTTTTTACCATTTACATAATAGTTTTCTCTTAAAAATTTAAGTCTTTCGCGGAATTCCATATTAAATCACCTACAAAAATATCATAATTTTGTAATTATAAATTCATAATTTGTGTTATATTTGTATTATATCAACTAATTTTATAAAATTCAACACAAATAGCGTAAATAGCCGTTGTTTTTTTCTACATAAAACTACAAATAAAAATTAATATTTCATTATCTATGAATTAAATTTAATTGCAGATAAATAAATTATGCATAATTATTTATTGTTAAATTCGACATAAATCAGTTTATTTTTTTTAATAAATGTCGTTTTATAATTTAATATTGTATATGAAAGTATCTTTAAAGGGTAATTAACGCAATATATAATATTTTTAAGGGTGAAAAATTAGCGGAGGTGCTTTTATATGCTGAATTTAATAAAATTTTCTGACCTATGCGGAAAGAAAAACGTAAAATGCGTAAGTGAAACTGAAAAAGAAAGTATGGTTTGCCAAATACCGGTAAATGAGATAAAGCCAAACCCTAACCAGCTCAGAAAATTTTTTAAAAGAGAGTCTATAGACGAGCTTATATGTTCTGTAAAAAAATTTGGTGTGTGCCAGCCCATACTTGTAAGGAACATAAATAATAAATTTTATGAGCTTATTTCAGGTGAAAGGCGGCTTATGGCGGCAAAATGTGCTGGTCTTGAAAAAATTCCGGCTATAATTTTAACTGTAAGCGATAACAGAAGTGCCATTATATCACTGCTTGAAAATACACAGCGCCAAAATTTAAGCTTTATAGAAGAAGCAGAAGGGTTTTACAGCCTAAAAGAGGACTATGGTTTCACAGAAGATGAAATAGCAGCTTCATTTGGTTTAAGGCTTAGTGATGTAAACAAAAAGTTACGTTTTATGACATTTACTCCTGAATGCAGAAGAATTATAGCTGAAGGCGGCATAAGCTCTAACCATGCTGCTTTAGTATTAAAAATACCGGATGATGTTATAAGAAAATCTATATTGCGAAAAATAAGCGATATGGGTCTTTCAATCCAAAAAACGGCAGAGATAGTAGAAAGCGAAATTGAAAAGCTTAAGGCTGATGATATTATATTTTCTGAGCAGAGAGAGAAAAGAAACTTTTCGGATATGCGGCTTTTAACTAATACAGTAAAACGTTCCGTGGAGTTAATGAACCGCTCGGGAATAGGCGCTGGATATGAAGTAGAAAACGGTGAAGGCGGAACAAAGATAATAATTTCAATACCTAACTAAGTTTACATAATATATTTGATGTTCTGAATTGAAAATAATATATTTCGTTTTATAAATGAAATATTTCGACAAAATAATATATAAATTTTCATAATAATAAAATCCTTGCACTAAAATTATTTATTTAATACAAGGATTTTATTTCATATAGATGCGTCTTTAATTTTGTTTTTGTTTAGAAATTTTATTTTTTTATCCGGTATTTGGGCCAGTGTAACTGCTGCAAATACTATTATGCAGCCCATAGTTTCTTTAAATGTAAGAAGCTGATGAAGCACAACCCAGCCGGCAAGTACTGAAAATACCGATTCAAGGCTCATTATAAGGGATGCTATAACAGGTTCTGTATAACGCTGACCGAATATTTGAAGGGTATAGGCAACACCGCTGGAAAGAACGGCGGCGTATAAAATAGGGCCCATACTCTTTAGTATATCTGCTATAGCCGGCATTTCAATATAAACCATAGGAATGGTAGATATTAATGCACAAACTAAAAACTGTATACAGCTTAAAACAACACCGTCAACACTAGGCGAGAAGTGGTCTACCGTAAGTATATGAAATGCGTTGCAGAAAGCACAAAGGAGTATATAAAAATCGCCTTTTGATATGCTTTCCAATCCGTCTGACATACATAAAAGATACAGGCCTAAAACGGCGGCTATTAAGCTTATTATAATTTTTAATCCAATACGTTTTCCTATAAAAAGCCCAAGCACGGGAATTATTATTACATAAAAAGTTGTTATAAAACCGGCTTTGCCTACAGATGTGTATTTTATACCTATCTGTTGAAAAGAACTTGCCAGAAAAAGCATACAGCCGCAGCATATACCGGCTTTTATTACGTCTTTTTTTGATGAGTCTTTTATGTAAGTGGTGTTTTGACCACTTGAAAATTTACGTATTATAAATATAAGTGGAATTAGTACTATAAATGCTACATAATTTCTTATGGCATTAAATGTAAAGGGGCCTATAAAGTCCATTCCCTTGCTTTGAGCTACAAAGGCTGTGCCCCAAATAAAAGCCGCCATAAGAAGCATAAAGTTACCTTTAACAGCTTTTTTCTTAACTTGATTTCTCATTTTTAAATTTTTCCTTTGTTTATTTTTAATTATAAAATACAGACAGCTAGTTTAAGTAAAAAACAGGCTGTCTGTAATATAGTTATTTATCTATTTTTTATTTTTTGTTATCAAATATTTCTGATGTTTTTCCATTAAGTATTATAAATGTAGTTGTAGCTGAAGCAGCTAAAATCATATCACGGTTTACGGCACGCAGTTCTCCTGTATAGCCGGCAAGTGTGCGGCCTAAGTGATTGGCCTTTACTGTTATTTCTATTTTATCACCTAAATATACCGGCTTATGAAAATGCACTCCAAGCTCAACTGTTGTTATAAAGCTTTCCTGTGCGAAAAAATGTGTCAGTATTCCAAAAGCGTTGTCAAAAGCAGTTGTTATCATTCCGCCATGCATTACACCTTGTGGATTAAGTTCCCATTCTGCTACGTCATAGCCTATTGTAAGTGATTTTTCTTCATAATTACACCTTACAAAATATGGGTTCATCATTTTTTCAACATCATTTCTGCGGTCTTCTCCGGCTAAAAGGTTTAATATCTCTTTTATTTTGTTTTCCATTAATAATTGTTTGTCTTCCATTAAATTTAAATCTCCTGTTATGTTTTATCTAAAAAAGTCTTCGGCTGAATTGGCAAATTCAACACTGTTTTCAATATGAGGGAAAAGGCGTGTTTTCTCGAATATATAATACCTGCAGTGTGGCATTATTTCACGCATTTTTTCCATATTGTCTATAGGGTTAAGTAAGTTTTCCTCACCCCAAGCAACGCATATAGGTGTTTTAATATCGGCTATATACTGCTTAATGTCCATATTCATAAAGTTTGTTATAAGGGACGCAAAAGCATAGCGTGCATTGCCTTTTTCGGAATGAGCGCTTTTGTAAAATTGGTTTATAATTTCAGCATAGCTGTTTTCTTTGGCAAAAAAGCCGTAATTATTAATAAATGCTTTTACTGCCGGTTTGGATGTTTTAATATTGTAATAAGCTGTACCTAAAAGAGGTATTTCCATTAAAATTCTTTTAAACTTGCTTGCGTTTACTGCCATAGGGTCGTTAATGCCGTTTGGAGAAACAAGCATAAGTTTAGTAATATAGTTTTGATATATTTTTGCGCATGTAACAGCTGCGGCGCCTGAATTATTGGCCGCAATTACAAAGCATGGCTCCTGAATAACGTTTTCTATAAAATCCTTAATTAAAGAAGCGTAAATAAAAGCCGTATATGTCATTTTTGGTTTACTGCTCATGCCGTAGCCAAGCATATCTATGGTATAGATTTTGTATTTAGTAGAAAGCTCGTCCACTGTTTTATCCCATTCGGCCATGCAGCAAGATGTATAAAGGCTGTGTATAAGCAAAAGCGGCTTACCGTGGCCTTTTACTTTATAATATATTCTGCCGTAAGACCAGTCGTAATACTCGCCGTCAATATCGCTGTTTTTTCCGGCAGCCATGTATGATAATTGGTTAAAAATTTTAACCGCGCCTAAAGAAGCCGCAGCTATTCCGGCTGATTTTAAAACGGATTTAAGTTTTTTATTCATAAAGACACCACCTTTATTTATTTATGGCTTATACTTAATATTATGATACAAAACTGCCGAAATGAAAAGATAAATTTTTAAATGACAGCAAATAAATTGTTGTATGTATTAAATTGCTTTTGAGCATAATTCTTACATTAATATATGTAAAATAAGTTGAATTTTAAATTGTATTATGATAAACTCGATTTACACTGTTTTTGGTGTAAAGTAGTAAATCTGAAGGGACGATTTTAATGGATTTTAAATATGAAATAGCCAAAGCCATTGCCCAATGCTTTGAGCTTGATATAAATGAGGTTTATAACTCTATAGAAATTCCGCCTGATAAAAAAATGGGTGACTACGCTTTTCCTTGCTTTAAGCTTGCTAAAGTTTTAAGAAAAGCTCCGCCACTTATTGCTCAGGAAATACTTGAAAAAATACAAAAACCTGATTTTGTAAGTACAATAGAGGTAAAAGGGGCATACCTTAACTTTTTTGCTGAAAAGAGCTACTTTGTTAAAGAAGTTCTTGAAAAAGCCGGAAATGAAAATTACGGCAAAAGCACAAAAGGAGAGGGTAAAACAATAGTTATAGACTATTCTTCACCTAATATTGCTAAGCCTTTCCATGTTGGCCACCTGCGTTCAACTGTTATAGGCAACGCCCTTTATAAAATATACAGTGCTTTAGGTTATAAATGTGTTGGTGTTAATCATTTAGGTGACTGGGGAACTCAGTTCGGAAAGCTTATTTCAGCTTACAAAAGATGGGGCTCAAAAGAAGCTGTTGAAAAAGACGGTATTTCTGAGCTTATGAGAATTTATGTTAAATTCCATGATGAAGCTGAAAAAGAACCTTCACTTAACGATGAAGCCCGTATGTGGTTTGTTAAAATGCAGGACGGCGACGACGAAGCCATTACTCTTTGGAAATGGTTCTATGACCTTTCAATTAAGGAATTTGAAAGAGTTTATGATATTTTAGGTGTTAAGTTTGACGCCTATACAGGCGAAAGTTTTTATAACGATAAAATGGACGCTGTAGTTCAGGAGCTTAAAGACAAAAAACTTCTTACAGAGAGCAACGGCGCACAGATAGTAGACCTTGAGGACTGCTCAATGCCTCCATGTCTTATTATAAGAAGCGACGGCGGCACACTTTATGCCACAAGAGATATTACAGCGGCTTTATATAGAAAGAAAACTTATGACTTTGATAAATGTATATATGTAACAGCCATAGACCAGAACCTTCATTTTGCTCAGTGGTTTAAAGTAATTGAAAAAATGGGCTATGACTGGGCAAAAGACCTTGTTCATGTGCCTTTTGGCCTTGTAAGTCTTGAAAGCGGAAAACTTTCAACTCGTCACGGTAACGTTGTACTTATGGAAGACCTTCTTAAAGGCTCCATTGACGAAACAAGAAAAATTATTGAAGAAAAAAATCCAGATTTGCCGGATAAAGAAAATGTTGCAAAACAGGTTGGCATAGGTGCCGTTATATTTAATGACCTTTACAACGGCAGAATTAAAGATGTTGTTTTTTCTTGGAGCAGAATGTTAAACTTTGATGGAGAAACAGGCCCTTATGTTCAGTATACTAATGCCAGAGCATGCAGTGTTATTAAAAAAGCCGGAGATGTTGATTTAACTAAGGCTGATTATTCAGCTTTAAGCGATGAAGCTTCATTTGAAGTATGCAAGCTTTTAAACAACTATCCAGCTAAAATACAGGATGCGGCTGATAAATATGAACCTTCAGTAATTTCAAGATACCTTGTAGACCTTTCACAGGCGTTTAACAAGTTCTACCATGACAACCCTATAATTGTAGAAGATGAAGGGGTAAAGGCCGCAAGATTAACACTTGTAAAAGCAGTAAACAGCGTACTTGTAAACGGTTTGGCACTTTTGGGAATATCAGCACCAGAACAAATGTAATAAATGTTTCACGTGAAACACAAATTATAATCCGGTTTAGTAATAAACCGGATTCATTTTTTGATTTTTCACTTAAAATGTTTCACGTGAAACATTTTAATAAATATTAGTATTTTTAGTTTATTTTTCAATTAAACTGTGATAGAATAATTAAAAACTTAGTATATGTTATGGTAAGGAAGATGTAATTTTTATGAGCAAAGTTAGAATTATAGCGGTAGCTAATCAAAAAGGCGGAGTTGGAAAAACAACAACCGCTATAAATCTTTCAGCGTGTTTGGCGGAAGCAGGCAAAAGAGTACTTATTATAGATGCCGACCCTCAGGGAAATTCCACCAGCGGTCTTGGTTTTGAAAAAAATGAAATTGAAAACACTATATATGAAATACTTCTTGATGAAATTAAAATTCAAGACGCTGTTTTAAATACTTGTGTTGAAAATCTTCAAATACTCCCTTCTAATATAAATCTTTCCGGAGCCGAAATAGAGCTTATAGGCAGGGATAAAAGGGAATATATACTTTCAAATGCTGTAGACACAATAAAAAATAATTATGATTTTATAATTATAGACTGTCCTCCTTCACTTAATTTAATAACAATTAATGCCCTTACATCTGCTGATACGGTTCTTGTGCCTATACAGTGCGAATATTTCGCTCTTGAGGGTCTTGAACAGCTTCTGCATACAATAGGCCTTGTTAAAGAAAGGCTTAATCCTTCACTTGAAATGGAAGGCGTTGTTTTTACAATGTATGATGCAAGAACAAACCTTTCAATGGAAGTTGTAGAAGAAGTAAAAAAAGATTTGGGCGAAAACATATACAAAACAATAATTCCACGAAATGTAAGGCTGGGAGAGGCGCCAAGCCACGGACTGCCTATTATTTTGTATGACAGCCGCTCAAAGGGTGCTGAAAGCTACCGCCTTTTAGCGGAAGAAGTTATTGAGAAGGAGTGGAATTGATTTGGCTGTTAAAAAAAGCGGCCTTGGGCCAAAGGGAAAAGGCCTTGAGGCTTTGTTTGAATCCAGCAAAAAAGAAGCAGTTAAAAAGAATACTGAAAATTCAGACGGCACAGTTGTGCTTTTAGACATAAATAAAATAGAGCCTAACAGAAATCAGCCAAGAAAACAGTTTCAGGAAGAATCCCTTGAGGAATTGGCTGAGTCAATTAAAAATTACGGCGTTATACAGCCTATAGTAGTTAAGCAAAATGATGATTACTATGAGCTTATAGCAGGTGAAAGAAGATGGCGGGCATCTAAAATTGCAGGCCTTAAAGAAATACCGGCAATTATTAAAAAGTACGAGGATGAAAAGCTTTTTGAAATTGCTCTTGCCGAAAACCTTCAAAGGGAAGACTTAAACCCTATGGAGGAAGCTTCAGGCTACAGTAAACTAAGCACTGATTTTAATTTAAGTCAGGACGAAATAGCTAAAAGAGTGGGCAAAAGCCGTTCTGCTGTGGCAAATGCTATGAGGCTTTTAAACCTTGACAGCCGTGTTCAGGAGCTTGTTAAAAACGGCAAGCTTTCACCGGGTCATGCCAGAAGTATACTTCCTATTGAAAACAGTGACGAACAGTTTGAGCTGGCCGAAAGAATAATTGACGAGGAATTAAGTGTTAGAGAAACAGAGAACTTAGTTAAACGTCTTTCTGAGAAAAAGGCGGATGTTCCTGAAAAAAAGTCAAAATTCAATACTGACGGATATAATAAAATAGAAGAAAGTTTAAGAGATATTTTAGGTACTAAAGTTAAACTTAAAAGCGGCAAAAACAAGGGAGCTATTGAAATAGAATACTATTCGGATGAAGATTTAGACAGAATTATGGCTCTTATGAATAAAATAATGATATAAGGACGTGATTTTAAATAATGGAAGGTTTAAGCACGCTTATAAACCAAAACCTGCTTACAATAGTAATTGTCCTTATGGCTCTTGTGTGTGTTGTTTTAATAGTTGCTGTAATTGCCCTTGCTGAAATTATAAAACTTAAAAAGAGTTATAATAAAGTTTTGGGTGAGTGTAATGACACACAAAGCCTTGAGGAAAAATTTAAAGAATTTTACGAAACTTCATCAGAAATTAAAGAAAAATACGATAAAATATCAGAAGCTGTTATGGATTTAAGTAAAAATATGGATAAATGTATTCAAAAGGTGGGTATAATTAGATATAATCCTTTTGATGAAGCAGGCGGAAATTTATGCTTTGCCATAGCGCTTTTAGACAGCGAAAATAACGGCGTTATTTTAAACGGAATACACAGCCGTTCAGGATGTTATACATATGCTAAGCCTGTTGAAATGGGAGTAAGCGAATATGTTCTCTCCCAAGAAGAAATGCAAGCTTTGAATATGGCTCTTGATGGTTCTTATGTTTGTGATGACAGAAAAGAAATAGTTAAAAAAATAGAAGAAAGATATGAAAGCGAGATACTTCCTAAAAGAAGCAAAAAAAAGTCGGGAATATTCGGCAAAAAAAGCTCTAAAGTATCAGCACAGTAAAAAAGCCGGAAATCGGGGGGAATGATTTCCGGACTAAAAACATTTCAACCCTGAAAAACTTAATTTTCAAAACTGAAATGTATAGAAGTATTATGGCCGGTTTATCGGTTTATATTCAAAAAATTAAAAATTTGTATAAATAAAATTGGAGGATTTAAAAATGTTAGACGTAAAATTATTAAGGTCAGATATGGAAAGCATTAAAGCCGCTCTTGCCAAAAGAAACAAAGATTATCACCTTGAAGAATTTACAGAGATGGATAAGGTAAGACGTGAGCTTATAGGCAAAACAGAGGAGCTTAAACAGAGACAAAATGCTGACTCCAAAGAAATTCCTAAGCTTAAAAAAGAAGGAAAAGATACATCAGCTCTTATGGCTGATATGAAAGAGCTTTCAGACAAAATTAAAGAGCTTGACGCTCAGATTTCAGAAGTAGATGAAAAGCTTAATAAATTCCTTCTTACAATACCTAATACACCTTATAAACTCGTTCCTAACGGAAAAGATGATACAGAAAACGAAGAATTAAGAAAATGGGGCGAGCCAAGAAAGTTTGACTTTGACTTTAAACCTCATTGGGATTTAGGCGAGGATTTAGGCATACTTGACCCGGCTACAGCAGGTAAAATAACAGGCTCAAGATTTACAGTTTATAAAGGTGCCGGAGCAAGACTTGAAAGAGCTATTATTAACTTTATGCTTGACCTTCATGTAGACAAACAGGGATACACAGAAATATTCCCTCCATTTATGGTTAACAGAAAATCAATGACAGGCACAGGCCAGCTTCCTAAATTTGAGGAAGACGCATTTAAGGTAGCCGGCACAGACTATTTCCTTATACCTACAGCCGAAGTACCTGTTACAAATATGTATTCAGATATGATACTTGACGGAAAAGACCTTACTATTAAGCACTGTGCTTATACAGCATGCTTTAGAGCAGAGGCGGGTTCAGCCGGAAGAGATACAAGAGGTATCATCCGTCAGCATCAGTTTAACAAAGTAGAAATGGTTAAGTTCGCAAGACCAGAAAACTCTTACGAAGAACTTGAAACACTTACAAACGACGCAGAAGAAATACTTCAGATGTTAGGCCTTCCTTACAGAGTAGTTAGACTTTGCGGCGGCGACCTTGGCTTTAGCTCAGCTATGACATATGATATTGAAGTTTGGATGCCAAGCTATAACAGATATGTTGAGATTTCAAGCTGCTCTAACTTTGAGGACTTCCAGGCAAGAAGAGCAAACATTAAATTTAAAGACAATATAAAAGATAAAGCAAGATTTGTTCATACACTTAACGGAAGTGGTCTTGCTGCAGGCCGTACAACAGCTGCTATAATGGAAAACTATCAGCAGGCAGACGGTTCTATTATAATTCCAGAAGTTTTAAGACCTTACATGGGCGGAATGGAAAGAATTACAAAATAAAATATTATAAAACAGTAATATAATATATTAAAATAAAAAAATCCTCTGTAAGCGGTTTTACGGAGGATTTTTGTTAACTGCCTAAAATAGCAATTATTATTAACGGAGTGTGCTTTTATTGAAAAAACTTGACTTTATTATAATAGCTGTTTTGCTAATAGCTGCCGGAGGACTGTATTTTTCAGGCCTTCTTCGTCCGGGTGGAGAGGGTGCTTATGCTGTGGTTTATGTAGATGGTGAAGAAGTAAAGAAATATGATTTATCACAAAATACCGAAGATACCATAACAGGCATAAACGGAACTAACCAAATTAAAGTTCATGACGGCAAAATAAGTGTTGTTTCTGCTGACTGCCGTGACCAAGTATGTGTTAATCATTTGCCTATAAACAGAGAAAATGAAAGTATAGTGTGCCTTCCGCACAAGGTAGTTATAGAAATAGAAAACGGCGGCAAAAACAGTATAGATGCTGTTGTTAAGTAAAAGGAGTGAATGCAATGGCTAAAAAGACCGCCTATTATGGCATATTTGCCGCCCTTGCTATACTTATGGGATATGTTGAGGCTGTTATACCTATGCCGGTTCCAATACCCGGAATAAAAATAGGCCTTTCAAATATAGTCGTTGTACTTTGCATGTATGTAATGGGTACAAAAGAAGCCTTTTATATTTCAATAGTCAGGGTTGTAATATCGGCATTGCTTTTCAGGGGTTTTGTGGGTCTGTGGTATAGTTTATCTGGTGCATTTTTAAGCTATGGCGCTATGCTTGCCGTACATAAGCTTAAAGACGTAAGCATAATAGGTGTAAGCGTAACAGGCGGCGTGTTCCATAATATAGGCCAAATTGTAGTAGCCTGCATTATTTTAGGCCGTAATGTGGTTTTGTATTTAATACCGGTGCTTATGGTAAGCGGTGTTGCCGCTGGATTTGCTATAGGCCTTGTATCAAAGTATTGTTTAAGTTATTTGGAGAAAAAGAGAGAATAAAATTTGTATAAACCGTAAAGTTTAAAAGCTTTACGGTTTTTTTTCGTATTAGCGGTATAAATTAACTGAAAAGGTTTATATTATGTTATATATAATAAATGTGGAGGTTTTACCTATGAAAAAGAAGAAAGCCGAAAATGATTTATTAACAAGCATTGAAGATTTAAGGAAAGAAATGAGTATAGTTAAAAGCCGCTTTGATATGGAAACAGACGAATGCCTTATTGACAGCTATATATACCAAATGGAGGCGCTGAATAAAAAATACCAGTATTTTCTTAAACAAGCTAAAAAAACAGGTGTAAAAGCTAATGTTTTTGAAGGAGGTTGTGAACTGTGCAGTCGTCTTTTGTAATGTTTGCCATGATAATGGCTTTTGCATTTTTAATGCTTATAGTCATAGTTTCCGGCCCGCTGTCTATGCTGCTTAAATTTATACTGCGTTCGGCAGTGGGCGCTGGTATAATATATGCTTTAAATATAGTTTTGGCGCCCTGCGGAATATACATAGGCGTAAACCTGCTTACATCGTGTTTTGTGGGCTTTTTAGGCCTGCCGGGTATAGGCAGTTTAATGATTATAAGCCACCTGCTTGGTGTTTGACATTGTATTGCCTACAGTGTAAAATTTAAAATACAACTGTGAGGTGATAAAGTGAATTATGATTTTTTTGCAAATAAAACTTCTTCTATACTGCTGGATAACGGCTTTTATAAAGGTCCGGAATATAACAGTGAACAATGGTATTTAAAAATAATGCCGCCGGTTTTATACGCTATACATATAACAGACAGTAATAATTATACTTACGACAATACATATATTTCGTATATCAATAATTTGTATGAAAAATTAAAAGACTGCCGATGCGGAAATTTGGTATGTCTTAATATTGAATTTAGTATAGATATTACTTCTGAAAACAAAAGTGAGTACATTTCTAACTCTTTTTCTAACTCTACTTCTAAATTAGACATAAATCCAAATATACACAATGTATATTGGATATTTAGTGCGGATGAAGAAAGGCTGCTCTTTCCAAAAGGGCAGCCTACAAAACTAAACGGCATTGAGCTGTATTTTAATTGGAAAGAATACGAAAAAAGCGAAACAAACAGCATTAAAATATATAATAATAAACCGTATATAACTTATGCCGTTATAGTAATAAATGTTTTGATTTGGGCATATATAAATTTAAAAGGCGGAGAAAATTTTATATATAATTTTGGTACAAGCCGGCAGGGGCTTTTGTCGGGACAAGTTTACAGGCTTATAACGGCTGTATTTATGCACCAAGAGTTTGGCCATTTGTTTTTTAACTGTTTTTCGCTTTATATATTCGGCCGAGAAACGGAAAGAATACTCAGCAGGGCTAATTTTGCAGTTATTTACTTATTAACAGGTTTTTTGGCATCGCTTTTCAGTGCTGTATTAGGCGGAGGCTTAGCTATAGGCGCATCTGGGGCAATATTCGGCGTAATAGGCGCTTTAGCCGCTGTAAGCCGTATGAAGGCGTATAAAGCACAGTTAATGGATTATTTTACTTTGGTTCTTTATATAGCGGTTTCTATATTAATAGGCTTTTCAGACCCAAGAATAGATAATACAGCGCATATATTTGGCGCTTTAAGCGGATTTATAATACAATATTTGTATTTTAAATTTAAATATTCATATACAAATAATGAGCAAAAATAGTTAATAAATCGACGTATTACTAAATTCAATAAAGTTATCAACAGCTTTTTTGTGGATAAAGTGCATAACTTTTGAAATTAGTTTACATAAAATATAGATGTTTGGTTGGCAAAAAAATTACGGTTTTATTTTTATTGTAAAAACCTTGTAAAATAAGGGTTTTTTGAGGCCAAAAACAAAAATACTGATAAAAATGGGCTTAAATATGTTTACAATAATTTTTGCCGTCAATGTTGATTTATTTGTGGAGTAAAAATGGGGAAAACATCGAAAATAATATGCTAATGTTGATAAATTTGTATAAATTAAATTAATTACTATATTTTGAGTTTAAAATGATGGTTTAACCAATATAATGTGGTAAAATAAATGTTGATAACTTAATTATGTGTTGATAAATAAAAGTTATCAACAAAATTATGTGCATAAGACTTTTTTATTGTTGATAAGTGGCGTTATTTTAGAATTTAATATGTTGATAACCGTAAATAAAATTCTGTTTTTACAAAAGGGGAAATGAAAAATGGACAACTTAGAAATTATGAAGAACGAATACATACAAAAATACAATGATAGAAAGCTTGTTTTTGGCGAAGGCAAAACAGACGGCGGAATAATGCTTATAGGTGAAGCTCCTGGTGGTGAGGAGGAAAAAATGGGCAGGCCGTTTGTGGGTAAAGCCGGAAAAAATCTTGATGAGTTTATAGAGCTGGCCGGCTTAAAAAGAGAAGACCTGTATATAACAAATGTGGTTAAATTCAGACCTACTTCAATTAGCGAAAAAACAGGAAGGAAAGTAAACCGTACCCCAAACAGAGAAGAAATAGAGGACTTTGTGCCTTTGCTTAAAAAAGAGATAAGCAGTTATAAGCCTTATCTTATAGTAACATTGGGTAATGTGCCTTTAAAGGCTGTAACAGGAAATAATCGTCTTTCAATAGGTGACTGCCACGGAAAAATTATGGAGTTAGAGGGTTTAAACATATACCCGCTTTATCATCCTGCATCGGTTATATATAACAGAAACCTTAAAAATGTATATGCTTCAGATGTAAAAAACATAAAAGAATATATAAAATAAAATAATAACCCAAAATAAATAATAAAAAAGCGGAATATATATTAATTATATTCCGCTTTTTGCTGTGTTTTATATAAGTTTTAAAACAATGTTGAAAAGTAAAATTAGAAAATATTAAACATTATTTATTTTACTCCAAAGGCACATCAAACTTAAGCATACCATTGGAGTATGCGGAAATAGAGCCGGCTGAAGCAAATACTATTATCTTGTTTTCGCCTAAATAACAGCCATAATTTCCGGCTTGGTTTTCTTTAATAAATTCTGCGGCGTTATCAAAATATTTATCCGGATGAGCTGTTATTTCTTCGTTTAAATAATTAACGGCTCTTTGTATATCGGAAATATTGTTTTCACCTTCTGCTCCGGCTAAATCACTTAACGCAATTTCCTTGCCGGTTTTAAGGTCTAAAGTCATGCCGTAGCCGTAAGTAACAGGGTGCGCTCCGCCGGTATATACCATAAATGTGGTAAGGTAAGATAAAATACTGTTTGTATCATCATGGTAAAGGTCTTCATAAGAGATATAAATTTCGTTTGTTCTGTAATCACTGCCTAAATCGTAAAAAGTTTTAAGCATTGCGTCCTGATTTTCCTCAATGTATTTTGTGGCCATTGCGCTAACATAAGATGAAATATAGCTGTTTATACCGCTGCTGGATGCAGACTTATCGTTAAGCTGAGGATATTCAAGTGTAACTTTTAAAATTTCAGTACCGGTTTCGGTTTTAAGCATCCAGTTTTCGGTAGCTTTGCTGCTGAAATTATCTTCCTGAGCCTCATAGGAAACATCGCTTTTATCAAGTACTGTTTTTTCTTCCGGCATGTTTATATCAACAGTTTTTGTATTTTCGTCCCATGTAACCTCAGCACCAAAGGCTTCTGCTATTGCTCTTATAGGTACCATTGTTCTGTCGTTAATAATAACAGGTGCTACATCAAGCTCCTTTTTTTCATTATTTATGCTAATAGAAGGCTCACCTATTTTAAGTGTTACATCGGTTGTTCCTTTTTTAATATTTACTGTTTGTATGGAATCAATATAAGAAACTTCCGCACCCATTTTTTCCATAACACCGCGTAAAGGTATGAGTGTTCGGTTATCTGTAATAACTGGTTCTTGGTCTTCAAAAACAACTTTTTCGGAATTAACATTAACTGTTATATCCGAAGCAAATACAGGTACAGAGGATGAAAAAACAGCAAGTGTCAAAACCAAAGGTAGTATGTTTTTTTTCATAAGAATGCCTCCTTAAAAATCGATTATTTAGTACATAGATATTATAACTCTTGTAAAATTATTAGACAATAGAAATGAAATATATAAGAAAGAATTAATAATTTTGTTAAATATTACAACAAAAATTCAATTTATTATAACATATTGGTAATTTTTGTGTTATACTGTGAGGAAAGGTCTGTATTTAGGAGGAGGGCAGATATGACATTTTTACAGCTTAATTATGTATCAGAAATATATAACTGCGGTTCAATAAATAAAGCGGCTCAAAACCTTTTTGTGTCTCAGTCGAGTCTTTCAAGTTCTATTCGTGAACTGGAGGAAGAATTAGGAATACAGATTTTTATAAGAAGCAATCGAGGAATAGTATTAACTGAAGACGGACAGGAATTTTTAACACAGATACGGCCTATAATAGAACAACAGAAAAAAGTAGAGCGGTTTTATAGTGATAAGGGATTAAATCAATGCGCTAAACTCAGCATATCTGCTCAAAGGTATCCGTTTTGCGCCAAGGCATTTGTAAAGTTTTTAGCAACACATAATTACGAAAAATTTGAGCTTACATTTAAAGAAATAGATATGGATAAGGTTATAGAAAACGTATCTCAGCGCAAAAGCGACATAGGTATTATATTTCTGTCTGATATGACAGAGAAATTTATGAACAGAACTTTAAGTGCCAATGATTTAGAGTATAAAGAGATAACCAGATTCAGACCAATGGTGTTTTTAAACAGCCAACATCCGCTGGCCGAAAATGATGAAATAAGTTTAAGTGACCTTACGGAGTATCCGTATGTTGTTTTTTCTAAAAAAGATAATACCAGCGCTAATTTTTCGGAAGAAGCGGTATTTTCAGGCTCACTTGACTTTAATAAAATAATATATATAAACGATAGGGCAACGGCTTATAATATTTTGAGCCATACAAACGCTTTTACAACAGGCAGCGGCCTTTTGCCTAAAGGCTACAGTCCGGATAATATAAAGACTATACCTATTAAAGATAATATAGACTATATGCGTCTTGTTTGTATAAAGCTTAAGGATTTAAGCGTAAACCCATTAGCAGAGGAATTTATAAATATACTATCTGAATTACTTAATAATACAAATAGTACAGATTAAGATTATAAAAAAAATGACGGTGATGACACCGTCATTTTTTATGGGGTATAGGGGTAATGCGTATATTGATATATTATGGAAATTACGTTTTTATTTTACTGCTGTTTCTTTAGCTTTCCAGTTTTTGAAATCCCAAGGTCTCTTTTTAATTACACCATCAGCAAACGGTATAAATATTGAGATTATAGCAAATACTGCTAAAAGCTGCTGATACCATAACAATGGGAATAAGCTTAATGGGCTTATCTGTGTGCTGGCCTCAGCTGTAAGGCTGCAAGCTAAAAGTACCTGAGCGCCGTAAGAAATAAATCCTTGGAAAATACAGGTCCAAATGTCAAGGAGAGAAGCGCTTCGTCTTGGGTCAACATGGAATTCCTCGCATATACCTTTTGATATAGGACCAGTAATAATAATTGCTACTGTGTTGTTGGCAACTGCCATATCTGCAACAGAAGCTATAGCTGCAATACCTACCTGAGCTGATTTTTCACCCTTGATTAAGCCTTTTATCTTAACAAGGAGCCATTCCAGACCGCCGTTTTTGGTTACCATGTATGCTAAGCCGCCTGTCATAAGTGAAAGAAGGAAAATTTCTGTCATATTTGTAAAGCCGCTGTATATGCTCTGAACAAAGCCAAGAGGGGCAATATCGCCGTAAGCTATACCTATAATGCCGGCTATAACTATACCTGAGCCAAGAGTCATAAATACATTAAGACCTAAAACAGCCATAACAAGTACAAATATATATGGAAGAACTTTAATAAAGTTATAGTCAAGTTTATCAAGAGGAACTACTGTTTCCGGTCTGCCTAATATAAGTAAAAGTATAAATGTGATAATAGCTGCCGGAAGAGCAATAAAGAAGTTTACTTTAAATTTATCACGCATTTCGCAGCCCTGTGTTTTTGTAGCTGCAATAGTTGTATCAGAAATAATTGAGAGGTTATCGCCGAACATTGCGCCGCCAATAATAGCTGCAACCATAAGAGGCATGCTAAGACCTGCTTTGTCTGCTGTAGTAATGGCAATAGGTCCTATAGCGCCTATAGTACCCATTGATGAGCCTGTGGAAACTGCAAGAAAGGCACTTATAACGAACATTCCGGCTGTAATATAGTGAGCCGGTATAATGGAAAGACCGAGGTTAGCTGTTGCGTCAACGCCGCCCATAGCACTTGCTACAGAAGCGAAGGCACCGGCAAAAAGATATATAAAACACATAGTAAGTATGTTTTCATCGCCACAGCCTTTAATAAAGTCCGCCAGTTTGTCATCTGTTTTGCCTTTAAACATAACAAAGGCAACAACAACTGCTATTAAAATAGCAACGGGAGCCGGGAACTGATAAAATGCCATTTCAACGCCTTGAGCCTGAAGTATAATTCCGGCACCAAGATATATAAGTATAAACACTAGAAACGGTATTAGAGCGGAACCACGGGCGTTAGTGGTATTTTTGTTATTATCCATATTACAACCTCCTTATAAATAGAAATAAGCTATAAAATTGCTGAAAAATTTTATCCTCCCTTCAAAATCTATTTTTCAATAAATATTTTTTTATTTGATTATAATATATCATATAATTGACTATTAGTGATAATCTGAAAAATATATAACTGGTTATCTGATTTACCAATAATAATTATATATTATTTTAATTATAAAATATGGTGGTTTATTTTGCGTGGTAAAAACTGCACATAGTTATAGTGAAAATAGATAACCAGATATACATTTTAACTATTAACACTTTGCCTTTGATTTGTGGTATTGTGTACGTAGAGAATAAAAAAAAGTTTATTTAAGTACTGTTTATTAAAAATTAGAAGGAGTGTTGAAATATGGAAAATACAAAAAATTTAGGATTCAGTACAAGAGCTATTCATTCAGGTAACGCTAAGGATACAATTTATAACGCACTTACAATGCCTATTTATCAAACATCAACATTCTATTTTAATAGCTGCGAGGAAGGCGGCAGACGTTTTGCCGGTGAAGAAGCCGGATTTATTTATACACGTCTTGGTAACCCAACAAGCACAGTGCTTGAAAGAAAAATAGCCGACCTTGAAGGCGGAGAGGCAGCAGCTGCAACAGCCAGTGGTATGGGTGCTATATCTTCAACACTTTGGTCAATAGCAGGAGCAGGAAAACATATTATAGCAGACAGCACATTATACGGCTGTACATTTGCTCTTTTAGCTCATGGCCTTCCAAGATACGGCGTTGAAGTAACATTTGTAAATACTTCTAACCTTGACGAAATTAAAGCCGCTCTTAAAGAAAACACAGTAGCTGTTTACCTTGAAACACCAGCTAACCCTAACCTTAAAATAGCTGATATAGCAGCTATTGCTGAGCTTGCTCATGGATATAATAAAGACATTAAAGTCGTATGTGATAATACATTTGCTACACCATATCTTCAGAGACCGCTTTCACTTGGCGCCGATGTAGTTGTTCACTCAGCTACAAAATACCTTAACGGCCACGGTGATGTTATAGCCGGATTTGTAGTAGGCAAAGCTGACTTTATAAACGAAGTTAAGATGTTTGGTATTAAGGACATGACAGGCTGTGTTCTTGGACCACAGGAAGCATTCCTTATTTTAAGAGGCCTTAAGACATTTGAAATAAGAATGAAACGTCATTGTGAAAACGCAAGAGCTATTGCAGATTTCCTTGATAAACACGAAAAGATAGAAAAAGTATACTATCCTGGCCTTGAAAGCCATGCAAACCATGAAGTTGCTAAAAAACAGATGCGTGATTTCGGCGGCATGATTTCATTTGAAGTTAAAGGCGGAAAAGCAGCCGGCATGAAACTTGTAAATGCCCTTAAACTCTGCACAATAGCAGTAAGCCTTGGCGATGCAGAAACACTTGTTGAGCATCCTGCAAGCATGACACACTCAACATATTCAGCTCAGGACCTTAAAGACGCTGGTATACCTGAAGGCCTTGTAAGACTTTCTGTAGGTCTTGAAAATGCAGAAGATATTATAGCTGACTTAGCTCAGGCTCTTGACCAGATTTAATTAATTAAACTTATATAAGCTTAATATTAAATATTCCCCTAAGAAAAATTAAAACCTCACACCCCAACAAAAAGACATCCTTTGCTTTATGGCAAAGGGTGTCTTTTTTAAGTTTTATAATATATAATAAATTTTAGTTATGTCCAAAATAAAAAGCAATGCAAAAAACAAAAGGAGGCGGTTTTTATTTATACTTTAGGTGATTTTTTAAAAAATAACCCCTTTGACGGTATAGAGCTTATAACAGAAAAGGCAGACTTTAATAAAATACCAGTTCGCTCTGTATCGGTAATAGAGCTTCCGGTGGATGATTTTGTTAAAGAAAATGATTTTGTGCTTTCAACAGCTATAGGCTGTTTAAATAATAATGCCGCTTTTTGTGAGTTTATAACGGATATTAAAAAATCAAAAGCCTCGGCGCTTTTCCTTTCTTTTAAGGATAATAATTACACTGTGCCAAAAGAGGTTATATCTGCTGCCAATAACGCCGGACTTCCTGTTTTTACTGTGCCTTGGAGATATAAGTTTTCGGATATATCTGATTTTGTAATTAAGAGCATATACGAGAAAAAAACAGAGCTGTATAAAAATATACAGGATAAGCTTTTTAATGCATACTTTACATCAAAAAGTCTAAATGACGGTGTAAAAATAATTTCCTCGTTTTTGTCATTGCCTGTAGCTGTAGCCGATAAATTTGGTGATATAAAAGCACATTGCGGCAATATTGAATTTAATGATAATACAGATTTTAAACAGATAGAAATAAGAATAAACCGTTTTTTAATGGGATATTTATATGTTTACGGCATAAGCAGTAATCTGGATAAATGCGATATATTAAATAATAACAATCTGGCACAAAAATATATATGCCTTCCGCTTTCGTTGTGGTTTAACAGGGAAAGTATAGAAAATATGCTGCTTTTTAAGCTTAAAAATGATTTTGTTTGGGATATTGCAAACGGCAGTTATGACTCTTTTGCCGAAATGTCAAAACAAGGCATTAAACTTGGATTTAATCTTTATAAGCCCTATACATGCCTTGCATTTAAAATAGCGTCAAAAGATAATAACGAATATTTTAATGAATACAGCCATAAAGCGGCTCTTTGGGCCTCACAAATAGAAGATATAATACGTGAATGCGGCATAAAAAGCGGCAGAACAGTAATGCTTGCCAATAGAGGCCTGCTTTTTGTAATTTATATAGAAAATTCAGGTGCTGAGGCACAAAAAACTGTTGACGCCTTTGCAGAAAGTATAGAAAAATCCGTTATAAAAGCTATAAAGGACATAAAAATGTACTGCGGCATAAGCGAAGTAAGCCTTGAAAACGCCGATTTTTCAGCTCTTTATAACCACGCTATGCTCTCCCTTCATTACTGCGAGAACTCAAAAGATAACACATACCGCTTTACTTACAGAGATACTAAAATATTGCGTATAATTTCGGCTTTGCAGAAAAACGATGATATACATAAAATGGCTTTTGACACCGTTAATAAGCTTTTGGAGTATGATAAAAATTCAGATATAGACCTTATGGGAACACTTATAGAGTTTATAAACTGCAATTATAATATAAGCCAGACAGCCAGAAAACTGCATATTCACCGCCAGTCACTTTTATATAGACTGGATAAAATAGAGTCAGTTACATCAATGAGCCTTCAAAGCCGCAAAGATTTGTTTCTGCTTGAAATTTTCACAAGAATATACAGGGATTATTAAAAAAACCGTGGTTTCGGTATTTTCCGAAATCACGGTTTTTATTTTTAATTTTACTGTCTTACTTTAATGTGTACTTCTCTTAACTGCTGTTCTGTTACTTCGTTAGGAGCGCCGCACATTAAATCCTGAGCGTTGCCGTTCATAGGGAACGGTATAATCTCACGAATGTTTTCTTCGTTTCTAAGGAGCATAATCATTCTGTCTACACCAGGAGCCATGCCTGCATGTGGCGGAGCACCGAACTGGAATGCCTGATATAAAGCGCCGAATTTCTGCTCTAAATCTTCTTTTGTATATCCGGCTATTTCAAATGCCTTAACCATAATGTCAATGTCATGGTTTCTAACAGCACCGCTGGAAAGCTCTACGCCGTTGCATACAATGTCGTACTGGTAAGCAAGAACATCAAGAGGGTCCTGCTCCTCAAGAGCCTTAAGTCCGCCCTGCGGCATAGAGAATGGATTGTGTGTAAATATAATTTTCTTTTCTTCCTTGTCGTACTCGTACATTGGGAAGTCATTTACAAAGCAGAAACGATAAGCGTTTTTCTCTATAAGGTCAAGTCTTTGGCCTAACTCGTTTCTTAACTGGCCTGCGTAAAGGTTGGCATGCTCTTCCTTATCAGCTATAAAGAATATTGTATCGCCAACTTCAAGAGAAGCAAGCTCAGCAATTTCGCCCTTCATATCTTCCGGTATAAATTTATCAATAGGTCCTTTGTAGCTCTTATCCTCAAGAACTTCAAGGTAGCCTAAGCCACCCATGCCTATTGATGTGGCAAATTTAAGAAGCTTTTCATGGAAGCCTTTTGACATATTTGCATGAACCTTTATAGCACGAACTGTTTTGTTGTGGAAAGGCTTAAATGTGCATCTCTGGAAGAATTCTGTTAAGTCAATAATTCTTAATGGGTTTCTAAGGTCAGGTTTATCTGAGCCAAACTCAAGCATAGCCTGTTTGTAACTTATAACAGGGTAAGGTGCCTGAGTAACAACACTGCCTTTAGGAGCGAATTTTTCAAATGTAGCTGTTAAAACTTCCTCACCAATACGGAAAATATCTTCCTGTGTTGCAAAGCTCATTTCAAAGTCAAGCTGATAGAATTCGCCCGGTGAACGGTCTGCTCTTGCGTCTTCATCTCTAAAGCATGGCGCAATCTGGAAATATTTATCAAAGCCTGAAACCATTAAAAGCTGTTTGTACTGCTGTGGTGCCTGTGGAAGGGCATAAAATTTGCCTTTGAATTTTCTTGATGGAACAATATAATCCCTTGCGCCTTCCGGTGAAGAAGCACAAAGTATAGGTGTCTGAATTTCCAAAAATCCCATTTCTGTCATTTTCTGACGAAGGTATGAAATTACCTGACTGCGGAATACAATACCGTCTTTAACTTTTTTGTTTCTTAAATCAAGGTAACGATATTTAAGTCTTAAATCCTCGCGGATTTCTTTTGATGTAACAATATCAAATGGAAGCTGCTGACGTACCTTGCCCAGCATTTCAACTTTGTGTGCCTCAAGCTCTATTGTGCCTGTAGGTATTTTAGGGTTGTATGTTTCCTCATCGCGGTGGTCCATAACACCCTCGATTGAAATACAGTCTTCTTTGTTAATGCCGTCAAGAAGACTAGTGTCGCGCATAACAACCTGTAATACGCCGTACATATCCCTTAAGTCAATAAATGAAACACCGCCGTGGTCACGGATATTTTCTACCCAGCCGGCTACTTTAATTGTTTTGCCAACATCGCTTTCGGAGATGTTGTCTAATGTTGTTGTTCTGTAGATAGTTGATAACTCCATAATTCTCTCCCTGCTTTATATATTAATCATGTTTTAAGTTTCGGATTGGATTTAAAAAGTTTTTAAGCAAATAAAAAAATCCGCCCATCCCAAACTAATTTCAGGACGAACAGACATGTCCGCGGTACCACCTGATTTACTGATTAAACAGTCTCTCTTAAATGCCAAATATCGCTTGGCTAACGGCGCACCTACTGCCTAAAAATAGGGTTCGGATTGCGGCTGTTAGAGTGTTATTCACACAAATTCATTCTGCCGGGTTTGCACTGTCTCCGGCTCACTGTAAGCGATAAAATGTGCTACTTCTCTCCGTCATTGCCATTAGAAGTATTATATAATAGGGTTTTTGTGTTGTCAACGGCTATAAAGGGCTTAAAATAAGCAAAAAATCAATTTTTTGCCGCAAATATTTTAATTTAAAACTGCATATAGCTTTTTAAATGTTCTTTGATTTAATATTTTGCCAAAATGCTGTTATATATACTTGTTTTTGGCTTCTTTTCTGCTAAAATATGAATTAAATAAACTAATTCAACTAATTCAAAAAAGGATTTGGTTAAATGGAAAAAAATAATGATATTCAAATTCGGCAGATAGCCGGAGATATTATTAACTTATCCAGAAATACTTTAATACTTAACCTCAGGTTTTTAGATAGGGCAATAGGCTCTTTAAAAACAGCAGAAGGCGAAGTTTTTTCAACAGACGGGCAGAACATATATTTTAACAGTATAGATGTGCTTTTAAGCTATAAAGAAAACAGGTGTAAAGTAACACGAAATTTTCTTCATGCCATTTTGCACTGTGTACTGCGACACTTGTTTGTAAGCGGTAAAGTAGATAAAAATTTATGGAATGTTGCATGTGACATAGCAGTTGAAGCCGCAATTAACGGCATGGATTTAAACTGTGTTAAACTGCCTAAAGAAAAAGAACAGGAAAAAATAATATCAAAGCTGAAAGATGAAATAAAATTTATAACAGCTGAAAAGATATACCATTACTATAAAACAAAAAATATCAGCCAAAACGAAATACAGTATATTAACAGCATTTTTAAAGCCGATGAGCACGATAACTGGTACAGCGATGATATAGATGAGGACGAAAGCGTAAAAGACCAGCAGGAAAGCGATGACTTGGATATTGAAAGCTATAAGGAAAAAGAATCCGACGGAAGTGAAAACGAGGACTCGGATTTAGGCAGTGAGAAAGACAAAGACCAAGGCGAGGAAATACAAAGAAATGCTGATATAGAAGAAGAAAAGCAAAAATCCGACGGCGGTTCTTCAGAAGAATATTCACTTAAAAACAGCTCCGGAAATTCTTCAGACTTAAGCCAGATGTGGGAAGATATATCCCGTCAGGTACAGACAGATTTGGAAACCATGTCCAAAAAATGGGGCGATAAAGCTGGAGAGCTTACCCAAAGCCTTAGGGAGTGCAACAGAGAAAAATATGACTATACAGAATTTTTGCGGCAGTTTTCTTCATTAGGTGAGGAAATGACAATAAATGACGACGAGTTTGACTATGTATTTTATACCTACGGTCTTGAGATGTACGGCAATATGCCCCTTATAGAGTCTTTGGAATATAAAGAAATGAAAAAAATAAAAGACTTTGTTATAGCTATAGATACTTCCGGTTCTGTTAAAGGGGATATTGTTCAAAAATTTATAACCAAAACATATAACATACTTAAACAGAGCGAAAGCTTTTTTACAAAAGTAAATATTCATATTATACAGTGCGACTGCCAAATACAGGAAGATAAAAAAATAACCAGTGCCAAAGAGTTTGATGAGTATATGGCTAAAATGACACTTAAAGGCTTTGGCGGTACAGACTTTACGCCGGTATTTGAGCATGTGGAAAAGCTTATTAATGAAAAGGATATTACAAATATAAAAGGGCTTATATATTTTACCGACGGATACGGCAAGTTCCCGTTAGAACAGCCGGAATATGCCACAGCATTTGTTTTTGTTGATGATAACTACAGTGATTTTAATGTGCCTTCATGGGCTATACGCCTTGTGCTGGGTACAGAGGATATATAATTTAAGCGGGGTGCGGTATGAACATTAAAGAAGCTAAGGAACAGATTAAAAACGCCGTAACGGCATATTTTTCTAAAGATGAGTTTGGCAATTACGAAATACCTATTGAGCGCCAAAGGCCTGTATTTTTAATGGGAGCGCCGGGAATAGGCAAAACGGCTATTATAGAGCAGATAGCTCAGGAAATGGGCATAGGCCTTGTTTCATATTCAATGACACACCACACAAGGCAGAGCGCATTAGGTCTGCCGTTTATAATTCAAAAAGACTACGGCGGCGAAAAATACAGTGTTTCGGAATATACAATGAGCGAAATAATAGCTTCTGTTTATGACTTAATAGAAGAAACAGGTATTAAAGAAGGAATACTGTTTTTAGACGAGATAAACTGTGTTTCAGAAACACTTGCCCCGTCTATGCTTCAGTTCTTGCAGTATAAAATATTCGGCAGGCATAAAGTGCCGGACGGCTGGATAGTAGTAACAGCCGGAAATCCGCCGCAGTACAACAAATCCGTAAGGGAGTTTGACATTGCCACATGGGACAGACTTAAAAGAATAGATATCGAGCCGGACTTTGAAACATGGAAGGAATATGCCTTAAAAAAGCGTATGCATGGCAGTGTTGTTACATATTTGGATATTAAAAAAGATAATTTTTATAAAGTGGAAACTACCGTAAACGGCAAAAGCTTTGTAACAGCCAGAGGCTGGGACGATTTATCCCAGATGATTAAAATTTACGAAAAAAAGAATTTAAAAGTTGATATAAAGCTTATAGGCCAGTATATACAAAACAGCGCCGCCGCACGGGATTTTGCCCTTTACTACGACCTTTACAATAAATATAAATCCGATTATGAGATAGATTCAATATTTAACGGCAGTGTTTCAAATGACATTGTTCAAAGAGCGAAAAAGGCTAAGTTTGATGAAAGAATGGCTCTTTTAGGCCTTTTAAACGATAAAATTACAGAAAAAGCTGCAGATGTAATATCCAAAGAAGATACTATTAAAAGCTTGATTGATATTATAAAGAACATAGCATATGAAATAAGCCAAAATAAGTTAAGTGTATATGAAATTATAAATAAAATCATAGAAACAGAGAAAGAAAAAATGGCTGTACTTAAAAAGTCAAACTCTCTTTCATACGAAAAAGCCGTTAATTTTGAAAGGGTAATTAAGTTTTTAACCTCGGCGCAAAGTGAAATTGTAAAAAATAATAAAACAGATAACGGCAGAGAAGCTCTTGATGTTTTAAAGGCGTTGTTTAAAGACATGGCAGAAGGCTTAAAGGCACAAGCACAGGAAACAAAGGAAAGCCTTAACAATATGTTTAAATTCTGCGGCGAAGCCTTTGAAGAAGGACAGGAATTAGTAATACTTGTAACAGAGCTTACAATGGGGCATTACGGCTCGGCCTTTATAAGCCGCTATGGCTGTGAGGAATATTTTAAATATAACAAAGAACTGCTTTTTACTGAAAGACAAAAGGATATAGTTAAGCGCATAGATTCTCTTGAGCTTGATTTGTGAGGGGATATAAATGGATTTTGTAATTAAAGACAAATGCGTTGTTAAATACACCGGAAATGGTGGTGTAGTTGATATACCGCAGGGTATTGAAATTATAGGAGAAACAGCTTTTAATAAGTCAGCCGCAGAAGTAATAAACATACCAAAAGGCGTAAAAAGCATAAATTCCGGCGCTTTCTGTGCCTGCACAAAGCTTAAAACAGTTAATATTTCCGAAACAGTGGAATTTATAGGGGACAATGTATTTTACGGCGATATTTATTTAACTGAAATTAATGTTGCGTCTAAAAATCCGTTTTTTAAATCAGTTAACGGTGTGCTTTATGATAAAGAAATGAAAACTCTTTTGGTCTGCCCTAAAAAGGTTTACGGTATTTTTGCCGTACCGGAAGGTATTGAGGAGATTAAAGAGCTGTCTTTTGACGGATGCAGTGGCATAACGGAAATTAAACTGCCATCAAGTGTAAATAAAATAGGCGGCAGGGCATTTTGGGGCTGTGCAAAGCTTGAAAAAATAAATATAAGCAAAAACATTAAAAAACTTCCAAACAGTGTTTTTTATAACTGTGCCGCACTAAAGGAATTTACTGTGCCGGAAGGTATAGAGGAAATAGCAGACAGGGTATTTGGGTACTGTTTTTACTTAAAAAAAGCGGTTATAGCCAAAAGCGTTAAAAAAATAGGTGAAAACTGTTTCAGGGACTGCTTCCGTTTAGAAGAAGTGATTCTGCCGGAAGGCCTTGAAAGTATAGGCTCTTGGGCTTTTTTTGACTGCTATAAGCTTAAAAGCATTACTATTCCTAAAAGTGTAAAACATTTAGGCGAGGATGTATTCGGCTACTGCAAAGAGCTGGCAAAAGTAGAGGTTTTGTCTGAGAAATTGGAAGATGAGTCGTTTTATTCTTTATCGGATTTAAAAGAAGAAACAGACGTAAGCATATTTTCTGTGCCGTCTGAAAATGTATGGGAAAATTTAGACCAAAATAATAAAAACAGATTTATTAAGTATGCTTTTAAAAATATAAAAAGCCTTAAAACAGAAATAAAAATGAAATATGCTCAGTACATAAAAGAAAATATTACAGCATTTATACCGCATTTATGCACTTTTGCAGACATTAGTATTCTTGAGTTTTTAGCGCAAGAAAATATTATAAATAATGATACAATGGATTTGTTTTTGGACTTTACAGAGGAAAATCCTCAGGCAAAGGCGTGGATTGTGGACTATTTGGGAAGAAATGTGCAAAGTGCTTCGGATTCACTGGATTTGGCGCTGGATGAAATACTTTCTCTTTAAAAAATACTGAATAAGCCGTTTTTGTGCGGTTATAAATTGCGTACAAAAGCATAGAATGTAAAAACAAGTTTATTCAGGGTGATTCCTTTTGAAGGAGTATATTGAGGAAAGAGCTGTTGAGATAGCAAATTATATTATAAAATACAACGCCACAGTTCGCCAGACGGCTAAACAGTTTGGTATAAGCAAAAGCACAGTACATAAAGATATAACTGACCGTGTTGAGCATATTAACCCTCAGCTTGCCCGTCAGGTAAGGTGTGTTCTTGAAGTAAATAAAGCCGAAAGACACATACGCGGAGGCATAGCTACAAAGAATAAATACCTGCATATGAAAAAATAATGTTAAGTAAATGCAAAATTAAAGTAAAATCCATGCGATATTTGTAATCGCATGGATTTTTTTCTGTTATTTTAAGTAAAAGTTTGATATATTGTATGTTATCGTTTATAATTAAAATAATTTCATTGGTAGAAAATGAGAAAGGTAGGTAAGGTTATAATGTGTAGAGTTACTCTTGGCAAGACAGGAATAAACGTAAACAAAAATGGTTTTGGTGCTTTGCCGATACAAAGGGTTGATTTTGAGCAGGCAGAAAAAATACTCAAAAAAGCATACGACAACGGAATTGATTTTTATGACACAGCAAGGTTTTACACAGACAGCGAGGAAAAAATCGGTCGTTTTCTTTCACCTGTCAGGGACAAAATTATAATTGCCTCAAAAACAATGGCTAAAAATGCCAATGATTTTAACAACGATTTGGAAACAACATTAAAAATGCTTAAAACGGATTATTTGGATATTTACCAGTTCCATGACGCTAGGGTTTGTTATAAACCGGGGGATGGAACAGGCCTTTGCGAGGCTATGGAAAAAGCCAAAAAAGACGGAAAGGTTAAACATATAGGTATTACTACTCACAGAATTAATGTTGCTAAAGAAGCTATTGAAAGCGGGCTTTTTGAAACTATACAGTATCCGTTTAACTACCTTGCTTCTGATGATGACATGGAAGTTTACAACATGGCAGTTAAAGCTAATATGGGCTTTATATGTATGAAAGCTATGTCCGGCGGACTTATAACAAATTCAAAAGCGTCTTATGCGTTTTTAGAGCAGTTTGATTCACTTGTGCCTATTTGGGGAATACAAAGAGAGAGCGAGCTTGATGAGTTCTTAAGCTATGCAAAACAGGATGTTAAGCTTACAGACGACTTAAAGGCCGTTATTGAAAAAGACAAAAAAGAGCTTTCGGGCAATTTCTGCCGCGGCTGTGGTTACTGCATGAGCTCTTGTCCTGTAGGTATTAAAATTGACGACTGCGCGAGAATGTCGCTTATGATAAGAAGGGCGCCGTCTTACAGAATGCTTTCAGACGAGGTACAGTCTAACATGAAAAAGATTGCTGAGTGTATACACTGTGGAGCATGTGCCGCTAAATGTCCTTACGGACTTGATACACCTAAGCTTTTGGAAGAAAACTATAAAGACTATATGAATATTTTAAAAACAGGCGAGATTAAACCGCTTAGTTAAAGTAAATATTTAAAAGCGTTCTAAGTCAACAGGCTTAGAACGCTTTTTTGTATTAAAATATTCTGATTTTAATATTATCAATAACCGTATTTCTTATTTTTAGTAACAAGAAACCATATTGAAATGGCAATGCCCATAACTTCAGCTACTGGAACAGAAAGCCAAAGCCCAAATGAGCCGAAAAAGTATGGCAGT
This sequence comes from Lachnospiraceae bacterium, assembly GCA_019422065.1. Taxonomy (GTDB): domain Bacteria; phylum Bacillota; class Clostridia; order Lachnospirales; family Anaerotignaceae; genus Neoanaerotignum_A. Next base: position 208,460 of record JAHZEA010000001.1, on the reverse strand, counting down.
ATTATAATTGTGCCGGCCAAAAACAAAAATGTTCTGGCAAAGGATATAATAGCTGATACAAGGCCATCGGAAAAAGCAGTAAACATAGATGAGGCGAATATACTTGTGCCCATAAGCAAAAAGCCCAGTGAGTATATGCCAAAGCCCTCAAGAGTAACGTTTTTTACTCCGCTTGAGGCATTGCCTGTAAAAACATCAAGCACAAAGCCTACTGAAAGCTGTGAAACAACAAAAGTTATTAAAGAGCCAGCTGTTATTAAGAATATACTGCTTTTAAATACAGTTTTAAGCTGCGGTGTATCGTTGCTGCCGTATTTATAGCTTATAACAGGAGCTATACCGTTGGAATAGCCAAAAAACATGGCTGTAAGTATAAACTGGAAATACAGCACTATTGTTATAGAGGCTACGCCATCTTCACCGTAATATTTTAAAAATGCATAGTTAAACAAAAATGTGGTAACAGAGTTTGAAAGGTTAGTTACCATTTCAGACGAACCGTTTGAAAACGACTTAAGCAGTATATTAATATCAAATTTAGGCTTTGAAAAGCGTATAGGGTTGTTTTTTCCAACAGCAAAAAATACCAAGCCCCATATTGCCACAACACTGTAGCCTATGCCTGTGGCAATGGCCGCACCTGCAATACCCATATTAAAAGGCCCCATAAACAGATAATCAAGGACTATATTTGATACGCCGGCTGCCGCTGTTACAAAAAGGCCCAATCCCGGGCGGCCCGCTGTTACAAAAAACACCTGAAAAGCTGTTTGCAGATAAAAAGACGGAGCAAACAAAAAGAGTATTGCCATATATTCAACACACATTTCTTTTTGTGCAGTGCTGGCGCCCAGAAAGTCTACAATTTCGTTTATAAATATATATCCAAATACTGCTGTAATTAACCCCAGTATAATTTCTGTTGCTACAAGGAGCGACAAAGCAGATTTTGCTTCCTGTTCTCTTTTTTCACCCAAACGTGTGGCTATTATGGCGCTGCCGCCTGTTGCAATCATAATTGATACTGCCATTTGTGCCGATATGGCAGGGTAAACCATGTTTGTTGCCGAAAGTGCATCAGTGCCAACAAAACGCGATATAAACATACCGTCGACTATTGTATACATAGACAGAAAAAGCATCATTATCATGTTAGGGAGAGCAAATATAATAAGAGTGAATATATTAAAATTTTTAGCAAGTGCGTTATTCATTAAGCATCTCCTCTTTGAATATTCGCTCAAACTCCTCGCAATGTGCCATTGTGCTTTCTACAAGGCTACTTCGGGTTTTATCCCCTAAATTTTCCATTGTTTTTTCTTCTATGTAATTTACTTTTTCAAGAACACTGTCGGCAAAAAGTCTGCCTTCAGGCGTAAGCTTTAATATTTTTTCACGTTTATTGTTTGGGTACGGCTCAAAATATATATATCCTTTTTTCTCAAACTCCTTTAATATTGAATGAACCGTTTGTTTTGGTATTAGCCATCTTTGGCTTACGGTTTTTTGGGTGCATACATCCACTTCGTACATGGTATAAAGCACCATAAGGGAGTTGTAGTTTAAGCCATGCTTTTTAGCAAGATTTTCATAAACATTCAGTACACGGCTCATGGCTGAGTTTAAAAGTGCTATTTGTTCCTTAACTTCATTTTCCATATTAATTCACCCCACATAAAATAAAAAAGGTACGAATTCGTACTATGAGTATAGTATGATTTCGTACCTTTGTCAACGGAGGCTGAATATTTAATCTGTTTATAATAATAGCAAAACAGTATTAAACCATATCTGCTATATCAAGTATAAGTCTTTCGGTTTTTTCCCAGCCAAGGCATGGGTCTGTAATGGATTTGCCGTATACGCCGTCGCCTATTTTCTGGCAGCCGTCTTCAATATAGCTTTCAATCATAAAGCCTTTTACCATTTTTTTAACATCATCAGAGTATTTGCAGCTGTGAAGAACTTCTTTAGCTATTCTTATTTGTTCTATATATTTTTTAGATGAGTTAGCGTGGTTTGTATCCACAATTACAGCAGGGTTTTCAAGGTTTCTTTCTGAGTACATGTCAAAAAGGCGAACCAAATCTTCGTAATGGTAGTTTGGTATGTTCTGACCATGTCTGTCAACAGCGCCGCGCAGTACGGCATGAGTAAACTCGTTGCCTTTTGTTGTTACTTCCCAACCACGGTAAAGGAATGTGTGGGCGCACTGTGCCGCTTCAATGGAGTTGAGCATAACTGAAAGGTCGCCGCTGGTAGGGTTTTTCATTCCGCAAGGTATGCCTATACCGCTGGCTGTAAGCCTGTGCTGTTGGTCTTCGGCTGAGCGGGCGCCTACGGCTACATAAGAAAGCAGGTCTGAAAGGTAGCGGTGATTTTCAGGGTAAAGCATTTCATCGGCTGTTGTAAGGCCTGTTTCCTCAACGGCTCTTTTGTGAAGTTTTCTTATTGAAATAAGGCCCTCAAGCATATCCGGCTTTTTTTCAGGGTCTGGCTGAAGGGCCATGCCTTTATAGCCTTTGCCTGTAGTACGCGGTTTGTTGGTGTAAATACGCGGTATAAGTATAAGTTTATCTTTAACTTTATCGTTTACATCAGCTAAACGGTGGATATAGTCTATAACAGGTTCCTCTCTGTCAGCGGAGCATGGGCCTATAACAAGTATTAATTTATCACTTTTGCCGGCAAATACGTTTTTTATTTCCTCATCGCGCTGTTTTTTTATTTCATGTACTTTTTCATCTACAGGAATCATTTCTTTAATTTCAGAAGGTATAGGCAGTTTTCTTTTAAATTCCATTTCCATATATATTTACCTCTTTTCTTTATTAATAATAGGGTCATAATCGCACTTTAAAGTGTTACAGTTTAAAGTATTATAGCACATCTGATTTTTATTGCAACACAAATTTTAAATTATGTTATTTTAATTATATCGTTTTTTATATGATTTGCCATATTTTATTAAATTACACAATGGTTTTATATTAATTGCGCTTTATTTCAAAATAAATCGTGAAAAAATTTCTAAAATTTTTAAAATAAAATTCCATAATACGGATAAATGTAGTATTATCAAATGTGTAATAGTAAACATATTATGAATGCTAAAAGGAGGAAGATTCCATTGAAGCTGAACAAAGCTATTGCTGTATACTTTTCTCCTACGGGAAACAGCAGAAAATGCGCCTTAGCTACTGCTGGTGTTGTAGGGCGCAATATTGAAGAAATAGATTTGACAAAGCCGGTTTCTTTTAATGAAAGCATGAAATTCGATATAAACGATTTTATTGTTTTTTCGGCGCCTGTTTACGGAGGACGTTTATTTAAAGGTTTTGCGGAAAAGCTGAGCAAACTGAACGGAAATTTTGCCAAGTGCATAGGTATAGTTACATACGGCAACAGAGACTATGACGACGCACTTCTTGAGATGAAAAACATACTTATTGAAAGAAATTTTATACCTCTTGGTTTTGGTGCCATTGTTGGCAGGCACACATACGGCCAAATTCAGGTAGATAGGCCTAATAATGCTGATTTGGAAAAATGCCGTGTTTTGGCTAAAGGTGTATTGGAAAAAATAGAAAAAGGCATTTTTTCAATACCCGATGTTAAAGGCAATTTCCCGTATAAAGACGGAGGAAACGGCGGAAGTTTTTATCCACAGACTGAAGATACATGCAAAAAATGCGGGTTATGCGCCAAAAGCTGTCCGCAGGGTGCTATATCTTTTGACGATTTTAAAACTATAGACACTAATAAGTGTATTTCGTGCTTTAGGTGCATAAGGATTTGTCCTTTTGGCTCTAAAGTTATTAAAACAAAGGAATATATTGAATTTGCGGATATGTTCTCTAAAAAATTAAGCGTGCCTAAAGAAGACGAGATATTTGTTTAATAGGAGGTTTTGATTTTGCTTGAAATAGGACAAAAAGCCGTTGATTTTACGTTAAAAGACCAAAACGACAATGAAGTTAAGCTTTCGGATTTTTTGGGTAAAAAAGTTGTGCTTTATTTTTATCCAAAGGATATGACACCGGGCTGTTCGGCACAGGCAAAGGGCTTTGCCGAGCTTTTTGATGAGTTTTCTAAAAAAGGCGCTGTTATAATAGGTGTAAGCAAAGATACAGTTAAAAGCCACAAAAAATTTGAGGAAAAATACTCTCTGCCTTTTATACTGCTTTCTGACCCTGAACATGAGGTAATGGAAGCATACGGTGTTTGGCAGGAGAAAAAGCTTTACGGCAAAGTAAGTATGGGCACTGTAAGAACGACTTATATAATAGACGAAAACGGTGTTGTGGAGAATGTTTTTACAAAAGTTAAAGCCGCTCAAAACCCGCAGGATATGCTTAATGAGTTAAGCTAAGTATAAAAAGTAATATTCTAAAAGGCCCTTAAAACTTAAATAAGCAGGGCCTTTTTTAATTTTTTTATGACAATTTTTTTAATTAATTGAAATATACGGTGTATATGATAAAATTATTATATGCATATTAATTATATAAAACAAAATGCAACAAAAGAGGAGGTTGGAGTATATGAAAATTAAATTTTTGGCTTTATGCGGCCTTTCTATGGCTTTATGTGCTAACTGCGGAACCGTTTTTGCTCAGACTGGTTCACAGAAAATAGATGCGGTATATAACGATATTAAAATTGTTGTTGACGGAAAAGAAGTTTCCACAAGTACTGAGCCTTTTATTTATAACGGTACAACTTATCTGCCTGTAAGGGCCATAGGTGAGGCTTTAGGCAAAGATGTAAGCTGGGATGCTCAAACAAATACTGTTTATATCGGCTCAGCTGAAACAAATGCCTCAACTCAGGCCAATGAGGTTATATATGACAGCAACGGTTTAAAGGTAACATATACCGGTTTAAGCGTAAATGATTTTGGTGAAATAAACATAAACCTTACTATTGAAAATAATACAGATAAAGATTACACTTTCCAAGTTCGTGATTTTTCATTAAACGGCATTATGTTTGAGCCTATATTCTCATGTGATGTAGTAAGCGGTAAAAAAGCCGTTGACGGAATTTATCTGCCGCTTTGGAGTTTAAAGGATATAGGTATATCACAAGCTGAACAGATTGAAAATGCGGAATTCAACCTGCATATTTTCAATTCCAAAGAGTGGGGAGAGGCTATAGATACAGAGAAAGTAAACATAAACTTTTAATTGAAAGTTTAAAAGCTTATTTACTGGTTTAATAAACCGAATTATTACTGAACTTTTATGAAGTTTTATGAGAAAGCACGAAATCCTTTGCGCTGGCAGAAGGTTTCGTGCTTTAATGTTTTATAAAGTGCCAATAATAAGGCTGAACAAAATTATTTTCTTAATATGGTTCTATGCTCTTAGAGCTGTTTTTTTAGTGGCTGAGTGAAAGAATGCTGTTTTAAAGTGGAAAAGGCGGTTATACTTAAGTTTTATGTTTTTTGTATATTATTTTTTATATACCGGAAAAGAATGTGTCAAAATACGCCGATATGCCGCAAAAACAGTATTGATATTGCTTTATTTGTGCGGTTTGGATATAATAAAGCTGTATACTGTATAAATCATTTTATATTTTGGTGAATGTATTATGGATAAGATTTTGATTAAAGCTTACGCTAAAATTAATTTAACCCTTAACGTGTTAAGACGGCTTGAAAATGGATACCACGAGCTGGAAATGATTATGCAGTCCGTTGGTCTGCATGATACCGTTGAGGTGGAAAAAAACGATTTGGGCATAGTTCGTGTATTTTCAAACAGCTCAAAGGTGCCTTTAGGCCCTAACAATACGGCCTACAGGGCGGCAGAGGGTATAATTGAAAAGTACGAGCTGAAAAACGGTGTTGACATACACATTCAAAAGCGCATACCTGTTGCCGCAGGCCTTGCGGGTGGAAGTGCCGACGCGGCGGCTGTTATTAAAGCCATGAGGGAGCTTTTTCTGCCATCAGTGCCTATTGAAAAGTTTCATAAGTTTGCTTCTGCAATAGGCAAGGATGTACCGTTTTGTATTAAAAACGGAACTGCTTTTGCTTTTGGCTTAGGAGACAAATTAGTATATATTAAAGACTGTCCGCTTTTTTACACCGTTATAGCAAAGCCTGATATAGACGTATCAACTGCCGCAGTTTACAAGGCACTTGAAATTGACAAAATAACAAAGCGGCCTGACACTAAAGCTGTGCTTAAGGCTATTGATATGTCAGACAAAAAAGCTATATCAGACAGTGTGCTTAACGTGCTTGAAACGGTTACGGCAGTAAAGTACCCGGTTATATGCCGTCTTAAGGAGTTTATGATTAATAACGGCGCTTTGGCAAGTGCCATGAGCGGAAGCGGGCCGTCTGTATTTGGTCTTTTCGACAGTGAGGAAAAGGCACAGTATGTATGCGAAAGCATAAAAAAAGAATTTGGCATTACAGAGGTTTATTCAACTCAAACGGTTAATCCGCGGGATTGAGGAGGAGTTTTGTATGGAATATAAGTTTGAAGTAAATGCTAATGAGTATCTTCCGTTAAGAGAAGTTGTTTTTAACAATCTGCGGGACGCTATATTAAAAGGCCAGCTTAAGCCTGGTGAAAGGCTTTTGGGAAACCATCTGGCTGATAAATTGGGTGTTAGCCGCACCCCTGTAAGGGAAGCTTTAAGAATGCTGGAGCAGGAAAACTTAGTTGAGCTTATACCACGCAGAGGCGCACAGGTACTGGACATTAGTGCTGAGGATATTAAAAACATATTGGAAATAAGAAAGGCTCTGGAAGTAGTCAGCATACGCCACGCTTGTCAGAAAATGGATGAGGAAAGCCTTAAAGAGCTGAAGGCGTATAATGCGGAGTTTGAAAAGGCTTTTGAAAATGAGGACTATGAAGCTGTAGCTACATCTGACGAGAAATTCCACGATGTTTTATTCCGCTCAGCCGGTAATTTAAAACTGGTGGCTATTATAAGCAATATTCAGGCACAGGTATACCGCTACAGAATGGCATACCTTAAAGTTTACGAAACAAAGACAGCCGTTATAAATCACCACAGAAATATAATAGAGGCTGTTGAAAAGCATGACGAGGCTATGGGCGAGAAAGTTATGGCTGAACATATAGAGCACCAGACACAGGTTATATTGGAATCACTTAAAAAGTAATTGTTTATTAAAAAATGCAAATGCTATACAAATTATAAGGAAAATTACAAAGAGTTACAAAGAAGGTTCTCTAAAGGGAGGCGCGCAGTGTGAGTACAAAAAGGAAACCGACGGCTAATCATAGCATAAGAACCTACGGCGCCGAAAACCGCAAGGCCGCCAGAGAAAAAAAGCAAAGAGAAAAAAAGATAAAAGCCATTACGGCTTTGGTTTTGGTTCTGGCGGTTATTATATTTATTATTTTTCAGGTGTTTTTTGGCAAAAATGCATATAATGTTATGGTAGGACAGAATGTTGTATGCACCATTGATAAAACAAATCTTACATCAGATGATATATTAAATACGGCTACAGCGTCTTTAAGCAAAGACCTTAATACTAATGTTAGAATAAAAGACGAAATTACGCTGCAGCCTGTTCATGCGTCGTCTAAGGACATGGTTACGGTTGAGTATGCTGTTACAAAGGTTAAAGAGGCGGCATCTTATGAGGTTGAGGCTGGTATTATTATGATAGACAACAAAAAAACAGTTGTTTTGGAAACCAAAACCGAGGCCGAAAACCTTCTTGAAAGTATTAAAGGCAAGTTTGCACCGGAAAATGCCGATGTTACAAAGTGCACATTTGAGCAGAATGTATCAACGGTAACGGATTTTGTAGATTCGTCCGAAATACTCACATTTGAGGAGGCATACAAAAAACTGACATACACAACCGAGCAGGACGATGTATACACTATTGCCCAAGGTGACAGTGTTTGGTCTGTGGCCAATAAGTTTGGTATGACTATAGACGACCTTAAAAGTCTTAATTCAATGACAAGTGACACACTTAAAATAGGGCAGGAAATTAAAGTAAAAAAACAAGTACCGTTTTTAACAGTTAAATACAACCCTTAACAGCGGAGGTGTTTTTATATGAACAGCAGGATACTTGTAGTTGATGATGAAAAAAATATTGTTGATATTATAAAATATAATTTAAAAAAAGAAGGCTATGACGTTATAACGGCAGGCGACGGCGAAGAAGCTATTAAGCTTAATGAGGAGTTTGAGCCAGACTTAATACTTCTTGACTTAATGATGCCTAAGCTTGACGGCTATGCCGCATGCCGCAAAATACGCGAAAAATACGATACGCCTATTATTATGCTTACGGCAAGGGCTGAGGAGGTTGACAAGGTTTTAGGCCTTGAGCTTGGTGCTGATGACTATGTTACAAAGCCTTTTGGCACAAGGGAGCTTATGGCAAGGGTTAAGGCAAACCTCAGACGACGTTCTGTAAACGAAGAAGACAGCGCTGATAAGGCCAAAAACAAAGATGATATATCTTTTGGTGGCCTTACAATTAACATGAAGCTTTTTGAGGTAAAGAAAAACGGCAAAACAATAGACCTTACATTAAGGGAATACGAGCTTTTAAAATTTTTGGCTTCACAAAAAACACAGGTGTTTTCAAGAGAAACCCTGCTTGAGAAAGTATGGGGTTACGAGTATTTCGGTGATGTGCGTACGGTAGATGTTACTGTAAGGCGCTTAAGAGAAAAAATTGAGGACGATCCGGGAAAACCCGTTTATATACTTACTAAGCGCGGTGTAGGTTACTATTTCGGCGCTTAAGCCGGGGGTTATGATATGATGAAAAGCATTAAGGCCAAGCTTATAGCCATGTATCTTGGCCTTGTTATGATTGTAATGATTGTATGCGGAAGCTTTATACTTATAAGCTTACAGGATATAGAGTTAAAGCGTGCCGAGGAGCAGATGCGGCTGTATACCGAAAAGATAAAAGAACAGGTAGTTCTTACATGCGAGGAAACGGGGTTTCAGGATGGGCTTATACAGTTTACCCAAAACGGTTCAAGCTCAAGCCAGCTTCAAGGCAATATTATAAACACTGACGGCAAAACAATAGCTTCTACGGTAGGGACTAAAGGCGTTCAGGAGGAATATAAAAACTCTGTAATAATAAGCGCACTTTCCGGCACAGCGTCTTTTTCCAAAAAAAATGCCATTACCGAAAACGGCGACATATATATAGAATACGCTGAGCCTGTGCTTATAAGCGGTGTTGTTAAGTATGTAATATTTACAAGAATGGACGCATCCAGCATATACGAGAGTATAGACCAGACAAGGCGCACGCTTGTGCTCTCTGTTGCTATAGCATTTGTTATGGCAGGCATTATGGGGTATTTTTTCGCAAACACAATTACCGGGCCTATACTTACACTTACAACAAAGGCCAAAGAATTGGCTAAGGGCAAGCTTGACCAAACGGTTAGGGTTAATTCCGACGACGAGATAGGCCAGCTTTCTGAAAGTTTTAACTTTATGGCTATGGAGCTTAGTAATACATTAAGCGAAATGGGCAAAGAAAAGAACAAACTGGAAATAATACTCCACAACATGACAGACGGTGTTATTTCGTTTGATAAATCGGGAGAGCTGACACACTTTAACAGTGCGGCTATGGAGCTTTTAGGTGTTGAAAAGCTTGAAAACAACCTGCAAAGCTTTATAAACCATTACGACATAACAAGCGGTGTGTATATTGATATGGTAGATACCAAAACTACCAAGAAAATAAATTTCTGGGTTGGGGAAAAATACATTAATGCTACATTTTCGCCGTACTTAAGCGAAAAAGACATATTTGCCGGTGTAGTAGTTGTTCTTCAGGATAACACCGAAATGAAGCGTCTTGATGACATGCGAAAAGAGTTTGTGGCTAATGTTTCCCACGAGCTGAGGACACCTCTTACAACGGTTAAAAGCTATGCAGAAACGCTTCTTGACGGAGCCCTTGATGACAGGGAAACGGCAGAGGAGTTTTTGGGTATTATAAACAACGAGGCAGACAGGATGTCTTTCCTTGTGCGCGACCTTTTACAGCTTTCGCGCTTTGACAACAACCAGATTGAGCTTAGCTTAAGCCGCATTAATGTGGACAGTTTTATAGCCGAAAACGTTAAGGCAAGCCGAATACTGGCTGAAAACAAAAAACAAAGCTTAATATTTACGCCTTTAGGCCGGGATGTATTTATATCAGCCGACAGAGGCAGAATTACCCAAGTTATAAATAACGTAATAACAAACGCCATTAAATACAGTCCTGAAGGCAGTACTGTAAATGTATGGGCAGAAGAAGAAAAAGACAGCGTAAAAATAATGGTTGAGGACAACGGCATAGGCATATCCAAAAATGATTTGCCAAGAATATTTGAAAGGTTTTACAGGGTTGATAAGGCCAGAAGCCGGGCTATGGGCGGCACTGGCTTGGGTCTTGCCATTGCCAAAGAGATTATGGAGCGCCACGGCGGCAGCATAAGTGTTGAAAGCGAGATACTAAAAGGAACAAAAATGACATTGTGCTTCCTTAAAAATCCGGAAAAAAGCGGCGGCAGCAATATAAAAAGTGTTTGATTTATGGCAGTTTATGCTCTTAAAGCGGTTATTTTGAATTAGTGGCATATACTGTAATTTAAAAGTAACTGCCATGTAACAGAAATGTAATATATATAGTGTATAATACCTTTTGTAAGTGATAATATATAGTTGTGATTATTTATAGCTGTATTTTTGACTATATTTCTAACTATATTTCTAACTTACACGCTGACTTATATTTCTAACTTATATTACTAACTTTTTAAAACTTTTCAGCTTTTTTGGCTTGGTTAAGACATTAGCTTTCATTTACAGCCAAAAATATGAGCAAAAGTTTGGCCGCAGGCAAATTTTATTTGGAGGTGCATGGCAGTGAAAAAAATCCTGTTTGTTTTTATGCTTTGTTTTTCCGCTTTGTTAGCTTGTCCGGCTGCCTATGCAAAGGAAGCCGATACAGACGCTTTTGAAATTACAAGCGGACTTGATTTCAGTAAAGATACAGTATCTACTTTCGACAATTCCAAAACTATTTCAGGTACAGCCGAAAAGGATACTGAGATTAAAATAGAAGTATACTCAGTTGATTCAGATGATATGACATTAACAAATGATTATGCGCTTACTGTGGGAGTTTCGGGCATATTCTCACAGGTTATAGACTTAAGTCTGGGCGAAAACTTTATTGTTGTTTCATCCGGTGATTCAGACGAAAGCAAAGCCGAAATTACAGTAAACCGCAAAACGGAGGCTGTTAAAAAGGCTTTAGAAAATGGCGTTTACCTTCCGTAAAAATGAAAAATAAAGTATATGGTGATTAAATATGGCAGGCAAAAAAAACAGTATGTTTAAAAATATATTTGTTATAGTGCTTTTTGTCTGTGCTGTTATTCAAACAGGTATGTTATGGCTTGACGGTAACTCAAGCCATAACTTTTTTTATTATTTGTTTGAACGGCAGTTTGCAGAAAGCGGCTCAAATGGGCCTGTTGAGTCTATTGCGCCTAAGGACACAGCTGTAGGCAACGGCAGCAACACTTTTAAACTGCTCTATGGTACTGATGAAGGCATTGACAAGGCTATAAGCTATGTTATAAAAAATGCAGTTTCAGACTCTGATGTTCAGGTGGTAACTGATTTTTTGTGGCAGGACTGCCTTAATACTAAGTGCGCAGTATATGAATTTGGCATTACAGTGCCTTTTAATGAGTACTTTAACGGTATAGGTGTTTCGGAAAGAAAGGCTCCGGATAATATGAGCGGTTTTACAAGCATAGTGGCAGTGCCTTTTGATGATGATAATAAAAACAGCATTATTTATTTTATAGACACTTCGTCACCGTCTAACGAGGCTGCAATGTATACTGCCGATGTTTCGCTGGAGCTTTCAAATGAGATAGACAAACTACTTAATAATCCATCTAATAAGCTAAGCTGTATATCAACTGCTGTAAGTGGGTTTAATATATTTAAAAACAATGTTTTTGTACCGCAGTTTTCTGCTGATAAAAGCGGTTTTTACAGCATTAAAGAAAGTCCATGTATTGATTTATCAGCAAATGTTACTATGGAATACATGGAAAGCGTTACAGAGCAGTATTTTAACGGGTATACAAACAAAACGGTTTCTTTTGAGCCTTCCGGTGTTTATACCATTGCTGATACAACTAATGTTGTTAAGTGCTATCCTTACAATGTGCTGGAATACTTCAGTTACAATGCCGAAAATACTGACCAACAGCAGAGCTTATCTTCAGCATATTATGTATGCAGGGAATTTCTTAATAAAGATACATCAATTAAAACAGATTACTATTTATCAGATATACGTATTACTGGTGAAGGTGTTTTATTCTGTTTTGACTACTGTGTATCAGGCATGCCGGTTGTTATAGGCGGGGATATAAGAAACAAATACGGAATAGAGCATGCAATGGAAGTTCTTGTTTCCGGCAACAGTGTAAGAAAGTTTAAAAAATATAATTCCAATTTTGCCGAAGACCGTAATTTTGGTGAGAATATATATATAGATTTTCTTACGGCTGTTAATTACTCCATGGTTTTAAAAGGCGGCGACAACAACCAGATTGACGACATTGTATTTGGTTATTATTTAAACGGCGAAACTGATGAAAATTTAAGCGGTATATGCTGGTTTGTTAATATTGATTCCACTGTTTATATAATAGACGCTGAGGACGGAAGCCTAAGAATTAAGTAGTGCCTATGGAGGTTGGCTATGGATTGGAACAAAGTTAAAAGCATATTTATATATATACTTATAGCAATAAATATAGGCCTGTTTGCACTTAATTACAAAGAAGGGCAGAAATACACTTTAACAAGTGAGCAGGAAAGAGCCGTTTATGAGCTTTTAAGCAATAACAACATAGGCATATATACTGATATTATAAAAAAATTTAACCCTATGCGGCAGTTAGCAGTTACAACACCTGTTTTTGACAACGACAGCATACGCGGCATATTCTTTGACCAAGATGAAGAAATTAAAATTACAGTTGATTTTGACCAGACGGTTTTTAAAAGTGAGAGCAAAACTGTAACTTTATACGGAAACATACTGGTATTTGAGTGTCCTAACGGTACCGGAAAGCTTGAAAATTTTACTAAAAAAGACGCCGCTGAGTATGCGGAAAGCTTTATTGATAATTTAACTTTTGACAGTAAAAACAATATTAAGCTGGAGAAAGTATCTGAGTATGAAAAAGGGTATATGGTATACTTTAATGAGCTTTACGGCAAAAACAGTGTATTTTGCAGTTCAAGAGAGGTTTATGTTACAGAAAGCGGCATTATATCAATGCGTGCTGAGTTTTACAATATAGAAGGATATATAGGTGAAAAGCGCCAAATCTGCTCATGCGACGAAGCTTTGCTTACAGTGCTTTATGCTATAAAAAACAGTGATGACCAAATGCCTACAGGGGCGTATATAGAAAAAATAGAGCTGGGGTATGACCTTCAACTGCAAAGCGATATTTCTCAAATTAATACTTTAAAGCTTGTACCATGCTACAGGGTTTTTATTTCAGGGTTTGAAAAGCCGTTTGTAATAAACGCTTATACCAATACACTTACCGAGATAAAAGACAGTACTTTTATTCAGGAAGAAGAGTAAAAAAGAAAATAGTTCAGTTTAAAAAGCCGGTTAAAAAAAAGCTGGCTTTTTTCAGTATTATATTTAGTTATATTTGGGTATTGAAAAATTTATTGTAACAGGTTATTATTGTTCATTATGCTTTAGAGTTTCAGCAGGCATTAAAAATACTTTTCACAAAAGACATATCGTGCTATAATTATTATAACTATGTAAACTATACGGCATTGCCGTTTTGATATTATATTTGGATTAATTTGGAGAGGTTTGAATAAAGATATGGACAGGCTCGTAGTAAAAGGAAAGAAAAGACTTTCGGGCAGCGTAGTAATTAGTGGGGCTAAAAATGCCGCTGTTGCCGTTATACCGGCGGCTATAATGGCAGACGGTATATGTGTTATTGATAACCTTCCTTATATTGAGGATGTAAGATGCCTTTATACAACACTAAACAAAATAGGCATCGAGTGCACATACGAAGACAAACATACACTTAAAATAGACAGCGTTAATGATATATGCACTAAGGTTACATTTGACGAAGTGCGTAAAATGCGTGCCTCTTATTACCTTTTAGGCGCGCTTTTGGCAAGGTTTAAAAAAGCTGAAGTTGCTATGCCGGGAGGATGTAATTTCGGTACAAGGCCCATTGATTTACATTTAAAGGGGTTTAGGGCATTAGGCGCTCAGGTTGAGGTAAACGGTGAGATTGTATGTGTTAAGGCCGAAAAGCTTAAAGGTGCCAGCATATATATGGATACCGTAAGTGTAGGCGCCACAATTAATATAATGCTTGCTGCTACAATGGCAGAAGGTACAACTACCATAGAAAACGCAGCTAAAGAGCCGCATATCGTTGATGTGGCTAACTTCCTTAACATGATGGGCGCAAAAATTAAAGGCGCCGGAACGGATGTTATAAAAATTGTAGGTGTTGAGCATCTTCATGGCGCAGAATATACAATTATACCAGACCAGATTGAAGCCGGAACTTATATGATAGCGGCAGCTATTACAAAAGGCCGTGTTAAAGTACAGAATATTATTCCTACACACATGGACTCCTTAAGCGCCAAACTGATAGAAATAGGAATAAATATAGAAGAAGGCGACGATTACATAACTGTAGATGCAACAGATGCTGATTTTAAAGCTACAAGCATACGTACAATGGCTTATCCGGGGTTCCCTACAGACTTACAGCCGCAGATGGCAGCACTTTTAAGCGTATGTGAGGGAACCAGTATGATAACTGAAAATGTTTGGGAAAAGCGTTATCAGTATATAGACGAGTTAAAGAAATTAGGCGCTAAAATAACAGTAGAAGGCCGTGTGGCTATTATAGAAGGCGTTAAGGAGCTTTCCGGTGCCACTGTTGAGGCTACGGACTTAAGAGCAGGTGCTGCTATGATTATAGCGGCTTTAAACGCACGTGGCGAAACTGTTATAGGCGAGGTAAAATATATCGACAGAGGTTACGAGGAAGTTGAAAATAAGTTTTTGGCTTTAGGCGCCGATATACGCAGAGTCTCTGTTTGATACGGAGGTAATATTAAATGACTAAATTCTGCCCCCTTGTAAGCGGAAGCAGCGGCAACAGTATATTTATTAAAAGCGAAGGCACTAATATACTTATTGACGCCGGCGTAAGCGGCAAAAAAATACAGGACTGTCTTAAAAGCATAGGTGAGGATTGCTCACAGCTGGACGCTATATTTATAACCCATGAGCATACTGACCACATAAAGGCTGTTGGTATACTTTCAAGAAGGTTTGATATACCGCTTTATGCAACTGAGGGTACTTGGGGCGCTATGGAAGGCCTTATAGGCAATATTGACAGAAAAAACAAAAAAATTATATACAGCGGTGAAAAAACACAGCTTAACGATATGGTGCTTAAGCCTTTTTCAATACCGCATGATGCGGCTGAGCCGGTGGGATACAGTGTTTTTTCACAAGGCGTTAAAATGACTGTGGCTACAGATATTGGCCATGTGGATGACGTGGTTAAAGAAGCTGTTGCCGACAGTGATGTGCTTTTGCTTGAAGCAAACCATGATATAGAAATGCTTAAAAGAGGGCCGTATCCTTACAGTCTTAAGCAAAGGATACTTGGTCTTTACGGACATATGGCAAACAACAGTGCCGGAAGCCTTATAGGCGAGGTGTTTTCCGGACGAATGAAGAATATATTTTTAGGGCATTTAAGCGCCGAAAACAATACTCCGGATTTAGCATATTCAACTGTAACAGAAATATTGGAAAAAAGCGGCATTTCGGCAGGGAAAGATGTGAACATAACTCTTGCCCAAAGGCACTGCCCAAGCGGTATTGTTACATTCGGGGTTTAAAATGGCAGGTAGTAAAACATGAATATAAACATTGTCTGTGTAGGCAGGCTTAAAGAAAAATATTGGACCGACGCCGTAAACGAATATGTAAAAAGGCTTGGAAGATATGCTAAAATTAAAATAATTGAACTTAATGACGAAAAAGCGCCAGAAAACTTAAGCGATGCACAGAAAATACAGGTAATGGAAAAAGAAGGCGCAAGAATACTTAAAAGTATACCTTACGGAAGTTTTGTTGTAGCCCTTGAAATTGGCGGCAAAAACCTAAGCTCTGAAGAGCTGTCGGACTTTATAAAAAACAAAATGGTAAACGGCGTAAGTGACATGACTTTTGTTATAGGCGGTTCTTTGGGACTTAGCAAAGAAGTTACAGACAGGGCAGAATATCACTTGAGTTTTTCAAGAATGACTTTCCCTCACCAAATGGCAAGGGTAATGCTTCTTGAACAGATATACAGGGCAGAAAGAATAATCTGCAATGAACCATATCATAAATAATCAGGAGGTTAAAGACATGATTAAAAAAGCAGGCTCATTAAACAAAATCGAGATGAAAAACGCAAAAGGCGGTTTAAACAGCATTTTTGCAGACCTTATACTTGAAGGCGACGAGTTTACAAACGCCGGAAGACTTTTCAACTTTGTTACATTCCCTCCAAACTCATCTATGGGTTATCATGTGCATGAGGGCGAAAGCGAAACTTATGTAATACTTAAGGGTCATGGAATTTACAATGACAACGGAACAGAAGTTGAGGTTTCTGCCGGAGATGTTACATACTGTGCTCCTGGGGAAGGCCACGGACTTTTAAACAATACAGATGAGGAGCTTGTTATTGTAGCTCTTATTATGTACGATAAAAGATAATTATAAGAATTAGTTTAAGGCGGGCAAATAGCCCGCCTGTTTTAATTTGTTAAGTATTGGCTATAATATGTATTAATACCAATTAACTGGGAGTGGTTATGTGGTTTATTGGGTTTACATGCTTATTATGGTTTTAATTATGCCTGTTATTATGATTGTGTTTGGCATTTTGTTTTTACATAACATGCCTAAGAATATTAATATGTTTTTTGGTTACAGAACGCCAATGTCAGTAAAAAACATACAAACATGGCGTTTTGCCCATAACTTTTGCGGAAAAATTTGGACAAAATGGGGAACAATAACTGCCATAGCCGTATTTATTGTTATGGTATGCTTAATAGGCAAGAGCGAAAACACTATAGGAACGGTTTGCGGTACTTTAAGTGTAATAGAGCTGATTATTATTATTGTTTCAATTTTTATTACAGAAAGAGAACTGAGAAAGAATTTTGACAAAACAGGCACAAGGCGCTGAGATTTATACAAACAAAAAAGAGCTTGGAAAAAACCGAGCTCTTTTTAAATATTTAGGTTTATGACTCCACTGCATTTGACTGAGCTTTTTGCAAATCTTTTTTCCACCAGCCTCTTTTCTTTGTGTAATAAAGGAAATAAACAATAAAAAGAGATGATGTTATTATCCACGAAAGCGGGAATGTAAAAAGTATTGTATGCAGTGTTTGATTTTTTGGTACAGCTATAGCAAGCCAAAGTACACGCGGTATACATACGCCGGATATAGCTAAAAGCATAGGTTTAAATGAGTTGCCTGTTCCGCGCAGTGTACCTGAAAGTACTTCTATGCAGATATACCATATAAAAAATGGTGGAAGGTAATGCATTATAGTAACGCCTATGTTTATAACTGTTGGGTCTGTTATAAACAGGCTTAAAAGATTGCTGCTGAATGTATACAGACAAAAACTTATAAGCAGTGTGGCTATAAGAGCCATTATAAGGCATTCCTTAACGCTTTTCATAACACGGTCTTTACGGCCGGCGCCATAGTTTTGTCCGGCAAATGTTGTCATTGAAGTACCAAATGATGCAATTGTCATCCAGAATATAGTTTCTATTTTGCTGTATGTGCTCCAAGCAGCTACAGTATCTGTTCCCAAAAGGTTTACGTAAAACTGAAGGAGTATATTTGGCACGTTAAACATAAGTGACTGTATGCCGGCAGGAAGGCCTACTCTTAACATTCTTATAAGCAGGTTAAGGCGGATGCCCAAGTGTGCCGGGTATATTCTATAGCAGTCTTTTGATATAGCCAGTGTGCCTATGGCCATAATGGCACTTATAAGCTGTGAAAGTATTGTGGCAAGAGCCGCACCGGCAACGCCCATATTGCATACAACAACAAAAAATAAGTCAAGGCCTATATTTATAAAGCAAGTTATAATAAGGAATATAAGCGGCCTTTTTGAGTCGCCTACGGCACGAAGTACTGATGCACCCATATTATAAAGCATGTTAGGCACCATGCCTAAAAAGTATATTCTTAAGTAAGTAATTGAAAGGTCTATAATATCATCCGGTGTAGCTATGGCTCTTAAAATTGTAGGTGTAAGTATAAAACCTAATATACATACTACAAGGCCAAAAAGCGCTGAAAAAGTAATAGCAGTATGCACAGAGCGCTGAGTGTGGATATAATTTTTTGCACCGTAAAACTGTGCTATTATAACTGATGCGCCGGATGTTATACCTATTGAGAAATAAACTATAACATCTATTATTTTACCTGTTGAGCCGCCTACTGCTGAAAGTGCCTCTTTGCCCAAGTACCGGCCTACTATAATGGTATCGGCCATATTATACATCTGCTGGAAAAAAGCGCCGAAAAGCAGTGGAAAGAAGAATATAAGCAGCTGCTTCCAAATGACGCCTTCAGTAATAGCATTGTTTTTAACTAATTTAGAGTTTTCCATAATTACCTGCCTCCTGATGACGGTAAAATATTAAATTTTGTTAACCTCAATCCCGTTTGATAACTATACAATACAAAATATAAATATGCAATACATTGGTGTATTAAAATTTTAAGGGTTTTATTGCGTGTAAAATATAAAAAATTACATGACGTTATTTCACAATATTTGAATTACCAACATTTTAAATGGCTTTTTAATTGTTCTTTTACGCATTTTACACAATAAAAACGCCTCTACAAGCTGTGCAAAGAGTTACTTAAAAGTAAGATATGAAAACAATATTGTATGTAAAAATGTACAAATGAAATATATTTAATTTGGTAAAAAATATTTCATAAAAACTATTTACTTTTTGAAAACCCGGTGATATAATAATAATCACAAAAGGAAAACAGATTAATAAGCAGTTATAAATTTAAAGATATTAATTAATTTAATATCGGTTTATTTATTCCAAGCTTTTTAATCAGCTTTACATTTTAAAATACCTCAAAATGTTAAGCCGTTGTTTTCTCTTAATCTAACTTAGGAAGGGGATGTCTGCTATGGTAATGAGCGAAGAACCATACTCAATAAGTGAAACACAAATCCGCAGGTATGCTGTAGCAATAATGAGAGGCGGTAAGGTAACAGTTTAATCTGTTTATATCCCTGAGTTAAATCTAATAAAATGTGTGGTTTTAAAATTTAATTTTAAGGCCGTGCAATTAATTTAGTTATAAGTTTTCAGGCGGTATAGATAAGATTCAATTAATTCTAAACCGCATGAATTGAAAATATAGTAAAAATATATAAGCTATAGCGCTTGTGGTAATACCTTAATACAAATAAAATTAATAAAGCTTTTTATTACAGACGGAAGTTGAAAAAATATATATTTCCCTTAGGATTAAGTTAAGGGCTGGCTTAAAAGTTAAAAGCCTTTAAAATAATTTGTTTATCACCTTAAAGAAGTGAAATTCAAATTACTGTAGTATTTAAGCTGAGTTAATAAGTATTAATAGGTATTGAGTTTACAATTTAATAGAGATTACGAAGAATAGAACATTTTAACACTACTAAAAGTCAACCGTATAAAATAAAAATATAAGCATGTAAACAAATATTATTATGATTGCAGGAATATTATCTGCCGGATAATTTAAAACGGTTTACAATTTCGTTACAGAAGAAGTAGTTAGGAGCTAAGTGAACGTTTAGTATTTACAAAGCGTTGATTAATTATAATTCAGTAAACCGAATATATATGAAAAATGTTTGTTGGGGCGGATAAAGATTCTTAAGTTAATTAAATAATTACCTTGCTTAATTTAATATGGTACAGCTTTTAGCCAGATAAGAAATGAAAATTTCTTCGGCTCAAGCCGTATAAAAGCCTTTAATTATTAGATAATATAGCAATATATAATTTTAGGCACGGCAGGGATTAATATAGATTAAACCTAAAAAAATACTATGGCCATGGGATTAAAAAACCCATGGCTTTTTTATATTAAAAAAAGAACTCAATATATGAGTTCTATAAATAAAATTATTTAAAATATTTATTGATAAATAGTTTTACAGCTAAAACAATAGCTATAATAACAACAGTTACTACAGCGTAAAATATAATGCTGGTGTACCATGGGGCAGAAGTTAAAGCATAAAATTCCGGATTACGGCAAAAATCACTGTATTGCCATATGCACTGGCCTATAAATACACCTATAAAGGCGCCTATTATGCAATTTAAAACACGGTTAAGCTGTTTCATGGCTTCACCCCGTAATATACTAAAAAATACTTATATATTATTTTTCTATTATATACGACTGAAGGCTTTTTTTACAGCCGTTTTTTTCATAGAATTTTTCGGCTTCAGGCTGAGAGCCAAAATATAATAAAGTAGGTGTGTTTTCTTTGGCCAGAAGCAAAAGCTTACTGCCTATGCCATGGTTTTGGTATTCAGGAAGAACAAGAAGCTCTGTAATTGTTCCAAAAAAATATCCGTCAGTAAGGATACGAAGACAGCCTACAAGAACACCGTTATTATAACATGTAATATTAATTGTTTTAGACAGTGCCTCGGTGGTCTTTTTTAAGTCATAATTGCCTTGCCATATTTTATTGGCAAAAGAAATAAAGTCTGGTGCTTTAAGGTCCTTATCATCTACTTTATAGAGCATTTATTCCACCTCTTTATTATAAATCAGCTTGAAATTAGAAGTATAAATATATTTTAGCAGTTGGTATATAAAAAATAAATAAAAAACAGGCAGAGAAAATTTAATTCTCTGCCTGAAAATGCTTTATAAGCTGTAAGATATTATATTTTCAATATCAGTGTGTTTTGTTGTATTCCTCAAGGTCAACAACTGCCTGATACATAAGTTCTTTTGTAATCTTGTAAGGTGAGCACTCAATATCGTATTTTGTAACTGCACTGTCAAGAGCAGGGCCCATTTCTTCAAGTTTAACTTCCATATCTGCAAGTTTTGTAGGAAGACCGATTGACTTCATGAATTTATAAATTCTGTCAAGAAGTTCCATCTGTTTGTCCATCATAAGCATGCAGAGTACGCCGTAAGATACAACTTCACCATGAAGGTGTCTTTCTTCAATCTGTGGAAGAACTGTCATGCCGTAGAATATAGCGTGACCCATGTTAGAGTTGTATTTATAAGAATCAATAAGGTAAGATACCATACCGCTTGTAACTACTACTGCAAGAACAACCTGCTCAAGAGCAAATGATGTTTTGCCTTCTTTAACGCCGTCATAAGCTTCTTTACCATACTGAAGAAGAGGCTCGCCTGTCATTTTGCTCATGCAAAGAGGAAGAGCGTCTTTCATAGCAAGCTCTGACTCATGGCCTCTTGCTGAGAAAGGAACTTCTGTAAATTTAGCAAGTGTGTCACCAATACCAGCCCAAAGATATATTGGAGGAGCCTGAGCGATTATATCAAGGTTGATAAAGTTATGTATAGCTGGTCTTGGAGCGATAAATACGTCTTTCTGTACGCCGTTTGGATAGTACATAACGCCGATTGCTGTTGTAGAAGCGCATGTTGCAGCAATAGTAGGGAATGTGAAGAAAGGTTTTCCTGTCTGGCTTGCTGTGCATTTAGCGCAGTCAATAGCTTTACCGCCGCCTACAGCAAAAATCATATCAGCGTTTTTAACTGTGTCAAGAGCTTTAAGTCTGTCTACGTTCTCGTAGGATGCAACACCGCCGTACCACTCAAAACCAAGGATTTCAAGGTCTGAATCCTTTACGGCTTCTGTAATGTATGGTTTTGCAGCTGCAAGAGCTTTCTCTCCACCTATAACAACGATGTTTTTACCATATCTTGAGCAGATAGGTACGAGCTGTTCGTATGTTTCCTGTCCGTAGCCGACTGTATATCCGGCAAAAGTAACTGTTTGTGCGCTCATTTATAACACTCCTTTGAATTTAATTTAACATAATTAAACTATATGTTTATATTATTATAATGCAAAGAGGTAAATATTTCAATTACTAATTTGGATTAGAAGGTTTTTTAATATGAACAATCTGTTTTTAAGGGCAAATAGCTCTGTTTAAAACCTATAAATTTTCAAATTTTTTGTTTGCGTGGTATTTAAAATAATACAATACTGGTGTAAAATTAGTTTATAAGCTAAATTTGGAGAAAAAATTAATGATATTAAATTAACAATAAATTATTTTTTAACATAAAAATTTCAGGCTGATGGTTAGGCCGCTTTACCGCGTTTATATATGGCTTTGAGGTTTTTACGGGGGATAATATGGATTTAAGACAGGATTATTTAGATAAAATAAACTTTATTGCTTTTACATCTTTTAATGCCGGGCAGATAGAAGAAGCGCTTTTAAAATTAAACTGCGGCATAGAAGTTTCGGTATGTGATGAGGAGTATGTTTCAAGGCACTGCCGCGAAAAAATGGAGCAGGGCAAAACAGTTTTCCTTTTTTATGGTATGGACAGCCGCATAGTAGAGTATGGCCGGGATGTATGCGCTTTAATGGTTAGAAAAAGCACAATAGATTTTTGCAAAACTGATTTTGACAAAAGCAGATACAGCAAGGCGGTGCTTCTTTTATATAATGGTGAGGAGGCAGACTGTAAGTTTTTGGCTCAAAAGTGGAATATAGATGTTGAAAGCTTTAATATTTCATGCAACGAAAGCGCAAGAAATTCGTTTTTTGATAATGCCGACAAAAAAGCAATATTTATAGGGCCGGATGATTTTGCTTATGAATTAAGGCGCCGTGGGTTTACATACAAAACGGCTTATTTAAGCACAGAAAGTGTTTTGCAGGCCATTAACAGTGCTAAGGAGATAGCCGCAGTTAAACAAAGGGAAGAAGAAAAGAACAAAGAAAATGAACTGAGGCTGGAACAGTACAAAGTTGTATTTAACTTTACCAACGATGCAATACTTGCTATTGATGAAAACGGAATAATAATTGCCGCAAATGACATGGTTTATAAATTTCTTAAGCGCGATAAAAACCAGCGTTTAGAAGGTCAGCACATTTATAATGTAATAAAAGGCACTAAAATGATTAAGGCTATGGAAAAAGACGGAGGAGATATAGGCGATATATTTGAGCTGCCGTACGGTACTGTACTTACTCACAGGATACCTATTGAGGTAGACGGCAAAAAGAAAGGCGTTGTTTCCACTTTTCAAGACTTGGCTGTTTTGCAGGAGCATGAGAAAAACGCCCGTTTAAGCCTTACAAAAAACAAGAAAGGTTTTTTTGCCAAATATGGTTTTGATGATATAAAAGGTTCATCATTTGCTATTACGGAAACCAAGAATGTGGCTAAAAGCTATGCATTTTCGGATTCTACAGTGCTTATATTGGGTGAAACGGGAACGGGCAAAGAGCTTTTTGCTCAGAGTATACACAACGCAGGCTTTAGAAGCGGCGGGCCCTTTGTGGCTGTAAACTGTGCCGCCATACCTAAAAATCTTTTGGAAGCCGAGTTTTTCGGCTATGATGAAGGCTCGTTTACAGGCGCCAGCAAAGGCGGCAAAATGGGTGTTTTTGAAATGGCGCACATGGGCACAATATTCCTTGACGAGATAGGCGAGATGCCCCTTGAAATGCAGGTTCAGCTTTTAAGGGTTATACAGGAAAAAGAAATACGCCGCATAGGAAGTGACAGAGTTATACCTGTTGATGTACGGGTTATAGCCGCTACCAACAGAGATTTACAAAAAGAAGTTGCAAAGGGCAATTTCAGAGAGGATTTATATTATAGGCTTGATGTGCTGGAGCTTAAAATTCCGCCTTTAAGAAAACGCAAAGACGACATTGAGGAAATAGCCGTTGAGTTTTTAAAAGATATAGACTACAGAAGTTTTAAGGCTAATGAGGCTCTATGGCGTGAGATAATAGAGGAGCTTTCAAAATATGAGCTTAGGGGCAACATACGTGAGTTAAGGAACATACTTGAGAGAATTACAGTTATGATGAAAAACAGCCGTATTAATACCAGTGCCCTTTTTACCGAAATAGGCCGGGCTCTTGCATCTTCAGAGCAAAGTGAGCAGGCACACAGGCGAAAAAGCCAAATAATAAAGTATGAGGATAACGATGCGCCGGAAGAAGCCGCGGCTCAGCAATGGGAAAAACGCCGCATTATAGCTGCCCTTAAAAACAACGGGCTTTCAAGAAAAAAAGCGGCTCAAGAACTGGGCATAAGCCGTTCAACGCTATGGAATAAAATGAAATACTATAAAATAGAACTGTAAATATGAATTTATAAAAAATTTAATATTATAGCTGTTTTCAGCAACGTATTTTATGGTATACTTAAAAAGCAGTAACTTTTATCCATTTATAATACAGTTATGAAGTAGGATTAAAAGGAGGACTTTGTATTTGGAAGACCTTAAAAGAATTAAAACTATGGTAAGCTTAGCCGTTTATGACAAGCATTACGGCGAAAAAGACAGAAAAATTACATCTAAATACAGAAGAGACTATGTTTATTTACGTGGACTAAGTATGCGCATAGGCGTAGCTATGGGCTTTTTTATAATCTGCGGTATGTATTATCTTTATGAATTAGTTATAAAAAATGCCGATATATTTGATATGATAAGCAAAAACACCATTATAGAAATCGGCGTTGGGCTTTTAGCCATATTGATAATATATACATTTATTTGCTCTTTTACATACAAAAGAGAATACGAGGAAGCCCAAAGGCGGCTTGATATTTATGAGGAAAGGCTTAAAAGGCTTAATGTATCAGGCGGCCTTAAGGGAAGGAAAATATCTGTAAAGGGGAAGGAAAATGGAAGAGTTATTTCTGATTCGTCAAAGACTGATAGGGATTTATAAGCTTAATGAGGATAAAATCAATATCGCATCTAAATTTTTGGCGGGTATAATAACTTTTTTATTAATGAGCTCTTTATCTGCTGGAAATTTAGTGGGCACAAAAAAACTTATTATAGTGCTTTTAGGCGGTATATTTGCATCTGTTTCGTCGCCAGCAGTTTTTTTAGCTGTAGCGGCTTTGGCGGCAGTTATTTTTATAGCTTCGGCATCTGTTGAAACAGCTGTAGCGGCTTTGATATTTTTCTTTCTTTTATATGTGTTTTACGGAAGAGTTTTTCCTAAGGAGAGTTTATTATTTGTAGCTATGCTGGTTTGCTTTAAATTTAAGGTGCCTTATGCAGTTGCTTTTTTAGGCGGGATATATTTAGGCGGAAAAGCTATATTTCCTGTGGCTGCGGCAATGTTTACAAACCAAGTAACGCCTATTATGCAGGAATTTATTAAAATGTCGCCATCTTCGGAGTTTTCCGCATCAACTATGCCGGATGTACTTTTTAATATGTATACATACATTTTTTCAGATGCCGGGATGGCTGTTATATCAGGCAGTTTTTATGCTGCAGCGGCCATGGTTTTAGCTGTGGTAACATCTTGGGCCATAAGCAGTGCGCATATTGACCATGAAAAAGAAATTGCCATTATAGCCTCGGCAATAGTGACTGTTATAGCCATGTTTTTGGCTGTAATTATAGGCGGAAGCAAGTTTTCCGTTGTGGGGCTGCCGTTTTTTGTATTTTTATCTGCGGTAATTGCTTTTATTATAAGGCTTTTTGATGATTTACCCGACTACAGACATACCGAAAGAGTGCGGTTTCAGGACAAAAATTACATTTATTATGTAAAAGCCGTACCTAAAATGAAAATGCCTCATAAAGAGCGCAACGGGAGTGAGGATTAATGGATCATTATATAATAAACCTTTGGGACAGCTTTAGGTTTGCCAGTGTATCCATGCCTACAGTGGGTGTCAGGGATATTCTTGATATTCTGATAGTCGCTTACCTTATATATAAAATGATATTTTGGATTAAGGAAACAAGGGCGTGGGTTCTTTTTAAGGGCATACTTGTTATTGTGATATTCGCTTTGGCATCATACATGCTTAGGCTTAACACTATATTATGGATACTGCAAAACACAATATCTGTTGGTATTATAGCGGTTATAGTTGTTTTCCAGCCGGAGCTGAGGAAGGCCTTGGAGCAGCTTGGAAAGAGCAAGCATTTTTTTGCAATGCTTAATTTTGACACGCCTGAAAAAAGCCGTGAGTACACAGAAAAGACAGTTGAGGAGGTTATAAAGGCCTCTGAAAAAATGAGTGCTGCAAGGACAGGTGCTCTTATGCTTATTGAAAGGGATGTGCCTTTAGGCGATTTTGAAAGAACAGGCATTAATATAGATGCTGTTGTTACAAGTCAGCTTCTTATTAACATATTTGAAAAAAATACTCCGCTTCACGACGGCGCTGTTATTATAAAAAATAACCGTGTTGCTGCCGCTACATGCTTTCTGCCCCTTACAGAAAGCAACGACATTAGCATGGATTTGGGCACAAGGCACAGGGCCGCTATAGGTGCCAGCGAGGTTTCAGACGCTTTTGTTGTTGTTGTTTCAGAAGAAACAGGTGCCATATCAATAGCCAACGGCGGTGTGCTTTACCGCAATTTAAGTGTTGACGCTATGCGGCGCATGCTTTTACAGGGCAAAAAGAGCAGAAGCAAGAAAAAGAAAATATTCTGGAGGAGGGGCAAAAAAGATGAGTAAGTTTAAAGAAACTCTCACAAAAGACGCCGGATGGAAATTACTTTCCGTTTTTATAGCCATTTGCCTCTGGTTTATTGTTATAAACATAGAAAATCCCGTTGAAACAAGGATTTTTACGGCTAATTTGGACATTATAAATGCTTCTTACGCTGAAGAAGCCGGAAAGACAATTACAAATGCCGATGAAATAGAAAATACCAAGGTTTCGGTAAGGCTTAGGGGTAAAAGAATGGTGCTGGATAAAATTCAGCAGAACAAGTCATTTTCGGCGTATATAGATATTTCGTCTATTGATATGGAATCTTCGCCGGATGAGGTAAGCCTGCCGGTTAAGATTAAAACCGGCCTTCTTGCCAGTGATTATGTTGACACAGAATATATTACACCGTCTGATGTAGAAGTTTATCTTGACGAAAATGTTTCAAAGGACTTTAAAGTTGAAGCTGTATTTAACGGCAGTGTGGAAAGCGGTGTTTCGGTAAGCAGTGAAACTATTGACCCTGAATATGTTAAGGTATATGGCGCAAAAGGCGATGTACTTAACGTTGCCAGTGTTAAGGCAACTGTAAATCTTGATTCTCCGCACAACGGCCAGAAAGTAACATCTACACTTGCGGCCTATGATGCCGACGGAAATGTTATTAATAATGTTTATATAAGCCGTGATGTGGCTGTAGTTACGCTTAAAATGGAAACAGAGCGTAAAATTCCGGTTCAGGTACAGTATACAGGTGAGCCTGCTGATGGCTGCAGTGTTGGTAAGGTAAATGTAAGCCCGGATTATGTAATGGTAAGCGCAAGTCCGGATATATTAGGCAACATTATGTATGTAACTTTGCCTGATGTGGACATTACAGGCAGCTCTGCCGATGTGGTAAGGACGTATGACGCTTCTATATATCTTCCTCAAGGGGCGGATATAGCTGATGGTTCTGACGGAAGAATAACGGTTACAATTGAGATAACCGGAAAGGAAGAACACAATATTTCATTCGATTCTGATAATATTGAAATAACAGGTGAAGCAGAAGGCGTTGCTGAGGTTGAAAAAGACTCATTTAATATAGAGGTTTCCGGCAGCGGCATAACAGCTGAAGACATAAAGTACTATGTAGATGTAAGTGGTCTTACACCGGGAGAACACAGGGTACAGATAGATGTTTCACTGCCGGATGGCTGCTCACTTATTGGTCAGGCGCCTTATGCTACGGTTATTATAAATGAGGAAACACAAGAGGTAAGTTCTGAGGAAGAAGAAACCCAGTAAACAAATAAAATACTAAAAGGGGTATAAAGCTATATGGTTTTATACCCCTTTTTTAGTGCGAATTTAAATATGTTTCTTGGTTTGTAAATAAGAATACTTAATTCAGCTGCTTTTAGCTGTATTAGTGGATAACCGCAGGGGTTAGTACTAAAGAAGCTTTTTAAACAGTTGATAAGTACAAGAAAAATATATCTTGTATTTTTAATTAATAGAACGATTTTAAGCAACAAAGTACGTTTTTTCGTTTTTAAGGGGATATGGCTGTGAACAGAAAGGCAAAAGAAAAGAATTTATATTTTGGGGATAATTTTTATTGAAATACGGCAGGATTTGGTATATAATGTATTAGGTTTTGTCCATAAACTGCGCCTATTTTCTGGCAAATGACATTATTGTGCGTTAAAGGTGCAATATTGTAGTTGAGCTGTGGACTTTTTGCGGATATATTTCGTCAATGTTACAGTAAGATTACACTTCTGCCTGAATTATTGACGATAGTTTGGGACAATGCTATAATTCTATCTGTAAGTTGAGGGTGTGTAGCGAACCTTCAAAAACAGATTGAAAATACAAATTTAAAAAGGGAGGAAACAAAGACATGAAAAAGAAATTGGCTTTATTGTTGGCAGCTGTTATGGTTGTAGGCATGGTTCCTATGACAGCATTTGCTGCTTCAACAAACCGTATTTCAAAAGTTGTAACAGGTGCTGAGGATGATGACCTTAAAAGCGGTAGTGCTCCAACACTTACAATTTATGATGATGACATTGAGAATTTAACATCAGGTGCATCAGTAGCATTTGAACTTGACCTTACAAATGCAGAATGGAACTACTATGGCGATGCTGTAGACGAGAATGGTAAAGTAGATGAGAATGGAGATGCCAAGGATGGAAACGAGGCAACTTTCATCGAAGGTCTTCAGAATGTAGAAGTTACAAAGCTTTCAGCTAAGAGCATTGTTATCGAAGGTAATATATATGACAACCCTAATGTTGTAAAGGGATATGATAAGGGTATCAAAGTTTACATGCTCACAAACCTTACAGATAACGGCGACGCTACTGTAACAATCGACCCATTACAGTCAGAAGTTACATCAGGAACATACAAATTCGCTACTGTTGCTGACGGTGACGCTACTGTAACTGTTGAAGGAAAGAAAGATGTTTCTGAAAATGTTACTACACTTAAAAATATCGTAATTAAAGAAACAACAGCTAACTCTTTCAGCGATACAGGCAAAATTAAGCTTAAACTTTCAAGTGACTGGTCATTTAAAGAAAAAGACATCAAAGATATGATCAGTGTATATCCAAGCGGATTAGAGGGTGCATTTTCATTTACAAGTGATAATGAATTTGATGATGAAGATGTAGAAATCGCATATGATTTCAGCAAAGTTGCAGATGCGGATGACCTTAGAGAGGGCACACCTATTATCATCACAATTTCAGCAGATGTTGTATATGATGATGATGAAGTAGAGCCAGGCGAAATCTGCGAAATGACAGTATCTGGCGATGACATTACTAAGACAACTCTTGAAGTTGCTACAGCTGTAACATACGGCGTAACATGGGAAGCTGAAGACAAGACTCTTCCAGTATTCTATTCAGGTTCTATGGATGAAGACAACGATACTCTTGAAGTAACAATGGAAGAATCAGTTGCAGCTTCTTGGTTAACAAACAGAAAAACAAAGATTGTATTCCCAGAAGGCGTTAGAGTTCTTGGCGTTGACATCAGCGATGAAGACAACGTAAGCTATACTGGTGAGGCATTCTCTATTAATGAAGACGGAAACGAGCTTACATTTGGCAATTGGACAATAACAGATGAGGATGACACATCTGAAGTACATTTCACATTCCAGCTTTCAATCGCTCCTGACTTTACAGGCGATATCACAGCTACACTTACAGGTAAAGGCGTAGATGAAGAAATCGAAGCAGTAGTTGGTACAGCAGTTGCTCCTGTAACAGTTGAAGCTACAAAGACAGATGCTATCATCGACTACAGACATACAACAATCGGTGACATCACAATTACAGAGGCTGAGGCTGGCGTACTTGAAAAAGGCAAGAAATTCGCTCTTGAAATTGAAAACCTTGAATTTGATGATGACCCAACAGTAGAGGTTGTATCAGGTGACCTTAAACTTAAAAACGTTGAAGTAAATGATGCTGGTCAGCTTGAAATGACAGTTGACAGCGAGTCAGCTAAAGAGCCAGCAGTTATCAAAATAACAAACTGCGAGCTTTACATGGAAAGAAATATCCCAGCAGGTGAGTATGCTCTTAAACTCGTTGCTACAGACACAATTAGTTCTAGTGAATTAAGTGGAACTAAGTGGACTGATACAAGCTATAACGACTTAGATAAAGTAACAGATGATGCTATCTTCCAGAACTCTATCGAGAGCGGCGTTGACAACGACAAGACTCCATACTTCGATAAGAGAAGCGTAACAGTTCTTGACGGTTATGTAAACGTTGTAACATCTGGTCGTGATCAGGGTGACAACACATTCACAACAACACTTAAAGTAACAATCGGTGCTACAGAAATGTATGCTAACGACAAAGCAATCGCTCTTGACGTTCCTGCTTACATCAGCAACGGTTACACAATGCTCCCAGTACGTGCCGTAACAGAAGCTCTTTCTGATTCAGCTATCGTAAGATGGGATGACCCAACACATACAGTTACAATCACATTTGGTGATAGAGTAATCAACATGGTTGTTGGCTCAAGCGTAATGGTAATCAACGGCGTTGAAGTTCCAATGCAGGCACAGTGTGAAATCACTGACAGCAGAGCATTCATTCCTCTTAGAGATATGGGATACGCTCTTGGTCTTAACGACAGCAAGATCAACTGGGACGACGCTACAAAGACAGCTACATTAAACTAATTCTTAACTGAATAGATTAATTAGTTATCAGGGGACTCCGTAAGGAGTCCCTTTTTTTACGTGCTCTTTAGTACAAATCAAAAATACTATTTTAGAAAATATATTGGTAAAGTTTAGGCACTTAACATAGTAAAGTAAGGAATTAAAATTTGAATTTAATTAAGCTTGTTGTGAAAGTAAATTGAATATGATAAATTCGGCAGTATTTAAGAATAATAAATTAAATAATAATTTGTGGTGAAATAAGAAGGAAATGACTTTATAAATTTACAATTTATTTAAAAATTAACTATATTTTATACATAATATTGATGTATCATATTATCAGAAACAAAAAATTAATATGTTTAGTTTCCATATAAAAACCCCTTTTAAATAAATAATAACCACCACGGCTGTAGTATACAGCAAATATTACCACACACAAAAAAGCGCTCTTAATTTTAGGAGCGCTTTTTTATGTATTAATAATAAAAAATTCTATGTACTACTTAACAAATAAAACGTTATAAATTATTATATATCGTTTCTTACTTGGAATATATAAAATTTCAAATAATAAGACTCATCAGCAGACCAAAGTATAGGATGGTCAGGTGCCTGAGTGCGGTATTCTATTTGTCTTAAACGGCGGTGTACGTTTTTAGCTGCCTGAGATATTGTTTGAGTAAAAAGCTCATAAGTCATAAAATGGGAACATGAGCAGGTTACAAGAAAGCCATTTTCTTTAATTATTTTCATGGCTCTTAAGTTAATTTCGCGATAGCCTTTAACAGCGTTTTTAACTGAGTTTCTGGATTTGGTAAAAGCAGGAGGGTCAAGTATTACCATATCGAATTTTCGGCCTTGGCTTTCAAGTTTAGGAAGAAGGTCAAAAACGTCACAACATTCAAAAGATACTACATCCTGCAAATTATTCAATACAGCATTTTCACGTGCTTGATTAACGGCTAATTGTGAGGCGTCTACACCTAAAACGCTTTTTGCTCCAGCAATTCCAGCGTTAAGAGCAAAAGAGCCTGTATGTGTAAAACAATCAAGTACATCAAGGCCTTTACAAAGCTTATGTATTGAAAGGCGGTTATATTTTTGGTCTAAAAAGAAACCGGTTTTCTGCCCATCTTGAACGTCTACAATATATTTAACACCGTTTTCAATAATTTGAACTTTTGTATCAAAGCTCTGGCCAATAAAGCCTTTATAGCGCTCCATGCCTTCTAATTCACGGACTTTGGCATCGCTTCTTTCGTATACTCCTCTTATAATTGTGCCGTCTTGGGCTAGAAGTTCTTTAAGAAAATCTATTATTTTAAGTTTAAGTCTGTCTATACCAAGGCTCAAAGACTCTACTACAAGCACATCAGAATATTTATCCACTACTATGCCCGGCAGGTAGTCGGCTTCACCAAATATTAAACGACAGCTGGACATGTCAGTTACTCTTTTGCGGTATTCGTATGCGTTTTTAACACGGGTAAATATAAACTCGTCGTTAATTTCTCGATTTATATCTTTTGTAAGCATACGTATCGTAATTGTAGAATTGCGGTTAACAAAGCCTTGACCAAGAGGATAGCCGTCAAAATCACGAACGGTTATAATATCGCCATCTTTAAAATTGCCAGAAAAAGAATCTATTTCATTGTTGTATATCCATAAACCGCCGGCTTTAAATGCACGGCCTTCGCCTTTTTTTAATACAGCGCAAGGTCTATCCATAATAACTCTCCTTTTTACATATAATTTTAATAATATTTTATAATCATGTATAAATATTTTCAAGTATAGCCAGCGTAATTTAATTATGCAGTGTTGTTAGCGTGGATATGAGATGATAAAATAATATTTAGTTGGATAAATGAAAGGGGGATTTAAAATGAAAATCTGCATATATGGTGCATCAAAAGAGAATATTGACAAAATTTATATTGAAAAAAGTTATGAGTTTGGGGCCTTACTTGCTCAAAGAGGGCATACAATGATTTTTGGTGGTGGTGCTACTGGCCTTATGGGAGCTACTGCAAGGGGTGTTATGGATAATAAAGGCGAAATTACAGGCATAGCGCCTAAGTACTTTGATAGGCCCGGTATATTGATTAAGGACTATGGCACTATTATATATACAGACACAATAACAGAAAGAAAAAATTTATTAATTAAAATGGCTGACGCATTTGTTGTTTTGCCTGGTGGTGTAGGCACGTTTGACGAATTTTTTGTTACCCTTGTTATGAAACAGTTAGGTGAGCTTAACAAGCCTATAGCCCTTTACAGCATTAACGGGTACTATGACGCTTTGGAGGAGCTTATCAACAGAGCTAAAAACGGCGGTTTTGTATCTGAAAGGGTTAAAAAACTTTATGGAATATTTAGTACGCCTGATGAGATATTAGAGTACATTGAATTTAAAAATGAACAAAAGTAAACATATATATTTATTGTAATTTGATGTTGAATAATTTATGTTTCTACATATATGTAAAAAAAGTTGATATATTACACTGAAAAAATAATGTTTGTTTGTGATTTTGTCTTGAATAATCAATTTTTAGTGTTACAATATATAACAATAAGATAGACAGCGTTTAATGCTGTCGGCTTGGCTTATATGCGGCCTTTAACTTTAAGACTGAACATATTAGCAATAAATTATTATGAGGTGAAAGGCATTGATTAAGGATTTAACCACCGGTTCTCCCGGAAAAACTCTGCTGGCATTTTCTGCGCCCCTGCTTGTGAGCGCTGCTTTTCAGCAGTTTTACAACATGGCAGACAGTATAATAGCCGGAAAGTTTGTAGGAACAGATGCTTTGGCGGCTATAGGTGCATCATACCCTGTAACAATGATTATTATGGCTATAGCTGTTGGTCTTAATACAGGTTGTTCGGTTATAATAAGCCAGTATTTCGGAAGTAAAAAAATATCTGCTATGAAATCGGCTGTTTATACATCACTTGTTACGGCCCTTGTTATGGCAGCGGCGCTTACGCTTTTTGGTGTTATATTCAGCTCATTTATGCTTAATGCACTTAACACGCCGCAGAATATATTTGACGGTGCTAAAACTTATCTTGATATATACATATTTGGACTTTTCTCGCTTATAATGTATAATATATGCACAGGTGTATTTGCGGCATTAGGCGACAGCAAAACGCCGCTTTATTTTCTTGTTTGCTCATCTATAGGCAATGTCTTTCTTGACATATTTATGGTTGTTAGCCTTGATATGGGCATTGCCGGTTTGGCATGGGCTACATTTATAGCTCAGTCAGTTGCGGCGCTTTTGGCTTTTGTTGTACTTATGCGCAGGATTGCGATTTTTAAAACGGAAGAAAAATCGAAGGTATTCTCGGGCAATATATTTAAAAGGCTTATGTCAGTAGCAGTACCGAGTATTCTTCAGCAGAGCTTTGTTTCTGTAGGCACTATATTTATACAGGCGCTTGTTAACGGCTTTGGCTCAGATGTAATTGCCGGTTATTCGGCAGCAATTAAGCTTAATACTTTTGCTGTTGTATGTGTTACAACTCTCGGCAGTGGTATTTCAAGCTTTGCAGCGCAAAACTATGGTGCCGGACGTATGGACAGAGTACATCAGGGATTTAAAGCCGGACTTAAGATGATGACAACTATTGCGGCAGCTATAGCTGTGGCATATGTGGTATTTGCTTCACAGTTTATGTCTCTTTTTGTTGATTCTAGCGAAACTACTGTAGTACATGTAGGCGTTATGTTTATGCGTATTGTATCGCCGTTTTATATTGTAGTTGGTATTAAGCTTTTAAGCGACGGTACTTTAAGAGGTACGGGAAAAATGGCAGCCTTTATGGTTTCCACATTTACAGACCTTATATTAAGAGTTGCCCTTTCTTATATACTTGTAATCTTTTTTGAAGAAACTGGAATTTGGCTCTCATGGCCTTTCGGCTGGGTAGCTGGTATGGCTGTAAGCCTTATATTCTATAAAATATACGTATTATCGGATAAATCCGGTATGAAATCTGACGAAATGGTGGTTTAAATATGATTAAAAAAATTGCTGTAATTAACGATATATCCGGTTTTGGCAAGTGTTCCTTAACAGCCGCTATACCTATTATTTCGGCACTTAGAGTTCAGGCATGCCCTATGCCCACATCAGTGCTTTCTAATCAAACTTGTTACAGCAGTTTTTACATTAAAGAGCTTACAAAAGAAATGCGCCATATAGCGGATAAGTGGCTTGAATTGGGTTTTGAGTTTGATGGTATATATTCCGGATTTTTGTCAGCAGAAAAACAGGCTGATGAAGTTATAAATGTGGTGGAGAATTTTAAAAAGCCAAACACAATATTTATACTTGACCCTGTTATGGGTGATGAAAACGCGCCTTATGAAAACTATACATCAGGCCTTAGGGATAAAATGCTGTACTTATCTGAAAAGGCAGATATTGTACTGCCTAATGTAACGGAGCTGTGCCTTTTAAGCGGTTTAAGCCCTTTAAGTTTTACAAATAACGATAAAACAGACAGAATAGACGAAATTAAAAAAGCGGCAGAAAGTTTTTCGGCTAAAACCAAAGCTGATATTATTGTTACTGGAATTAATACGGCTGAAGGTGATAAAAAGTTTATTAACAATTTAATAGTATCCAAAGCGGGCATAAGCATTGTTAAAAAAGAAAAGCTTAAGGGTGGTTATTCCGGTACTGGGGATATTATGTCATCTATAGTTTCGGCTATGGCTGTGCGCGGATTTACAATTGAAAAGGCTGTTGAAACAGCGGCGGATTTTATATATACAGCTGTAGAGGATACAGCAAAGTACGATATTAATGTTAATGACGGAGTTAATTTTGAAAAATTTTTAGGGTATCTTACAAATATATAATAAGACACTTATTGAGAATATTAGGTATTTTATCTCACGTAAAAAATAATTATGTCAATTTATTACATAATATGTTATTATATAATAATATGAATGTTGTTTTTATTTCTAAACAATATTTCATTAATAAAAGTGATAAATTTGTCAAATTCTTTGTTGTTTTAAACATTTGAACAATAAAGAGTCTAAATACGGCTTTCAGCCGTAAAACAGGGGAGGCGTTAAGTTATGAGTTTATCACATTCAGCTGCAAGGCTTGCATACTCTGCGGCTATAGACAGTGCTCTTAAGTATATCGGAAAAGATAGGGATAAGAACCTTATAAAGCTTGTTGATTTAACAGAGAAATATATGGGTGATAACTTTAAGCAAAGTACCTATGACACAATCAGAAAAACTATAACTGATAAAGACAGCAAGTGGCTTAAATATATTGATAAGCTTTTAACGGAATTAAGCCCTAATGTTGTTAAAATGACAGCCCTTAACCTTGGTTATGAGGCGGCTTTTAATGGAACAAAAACCATAAGGGAAATGAGAGAAATACATAAGTGTAATATTCCTTGGCTTATACTTATGGACCCTACATCTGCCTGCAATTTGCACTGCACAGGCTGCTGGGCTGCCGAGTACGGCAATAAATTAAATCTTTCATTTGAAAAGCTTGATGATATAGTTTCTCAAGGCAAAAAGCTTGGTATATATTTTTATATGCTTACAGGCGGCGAGCCTTTGGTAAGAAAAGACGATATTATTAAACTTTGCAAAAAGCATCATGACTGCGAGTTCCACGCTTTTACAAACGGTACTCTTATTGATGATGAATTTTGCAAACAAATGGATAAAGTGGGAAATTTATCTCTTTCATTAAGCCTTGAAGGCTTTGACGAGGTTAATGACTCAAGAAGAGGCCAAGGCGTATTTAACAAAGTTATGCATGCTATGGATTTGCTTAAAAAATACGGTCAGCTTTTTGGTCTTTCAATTTGCTATACAAGCAAAAACTATAAAACTGTTACAAGCGATGAATTCCTTGATATGGTTATAGAAAAAGGTTGCAGGTATATTTGGTATTTCCATTATATGCCAGTTGGAAACAGCGCAGCTGAGGAACTGCTTTTAACACCGGAGCAGAGGGAATACATGTACCACAGGGTAAGAGAAATTCGCTCTGAGGAAAGCGATAAGCTAATATTTACATTTGATTTCCAAAACGACGGTGAGTATGTAGGCGGATGTATAGCCGGAGGAAGAAATTATTTCCATATTAACGCTAATGGTGACTGTGAGCCTTGTGTATTTATACACTATTCCAGTGCAAACATAAATGAGGTTTCACTTCTTGATGCTCTTAAACAGCCGCTTTTTATGGCTTATCACGATAATCAGCCGTTTAACAACAACCATTTAAGACCATGCCCAATGCTTGAAAACCCAGAAAAACTTTTGGAAATGGTACATAAATGCGGTGCTAAATCAACTGATTTGGAATCTCCTGAAAGTGTAGAGCATTTGTGCGGCAAGTGCCAAGCTTATTCCCAGCAGTGGAAAGAAAAAGCCGATGAGCTTTGGGAGAATAATAAACATTTTGGCGGTACAAAATATACTAATGAACAGCAGGAAGAAAAGAATAACGTTAAAAATGCCTGATATTATTGGAATTTAAAATGAGGTGGAATAATGGAAAAATTTAAAGCCTTTGTGCCATATATAATTATTATGGCTGTAGCATATTATATTGTTCCTTTTATACCAACAGTTTTTCCAAGTGTTAAAGAATCTTTTGGAATAAGCCTTTTAGTATCTCTCATTATTCCGCTTTCTTGCCTTATTTCAGCTTTTGTTTTTGGCCTGAAAAACGGTATGAGCTTTGTTTATGTATTTATAATGCTTATTTTGTATGTACCTCAGGTAATATATTACAAAAGCCCTTCTGTTGCCATTGTAGGATTTATATATCTTATATTTTCATTTATTGGTATGTATACAGGCGCAAATTTAGGCAGAACAATTAAAAGCAGAGGCAAAAAAGACAATAATAATTAATATATGTTATTAATAAAAAACGGAGGATTATAAAATCCCCCGTTTTTTATTGCTTTGTTTGTAGATAAAAAAAGAACGGAGAAAAACTCCGTTCTTTAAGTTTTTAATTAATGTGTTTTGTTGTACTCCTCAAGTTTGTCGATTGCATCAAAGAGCATTTTGTCTGTTACTTTGTAAGGAACAAAGTTGATGTCCTCAACAGAAAGAGCTTTTTCTACAACTGGTCCTAATTCTTCTCTTGTTACTTCAAGCTGAGAAAGCTTTGTAGGAAGGTTGATTGCTTTGTAAAGAGGATAAAGCTCATCTACCTTGTCATCCTGTCCGTCTGCAAAAAGAAGTACAAGTGTGCAGTATGAAACTACCTCACCATGAAGGTGGTTCTTTTCAACCTGTGGAAGAACTGTAAGGCCGTAGCAAAGTGAGTGAGCTATGTTGGAGTTAATTGTAACACCAACAAGAGCTGAAACTGTACCTGTTGTTATAATGTTTGTAAGAGCAATCTGCTCAAGTTCTTCTGAAGATGTGTTATTTTTGCAGTCCTCAATAGCTTTAGCGCCGTATTTAACAAGTGGTTTGTAGCACATTGTACCGATTTCAACACCAAGAGCCTGTTTGAAAGATACTTTTCTGTCTCTTGCAGCAAGCTCTGTTTCGAAATGTTTAGCCATTGTATCGCCAATACCTGCCCAAAGGTAAAGGTCAGGAGCCTGTGCGATAATGTCTGTATTAATGAAAATGTGCTCAGCAGGTCTGCCGCACTGATATGTATCTCTTGCTTCACCGTTTGGATAGTACATAATAGCCTCAGCAGAAGCAGGAGCGCATGTAGCTGCTATTGTAGGGAATGTGAATAAAGGTTTTTTGTCAATAAGAGCACAAGCGTATTTGCATGTATCAAGAGCTTTTCCGCCGCCGAAAGCAAATACCATGTCAGCGTTTTTGTAGCTTTCTGTATTAGCTACCATTTCAGCATTCTCTAAAGAAGCTTCGCCGCCATACCAAACGTAGTCTATAATCTCAATGTCAGAATCTTTTATTGCTTTTTCAATAAAAGGTTTAGCAGCTGCAAGGGCTCTGTGACCGCCTACAGCAACGGCTTTTTTGCCGTATTTAGCGCATACTTCAGGAACTCTTTCGTAAGCATCAGGTCCTACTGTATAGCATGGAAGGTACTGGAATGTAAGGTTTGCCATGAATTTTCACTCCTTAAGAATTATAAAAATTAAATGTGTTCTGAATAATAGAACTTATTTCTGTTTATACACGTTCATTATATCATATCAATTACAAAAATCAATGATAAATTTGATTGAATGTATATGCTTTAAGTATTGACAGCAATTAGTTTTAAATTAATGCTTACAGAAGGTATAAAACCGTTATTTAATTGAAAAATAATAGAAATTCATATAATATGTACATAGACATTATTTAAAAAATGTTATAAAATTACGCTATAAGGTTTTTTACAGTATTTTTTTGTCTAAGCTTGAAAGGAGCGCTTTAAATGAAGTTTATTGAATTTCCAGAAATAAGCTTTCCGGTACAGGGCATAAACGATGTTCCTATGCCTAAAATGGTCAGAATTAGAGAAAAGTACGAGGACGACAAGATTGAGGATATTAAGAGCCATCTTATAAATGAGCTTGATAACCTTGATATTGATAAGGCCTCCCTTAAAGGAAAATCTTTAGCTATAACAGTAGGAAGCAGAGGTATACCTTCACTTCCGCTTATGATTAGAACTCTTTGCGATAAGCTCAAAGAATGGGGCGCTGAGCCTTTTATAATACCAGCTATGGGAAGCCATGGCGGCGGTACAGTAGAAGGCAATCTTGAGGTTATAAACGGCTATGGCATTACGGAAGAAGCTATGGGTGTGCCTATAAAGGCAACTATGGATGTTGTACTTATTGGACAAATGGATGATGCCGCAAAAACACCTATCTACTGCGATAAATATGCCGCAGAGGCTGACGGAATTATACTTTTTAACAAAGTTAAGCCTCATACAGACTTTAAAGGCTACCATGAAAGCGGTATTTGCAAAATGATAGCTATTGGTATTGCTAAACATACAGGCTGTTCATGGTTCCACAAACAGGGATTTGATACTTTTGGTGAGAGAATTCCTATTGTTGCAAAGGAATTTCTTGAAAAAATGAATGTTGTTATGGGTATAGGCGTTGTTCAGAATGCTTATGACGAAATTTCTGAGCTTATGGCTTTCCCTAAAGATAAAATTATGGAAGGCGACCACAAGCTTCTTGAAATAGCTAAAAGACGTCTGCCTAAAATGAAATTTGACAACATAGACGTGCTTATTATAGACAGAATAGGCAAAAACATAAGCGGCGAGGGTGCTGACCCTAACGTAACAGGCCGCGGTTTTATGCCGTATTTTAAAGATGACTTCCACTGTAAAAAGCTCTTTATAAGAGGCCTTACAGAGCAGAGCCATCACAATGCATGCGGTCTTGGCCTTGCTGACATTACAACAAGAAGATGCCTTAACAGCTGTGACTGGGAAAGCACATGGATTAACCTTTCAACAAACACTATGATTGACGGAGGAAAAATACCAGTTTACCAGAACAACGACTTTGAGGCTTTAAGACTTGCCATAAGAACATGTACAAAAATAGATTACTCAAAGGCAAGAGTTGCCAGAATA
The DNA here is from genome assembly GCA_019422065.1 of Lachnospiraceae bacterium. GTDB lineage: Bacteria > Bacillota > Clostridia > Lachnospirales > Anaerotignaceae > Neoanaerotignum_A. Next base: position 167,751 of record JAHZEA010000001.1, on the reverse strand, counting down.
AAAGATACTCTTACACTTGATGAAATAGAGATTTCAGAATCCCTTATTGATGATGTAAAAGACAGAGATGATGTTGAAATCCTTACAGAGCCTTATGAGCTTAAATTTGATAAAGACGGATACCTTGAGGATTTAGACGTATAAAACTAAAATCAGCCGCTTTCACTTATGTGAAGGCGGTTTTTTTGTTGAATTAAAAATTTTAAATTGCTCAAATTGTTCTTGACAATATGAAAAATAAGGTTCAAAATATAAGTATAATAATTACGAAAGATGTTCGGCTATAACGAAAAGGTGGTGTGTATGGCTAAATCGGAAGGCGTTACTATTCAGTCCGTTGTTAAAGCGGCAAACATACTTGATTTTTTTATTAAAAAAAGCGAAATGGGCATTTCCGAAATAGCTCAGCAGGCGGGCATGAGCAAAAGCACTGCTTATGGTATTGTAAATACCCTTACGGAAACGGGATTTCTTGAGCAGGATAGCGAAAGCAAAAAATACCGTTTGGGTCTTAAGCTTTTTGAACTGGGCTCTGTTGTTCAAAGCCGTATGGACTTGCGTGCCGAGGCAAGGCCGTTTTGTCAGGCTTTAAGCGAAAAATACGGCCAAACGGTGCATTTAGCTACCCACAGCGAAGGAGAAGTTGTTTACATAGATAAATTTGATGTGCCGGACTTTCTTATTGTATATTCCCAAGTGGGACGCAGAGCGCCTATGAGCCTTACAGGTGTTGGCAAGGCAATGCTGGCTTATTTAGGCGATGAATACGCCGAAAAATACGTAATTAATAATTTAAGTAAAAAAACAGAAAAGTCACTTGATACTAAAGAAAAGCTTTTTAAAAATTTAGATGAAATTCGTCAAAAAGGCTATGCCATGGATGACGAGGAGATACAGCCGGGTTTAAGATGTATTGCTTCACCGGTATTTGCAAAAGGCGGCAAAGTAGCCGCCGCTGTAAGTCTTTCAGGCGTTACGGCATTTATGACAGATGACAAAATAGAAGATATAGCAAAAGATGTTAAAGAGTGTGCTTTAAATATATCCCGCAGGCTGGGATATTCAGAAAGTATATTTTAACGGCTGCGCCGGTTTAGGTTTTAATTTAAGGAGGAGTTTGAACATGGACAAAATCAAAGTTGGTATTATCGGCCCTGGTAATATCGGAACAGACCTTATGTATAAGGTTATGAGAAGCAAATATCTTCAGATGGACTTTATGACAGGCATTGTAGAAAGTGAAGGCCTTAAAAGAGCCGCAAAGCTTGGCTTTAAAACATCTACAGAAGGCGTTAAAGCTGTTGCCGAAGACCCGGAAGTTAAGATAGTATTTGATGCTACACTGGCCAGTGCCCATTTGGTAAATGCTCCTGTGCTTAAAGCTGCCGGCAAAATAGCTATTGACATGACACCGGCTGCCGTAGGTCCGTATGTTGTGCCTTGCTGTAATCTTGACGAGGTTAAGGACTCCGATAACTTTAATATGGTTACATGCGGCGGACAGGCAACTATTCCTATTGTAAACGCTATTAATGAGGTTGCAGATGTTGAGTATGCCGAAATAGTAGCCAGCCTTTCTTCCAAATCAGCAGGCCCGGGCACAAGAGCCAGCATAGACGAGTTTACACAGACTACAAGAAAAGGCCTTGAAATTATAGGCCATGCCGACAGAGCAAAAGCCATTATTATACTTAACCCGGCTGAACCGCCTGTTATGATGTGCAATACTATTTACACACTTGTTAAAAATCCTGATGAAAAGGCTATTATAGAGGCTGTTAATAAGAGAATAAAAGAAGTTCAGCAGTATGTACCGGGCTATCAGCTCCGTGTGCCGCCTATTATAGACGGAAACAAAGTAACTGTAATTATACAGGTAGAAGGCGCAGGAGACTTCCTTCCTAAATATTCCGGAAACCTTGATATTATAAACTCAGCTGCTATTGCCGTAGCCGAGAAACTTGCTGCAAAAATGCTTAATAAATAATTTGAAAACAGAAAGGGAGGATAACTGAAATGGATAACCGTAAAATTAATATAGTAGATACAACACTTCGTGACGGCAGCCATGCTGTAAGCCATAGCTTTTCACCGGAGCAGGTAACAGCTATAGCCGGCGGACTTGATAAAACAGGTGTTGCCATTATAGAATGTGCGCATGGCGACGGAATAACAGGCTCAACATTTAACTACGGCTTTTCTAAGTACAAAGAAATGGACCTTATAAATGCCGCAAGCAAAGTTATTAAAAACGCTAAACAGGCTATACTTCTTATACCGGGTATCGGTACAATAGAGGACTTGGAAGAAGCTTATGAAAACGGCGCAAGAGTAGTGCGTGTTGCTACCCACTGCACAGAGGCTGACGTTGGAATACAGCACATTCAGGCAGCTAAAAAGATGGGTATGATGGCTTGCGGATTCCTTATGATGGTTCACATGGCAAGCCCTGAAAAACTTCTTGAGCAGGCTAAAATATTCCAAGAAGCAGGCGCAGACTACATTAACCTTGCTGACTCAGCAGGCTATCTTCTTCCAGATGACGTAAAGGCAAGAGTTGATAAACTTGTAAACGGCCTTGATATACCTGTTGGCTTCCACGCACACAATAACTTAAGCCTTGCTGTTGCAAACTCCATAGCTGCTGTTGAAACAGGTGCTACATATATAGACGCTACATGTCGCGGTCTTGGTGCCGGTGCCGGAAACACACAAATTGAGGTTTTAGCCGCTGTATTTAACAGACTTGGCTACAACACAGGTATGGATATGTACGCTATTCAGGACGTAGCAGAGGACATTGTGGAGCCTATTATGCACAGACCACAGGTTATTAAAACAGCTCCGCTTATGCTTGGATATGCAGGCGTATACTCCAGCTTCCTTCTTCATACATACAGAGCAGCCGAAAAATTCGGTCTCAACCCAAGGGATATACTTGTAGAGCTGGGAAGAAGAAGAATGGTAGGCGGACAGGAAGATATGATTGTTGATGTGGCTTACGCTTTGGCACAGGAAAAAAATAATAAATAAGCAATAAAAAATAACCTAAATATATAATATAAAAGGGGAACCGTAATTTTGCGGTTCCTTTTTTATGCATATTTTTACAAACAAAAATATTCTATATTCATGGTTTTATTAAAAAAATAGCTGAAAATAGGTTATTATTTTTGGAGTGTTTTTTTGATACACAAAAAGCAGCCAGAAAGCAAATAAAGAAAAAATATAACTGTTCGTTAATATCGTATATTTTTTGCTTTTTTACAATCTACTTATAACTTATTTATAAAAACAGTATATTTTATTCTGCATTATAATAAAATTTAGGTAAATAAATTAATATAAATCGCCAGAATAAGAAAAAAATATACTCTATATATATTTTTGCGTAAAAATATTACTATGAATTGTGAATTTTTTATTGTTAAATATACCAAAAATTATTCGCTTCGTTAAAATAGTAAAAATCATACTGTATTTATCCCGTGAAGTGTGTTATACTTTTTTTATACATTAAGTTTAAGTTTTTTGAAAGTTTAATAACTTTTAATGTTTTATTATAACAAAAGAAAAATTGATGTTAATTATTGCATAGTTAAAAATTTTTAGGGGGCAGCGGTTTTGGAAAAGAATGTCTTCACGGAAATCAGGGTTAAATATAATACGCTTTCCAAAAACCAAAAAACAGTAGCTAATTACATTCTTAAAAACAGTAAAAAGTGTGTAAGAATGACATTAAGCGAGCTTGGAAGGGAATGTAACCTTAGCGAGACAACAATAATCAGGTTTATTAATAAACTTGATTATACATCATATCAGGCTTTTAGGCTGGATATGGCGCAGGACATAATTAAAGATGGCGGCACAATGGAGGAGGAAGACTGCGACATTAAGCCGGGGGACAGCATAAGCGAGATAAAGAGAAAGGTTATTAGAAACGCCGCCTCAGCCATTAATGATATATCAAAACTGGTTGATAATGACAAGCTTACATCTGTTATGGAGCTTATAGAAAAATCTGAAAGAGTTATGTTCTTCGGTGCCGGCGGCAGCGGTGTTATAGCTATGGACGTATACCACAAGTTCCTTAAATGCGGTAAAAACGTAATAAACGAGAATAACACACATCTGGCACTTATACACGCCGCACATCTTACAGAAAACGACGCTCTTATACTTATTTCCCATGAGGGCGAAAGTAAAGATGTGCTTGAGTGTGCCCGTATAGCTCAGTCTTCAGGCGCAAAAGTTGTGGGTGTAACAAGCTATATGAATTCAGACCTTGCCAAAATGGCCGATATTTGTATATTCTCATCAACTAACGATGCGGCTTATTATACCGAGGCTATGGTTTCAAGGCTTGTTCAGCTGGTTATTATGGATATGCTTGTAGTGGCTTATTCTACAAGGGCAGATGCTACCGGCACAAGACGAGCTATTGAGGCATCTGATAAGGCTCTTGTTGAAATGAAGCTTAAAAATGATGAAAAAGAAAAGTAATAAAATATAAAATAATAACGAAACGGAGTGTTTTTATTGCTTGTAAATTTAAAAACAATACTTTCAGGCCTTAATAAAAAGGCTATAGGTTCATTTAACATATACAGTTATGAAACAATACACGGTGTATGCAAGGCAGTTGAAAAAACAGGTGAGCCTGCCATAATTTCATTTGGTGCGTCATATCTTAATAATATGAGTCTTAATACCGTTAAGTACATTGTAGAGGAAGCCGCAAAAGACTTGCCGGCAGATGTAGCGCTACATCTTGACCACTGCAAAGACATGGATGTTATAAAAGCCGCTGTTGAGGCCGGTTTTACATCCGTTATGTACGACGGCTCAGCACTTCCTTTTGAGGAAAATGTTAAAAACAGCAGGACTGTAGCCAATATGGCGCACTCCAACGGTGTTTCGGTTGAGGCAGAGCTGGGAAGCCTTGCTTTAGGCGAACATTCCAACGAAACAGATATTGACCACGGCGAGGCATATACAAATCCTGATAATGCCGCTGATTTTGTTAATATGACAGGCGTTGACGCTTTGGCTGTTTCTATAGGTACTGTTCATGGTATGTATAAGGCCAAGCCTAATATAAGAATAGATATATTAAAAGAAATATCACAGCATGTTTCAATTCCTTTGGTGCTTCACGGTGGCAGCGGTACACCTGAGGAAAAGCTCATTGAGTGTATAGAAAATGGTATTAAAAAGATTAATGTTAATACCGAAATTTCGCAGTACACGGTTGCAAAACTTTACGAAATTATAACAGAAGATAAAAACGTACACCTTTCCAAACTTACACTTTTGCAAAGCGATATAGTTTCGGAAATAGTGGAAAAATATATACGCCTTTTTGGCAGGATTTAAGCAAAAGATTATTTTTGGTGTGGGTATGTTTTTATAGCGGTATTTTTGCCGCTAATAAATAGCTAAGGGGGATTAATAAAATGTTAAAAGCAGGATTTATTGGTTTAGGTATAATGGGAAGGCCTATGAGCAAGAACCTTCTTAAAGCAGGTGTTGAGCTTTGGGTTAATGACCTTAATAAAGAAGCTGTTGCAGATGTAGTTGCAGCCGGCGGAAAAGAAGCTACACAGGCAGAAATAGGCGCTAATTGTGATATTATAATCACAATTCTTCCTAACGGTGAAATTGTTAAAGGCGTTTTGTTTGGTGAAAATGGAGTTGCTTCAACAATTAAACCGGGCTCACTTGTATGCGATATGAGCTCTGTAACAGCTACAGATAGCCATTACTGCGCGGACAAGCTGGCAGAAAAAGGCTGTGCTTTCCTTGATGCACCTGTATCCGGCGGAGAGCCTGGCGCTATTAACGGCACACTTGCCATTATGGTAGGCGGTAAACAGGAAGATTTTGACAGAATGAAACCATACTTTGATATTTTAGGCAACTCTGCCGTACTTATTGGACCAACAGGCAGCGGTTCTATTACAAAGCTTGTTAACCAAGCTATTGTAAACCTTAATATTGCTACTGTTTCAGAGGCTTTTGTACTTGCTGCTAAAGCAGGCGCTGACCCTGAAAAAGTATACAACGCAATCTGCGGCGGTCTTGCAGGAAGCCAAGTTATGCACGATAAGATTCCTATGATTATTAACCGTAACTTTAAGCCGGGCGGAAAAATTTCTATCAACCATAAAGACATTAAAAATGTTCTTGCTACAGCTCATGAGCTTGATGTGCCAATGCCTCTTACAGCTCAGCTTTTTGAAATTCAGCAGGCAATTAAAGTTGCAGGCGGCATGAACGATGACCATTGCGGTTATGTTAAATATTTTGAAAGACTTGCCGGCGTAGAGGTTAAAAAATTAGACTGATACGATAAGGGCTGAAAATTTAAACTGTAATTATTTAATTTAAGGAGATATTGATATGTCAGAAGTAAAACCATTAAATGTAAGCGTACTTGCAGATGTAAAACCTGTTGACACTGCTAAAGTAGATGAAATGCTTAAAGAAGCTCTTGCCGGTCTTAACAAAAAAATTATAGCCCTTGATGATGACCCTACAGGAGTTCAGACCGTAAACAACGTGTATGTTTATACAGACTGGTCAGTTCCAACACTTGAACAGGCATTTAACGACGGAAAGAGCATTTCTTTCATACTTACTAATTCAAGAGGCTTTACTGTTGCTCAGACAACTGCCGCTCATCATGAAATGGCTGAAAATATCGCCGAAGTTTCCAAAAAGCTTGGCAAAGACTTTATTATAATAAGCAGAAGCGACTCTACATTAAGAGGCCACTTCCCACTTGAAACAAGCATTTTAAGAGCTGATATTGAAAAGCTTACAGGCAAGAAAATAGACGGCGAAATACTTCTTCCTTTCTTTAAAGAAGGCGGAAGATTTACTCTTAACAATACTCATTATGTAAAAGAAGGCGACCAGCTTACACCGGCAGGTATGACTGAGTTTGCAAAAGACAAGACATTCGGCTATAAGTCTTCTAATATGTGCGAGTATGTAGAGGAAAAAACAAAAGGCGAGTTTAAAGCAGCCGATGTTACATGTATCGCTCTTGAGGATATAAGAAATCTTGAAATAGACAAAATAGCTCAGCAGCTTATGGCGGTAAAGGACTTTAACAAAGTTATGGTTAACGCTGTTGACTATGTTGATGTTAAAATATTTGCCATTGCTTTCTGCAAAGCAGTAGCAGCAGGCAAAGAATTTATGTTCAGAAGTGCAGCCGCTATTACTAAGGTTTTAGGCGGCGTGCCTGACAAAGCGCTTCTTACAAAAGAGGAGCTTGTTCCTGCCGGAAATACAAACGGCGGTATCGTTCTTATTGGTTCACATGTTAAGAAAACAACTATGCAGTTT
>JAHZEA010000001.1:120158-160385 GCA_019422065.1 Lachnospiraceae bacterium | reverse complement strand
TGAGGAGCTTAAAAACTGCAAAAAACCTCTTAATTTTATAGAGTTCCATGCCGCAAGAGTTCTTGAAGAAGGCGGCCTTGACAAAGAGGTTAAAGAAGTAATAGCAAAAGCAGAAGAATACATATCAAACGGCCAGTCAGTAGTAGTTTACACAAGCCGTGAGCTTGTAAAACTTGATACAGACGACAAGGATAAAATACTTCAGGTTTCTGTAGATATTTCAAATGCCGTTGTTAGAGTTATAGGTGACCTTACAGTTAAGCCATCATTTATAGTAGCTAAAGGCGGTATTACATCAAGCGATGTAGGCACAAAAGCCCTTAGAGTTAAAAAAGCAACTGTTATGGGTCAAATTAAACCGGGTATTCCTGTTTGGATGACAGGCAAAGAAAGCAAATTCCCTAATATGCCTTATGTAATATTCCCGGGCAACGTAGGTGAGGTAACAACACTGCGTGAAGCTGTAGAAATATTAATGGGTTAATAAAATAAGAATTAAAAGCGGACATGTATGTGTCCGCTTTTGTTTTAAATGTAAAATAGAAAAATAAAATGAATGGTTTTGAAATAAGATAGAAAAGTTAAAAAGTTGGGAAGGGTTGGTAAAAAGAAAAACACACATTTATTTCATGTAAAACTTATTATGTGTGAATTACAAAAACCAAAGGGATATTTATAACTTGCATTTCGTATTTTTAAGTTTATTTATTATAATTTTAATATTTTTTTTAGACTTAATAATAACAAAATTAAACCGATTAAACATAAAGCTGAATGTTCAAATATGTTTAAACATAATTGAATTTAGACGTTTTTGGACACAATAAAGTTTATTTTATTAACATTTATTATTTTTATAAGTAATATTTTTACTAATTTTTGATATTTTTTAAACAAATGTTACATATATTTTACTTTATTTTGTATACTTTTATCATAAATTTTATGTTCCCATTAAAATGCTTTATTTTTGGCACATGCTTTGCTAATATATAAGTGTATGAAAATACATAAGCCGTTGTGCATGCGGCTCAAATACAGTTTTTAAGTGCATTTTTATTCACTTAAAGCGGAATAATGTTTTTTCAAATCTATGGTTTAATGTGAGGAGGAGCTTGAAATGAAAAAGAAAATTACAGTACCTGAAATCAGAGCCTCAAAAGGCGGAGACAAAGTAATAACTATGGTTACATGCTACGATTACACAAACGCTAAGCTTGTGGATGAAAGTAATGTTGAAATGATACTTGTAGGCGATTCTTTGGGAATGACTATGCTTGGCTACAAAGGTACAGTAGGCGTTACTTTAGACGATATGATTTACCACGCAAGTCATGTTGTTAAAGGTGCTCCAAATACTTTCGTTATAGGTGATATGCCTTTTGGTACATATAACGTAAGCATTGAGGAAGCTGTAAGAAACGCAAATAAGCTTTTCATGGAATCAGGCTGCGACTGTATTAAACTTGAAGGTGGCTCAGACATGGCTCCTGTTATTAAAGCTATTGTTAAAGCTGGCATTCCTGTTTGTGCTCATATTGGCCTTACACCACAGTCAGCTGCTATGATGGGCGGATTTAAAGTACAGGGCAAGAGCCTTGAGGCTGCTCAGGAACTTCTTGACTCAGCAAGAGCTGTTGAAGAAGCTGGCGCATTTATGGTTGTTCTTGAAGGTATTCCAAAAATGCTTGCAGACGTTATTACACAGAAAATCAGCATTCCTACAATGGGCATTGGCGCTGGCGCAGGCTGCGATATGCAGGTACTTGTTGCTCAGGACATGCTTGGTATGAATGAGTGGGTTCCTAAATTTGCTAAAAAATTCGCTGACCTTCATACAATCATAATCGACGCTTACAACGAATTTGCTAAAGAGTCTAATGAGCGTACATTCCCTGATGAGGCTACACAGTACAATGCTAAAATTGAGGGAATTGAAAACCTTAAATAAAATACAAAATTACTTAGCTGTATACAGCTTTTAACTGAAATAGTGTGGTTTTAGTTAAGGCTTGGTAAATACTTTTATGAAACATGCCGTATACAGACGAAGCTAATGCTTCGGACGGCTGATTTAATTATTATTTTGGGAGGAATATTTTAAATGGCAGAGTTTAAAACAGATATCCAGATTGCACAGGAAGCTGAAATGCAGGTTATTAATGCTATAGCTGATAAGGCAGGCATACCTGACAAATACGTAGAAAACTACGGCAAATACAAAGCTAAAGTTGACTACAGATATTTACAGAACGAGCTTAAAGACGCTCCAGATGCTAACCTTATACTTGTAACAGCTATTAACCCTACACCAGCTGGCGAAGGCAAAACAACAACAACAATCGGTCTTGGTGATGCTCTTAACAGACTTGGCAAAAAGACTATGATTGCTTTAAGAGAGCCTTCTCTTGGACCTGTATTTGGTGTTAAAGGCGGCGCTGCAGGCGGCGGTTATGCTCAGGTTGTACCTATGGAAGACATTAACCTTCACTTTACAGGTGACTTCCACGCTATTGGCGCAGCTAACAACCTTCTTGCTGCAATGCTTGATAACCACATTCACCAGGGCAACGCTCTTGATATTGACACAAAGAGAGTTGTTTGGAGAAGAGTTGTGGACATGAACGACAGACAGCTTCGTAATATCGTAGACGGTCTTGGCGGACACGGCGACGGCGTTACACGTCAGGATGGTTTTGATATCACAGTTGCTTCTGAAATTATGGCTATTTTCTGCCTTTCAAGCGACATTATCGACCTTAAAAACAGACTTTCAAAAATTATAGTTGCTTATAACAGAAAGAACGAGCCTGTAACATGCGGACAGCTTAACGCTCAGGGTGCTATGGCTGCTCTTCTTAAAGATGCTCTTAAACCAAACCTTGTTCAGACACTTGAAGGAACACCTACATTCGTTCATGGCGGTCCTTTCGCTAACATCGCTCACGGCTGCAACAGCGTTATAGCTACAAAGATGGCTTCAAAGATTGCTGATTATGTAGTTACAGAGGCTGGTTTCGGTGCTGACCTTGGTGCAGAGAAATTTATCGATATCAAGTGCCGTCTTTCAGGTCTTAAACCAAAGGCAGTTGTACTTGTTGCTACAGTTAGAGCTCTTAAATACAACGGCGGCGTAGCTAAAGCAGACCTTAACAACGAAAACCTTGAGGCTCTTGAAAAAGGTATCCCTAACCTTCTTAAACATGTTGAAAACGTTACAAAGGTTTACGGCCTTCCTTGCGTAGTTGCTATTAACGCATTCCCAACAGATACACAGGCTGAGCTTGCTCTTGTTGAGAAGAAATGCAACGAGCTTGGTGTTAACGTTGCTCTTTCAGAAGTTTGGGCTAAAGGCGGCGAAGGCGGCGAGGCTCTTGCTAATGAAGTTCTTAAACTTCTTGAAAAGAACGCAGAGCACACATACGTTTACGATATCAACCTTTCAATCAAAGAGAAAATCGAAGCTATCTGCAAGAAAGTTTACGGTGCTGACGGCGTAGAATTTACACCTGCTGCTAACAAGATTGTAGCTGATTTCGAGAAACTCGGATTTGGCAACATGCCAATTTGTATGGCAAAGAACCAGTACTCACTTACAGATGACCAGACAAAACTTGGCAGACCTACAGGCTTTAAGATTACAATCAGAGACCTTACAGTATCTGCTGGTGCAGGCTTTATAGTAGCTTTAACAGGTACAATTATGAAGATGCCTGGCCTTCCTAAAGTTCCTGCTGCTGAAAAGATTGACGTTGATGTTGACGGCAAGATTTCAGGATTATTCTAATTAACAAATTATATACTGTTCTTTTACAGTTAAATCAGGCAGCGAAGCGGGGAAGTCCTGCTTCGCTGTGTTTATGAACGGATAAAAACGACTAATTTCAGAGGTGTTAAAATGGGACAGATTATAAAAGGTAAGCCAGTAGCAGACGCTATTACAGCAGAGCTTGTTAAAGATGTAGAGGCTTTAAAGGCAAAAGGTATTGAGCCAAAGCTTAAAATAGTTAGAGTAGGCGCAAGAGAGGACGACCTTTCTTATGAAAGAGGCGCTCTTAACAGAATGGAAAAATGCGGAATTAAGGCAGAAGTTCTTGAGCTTCCTGTTGATATCTGCCAGGCAGACTTTGTAAAAGAATTAAAAGCCGTAAATGATGACCCATCAGTACACGGTATACTTCTTTTCAGACCACTTCCAAAACAGCTTGATATGGAAGAAATTAAATTTATTGTTGACCCTGTAAAGGATATCGACTGCATGAACCCACTTAACGCAGAAAAGATATTTGAAGGCGACAAAACAGGCTATCCTCCATGCACAAGCCAGGCATGTATTGAAATACTTGACCATTACGGCATTGACATGAAGGGCAAAAGAGCCGCTGTAGTAGGCAGAAGCATGGTAGTAGGCAAACCTCTTGCTATGCTCCTTCTTGATAAAAACGCAACAGTTACTATCTGCCACAGCCGTACACAGGACCTTCCTGGCGTATGCCGTGAAGCAGAGGTTGTAATTGCCGCAGTAGGCAGAGCTGAAATGGTAACAGGCGACTTTATATCAGACGGCACTGTTGTAATCGATGTAGGTATTAACGTAAATGCAGAAGGCAAGCTTTGCGGTGACGTTAAGTTTGATGACTGTGTAGACAAAGCTTCTATGATTACACCTGTACCGGCAGGCGTTGGTTCTGTTACAACATCTGTTTTAGCTAAGCATGTAGTAAAGGCATGCAAACAGATAAACAATATACAGTAATTAAATAACATTTACTTATAGAGTTTTAAAATGTATAATATTTTTCTGTGAGTTTATAAGCAAGAGTGCTTTTATCACGGAATATGCTTTTAGGGCGTATGCGAAAGCATGCGCCGATGGTTTACGTAAGTTTAATTTACTATGGTGGAGGACATATTGTATATTTTGTAAAATACAAAATTGAATATCACTTTCTCTTGAGGAGGGAAGTGTTCCGGTAGTTCAAAGTCCGGCCTTCTCGTCTTTAGACCTTAGGGCATACCAAGAATCTGAGTGACTTGAACTTAGCTGTTGACGGACAAACGGCGAAAGTGGTTGCAGTGAGGGTGTTTGTAAGGTCCATTAAATAGTATATTGCGTTTGCCGTTAGGCATTTGTTGTTAAGTTGGCGAAAAACAATTAAGACAAATTAGGAGGCAATATAAAATGAGTAACTTTATGGCTGATATAAGAGAATCGGCAGGTCAGATTAAACAGGTTAGAAGCCTTACAGGCGGCGCTATGCTTACAGCGCTTAACCTTATACTAAACAGTATGCGAATAGTTGTAAGCTCTATGTTGGAGATTTCATTTGCATTTTTGGCAATAGCGGCGGCAGGCCTTCTTTATGGCCCTGTTATGGCGGGAATTATAGCTGTAATAGCCGATACAATAGGATTCTTTTTAAGTCCTAACGGCGGCTTTTTCCCTGGTTTTACTCTTAGTGCTTTTCTTTCAGGCTTTTTGTTCGGAATGTTTTTCTACAAAAAGAAAGTTACAGTTAAAAGAGTAATAGCGGCGTCATTTTGCCATATGATACTGTTTAACTTTATCCTCACACCACTTTGGCTTAACATAATGTACGGCTCAGCCCTTATGTCATCTGTAAGAGCAATAAAAGCTGTTTTGTGCTTCCCTATAGACACAGCGCTTTTATTCCTTGTTTTAAAAACTGTTGAAACAGTTAAATTAAAGGGCAGAGTATTTTGATTATAACTTACTGTATTAAAAGGAGTAACCGAATATGAAACTCAGTAAAATAACATGTGAAGAATTTGCTGCAAAACTTGCATCAAAAGAGCCTGTTCCTGGCGGCGGCGGTGTAGCTGCCCTTGTAGGCGCTTTAGGCGCTGCTTTAGGCTCAATGGTAGGTAACTATTCCATAGGTAAGAAAAAATTCATTGGAATGGAAGCTAAACATCAGGAAATTATAGATAAAAGCTGTGACCTTATGACAAAGCTTCTTGCTCTTATTGATGAGGACGCAGAAAACTTTGAGCCGCTTTCAAAGGCTTATGGTATGCCTAAAGACACACCAGAGCAGGCTGCGGAGAAAGAAAAAGTTCTCCAGAGCTGCCTTAAAGTAGCTGCCGGCGGACCAATTAAAATGGTAGAATATATATACGAGGCTATTAAACTTCAGGAAGAACTTGTTGATATATCAACTAAAATTATAATAAGCGATGTAGGCTGCGGCGTACAGTTCCTTAAAGCTGCTTTATACAGCGCAAGCCTTAATGTAACAGTAAACCTTAACTCAATTAATGATGAAGCTTATGTTAAGGAAGTAAAAGAAAGAATGGATAAGCTTGTTTCTGAAGGTGCAGCAGTATGTGATAAAGTATATGCTAAAGTAACAGAAGTTTTAGGCTGATTTAAAACAAATTAATATAACTATACCTAAAAGACCGGTTTTTAAACCGGTCTTTTTTTGATGCATAATTTTTCAGCAACTGTAATATTTTAATTTTTTTAGACAAAAAGCAGTAAAAAGTCTGATTTTTAAACAAAAGGGGTAATATTGTCCATTGTGGTATAAAAAAGGCAGTGATAGTATAAGCACATAAAAGAAAGGTCGTGAGGCTGCCTTGATAAAATTAAGAATAGCAAAATTGGGATACATTATTATGTCCATATTGTTTTATGCAGCTGGTATTATACTGATATTTTTTCCGGAAATACCTTTTGAGCTATTCTGTATAGTAGCCGGAATAGTTTTTGTAGCCTATGGAATTATTAAAATAATAGGCTATTTTTCAAAAGACCTGTATTGTTTGGCATTCCAATATGATTTTGCATTTGGCATATTTCTAATGGTTATAGGTATTACGTTATTTATATTTGGACCAACCCACGAAAGATATGTGCCTATTATTATTGGTATAACAATACTTGCCGACAGTCTTTTTAAAATGCAGATGTCTTTTGATGCCAAAAAGTTTGGACTTAGGAGCTGGGGCGTTATACTGGCAACATCAATAGTGTCGGGATTTTTTGGAGTGTTTTTTATAATAAGTGTCCTTTCAGGCATGATAATTATGAATTTAATAGCTGGCTGTTCTGTTTTATCCGAAGGAATTATGAATCAATGCACAATAATATGTACTGTAAAAAAGAGTTAGTAGTTTATTAATGTTGTTTAAGCTTTGGAATTTTATCTATTTAAATGGAGGTATAATTTATGGATATTTCATTATCACTTAAGAAATTTGGACTTGAACAGGCTTTTAATTATATGCATAAAAACCCAGAGAAAAATTTTATTAAAATTATGGACTGGGCAGATAAATTTGCCGGAAACGAGTTTGGTCCTCAAAGAAAAATGATTAGGGAAGCTATTACCGATGTATCACACCCGTATCATAGTTTTGTAATGCGTCTTTTAACTGATTTGGACCCTGAATTAATGAAAACCGTAGCTGTAAACTTTTTTATTAATGCTTCAATGGCTGGCTGGAAAAAGCAAGAAGAATGTCGTGAAAAATATAAATGCAATATACCTTGGACAATACTTCTTGACCCTACAAGTGCCTGCAATTTGCATTGCACAGGCTGCTGGGCTGCTGAATACGGCAATAAGTTAAACCTTACATACGATGAAATAGATAACATTATAAAGCAGGGTAAAGAATTAGGAATATATATGTATATATACACAGGCGGAGAACCGCTTGTAAGAAAGGACGATATTATAAAGCTGTGTGAAAAACATTCTGACTGTATTTTCCTCTGCTTTACAAACTCAACACTTATTGACGAAAAGTTTGCTGATGATATGTTAAGGGTAAAGAACTTTGTGCCGGCTATTTCTTTGGAAGGTTTTGAGGATGCAACAGATTTAAGAAGAGGAGAAGGTGTTTATAACAAGGTTATAAAGGCTATAGAGATACTGCGCCGCAAAAAACTGCTCTTTGGTATATCGGCATGCTATACTAGTGCAAACTTCGAGTCAATAACATCAGAAGCATTTTATGATAAACTTATAGAACTTGGAGCGTATTTTGTATGGTTTTTCCACTATATGCCTGTAGGCAATGACGCTGCTGTAGAACTTCTTCCTACACCGGAACAAAGAGAAGAAACATACCGCCGTATACGTGATTATAGGGCAAGGAAACCGCTTTTTGCTATGGACTTCCAAAATGATGCTGAATTTGTAGGTGGATGTATAGCCGGCGGAAGAAGATATCTTCATATAAATGCCAATGGAGATATAGACCCTTGCGTATTTGTACATTATTCAGACTCAAATATTAGGAATAAAACACTTTTGGAAGCTCTTAAATCTCCTATGCTTATGGCATACCATAACGGTCAGCCATTTAACGAAAACATGCTGCGTCCGTGTCCTATGCTTGAAAATCCGGATAAGTTAAGGGAAATGGTAAATAATACAAACGCCGTTTCAACGGATTTGCAGTCGCCAGAAAGTGTTGAGCACCTTTGTGCAAAATGCGATAAATATGCAGAAAACTGGAAGCCGACTGCCGAAAAGCTGTGGAATGAGTCCTGTGAGAAAAAAGCATGCTCCCAAGATAAAGAAAAAATTATGGCATAACAAAAAAATCCCATTTTTAATGGGATTTTTTTATGTGGAAGTATAATTTCTTTAAAATGAACTTAAAAAATAAAGAAGCGTGGTAAAAACACTGGAAAATATTTTAATTGCCGATAAATTTTTTATTTAATATCAGATGCAAATAAATGTACTTTTTCGGACTGCACAATTTTATTCATTTTGTGTGTACGGCTCAGCAGGTCATACTCCATTCCCGAATCAAACCAGTCAAGCATTACCCCAACAAAAGTGCATTTAAAATAGTATATAACAAGCTCTTGTTCATCGGAAGGAAGCTTTGATATCTCGGGAGAATTTTCAACGTATTTTTTTACGGTATATAAAGACATGCTGTCCAGAGTTTTTATAAATAATTCACGCTGTATCGAATTATATAAATGCAGCATGGCTTTCTGCCGGCTCTGCATTAAAGAGAGTATCTGTTTAAGGCAGTCCATATGTGTTTCGGGATTAAAACTGATACTCATAAGCTTATCGACATCGTCTTTAAGGGCATACTCCATTACCTGCTGTATATCCATGAAGTGGTAATAAAAAGTATTGCGGTTTACTCCACACAGCTCAACTATGTTTTTAACTGTTATTTTGTTAAAGGGTTTTTCGTCAAGAGCCTGCCAAAAGGCATCCACAATAGCCTTCTTTGTTCTGTCCATAAATATCACAACTTTCGATATAATTTTAAATGTCATAATGCTTTTATATCACAGCGTGTTTTGCAGTTTATTACTGCTGTGGTATAAAGTGGCATTTTCTGCTCTTTAAGCTGGGGTGCTTTTTTACGGCACATGTTTTAAGATTAAGATACAGTCATTTAATTTTTTGTTACTATACTCCGGTCAAAATAAAGAAAGCACAGAGAGAGGATATTTTACTAAGCAGTAAAGTGCTTTAATTTAAATATTATTTTGGTAATTATACCATATGAATTTTTTTAAGTATACAATAAATTAAAATAAAGACGGGAGCTTCCCGTCTTTATAATTATTCCATCTCAAATGCGCCGGTGTAAAGCCTGTAATAAACGCCTTTTTCTGCAATAAGCTCTTCATGGCTTCCGCGCTCTATAATTCTGCCGTGGTCAAGAACCATAATTACATCGGAGTTTTGAACTGTTGAAAGCCTGTGGGCTATTACAAATACTGTTCTGCCATGCATAAGGGCGTCCATACCTTTTTGTACTATGGATTCTGTACGGGTATCTATGCTTGATGTAGCTTCATCAAGTATCATAACAGGCGGGTTGGCAACAGCCGCACGGGCTATTGTTATAAGCTGTTTCTGTCCCTGTGAAAGCTCTGAGCCGCTGCCGGATATTACTGTGTTGTATCCTTCAGGAAGCATTTTTATAAATCCATCAGCGTTTGTAAGCTTAGCTGCTGCATAAACTTCTTCGTCTGTAGCATCAAGGCGTCCGTAACGTATATTCTCAAGCACTGTACCTGTAAAAAGGTTTGTATCCTGTAAAACAATGCCTAATGAACGTCGCAAATCGTCTTTTTTAATGCTGTTTATGTTTATGCCATCGTAACGTATTTTACCGTCTGCAATGTCGTAAAATCTGTTTATAAGGTTAGTAATTGTTGTTTTACCGGCACCTGTAGAGCCTACAAAAGCGACTTTCTGTCCCGGCTTAGCAAAAAGAGTTATGTCGTGAAGTATGGTTTTGTTTTCCTCGTAGCCAAAGTCTACACTGTCAAACCGTACATCGCCTTTAACCTCAATATATTTAAAATCGCCGTTTTCATCAGGGCATTTCCAAGCCCACATACCAGTGTAGTTTTCAACAGGTACAAGCTCGCCTTTTTCGTTATATTCGGCATTAACAAGTGTAACATGGCCTTCGTCTGTTTCAGGTTCTTCATCCATAAGGTTAAATATACGCTCAGCACCTGCAAGAGCCATAACTATTGAGTTAAACTGGTTTGAAATCTGGCTTATAGGCATTGTAAAGCTTCTGCTTAAAAGAAGGAATGACGCTATAGAGCCTAATGTAATGCCGCCTACACCTTTTATAGCAAGTGCGCCGCCGGCAATGGCAAGTATTACATATTGGAGGTTTCCGATATTGCTCATAATAGGCATAAGTATAAGGGCATATTTATTTGCTTTTGAAGAAATGGCACGCATGTTTTCATTAAGCTCGTCAAAGCCTTCTTTTGTTTTTTCTTCATGGCAAAAAACTTTAACTACTTTCTGGCCGTTTATCATTTCTTCTATATAACCGTTTATTTTACCAAGGGCTACCTGCTGTTTAATAAAGTAATGTCCGCTTTTTGCGCCTATAAATTTGGTTGTTCTAAGCATTATAATAAGCATTACTACAACAAAAAGTGTAAGGTAAACACTGTTGTAAAGCATAGCGGCAAAAACAGCTATAATTGTAATGGTAGATGAAAACACCTGTGGTATAGCCATTGAAATCATCTGCCTTAAAGTATCGGCATCATTGGTGTAATGGCTCATTGTATCGCCAAATGTATGTGTGTCGAAATATTTAATAGGCAGGGACTGCATATGTGTAAACATATCGTCACGGATTGTTTTTAATATTCCCTGAGCTATAGAAACCATTATTCTTGAATATAAAAATGTAGAAAGTACTCCGGCTAAATATATCAAAGCCATTGTTTTTATAGCTCCTGTAAGACCGTCTAAAGAAGGATTAGGAGTTAAAAGCAAAGGTTCAATATACTGGTCAATAACTACTTCAACAAACATAGAACCGCTTACGGAGGCTAAAGCGCCTATTATAATACATATAAGAACTAATGTAAAACGCACTTTATATTTTTTAAAGTACTGCATTAATCTTTTAACAGTATTGGCGTCGCGCTTTGAAAGCTTTCTTGTACGTGGCGTAAATCTTCTTCCTGTTGGCTGTTGTGGCATTACTCCTCACCGCCTTTCGTTTGAGATGTATAAAGTTCTTTGTAAATATCGCTGGTTTTAAGAAGCTCATCATGTGTTCCTATTGATACTATATTTCCGTTATCAAGTATTACTATTTCATCAGCTTCCTGAACGGATGAAATTCTCTGAGCTATAATTATTTTTGTAGTATCCGGTATTTCTTCAAGGAAAGCTTTTCTTATAAGAGCATCTGTCTTTGTATCTACAGCACTGGTCGAGTCGTCCAGTATAAGTATTTTAGGCTTTTTAAGAAGCGCTCTGGCTATACAAAGTCTTTGCTTCTGGCCGCCTGAAACATTGCTTCCGCCTTGTTCTATAAATGTATCGTATTTATCAGGAAATTCCTGTATAAATCCGTCTGCTTGGGCTAAGCGGCATACACGTTCTATTTCTTCATCAGTTGCGTTTTCATCACCCCAGCGGAGATTATCTTTTATAGTACCGGAGAAAAGCTCGTTTTTCTGTAATACCATTGAAACGGCATTTCTTAAAGTTTCTATGTCATAATCACGTACATCAATTCCGCCTACTTTAACAGAGCCTTCTGTTACATCAAATAAACGCGGTATAAGCTGAACAAGGCTTGATTTTGAGCTTCCTGTTCCGCCTATAATGCCTATTGTCTGACCGGATTTAATATGCAGGTTAATATTATTAAGTACCGGGGCAGAGTTGTGTCCTAAATCTGCATAGCTGAAGTATACGTTATCAAAGTCTATGCTTCCGTTAGGAACGTTAAACACAGGGTTGTCATTGTTTGTAAGTGTGCTTTTTTCATCCAGTATTTCTGCAATTCTTTCTGCTGATGCCTTACTCATTGTAATCATAACAAATACCATTGAAAGCATCATAAGGCTCATAAGTATCTGAGAAGCATATGTGAACATACTCATAAGCTCGCCTGTTGTCATAGAGCTTGAAAGTATGAGCTTAGCGCCTATCCATGAAATAAGGAGCATACATGTATACATGGCAAACTGCATAAGAGGCATGTTAAGCATAAGCAGTTTTTCGGCCTTAGTAGAGTTGTCATATATGTTTTTAGACGCCTTTTTGAATTTTTCTTCCTCAAAGTCCTCACGTACAAAAGATTTAACTACTCTCATGCCTCTGAGGTTTTCCTGTACTACAAGGTTTAAAGCATCGTAAAGTTTAAATACTCTTTCAAATATAGGGTGGGCGTTGTTCATAATTAAGAAAAGGCCTATACCCAGTACCGGCAGAGCAAAAAGGAATATAATTGAAAGCTTGCGGTTGATACTAAAAGCCATTATAAGTGAAAATATAAGCATAACAGGACAGCGCACGGCTACACGCACTACCATTTGATATGCGTTCTGCAAGTTTGTAATATCAGTTGTAAGCCTTGTAACAATACTTGAAGGCGAGAATTTGTCTATATTAGCAAATGAATATTTCTGCACATTGTAAAACATATCTTTTCTTAAATTTGCCGCAAATCCCGTTGAAGCCTCAGCGGCGAATTTGCCGGAAAGGAAACCAAATATAAGAGAAAGAATACAAGCTATAATAAGTATAAATCCTATGCGTTCAATAGCCGACATATCGCCTTTATTAATGCCGTTATCAATAAGACTTGCCATTATGGTTGGTATAAGAACTTCCATAATTACCTCAAGCGTTACAAAAAACGGAGCCAAAAGAGAAGCTTTTTTGTACTGCCTGATGCTTTTAAAGAGATGTTTCATCATCTTTTTATAACCTCCTTTTTAAGTTTGGCATTTTTGTTAGTTTGGGTTTAGGTGTTAATCTGTTTGTTTTTGATGTTGTTTTTCATTTTTTCCATTGTTGAAAAAAAAGCATCTAATTCTTCATTTGAAATGCCTGTAAGCATTTGTTTTTCTGTGGCTTCTATTCTGTCAAGTATTGATTTATGAAGAAGTTGGGCTTTTTCGGTAACGCATATTTTTTTAAGCCTTGCGTCGTAATCAACATTGTGACGGGTTATATACCCGTTTTTTTCCATAAGCTGAAGCATTGCTGTAGCCGTGGAACGGCGTATTTCAAAACGCTGTTCAATGTCTTTTTGGAACATATCCCTGTCGGTATTGCTGCACAAAAAGCCTATTATCCAGCCCTGCATCATTGTAACGTCGCTTTCCGGCTTAAGTGAACCGAATGTATAGCGCTTGAGGAGGTTACCCAGTTCTTTTATGGCAAGGCCTACCTCTTTTTTCTTTTCCATGTAACCAGACCTTTCAGTAATAAAATAACAGAATAAATAAGAGCAAGTCTATAATGTTAGGTCTCTAACATTGTAGTTAATATTATAGTCAACAGATTTTTAATGTCAATACTTTTTTCAGGTGTTTTTTTAATGTTTTATATGTTTTTGCAGTGTATTTTGTAATAATAACAAATTCACAAATTGTTCACAGATTGTATATATTGGATTAACAATTCTATTGCATAATATGACTTGTAAGAAACAAAAAGTTCTTACAACCCCCAATAAGAAATAAACCCCTAAAAAAGCAATTCATAATACCATCCTTCCCCAAGGAAAAGAAAAGACTCCTGTTACCCCACAGGAGTCTTTTCATGTTATTAAGCTTTAAGCAGTTTCTTTGGAAAGCAGTTTTTTGTACGTTAAGTCAATTAATGCCGCGCCAACAGGAGCTGTTATAAATATTGCCCAAACGGCAAGAGTAAGCACTGTTTCACCGCAGGCAAGACCCATGGCAAGAGGCACCGAGCCTATAGCCGCCTGCACAGTTGCCTTTGGCATGTATGAAAAAGCGGCAAATAATCTTTCGTTTTTGTTCAGTATGGTTTTAAATAAACATACCTGAACACCAGCCATGCGGAATACCATAGCAAAGGCTATAACACATACAGCGCCTACAAAAGATGAAGCGGCGTAGCGTATGTCAACGGCGGCGCCTACTAATGTAAATAATAATATTTCTGCCGCTACCCAAAGCTGGGCAAACCTTGAAGCTATGTTTTGAGCCGTTTCGACGTTAAGTTTAAGCAGTACAGCACCCATAGACATAATTGATAAAAGAGAGGCAATAGGCACTATGCCTTCAAGTGCTGTTTCAAGTGCTGTAAGCATATACGAAATGCTAAGAAGTATAATTACCTTAGAAGTATCGGATGTACTAATAATATTAAAGAACTTATTAAGCACAAAACCGCATATAATGCCTAATGCTATACCTAAAACTATTGAAACAGGTATCTGTATAAAGCTTGCGGCGGATACACTGCCGCCTTGTGCCAAAGATGTAAAGGCAGTAAAAAATACAATTACAAATACGTCATCTACCGATGCGGCGGCCATTATCATCTGTGGTATGCCTTTTTCGGTACCATATTTTGTTTCCATAAGCTTAAGCATTCTTGGCACAACAACAGCAGGGGATACGGCGGCAATTACGGCTCCGGCAACAGCGGCCTCAATGCGGCTTATACCCAAAATATACGGTGCTATTATTATACAGCCTGCCATTTCAAACATTGCCGGCACAAAGCACATCATAACTGCCGGACGTCCGACTTTTTTAAGTGATTTTAAATCAAGAGATAAGCCTGCTCTGGCAAGTATTATAATAAGAGCTGTTTTTCTTAAATCCGCAGAAATTTCCAGCATAGTGTCGCTTAATAAGTTAAGCACACATGGACCTAAAATTATTCCGGCAATAATCATTCCTGTAAGAGGCGGAAGATTTATTTTTCTGAAAATCCGACCCATAAACATACCGAATAAAAAGAGCAAACCAAGACTTGTTAACATTTTTAAAAACCTCCGTTTATTAAATAGTAGTGTTTTTCTGTATGCAGGGCACAAAAAAAGCTGGTAACTCCTGCACAAAAGCAGAAGCCATCAGCTTAAATAAGCGGTTTAGGTAAATACCAAGGGAGAGCCTCATTCCCGGATATATTAAAAATAAAAACGGTACCCCATGTGAACGAGCACACAAAATACCGCTTTTTAACTCGTAAATAGTAGTGCGCCTTCAGGGACTCGAACCCTGGACCTTGTGATTAAGAGTCACCTGCTCTACCAACTGAGCTAAAGGCGCATAACAAAGATTTCTTAACGCAAGTGATATAATAACACATACAATATTGTTTGTCAACAAAAAAATCTAAAAATGTTAAATTCAAAAAAGTAACAAAATTGAAATGTTAATTTTATCTTAAATTCGTAAAATATTCATATTTTTATGTTATGATTAATGTACATCAAAATTATAAATATATAAAGGAAGTGATGTTTTGACTAAGAAAATAACAGCATCTGTATTATCTGCAATATTATTAATTAATACTGTATGCGTTATACATGCCGAAAATTTAGACCAAAGCGTATCTGATGTTGGCTTTTCTGAAAAAACGGAATATATTCAAACGGATATTGACAGCTACACCAATAATGAAGTATTGGTGCTTTATAAAGACGGCACTATTGAAGTGAAAACATACGATAATAAAGCCCAGCTTGAAGATGGCATTTCGGATTTAATTAAAGACGATACGGTTGATGTTGTTCAGCCTAACTATACATACGAAAATACGGCTTATGCCGTAAATGATGAGCTTTATTATAAACAATGGGCTTTGGAAAATGACGGCTCTTTTCTTGTAAGGGAAACAACGGCTATAGAAGTGCCGGAAATAGGGTTTATGGTGCCTATTGCTCAAAAAACTACAATATTAAATTCCGTACCCGGTGTTGATATAAATATTGACCCTGTTTGGGATATATATAACGGCGGACGTCAGGCCGTTATTGCACTGATTGATACAGGAGTTGATACTGACCATGACGATTTAAACGGAGCTTTTTGGGTTAATGTGGACGAAATACCGTCAAACGGCATTGATGATGATAATAACGGATATGTAGACGACATTTACGGTTATAATTTTTATAATAATAATGCCAATATTTTACCTGAAAAAGACGAAAACCATGGAACACACTGTGCCGGCACAATAAGCGCTGTTAGGGACAACCAAACAGGAATAGCCGGAATAGCCTCTAACGCCAATGTAAAAATAATGCCTTTAAAAGCCCTTGGCGGGCCTAACGGAGAAGGCACAACGGCTTCCATAATAGAAGCTATTAAATATGCTGAAGATAACGGCGCCGTTATATGCAATTTAAGCTTAAGCACGCCGGAAAATGATGTGGCTTTATATAAAACTATGGCCAAGTCAAGCATGCTCTTTGTTGTGGCGGCAGGCAACAGCGAAGTAGGCGAAAATAACGACGCTATACCTCATTACCCAGCGTCTTATGATTTGGAAAACGTAATATCTGTTGCCAATATACGCGCTGACGGAAAATTAGACCCTACATCCAACTACGGCGCTTCATCAGTGCATTTAGCGGCGCCGGGAAGCCAGATAGTAAGCACAACAGCCAATAACTCATACGGTTACATGACAGGCACATCAATGGCGGCGCCTATGGTTTCTGCCGTATGCGCTCTTTTGTATTCGTATTATGAGGATATAAATTTAAAAGATGTAAAAGAAATGGTGCTTAACACAGTTACACCTATGAATACTCTTACAGATAAAGTTTCTACCGGCGGAATGCTTAACGCAGGCGCGGCTTTTAACTATGATACTTCTCTGCTTAAGCATGAAGAATTTAATATACCGCCTGAAGCACTTATTGAGGAGGAGCCTACAAAGTTTGATTTTGAGGTTTATGAAAGTGACGGAGTGCAGTATTTAAAAGTAACAGCTACTGATATAAATAACGATACTTTATATTTAAGGTATCTGGACGGAAAGCATGAGGCTAAAGACTTTATGTATGGCCGGGCAGGAAAGGCATTTACCGTTAATAAAAATAATGAGTGTACTTTTATAGTGCATAAATTTGGTGAGTATACGTTTTACGCTCTTGACAGGGAAGGGCATGAAACGGTTGCCAATGTTACAGTAGAAGAATAAAACTGGCAAATATAAAAAACAAAATATTCTTTGCTATTTTTTTGGAATATAAAATATATAACATATTTATAACATATTAAAAACGGCGCCTATTATAATAGGCGCCGTTTTGGTTTAATTAAATTAAGTTTTTTAGTATGTACTTAAATATTGTTATTAGTGGCACTTATGCTCTCCGCAATGATGTTCACCTTCATGGTCATGGTGATGGTCACATGTAGGCTGGCCGGAGCCTAATTTCTCACCGCTTAAATATTTAATAACAGCGTCTTTAACAGAGCCTGAAACACCTGCTACAACTTCTATTCCCGCAGCAGTAAGGCCGTTTACAGCTCCGCCGCCAATTCCGCCGCAGATAAGAACTTCAACGGAATTGGATTTAAGCACATCTATAAGGGCACTGTGGCCGCTGTCTGATGTATCAATTACTTTTTCGCTTTTAATTCTTGAGTCCTCTGTTTCAAATAATGTAAACTGAGGGGATTTTCCAAAGTGCTGGAATATGTTTTCGCCCTCTGTGGTAACGGCAATTATCATTTTAAATTCCTCCTGTTTTTATAAGTTTTATAACATTTTACAGTTTGTTATAGCAAATTCAATACAATTATTTTATGTAAAATATTATATAACTTTTGTTAGCTTAAATCAATAAGACTTTGCTTTTAAAAACATATGCGGAATTAAATTTAAAAATCAATTACACTGCCATTATTTCATGTATCCTGTTTTCTATCATTCGGCGGTACTGCTTATTTTTGGTAAGTCTCAGGTGGCTTGTAAGAAGCCGTATATCTGTAGAGCGCGGCATTTGATGTTTAAGCACGTTATTGCGTATAACAACGGCTATGCGCATACTGCGGCAGTGAGTGTGCAGCTCAAAATTATCTGGGTTATACACTATCCATTCATCTTTATTCCTGTGGGACTTTTTGATTTTAAGCATTGTACGTTTCCCTCCTGATATTTAAAATAAAAAAAGGCCGCTTTAAACACACTTATGTTTAAAACGGCTCAATAAAAGACATAATAACGCTTAAGCTTATATTACTTTGGTTTTTGCTGTAGTTAAAAGAGTGAAGCTCAGCCAATTAAAACCCCTGCCTTTTTATGGTTTAGATATATAATGTTTATGCTTAAATGATAAGATGTATAATATATTTTTTCAATACTGATTTAATAAAATATATGTTAAATTTTGTGTATAATATTTTATTATTTTCTGTATTTTGACATATATGTGCATAAAGGGTAAAATATATAAAAATGACTTATAATTATTTAATAAGACATAATAAATAAAAATAAATTTTTAACTTTGGAGGCGCAGTATGGATAAAAGAACTGAGCAGCTTGCAGAAAATATAGTAAAATACTCATGCCGTGTTCAGCCGGGGGAAAACGTAATGATTAGCTGTGTGGGGCATAATGCACTGCCTTTTGTGAAGGCTGTAATTAAAGAAATTTATAAAGCCGGCGCTAAGCCGTTTGTTGAAATAAAGGACTCATCTGTTGAAAGAGAGCTTTTAATGGGCGCAGGCGAGGAACAGATAAAATTTATGGCGGATATTGAGTGCCAAAGAATGAAGGGTATGCAGGCGTATATAGGCATAAGAGGCGATGATAATATTTCGGAGCTTTCCGATGTTCCGGAAGAAAAAATTAAAATGTATTCAACTAATTTTACACGGCCTGTAAACGATATACGTGTTCCGCATACTAAGTGGGTAGTTTTAAGATATCCAACTTATTCAATGGCTCAGTCGGCAAAAATGAGTCTTGAGGCATTTGAGGATTATTTTTATGATGTATGCAATCTTGACTACGGCAAAATGAACGACGCTATGGACAGCCTTAAAAGCCTTATGGAAAGAACTGACAAAGTAAGAATAACCGGTAAAAATACAGATTTAAGCTTTTCAATAAAAGGCATACCGGCTGTTAAATGCGCCGGAGAATGCAATATACCAGACGGAGAGGTTTATACCGCGCCTGTAAGGGAAAGTGTAAACGGCACAATAACTTATAATACAGCAAGTGAGTATAACTCTTTTACCTATGAAAACGTAAGCCTTACATTTAAAGACGGCAAAATAATAAAGGCCGAAGCCAACGACAGCGAAAGAATAAACAAAATATTCGATACTGACGACGGCGCAAGGTATGTAGGGGAATTTGCTATAGGTGTTAACCCTTACATTACAAAGCCTATGAACAATATACTTTTTGACGAAAAAATAATGGGAAGCATACACTTTACACCGGGTGAGTGCTACGATGATGCACCAAACGGCAATTCATCAGCAATCCATTGGGATTTAGTGCTTATACAGACACCGGAATACGGCGGAGGTGAAATTTATTTCGACAATGTTCTTATAAGAAAAGACGGAAGGTTTGTTCTTCCTGAGCTTTTATGTCTTAATCCGGAAAATTTAAAATAAAATACCGCAAATTTTAAGGGACATCTGTTTTTCAGTGTCCCTTATTTTTTGTATTGGCAAAAAGGTGCCGGATTATTTTTTGTTAATAAGGCTGAGGGCCATAAGCACGCTTGTAATTTCGGCAAAGCGGTTATTTTGTGCTGAGGGTGTTTTGCCGTCTTTTGAGGCGCTTTCAATAGCCGGCCTTTGGTTTAATGCGGCAGAGCGCTGTATGCTCATTATTGTTTCTATAATATTAATTGTTTCTATCATACTGTCTATTCTTGATGCTGTATTGTAATCTGCATAGTTTTTAAATGCTCTTAAAAGTGTTACTTCTCGGGAAGGGTGTTTTTTTACTTTTTCTCTTTCGCTTTTTGCGGCATCGTATATCCTCTGCATATAGTTTGTATCAAAGCTTTTTCTTACCGTTTCACCGGCTTTTGAAATATCGCTTACTATAGGGTTTATGGTATTTAAAAATTGAAAAACATCGTTTAAGTTTGATGAGGCCATGCTTAAACCTCCTGTTTTTAATTAGATTATATTTTGAGCATTACAAAATAATGCGGTTTATTTTAGGCTTTTAAAAACTTTTTCTATATTAAGCACATAGCCGTTGGATGCTGAAACGGAGTTTAAAATTTTTTTCACATCTCTTGGTGTAAAAGCAGGGTTATACTGATACAAAAGCGCCGCGGCGCCGCTTATCATTGGCGTTGCCATAGATGTGCCGCTCATTGAAATATAGTTTTCGTTATATATTCTTTCACTGCCCCTGTTGGCGGCAGCAAATGAGAAGTTTTTGGAGCGACAGCTTATAATGTTTTCCGATGGTGCGAATATATCCGGTTTATAATACATTGAACGCCCGGTTTTAAACTTAAACCGGGTTTTGTCCTCCATAGCACCGGCGGTTATAACATAAGGGCTTATGCCGGGGGATGAAACACGGAAATGATTTTCGTTTCCGGCGGCGGCTACAACAGTTATTTTAGCCTCGTAAAGTCCGCGTACAGCGTTTAAAAGTGCTGAGGATATTACACTGTCGTTTGTGCCTATTGACATGTTTACAACACGTATGTTGTATTTTTTATGGTTTAAATGAATCCATTTAACGGCTTCAAGTGCCCATATAGAGGCGCCGTGGCCGGCTTCATCAAGTATTTTAAGTGAAATTATATTGCTCTGCGGCGCTATGCCGCTGAAAAGCCCATCTGAGAGTATGCCGTTTGAAGAAGAAATGCCTGCTACATGTGTTCCATGGCCATTATCATCATAGGGCGTTGTTATTTCGTTTACAAAATCCTTAAAGGCTACAATACGGTTTTGAGGGTAAGTAAAGTCCTCAAGGGGGCTTATGCCTGTGTCAAGAATAGCTATGCCTACGCCCCGGCCCGTTATGCCTTGGGGAGGATAAGAGTGTATAACGCTTCTTGCTCTGTCCATTGCGGGTGCTCCAAATGTTATGTTGTCTATATCATTTTATGGGGCTTAGGCTTTTTGGTGAAAGCGTGTACTAACTAATATAAATATTTATTTGAATTTTTTTTATTTTTCAGTAAAAGGGTACAAGCAGGCGGCATATACTTAGTTTTGTAAAAGATAAAAAATGGAGGAAATAAAGCATGAACGGTTTCGGAGGAAATAACTTTTTATGGGTAATTATTCTTATTGCTCTTTTAGGAGGCTGCGGATGTGGCTGTGGCTGCGGCAGTGTAGGCGGAGCTAATACAGATAATGACTGCTCGTGGGTTATAATACTTATTCTTCTTCTTTGCTGCTGCTCAAACAATAACTCAAACAACAACTGCGGCTGCAATATGTGCGAGGCATAATTAAAGACATAAGAAATTATTATCAGATGTAGTTTCCGTTAGCCGCTGCCGGAAAAACCGGCAGGCGGCGCCGTTATATGCGGCTCTCTTACAGGCGCTTTGTTAAAAGCGCCTGTTTTTTTGCGTTATAAAAACCGGCGTTTTTTGCTATACAGCTTAAAACGCCGGTTTATTATTATTGATTTTGAGATGAGTCGCTTTGTGTATCGGCTAAATATACCGAAGGCAGGCTTACATTTTCCTGAAGCGTTTCCTGCGGTGTATCCTGCTGGATTTGAACATTTTCTTCTTGGCTGTACTGTGTTTTGGACAGACTGTTTAAAAGACTGGAGTTCTGTTCCTCCTGCAACTTAAGGCTTTCCCTTAAGCCGGCTATTGTTTGGTTAGATGACATTTGAAGCTGATTAAGCCTTTGGTTAAGCTGGGATATTATGCGGTCTTTTTCAGCCATTGACTTTTTATAAAACTCCTCTGTGTTTCGTGTCTGTCTTTGAGCTCTGTTTTTAATATCAGCCTTAGGTGCCGATGGCATTATAATTGTGCCGTCTTTTAGGCATAAAGCGTCGGAAAAGGCGTCTTGCGAATTATAAGGCATAAAATACCGCATTTTAGCAGTACTTTTAAGTTCCATGTTTTCAAGAGGTGTAAAGCTTATTTTGCCGCTTTCAGTTGTTCTGTAAAAAACTTTTCCGCTCTCGCCTGATACAAAAACCCGAGCTCCGCCGTTATAAGGAAAAACAAATACGTTCTGAGCCGATGAAGTTTTTATAATGGCGTTTGACCCGCTTGCTCCATCTGGTGATATAGCTTGGTACAAAACTTCAAAAGATGCTCCGTTTTTAACAAGTAGTGCTATATGAACTGTTCTGCCTGTTTGGCATAAAGAAATGTCGAAAAGGCTTTCGGCGTTTTTATAAAGCTCGTAAGACGCGCCGCTTTCGGTAATGTATAAATACAAAACACCGTTTTTCTCGTATAATATATAGCTTTTGCCGCCTAAAAACATAGTTTTAAGATAAGCGGCATTGCCCATGGCTAATATTGGTTTTCTGCTTGTAAGAGAGTGTATATATCCGTCGGATGCGGAATAAAGTATTGTGTTTTTATCTGCATTAAATACAAATGTGCTGCCGGTTGATACATTGAGTATTGTTTTATCAAGAACCGGACGGGATATGCCGCCGTCTGTAAGGCGTATAACATTTCCACCGCCGCTTGACTGTTTAAAAAATATAAGATATCCGTCTTTTTCAGGGCAGATATTAAAGCCGGGGTAAACATCACCCTGCATTACCATTGGCTCGGAAGGGGCATTGTTTACGGCATAAGAGATATAAATGGCGTTCTGCCGGCAGAACAGAAATGCTGTTTTGCTCTTTAAACGCACTGCTGCTTGTGTAATCAATTTAATCACCTTAATAATATTCGTTTATTTTATAATATTACGCAAATGAATTTAAAATGACATAACAAAAACCACCGCCCTAATTAATTATTAAGGCGGTGTTTGGAAATATTGTTTATTTAATTATTTTTCAAGCATTTTTTCCATTATTTTGTTGCTGCGCTCTATAAACTTGGCTGTTTCCTCAGGAGAGAGGGCTTTTTGGCTCATCATAGCTAAGTCGTAAATCTGCTGGCAAACAAGGTCTGAATATTCTTTCTTTTCCGGAACGGCTTTAA
Organism: Lachnospiraceae bacterium; assembly: GCA_019422065.1. Taxonomy (GTDB): domain Bacteria; phylum Bacillota; class Clostridia; order Lachnospirales; family Anaerotignaceae; genus Neoanaerotignum_A. The sequence goes on along the minus strand of JAHZEA010000001.1, from coordinate 137,003 downwards.
TTTCCATAAGCTTTTTAACAAGGCTGTTGTTGGTGTTAAGCACAAGTGTGTATTCCGGTTTAACATCGCCGAACATTTTAAGAAGTTCCGGCTGACCTTTATATGCTTCCATCATGTCAAGCATACGGCGGGAGCGTTCGCTAATAAGCATCATACCTGCTACATCAGGTGTTTTTAAGCCTTCGGCTTTAACTGTAAGCTCTTTGTTGTTAAGTGTTCCTCTGAAAAGATTCTGCATTTCTTCTGAAAGAGTTTTGTCCTCTTTTGCGCTGTCGTCTTTTAAAGTGTCGGCAATATCGGCGTCAATTCTTTCAAATGAAGGTTTGCCGCTTAATTTATATTCAAGGAAAGATATAAAGTTAAGGTCTATACGTGATGAAAGTATAAGAGCTTCCATGCCTTGCTCTTTAAACATGTTTATATACTGTATCTGTTCTTTTTCATCAGTTGCGTAAAATACCTTGTTTTCGTGTTTGTCTTTATTGTCTTCAAGGTACTGTTCAAGTGTTTTGTAAACGCCGTTTGTTGTTTTGTATATAAGGGATTCTTTAATTTTGTCGTAGAATTTTTCTTCTTTCATACAGCCGTATTTAATGAAAAGGCTTATGTCGTCCCAGAATTTTTCATAGCTTTCACGGTCGTTTTTGAATATGCTGTTAAGCTTATCGGCTACTTTTTTAGCAATATAATTGCTCATTTTAGAAGCATAGCCGTCGTTTTGCAGTGCGCTTCTTGAAACATTAAGAGGCAAATCAGGGCAGTCCATAACGCCTTTTAATAAAAGAAGGAATTCCGGTACAATTTCTTTTATGTTGTCGGCAATATAAACCTGATTTGAATAAAGCTTAATTTCGCCCTCTAAAACATCTACATCGCTTAAAAGCTTAGGGAAGTAGAGTATGCCTTTGAGGTTAAACGGATAATCCATGTTAAGATGTATCCAGAAAAGAGGGTCTGACATATCGTTAAATACTTTATGATAGAACTCCTTGTAGTCGTCGTCTGTTAAATCTTTAGGGTTTTTAAGCCAAAGAGGAGTTGTGTCGTTAATAGGAAGCGGCTTTGTTTCTTCTTTTTCTTCCTCTTTTGGTTCTTCATTTGTTTCGGAAGTATTTTCTGCGGCTTTTTTTGCCATTTCCTCGGCTTCTGCCTTTATTTCTTCTTCTGTTTTTTCTCTCTCAAAATTAAAGAAAATTTCAACAGGCATAAATGAGCAGTATTTTCTTAATGTTTTATACATAAGTGAATAGTCAAGAAATTCTTTGCCGTCTTCACCTATATAAAGTGTTATTGTTGTGCCTCTTGTCTGTCTTGTGCCGTCTGTAATTTCGTAATCAATGCCGCCGTCAGAAATCCATTTTGCGCTTTCGGCACCCGGAGCATAAGAAAGTGTATCAATTTCAACTTTGTCGGCTACCATAAATGCTGAGTAAAAACCAAGACCGAAGTGACCTATAATGTCATTTTCTTCAGCCGTTTTTTCGCTGTATTTAGCCATAAAGTCACTTGCGCCTGAAAAAGCTATCTGATTGATGTATTTTTTAATCTCATCGGCTGTCATGCCTATACCGTTATCGGAAACGGTGATTGTTTTTTCTTTCTCGTTTACATCAACGTGAATAGCGTATTCCTCGTTTTCGTCTGCTTCGGCTTCGCCCATTGAAACAAGTTTTTTAAATTTTGTAACAGCGTCACAGCCGTTTGAAACAAGCTCTCTTACAAATATATCTTTGTCTGTATAAAGCCATTTTTTTATAATAGGTAAAAAGTTTTCACTGTTAATTGATAAATTGCCCTTTTCCTGAGCCATATTTATTACCTCCTACAATATATTTTCAGTCTGTTTACTGATATTTTATCACTAAGGATATAAAAGTCAAGAAAAAATTAGCACTCACAGCAAAAGAGTGCTAACAAAATTATGATATTAAAAAAGCGCCTTTTAAGACGCTGAAAAAATTTTATCTTTTATAAAGCCGCAGTGCTTTCCTATTAGCCTAGCTATAAAGCCTACAAGTATGGCGGCTACTATTGTGCCTTCTCTTACACCGTATAAAGAGTGGGAAAGAATAATTGATATAGCCGCGGCAATTACTGTCATAGAAACGTCGAATGCTACCTTTGAAACACCAAACTCCGATTTAATACAATATACAACAGCTCTTACAAATGATTCGCCGGGAAGCATAACAACATTGGCTAAAACCTCGGTATAAACGCCTATGCCTAAAACTATACAGCCTATTAACAGATAAAATATTTTAGCGGCGTAAAATTCTGGGTTAACAAAACTTAAAAGTGACATACATAAATCTATAAAATAACCGAAAGCAAAAGAAACCGGTATTTGAAGCAGGTGCTCCGGGTTAAAATTTTTTCTTAACATTATAAACTGCAAAAGTATTAATAAAAGAGAGAATATAACTGTAAACTGGCCAAGACTTAAAGGAAAATTAAGACTTAATACATAAGGTATTGACGAAATGGGTGATGTGCCTAAATCAGCTTTTGTAATAAGGCTTACACCAAGAGAGTTAATAAAAAGACCGATAATAAAAATTACATAGCGTTTTGCTTTTTCCATTTAAAAATATACCCCTTTCCAAACAATGTTACCGAAATTAAAACTGCATTAAATATGCTATCACCAAAACAAAAACATGTCAATATTTACATGTTTAATTATACATATAATATATTTATGCAGAAGGCGTGTTTAAAGGAATTTAATAATTATTAATGGCCTTTTGTATGGCTAAAAAAATAAGTTTATGCTATACTTTACCCGTAAAAATTGATATGTGTTTGTTGGGAGGAGAGCAGTGTGGGAACATTAAAGTATGCTATACTGGGCCTTTTAAATAAAAAAAGTATGACAGGCTATGAGCTTAAAAAGGAGTTTGAAACAACGCTTTTTGAATTTTGGAATGCTAAGCACAGCCAGATTTATCCCGAGCTTAAGGCCTTAACCCAAACCGGGCTTGTGGAATATAAAATAGAAATTACGGGCAATGTACTTGAAAAGAAAGTATATTCCATTACCCAAAGCGGACGTGAAGAGTTTATAAAATGGGTGAACAAGCGGCAGAAAATAAAAACAATACCTAAAGATGAATTCAGGCTTCAGCTGTATTTTTCGGGCTCTATGGAGCCCAAAGAAAGGTTATCGCTTTTAAATGATATGCTTAAACAGCATAAAGAAAGATTAAAGGAGTTAGGGGAAATTTCCAAAAAGTTTGAGCCGTCTCCGCCGGAAGATGAAGAAAGGTTCTGTGATTATATGGTGTTTTTAGGTGCTGTATCAAGGGAAAAGGCTCAATGCCAGTGGCTTGAAAAATGTATTGCTCTTTGCAGGCAGAGACAATAAAAAACCGCGTTTAATCAGTGCTTAAACGCGGCTGAATTGCTTCATGCATCTTGTTTTATAGTTATGCCGTTGTTTTTAATAAATTCCTCAACATATTCGTCCCAAATAAAATCATGGCTTTTATCAAGTGTAAAGCTTTTAACTGACGAGCCTGTAATTATATTTAAAACGCCGTTTTCGTAAATAATGTTTATAAAAAGCACAGAGGCGTTACTGCTGAGGCTTTCTGTTAGAGCTAAAGGCGCCGCCAGAACTATTTTCATGCTTTTAGGAAGCTTTGAGCCTTTTATAACTGAAAAAACATAAGGCCGTATTTCTTCCCATGTGCAGTATTTGCGCTCAGGCCGGCTATCATCGCTGAAATAATCAGAATTCAGCTCGCCGGATATTTCAAATGTGGTAAATGTTGTTGCCATTGCTTTATGAACAAGATAGTTATTAAACTCACTGCTTTTAAAAAGCAGATGCATAAATTCTTTTATACTTTCAACAGTTAAAGCAGTCATATATATCACCCTTTAACATTGTACCGTTTTTTTTATTGTAATACAACAATTTATATAGTATCATCAAGTTAATAAATTTTTAGGGAGAACTAAAATGCTTTTTAACAGCCTTAATTTTATTATATTTTTTATAATTACAGCATGTCTTTACTACATACTGCCGTATAAACCGGGAATATACATGCTTCTTGCCGGAAGCTATATATTCTATATGTGCTGGAATCCTAAGCTTATAGTTATAATAGTTTTTATTACTTTTATAAACTTTGTGGGGGCATATTTGATATACACGGCGCAAAATGCTAAGCGGAAAAAGCTTTATCTATTATTGTGTATGGTAATTAATTTCGGCCTGCTTTTTGTGTTTAAGTATATGGATTTTGCCTGCACAACAATAAACGGCATTTTTTCTATGTTTAACAGCGGCTTATATATTACTCCGCCGGATATAGTTCTGCCTATGGGTATTTCGTTTTATACTTTCCAAGCGGCGGCTTATACAATAGATGTTTACAGGGGAGAGCTTAAACCTTCTAAAAGCTATGTTAAGTTTTCGCTTTTTATAACTTTTTTCCCTCAGCTTGTGGCAGGGCCTATTGAAAGAAGCAAAAACCTTATAAAGCAGTTTAACACCAAAAATAAATTCAGAATGCGTAATGTGCTTATAGGCCTTGAAATGATGGCAACTGGATTTTTTAAGAAAGTTGTTATTGCAGACAGGCTTGCTATTGGTGTAAATACAATATTCAATAATGCTCAGTCATATGGCGGCCTTTATTATATACTTGCGGCTTTTATGTTTACAATACAGATTTACTGTGATTTCAGCGGTTATTCAGATATTGCAAGAGGCGCCGCAAAAGTTCTTGGTTTTAGGCTTATGGTAAACTTTGACAGGCCTTACGGCTCAAAGAGTCTTAGAGAATACTGGAGAAGGTGGCATATTTCACTTTCAACTTGGTTTATGGACTATATTTATATACCACTTGGCGGCAACCGCAAAGGAAGGCTTATTAAGTACAGGAACCTTTTTATTACATTCCTTGTAAGCGGTCTTTGGCATGGTGCGGCATATACATTTGTTATATGGGGTGCTCTCCACGGCATTTATATGGTAGTTGAGGATATATTAAGAACGGAATACAGGAAAATAAAAGAACTTTACGGCACATATAAGCCGGCCGATAAAGCCATAGCTATATTAGCACCTTTTGTAACATTTGGTTTTGTAATGTTTGCATTTATATTTTTCAGGGCAAACTCTATATCAGATGCGTCATATATATTCTCGCATATATTCTGGGATTTCAGAAAATGGAATACAGCCCAATATTTATACGAAATGATAACAAGCCTTGGAATGAGCCTTTACGAGCTTAAAGTGGTGTTTATAGCAGTTTTGGTATTATTTATTTCCGAAGGCCTTGCAGGGCACGACATAAGCGGCTTTGTACGCAAAAAAGGCTTTGTGGCAGAAGTTTTATATTACGCATTTATATTTTTATTTATATTAACAGCGGGGGTATTCTACAATGCAGGAGAGTTCATATACTTCCAGTTCTGACAGAAGAAAAGCGGTCAGAAAAAACAATATTTTATGTCTTATAAAAATACTTGCGGTTATAATTATAGTTGTACCGGTGTTTTGCTATTTCGGTTCGCTCTATAAATCAGCGGCGGATAAAAACGTAATTAACGCATTTACAAAACAGCGCTTTGACGATTTTTACGCTCTTGAGGAAAACAGCCTTGACATGGTATTTGTGGGCTCGTCACATTCCTACTGCACATTTGACCCAGAGATAATAGATAGTGGCCTTAACTTAAACAGCTTTCAAATGGGTACACCACTACAGCACCCGGATACAACTTATTACGAGCTTAAGGAGATACTTAAAACCCAGCACCCTAAATATGTGGTTATGGAAGTTTACTGGGATGTACTTGATGATAAGTTTGATTTGCAGCAGGCAAACTCGTTTTTTGAAGTGCTTAAAAGCGAAGATATAAAAAACGAGTACATTAAAAATGTGTTTCCTCTTGCGGACAAGGTTAAATATTATCTTTTGCCTATACGCTACCAGCAGAGCTACTTTGCCTATGAAGGCAGTCAAATGGAAAAGGATATAGAAAATAAATATGGTGTAACCAAAAAACAGGGTGAAGTTCAGCAGGGTGAGGAGTACTACCGCTCAAAGGGATATGTATACTCTAACCAGCTTATGATTTCAACGGAATACGACACAACAAACCAGTTCAGAAATTTTGACGGCAAGGATTTTGAAATAGACTCAACTCAAAGAAAGTACATCGAAAAAATAGTAAAACTCTGCAAAGATGAAGGCATACAGCTTATATTTGTAACGGCACCGGTTGCCAATGTTTCTATGGACTATATTAAAAATTATGATTTAGTGCATAACGCTGTGGCGGCTATGGCGGCTGAAAACGGTGTGCCGTACATTGACTACAATGTGGAAAACGAAAAAAGGGATATGCTTACAAACCAGAATTTCCGTGATGATGCCCACTTAAACCACAGCGGTGTTGAAATTGTAGACAGTCATTTTATTCAGTGGTTTAAAGAAAATATTATGCTTTAATACACATGGAGGCGGTAATTATGTTGGACTCAGAAGGAAAGGTTGTTGTTTCTAAAGAATACATAAATAACTTGAATAATTGAGTTTGACGAAGTTTTTTGTATATAGTAAAATAATGTATTAAGGTGAAGTTTGTATTTCTTACTGGAGGTAATTTATATGTCTGAAGATATTAAGGAAGTTTCCGGCGAGCTTGGCTCAACGGGAAATTTTATTCACAGTTATATACAGGAAGATTTAAAGGGCGAGCTTAATAAGCTTTATACACGTTTCCCGCCAGAGCCTAACGGCTATCTGCATATAGGCCACGCTAAAAGCATATGCCTTAACTTTGGCCTTGCTAAGCTTTACGGCGGAAAGTGCAATCTGCGTTTTGACGACACAAACCCTACAAAAGAAGATAATGAATATGTAGAGGCTATAGAAGAAGACGTTAAGTGGCTTGGTTTTAATTGGGAAGGTGACGTGCGTTTTGCTTCTTCATATTTTGATACTTTTTACGATGTAGCCGTTAAGCTCATTAAAGAGGGCAAAGCCTTTGTATGTGACCTTTCAGCAGAAGAAATGCGCCAGTACAGAGGCACATTAAGCGAGCCGGGTAAAAACAGCCCTTACAGAGACAGAAGTGTTGAGGAAAACCTTGACCTTTTTGAAAGAATGAAAAACGGTGAGTTTGAGGACGGAAGCCATACTTTGAGAGCTAAAATAGATATGGCATCTCCTAACATTAACATGCGTGACCCGGTTATTTACCGTATAGCCCACGCGTCACACCACAGAACAGGTGACAAATGGTGTATATACCCTATGTATGACTTTGCACATCCTTTGGAGGATGCTATAGAGGGTATAACACATTCTATATGCACAATGGAGTTTGAGGACCACAGACCGCTTTATGACTGGGTAGTTGATAACTCAGGTCTTAAAGCAAAACCAAGACAGATAGAGTTTGCCCGTTTAGGCATGACAAATACTGTAATGAGTAAAAGAAAGCTCCGTGCCCTTGTGGAAAACGGCCTTGTTGACGGCTGGGATGACCCGCGTATGCCGACAATTTCCGGTCTTAGAAGAAGGGGATATACTCCTGAGGCTATACGCACATTCTGCGAGAAAATAGGCGTTAGCAAAGCCAACAGCCGTGTAGACAGCTCACTTCTTGACTACTGCATAAGAGATGACCTTAAGGCAAAAGCTAAGGTTGTTATGGCTGTTCTTGACCCGCTTAAAGTTATAATAGACAACTATCCGGAAGGTCAGGTAGAGTTTATGGAATTGGAAAATAATCCTGAAAATCCGGACCTTGGCACAAGAAGTGTTCCGTTTTCAAAGGAAATTTATATTGAGAGAGAAGACTTTATGGAAGTACCTGTTAAAAAATTCTTCCGTTTGGCACCTCTTAAAGAAGTAAGGCTCAAGGGCGCATACTTTGTAACATGTGTAGGCATTGATAAAGACGGCGACGGCAACATAACAGCCGTTCACTGCACATACGACCCTGAAACAAGAAGTGGTTCCGGCTTTGACGGCAGAAAAGTAAAAGGTACACTTCATTGGGTAAATGCCGATACAGCAGTTAAGGCAGAAGCAAGACTTTATGATTATATGATGCTTGATAATCCTGACGACCCTGACGGCGATATGATTATGAACCCAGAAAGCCTTGTAGTTAAAGAATGTCTTGTAGAGCCTTCTGTTAAAGATGCCAAAGGCGGGGATAAATTCCAGTTTATGCGCAACGGTTACTATTGTGTTGACACCAAGGACTCAAAAGAAGGCGCCCTTGTATTTAACCGTATTGTGCCTTTAAAGAGCTCTTTTAAAGCAAAATAACTCCTTTTTTCGGAGGTGAAATATATGAGCTATTGCCCATTTTGCGGCGGAAAGCTTGACGGCAGAGGAAACTGCCCAAGTTGTGGATATACTTCTTCACCTAATAACGATGAGATACTGGGTGAGGCAGTTGAAAAAGAGTCTAAAATAATAGACGACAACAGAACATATAATAATTCCGGCAGCTCCCAGAATTACTCCGGCAGCCAGAACGATGCAGAGCAGTTTTTCAGGCAGGCAGAGAATTATTTTACAAAAGATTTGAATGTATGGCTTAAAGTGCTTTTTGTAATTCTGTCATTTGTAAATGTATTTTTAGGCTTTGTTATAGCCATTATACTTTTAACAAGTCAGTATCCAAGGTATAAAAGCTTTGGCTTAAAGCTTATCCTGCTTTGTATTGTATTGCTTATTGTAAGTTTTATATTAGGCGCTTTTAACTTGGTTATAGGTATTATTTTTGCCGGACTAAGGCAGATAACAGGATAAATCAGGCGGTGTTTGATTTTGGATAAAAACGAAATGCGTAAGGCTTTTTTAAAACGCAGAAGCCAGATGTCAAAAGAAGAAAGAGAAGAAAAAAGCCGTATTATAACAGATAAAATTTTAGCTTTGGATTTATACAAAAAAGCTGACTGGGTTTTTTGCTATATAGACATGGCTTCGGAAGTAATTACAACTGACTTTATAAATCTTGCGTGGAAAGACGGCAAAAGAGTGGCTGTGCCTGTAGCAAAAAAAGACAGGTTTATGTATTTTGTTGAAATTACATCTTTTAACGGCATGAAGCGCTCATCTTTAGGCGTTATGGAGCCGGAAGAAGGACCGGAAAAACAGGTAATTCCAGATGATAACTCCATTATGATAGTGCCGGGAAGTATGTTTGACATTAACAAAAACAGATGCGGCTATGGCGGCGGATATTATGACACATATACCGAAAAGTATAATGTAAAAAATACTATTGGTGTATGCTTTGATATTCAGCTTGCCGAAAGCATACCTGTTGAAAGCTTCGACAGGCCCCTTAGTGCTGTATTAACTGAAAAAAGAAGTATTATGTAATTTTGTGCCCTCCGTTTAAGCCGGAGGGTATTTTTTAAAGGTGGTATTTATGAAAAAACAGACTAACTGCAAAAGCTGTATGAATTATTTTTACGATGAGGAGTGCGGATATTACGTATGCCTTGTTAATCTTGATGAAGATGAAATGGAAAAATTTATGTCATCATCTTTTTATAATTGTCCGTATTATCAGCTGTACGATGAGTACAAAATAGTAAAAAAGCAAATGTAAATTTACTGTTAATTTATGGGGCTGGGTATTGTGCTTAATATAGTTTTATTATAAAATTAATTATGCTCAAGGCAAAAGCCTTGTTAAATTAAGAAAGGACGGATAATAATGATTGAAAACAACCAAGGTGACAACAGACCCAAAAAATCCATTATATACTATTATTTTATAATACTTGTAGTAGTAATGCTTTTAAATGCTCTGTTTTTCCCGTCTGTTATGGAGGCACGTGTTAAAGAAGTAGGTTACAGCGATTTCATTACAATGGTGGATGAAAATAAAGTAACTGAAGTTGTTATGGACTCCTCAAAACAGGAATTAGTATTTTCAGCTACTGACGAAGACGGAAAAACAGCTTACTACAAAACAGGTGTTTTCCCGGATGACAGCCTTATGCAGAGGCTTACAGACCATAATGTTAAATATGGCTCAGAAACGGTAAAACAAAACAGCTCTCTTTTAAGCGTAATACTTACATGGCTTTTACCTATATTCATATTTATAGGAATAGGCCAGTTAATATCTAAAATGGTGATGAAAAAAATGGGCGGCGGCCCGGCTATGACATTTGGAAAGGCCAATGCCAAAATATATGCTGAAACTGAAACAGGCGTTACATTTGATGATGTAGCAGGAGAAGAAGAGTCAAAAGATGCCCTTACAGAAATAGTTGATTTCCTTCATAATCCGCAGAAATACTCGGCAATAGGCGCTAAACTGCCTAAAGGCGCGCTTCTTGTAGGCCCTCCGGGAACTGGTAAAACACTTTTGGCAAAGGCTGTAGCCGGTGAAGCTAAAGTGCCGTTTTTCTCTATATCCGGCTCTGAATTTGTTGAAATGTTTGTGGGCATGGGCGCCGCAAAGGTACGTGACCTTTTTAAACAGGCTAACGAAAAGGCACCTTGTATTGTGTTTATAGATGAGATTGACACCATAGGTAAAAAACGTGACAGTGGAAGCGGTTTAGGCGGAAACGACGAGCGTGAGCAGACATTAAACCAGCTCCTTACTGAAATGGACGGTTTTGACGGCAGAAAAGGTGTTGTTATACTGGCGGCTACTAACAGGCCGGAAAGCCTTGACCCGGCACTTTTAAGACCGGGACGTTTTGACAGAAGAATACCTGTTGAGCTTCCGGACTTAAACGGACGTGAAGCTATATTAAAAGTACATGCAAAAGATGTTAAAATGGACAGCAATATTGATTTTGGCGCAATAGCAAGGGCTACTTCCGGCGCTTCCGGTGCCGAGCTTGCCAATATTGTAAATGAAGCGGCTTTAAGAGCTGTAAGAATGGGCAGGAATGTTGTTAAACAGGAAGACTTGGAAGAAAGCGTTGAAACTGTTATAGCAGGATACCAAAGAAAGAATGCCGTTTTATCGCCTTACGAAAAGAAGGTTGTGGCTTATCACGAGATTGGCCATGCACTTGTAGCGGCTAAACAGAGCAATTCAGCCCCTGTTACTAAAATTACTATTATACCGCGTACTTCCGGTGCTTTAGGCTACACAATGCAGGTAGAAGAAGGCGAAAAATACCTTATGAGCAAAGAAGAAGCTCAAAACAAAATTGCAACCCTTACGGGCGGCCGTTCTGCTGAGGAGCTTATATTCAACACCATAACAACAGGAGCTTCTAACGATATTGAGCAGGCAACAAAACTTGCAAGAGCTATGATTACACGCTATGGTATGAGCCGTGAGTTTGACATGGTAGCACTTGAAACAGTAAATAACCAGTATTTAGGCGGAGATACATCCCTTGCATGCTCAGCTGAAACATCGTCTTTAATAGATAAAGAAGTAGTTGCAACTGTTAAGGCGGGCCACGAAAAAGCAATCTCAATACTTCGCGAGAATATAGATAAACTCCATGAACTGGCTTCTTATCTTCTTGAAAAAGAAACAATAACAGGTGAGGAGTTTATGGAAATACTCAATAAATAAGTTAAACTATAAAAAGGCACAGTAAATACTGTGCCTTTTGTTATATTCTCTGACAGAATAAACCATGCCTGTTGCAGTACCAATAAAGCATTCCGCGGCCCCGGGGCATAAAACGTGCATGGGCTGTGCCTTCGGGATAGAGCTTTACTATTTCAAAACGGTCTGATGTGCTGTAAGCTATAAAAGAAATATAGTGCTGTTTTGTCATTTCGTGGTTTATTGTTATATAATGCTCGCCGTCTATCTTTTCGCATATAACACTGTGAGAATCGTCTATTTCTTCATACTCAAGAGGCGGAAGAGTTATTCCACAGCAAGAAATAAGAGCTTTACCTGTTGAGTGGAATATATTGCCGCATACAGGGCAGACATATAAAGAAGAACGTGAAATGTTTGCCGAGCGGTTTGTGTTTATAATCTTTTCACCTGAAAACAGCTCCGGTACCGAAATTTGCAAAGCTTTTGCCAAAGGCTCAATAAGTGTTATGTCAGGAAGGCCTTTGCCCGTTTCCCATTTTGAAACGGTTTTGTGGCTTACATTTAATTTTTCGGCAAGCTGGGCTTGGGTTAAATTTAATTTTGACCTAAGGCTTTTTACTGTTTCGCCTGTAACATAGGTATTCATTTTTAATCACTTTCCTTTCAAAAACAGAATACATTACAGGTTGTGTTTTTACAACCTGCGGAAAGTAGAGCTAATACTATTAAATTTATTAGTAAGTAATAAATTCATTAATATATTGGCTTATTTGAGCTGTGTTATATAATAATATTGTATTAAAAATTAAATCTAATCAGGGGGGACTAATAATGATGAATGAAAATGTTGTTAAAGTTTTAAAGGATAATATGTGGGATTTGGCAACATGTGCAAACGGCGAGCCTAATGTTGTTCCGGTTGGTTTTAAAGATGTTACTGATGACGGAAAGCTTATTGTAGGCGATGTATTTTTAGAGACTACATTAAATAATATAAAGGCAAACAACGGCAAAGTTGCTGTTTCTGCTTATGATATGAAAACATCAGAAGGCTATCAGGTTAAGGGAACAGCCGAGTATGTTACAGAAGGCCCTGTAGTAGATATATTTAAAAAAATGGCTGACCAGCTTTTCCACGGTGCAGCAACAGCAAAGGGTGCTTTGATTATTACACCAGAAAAAGTTATTGTAACAACACCGGGACCAGAAAATAAAAAAATCCTGTAATTTTAGTTTTATATTACTTATAAATTTAATAGTTACTTTAAAGCACACGCGTTGTATTGTATAATTGGCAGTGAAAGGAGCCTTTGTTTATGTATCAGAAAAAATTAAAGGAAGATATTCGCTGCCCGCTGGAGTACGGCCTTGAAATATTCGGCGGAAAATGGAAGTCAAGAATTATTTGTGTTTTGGCGGCTATGGATACTTTGCGCTACAGCGAAATAAGAAAAGAAATGTGCAATATTACAGATGCTGTTTTAGCTTCTACATTAAAACAGCTTATTGCCGATGATATTGTATGCAGAAAATCATATGATGAAATTCCGCCAAGAGTAGAGTATTCACTTACCGAAAAAGGCAAGTCAATAGTGCCTATTTTATACAGCATTTGCAAGTGGTCAGGCTTTTTTTATAAGCATGTAGATGAAAGCGCTTTAACAAGGTGCCAAAAGTGTGACTATTACGAATAAATTGCATTACATAAATATTTTATAAACAGTCATCTCAATCATCTTAATCTCATTTTTTCCCAAAAAACAGCGCCGTATCCGTATTTTTAATTACGGATATAGCGCTAAATTTTTGCTTTTATTTCTCCCATCTGCCGGAAGCACCGCAAGGAAGTACAAGGCCTGTACTTTTTACAGGAAGGCCTATTTCTTCAGCAAATGCCTTTCCGCCGAACTTAGGAATCATAACTGTGCTTAACATATATGTTAAAACTGCCGGCTGAAGGCCTGTGGTGTAAGAGCTTATAAGATAAAAAAGCGGGTCTTTTGTAAGAACATTTGAGCAAAGCTCTATTAAAGAATAAACTGCGTCTTCTATTTTCCAAATTTCGCCTTTAGGTCCTCTGCCGTAGCTTGGCGGGTCCATTATTACGGCGTCATAAAAATTCTCACGTCTTATTTCCCGCTCTACAAACTTAACGCAGTCATCTATTATCCAGCGTATAGGCGCGTTTTCAAGCCCGGAAGATTTGGCATTTTCTTTTGCCCAGTTTACCATGCCCTTTGAAGCATCTACATGGGTAACTTTGGCACCTGCTTTTGCCGCTGCAAGTGTTGCTCCGCCGGTATATGCAAAAAGGTTTAAAACTTTAATTTCGCGGCCCTGTGCCTTTGCGTCTTTTATTTTCTGGCTGAACCATTCCCAGTTAACGGCCTGTTCCGGAAAAACGCCTGTATGCTTAAACTTAAAAGGTTTTAAGTTAAATGTAAGGCCAAGACTCTTATAGTCTATGCTCCACTGTTCAGGCAGACTGAAAAACTCCCATTCTCCGCCGCCTTTGCTTGAGCGGTGGTAGTGGCCGTTTACTTTTTTCCATTGTGATGATTTTTTTGTATTCCATATAACCTGCGGGTCAGGACGCACAAGTGTATAGTCGCCCCAGCGCTCAAGTTTTTCGCCTTCTGAGCAGTCCAAAACTTCATAAGTGTTCCATTTATCGGCAATCCACATATTAATAAACAATCCTTCCTGTAAACAACAACTGTAAAACTAAACAATATGTATTGTACTATATATTTTAAATAACCACAACAAAGTTATTTTTTGTTTGTTTTAATATAGTAGGCAACTTTATAATACTCTATTGGGTAGCCAAGGGCTTTAAGCTCATTTGAAATTTTTCTTGGGCCTTTGCCTTCTTTGAGCATTCTATTAATTATTTTTGCAACTTCCGGTGTTATTTTTTCTTCTTTAATTTCTGTTTCTGGTGCTGGATTTTCATTTTTAGGCACTTCAATTTCTGCAATATCAAAAGGAATATCTTTTTCCGTTACAGTATTTACTATATCACTTTGTCCGGCTATATCCTCAAGCAGCGGTGATGATGAGTCTATACTGTAGTTTATAACATCCCTGAACTGGCGCACATTACGCGGATAAACAGCATTTAAGAGCATTTGCTTGGCCTTTGGCGTAAATTTAACGTGGTAGTTAATGTTGTGGGCTTCTTTAACGGCCTGCTCGTATTTTTTAACAAAATGGTTAAAAAGCTGTTCTTTTTCCTCAAGGCTTCTTTCCCTTAATGAAGGAAGATACATTTCGTACTGGGCAAGCCTTTGGTAAAGTTCCGGCAGAAGCACATCTTTTAAGTCCCTTGTGGAAGCGGCTATTATAATTACATTTATTTTTATGTCTTTGCTGCCGCCTATGCGTCGTATTTTACCGCTTTCAATGGCTTTTAAAAGCAGGTTTTGGTAGTTTTCAAGTGTATGGGCCTCATCAAGAAACAGTATTCCTCCGTGAGCCTGCTCAAAAAGTCCCGGCTTTTTCTTTGAACCCGTGTATGCGCCTTCTTCACTGCCGAATATTTCCATAGCGGCTATATCCGGGTTTGTAAACTGGGCACAGTTTATTTCTATAAAAGGTGCATTTTGGCCTATAACGCCTATTTTTTTGGCATAGTTATACATAAGGTTTGCCAGCATGGTTTTACCTGTTCCGCTTTCGCCTGTTATAATAGAGTGCCTTGGCCCGCCTATGCTGCCTACGGCTCTTTTGGCTTTGTTAAATACTTCGTTAAGTGTTCCGCCGTAGTTTACAACAGAAGCCATATCGGCTTCAGGCTTTGTAAGGGATACCTGCATTTCAAGATAGCGTACACGGCGGTTTAAGTCTTCTATTTCCTGAACATCGCGGAAAACCGAGTACGCTCCTACAAATTTACCGTTTAGCTCAATGGGAAAACTGGAACAGACGTATTTTTTTTTGCCAACAAAATGTATTTTTTCCCCTAAAACGGCTTTTTTAGTGCGTATTACATTTAAAAGCATGGCGTTTGGATAAAAATCCTCTATCTGCCGGCCTATCATTTCGGAAGGCTGGGAATTACAGTACTCGGCCGAAACTTTATTAACAAATATAAGCATGCCTGTTTTATCAACAACATTTACACCTTCATCGGCATGGTCAAGTACTCTTTTATATATTTCTGTACTGTCAAGCAGTTTTAAAACATCTTCCATAATGTTACCTCCGGTTTGTTACAGTGTAACAATTACAACAAATTTTATAACAATAATAACACAAATTACAACAAAAATAAATTGTTTACATAAAAATTAAATGACGTTTTTCGACTTTTGGATATATAAAAAAATAATTTAATTTTTTATGTGCCGAAATAACTTTCAGCTGCCGAAAATATGTGATTTAAAAGCTTTGTTTTAGAATGAATTTATATAAAATATTTTATTTTTGTTTATGTGAAATAAAAAAAATAAATTTTTTTTAATTTGGGTTATTTTTTGGCACGGCATTTGCTATTTATAAATACAGGTTCAAATTAAAAAAGAATACAAGGAGGTAATTTATCTTGTCAAATGTATTGGAAATAAGATGGCACGGACGCGGCGGTCAGGGTGCAAAAACAGCTTCCCTTCTTCTTGCCGATGTAGCGTTTAACACTGGTAAATATGTTCAGGGCTTCCCAGAATACGGCCCAGAAAGAATGGGTGCTCCTATTACTGCTTATAACAGAATAAGTGATGACCCAATTAGAGTTCATTCAAATATTTACGACCCTGAATTTGTAGTAGTAGTAGACGAAACACTTCTTGAGTGCGTAGACGTAACAAAGGGTCTTAAAAAAGACGGAGCTATTGTTATTAACTCAGCTAAAACACCAGATGAGATGAGACCGCTCCTTAAAGGATATGAGGGCAGAGTTTATACAGTAGACGCAAGAAAGATTTCCGTTGCGGCTCTTGGCAAATACTTCCCTAACTCACCTATGCTTGCGGCTATAGTTAAGGTTACAGGCATAATGGACGACGAATCATTCCTTAAAGAAATGGAAGGTTCATATAAACATAAATTTGCTTCCAAACCGGAGGTTATCGAGGGCAACATGAATGCTCTTAGAATGTCATTACAGGAGGTAAAATAATGTCATCAGTAGATTTTATAAATGAAAACATAAACTGGAAAGATATAACTCCTGGCGGAGAAGTTTACGAAGGCGGTACAGCCGCTGATTTTAGAACAGGAGACTGGAGAGTAAGCATTCCGGAATTTATAGCTGACAAATGCAAACAGTGCCTTCTTTGCTTCCATATCTTCGGTTGCGGCCTCGATGACCAG
>JAHZEA010000001.1:0-120148 GCA_019422065.1 Lachnospiraceae bacterium | reverse complement strand
CTTTGCACACCTGTTTGTCCTGATGCTGCTATTCCTGTTAAAGACGGCAAAAGAGCTGATTTTGATTTTGACCACTGCAAGGGCTGCGGCATTTGCGCCAAAGTATGTCCTTTCGGTGCTATTGTAATGAAAAAGGAGGAAAAATAAATGGCTATAAGAGAAAGATTATCCGGTAATGAGGCAGTGGCAATAGCGATGCGCCAGATTAATCCTGATGTTATGGCTGCTTTCCCTATCACTCCTTCAACAGAAATTCCACAGTACTTTTCTACATTTGTTGCTAACGGACAGGTTGACACAGAGTTTGTACCTGTAGAGAGCGAGCACTCAGCAATGAGCGCATGTGTTGGTAGTGAGGCTGCCGGCGCAAGAACACTTACAGCTACATCTTCATGCGGTCTTGCACTTATGTGGGAAGAGCTTTACATAGCTGCTTCTTGCAGACTTCCTATTGCTCTTGCTTGTGTAAACAGAGCGCTTTCTGGCCCTATCAACATCAACTGCGACCATTCAGACTCTATGGGCGCAAGAGATTCAGGCTGGATTCAGATTTATTCAGAAAACAATCAGGAAGCTTACGACAACTTTGTTCAGGCTTACAGAATTGCTGAGCATAAAGACGTTAGACTGCCTATTATGATTTGTCAGGACGGTTTTATTACAAGCCACGCTGTTGAAAACATTAACCTTCTTGAGGACAAAGAAGTTAAAGATTTCGTAGGCGAGTACAACCCACAGGAATACCTTCTTAACCAAGACCATTCAATGGCTGTAGGTCCTTACGACATTCCTGCTTACTACATGGAGCACAAAAAACAGCAGGCTGTAGCTATGGAAAACGCTAAACAGGTTATACTTGATGTAGCAGCTGAATTTGAGAAAATTTCAGGCAGAAAATACGGCCTTTTTGAAACATATAAACTTGATGACGCAGAATGTGCCATTGTTATAATCAACTCTGCTGCCGGAACAGCTAAAGATGCTGTTGACAAGCTCAGAGCTGAAGGAAAGAAAGTCGGCCTTCTTAAAATAAGAGTATTCAGACCATTCCCAGCTAAAGAAATAGCTGAAGCACTTAAGAACGTTAAGGTTCTTGCTGTTATGGACAGATGTGAAGGCTTCTCATCACAGGGCGGCCCTCTTGGTGCTGAAGTAAAGAGTGCTCTTTATACAGCAGGCTCAACAGCCAAAGTTGTAGATTACATCTACGGTATTGGCGGTAGAGATGTTAGAGTAGAAAATATCGAAGAAGTATACGGCGCTTTATTCGACATACTTGCTACAGGCAATGTTGGCGAAACATACCGTTACTTATCACTTAGAGACTAAGAGGAGGCGTTTGAATTGGCAAACTTTAAAGAAATAATGAGCAGGCCTGAAAGACTTACAGGCGGCCATAGAATGTGCGCCGGCTGCGGCGGCACAATAGCTGTTAGAAACGTGCTTAAAGCATTAAAACCAGAGGATAAGGCTGTTATAGCCAACGCTACAGGCTGTCTTGAGGTTTCTACATTTATGTATCCTTATACAGCTTGGACAGATTCATACATTCATAACGCTTTTGAAAACGCCGGAGCTACATTAAGCGGTGTTGAAGCAGCTTATAATGTAATGAAGAGAAAAGGCAAAATTGATGATACATTCAAATTTATAGCATTCGGCGGTGACGGCGGTACATACGATATCGGTTTCCAGTCACTTTCAGGCGCTATGGAAAGAAATCACGACCTTGTTTATGTTTGCTACGATAACGGCGCTTACATGAACACAGGTATCCAGCGTTCTTCAGCTACACCTATGTATGCTGACACAACAACAACACCTGCCGGCAAAGTATCAGAAGGTAAAACACAGAACAGAAAAGACCTTGCCGAAATTATAGCAAGCCATCATATACCTTATGTTGGCCAGACAACATTCCTTGGCAACTTCAGCGACCTTCATGCTAAGGCTGAAAAGGCTATTTATACAAAAGGCGCTGCATACCTTAACATAATGGCTCCTTGTCCAAGAGGTTGGAGATACCCAACAGAAAACATTATGGAAATGTGCAAGTTAGGTGTTGAAACATGCTACTGGCCATTATTCGAGGTTATAGACGGCAAGTGGATACTTAACTATAAACCAAAGAACAAACTTCCTATTGAAGAATTCCTTAAACCACAGGGAAGATTTAAACATCTCTTTAAGAAAGGCAACGAGCATCTTATTGAAGAAATTCAGAAAGATGTTGACAAGAGATGGGAGCAGCTTCTTAAATTCTGTGAGGAATAATTGGAAGCATTATATCCAGATACCCCAAAATATTAACCATAAAATGCACACACACACAGAAAAAAGCCGAAGGAGAAATCCTTCGGTTTTTTCTGTGCATTAAAAAATAATATTTATAACAGTACAGGCTGCTTTTAGCCGGAGCATAACTTTTTTATGGTGATTTGGCATTAAAAAGAATTAAAAAAGAGCTGAAAACATCAGTTTAGTTGTATTTTTTGTTATAAATTTATAAAAAAATATATGACAATATGTAGTAATTTTACAATAAAATTATAAGTGTATTTGTTATATGGACATGTGTCTGAAAAACTGAGCTTTAAAGGTTGGTTTTTGTGTAGTTTCGCTGAAAAATGGTATAAAATATAATACTTTGTTGTACTCAAAGCCTAATTGTGCTATATTATTCAAGTAATCGCTTTAATGTGCGATAAAAATACTCTGGAGAGTCTTGTTTACTCAAGCGCCGAAGGTGTAAAGCGGCAAAGGCCGCCAATCTCTCAGGCAAAAGGACAGAGCTATATAGCTTAGCCTTTCTCCGGAAGCCGACAGTAAATCGGCTTTTTTATATTCTCAAAATTTAGGGAATTATATTTATTTTTTAAGGGGGAGAAACATAATGTTAACGCAAATCAATGATTTTCTTGTAACGGTGGACAACCTTGTATGGGGTGTGCCTCTTATGGTTGTTATACTGGCAACAGGTATATTCCTTACAGTTAGGGTAGGGCTTTTGCAGATATTTAAACTGCCTTTAGCTCTTAAGTACATGTTCCTTAACGAAGAAGAAGGCCATGGCGAGGTTACAAGCTTTGGCGCTCTTTGCACAGCGCTTTCAGCAACAATAGGTACAGGTAACATTGTAGGTGTTGCAACAGCCATTGTTTCCGGTGGTCCGGGAGCGCTTTTCTGGATGTGGATGGCTGCTTTCTTTGGTATGGCTACAAAGTATGCCGAAGGTCTTTTAGCTGTTAAATACAGAGTAGTAGGCGAGGACGGACACGTTTTAGGCGGACCGTTTTATTACATAGAAAACGGCATGGGCAAAGGCTGGAGATGGCTTGCTATGATATTCGCATTTTTTGGTCTGTGTGTTGGACTTTTTGGTATAGGTACATTTACACAGATAAACGGTATATCATCAGCAGTTAAAAACTTCTTTGACCCTGAAAACACACATATAGCCTTTTCGCTTTTTGGTAATGATTATTCAATATTTGTTGTAATTGCAGGCGTTCTGGTTACACTTTTTGTAGCGCTTGTTATATTAGGCGGACTTAAGAGAATTGCCAGTGTATCACAGGTTGTAGTGCCTTTTATGGCTGTTATATATGTTGTATTTTGCGGAGCGTTGGTTATATGCAATTTAGGCGCTGTTCCTTCAGCTTTTGCTACTATAATAAAAGGTGCTTTTAACCCTCAGGCTGTTACAGGTGGTATAGTAGGCAGCATGATTGTGGCAATGCAAAAAGGTATAGCAAGAGGTATTTTCTCTAACGAAGCCGGCCTTGGTTCTGCACCTATAGCCGCTGCCGCAGCTCAAACAAAAGAGCCTGCAAGACAGGGCCTTGTAACAATGACAGGAACATTTATTGATACAATAGTTATTTGTACTCTTACAGGTCTTTCAATAGTAATTACAGAGTCATGGAATGTAGGCCTTGAGGGTGTTGAAGTTACAACAAGAGCATTCCAAATGGGTATACCTTTCCTTGCACCGCAGGTTGCAAGTTTTGTGCTTATGGTTTGCCTTGTATTCTTTGCTTTTACTACTATACTTGGCTGGGACTACTACAGCGAAAGATGCCTTGAGTACATGACAAAAGGCAGTAAAAAAGCCGTTATTATTTACAGATGGCTTTACATATTAGCAGTATTTATAGGTCCATATATGACAGTTTCTGCCGTTTGGACAATAGCTGATATATTTAATGGCCTTATGGCGTTCCCTAACCTTGTGGCTCTGCTCTGCCTTAATGGTGTAATAGTTAAAGAAACAAAGAGCTATTTTGAAAGAAAACGCAATAACTTAACAAATGATTAAGCAGCAAACAGCCGTCAGTTAATGACGGCTGTTTTTATATCTAAAAACTATATATAAGCTTTAAAGCCTGCTAGTGTGCTGTTTTAAATTATGAATTTAATATAAACAAAAAAGTGGATATTATGGTTTTATTATGTTAAAATTAATAATGACTAATTCTGTTTTTAGAATTGGTTATGTAATATTGTCTGGTTAGAATTGAAATAAATATTGACATACTGGTGAAAGCATATAAAAATTTTGACAGACATATTTTGCTTTATAAAAGCATTAGACAAATTATAAGGGGGAATTTATATGGGCGGAGAAATAAAGAAAAAGCTCGCTCTGTTGCTTACGCTGGTACTTGTAATAGGTACAATGAGTATGCCGGCGTATGCCAAAACAGGACAAACAGAAGGTGAGCAGACTGGCGCATCTAACGGAATGCAAACAAAAAATGCTGCTCAGCTTACTAGTCTTGAGGTAGGCGGAGTGGAAATAACCAACACAACATCAAGCTGCTGGAAGCTGGATTTAAATGGCAAACCTACAGAAGTTGGTGCCTCAGCAGGTGACTACGACTTTAAAATGAAAGATAAAGAGCTTTATCTTAATCTTAAAGGGAATGCAATAAAAAGCACCGATGGATATGCAATAATGGCTGAAGGTGATTTGATTATAAATCTTGAATCCAACGGCACTGTGCAGGGGGATTATTGTGGAATTTATATTGAAAACGGAAGTCTTACTGTAAAAGGCGGATATGTTCTTGATGTGGTAGGAAACGACTCTGGTATATATATCAAAAACTACAGTTATACCAGTATGTTAACGGTGGAAAGCGGCGCCCAAATAAATGCAAATTGTACTAAAGACTATGGATATGGAATATCAGTTTCGGATTATGAAGATGGCTCAGTTTCAATATCAGCACAAGGCGGCAGTATAAATGCAAATGCAAAAGGCTATATGGCCGCCATATATGCTTCAAGTGAAAATGGCGATGTGTCGGTAACAGCATCACAAGATGGAAGTATAATGGCAGAATGTGATGGATTTAACAGCTGTGGCATACAAGCTAACTGCAGTGGCGACAGAAATGTGTCAGTAGCGGCATCAGAAGGTGGAAGTATAACAGCAAAAGCCAATGGAGAAGGCAGCAGAGGTATAGATATTTACAGCAATTATGGAAGTGTGTCGATAACGGCAAACAACAGCGGAAGCATAAAGGCAGAAGCTAATGGAGAAGAAAGCAGAGGCATGCTTGTTGCTAGCTTTTCCGGAGATATTTCGACAGAGGCCATAAATAATGGTAATATAACAGCAGAAGCTACCGGAGAAGGCAGCACAGGTATATACCATAGTACATATTACGGTGAAAGCACTATAAGTATAAATAGCGGTATACTTAGCACAAAAGGAACTGAATACTGTATAGATAGTGCAAACTATGAAAGTATAGAAGTTAAAGAAGGGGGCATAGTTTTTGCGGAAAGTGATATCCCTGATTATATAGTTATTTCTGAAGACAGCAACGGTGTTGTATTTGAAAACAAAGTAGGAAAATCATACGGAGATAACATAGCGCTTTGTGCAGATTTGCAAATGCCGCAGGACTATACACTTACTGTTGATGAAGGACAAACACTTAATGTATCAAGCGGAAAAACTATAGACATATATGACGAAAACTCCATTAACGGACAAGGCACTATAACAGGTGACGGGGAATTTATAATTCAGTATGGCTATCCACAGATGACAGTACCTGAAGATTTGACATATACAGGTGAGGATTTTGCGGAAAAAATCACTTTAAGTGAATGCGGAGAAACTGTTACCGTTTTAGGAAAGGAATTTAAACCTAAAAATACAATTGGGAATTTAACTAGTTGGATTAGAACAATAACAACAAGATATGGATATGTAACAGATGAAATAATAAATACCGGAGAATATATAATTAAATATACATATAACGACGGTACAAATGAATATTGGTTTGATAAATCCATTGAAGTTAAGGAGTCAGAGGCTACTATAACAATTACAGCACAGCCGAAGACGTTACAAGGCGGCGGCAAAGTAACATTAACCGTTACAACAGAGCCGAAAGGCTTAGAATGTGATGTTGATTGCTCTGATAACAATATAGATATAAAAGATAACGGCAATGGCGTATTTACAGCAGAGCTT
This sequence comes from Lachnospiraceae bacterium, assembly GCA_019422065.1. GTDB lineage: Bacteria > Bacillota > Clostridia > Lachnospirales > Anaerotignaceae > Neoanaerotignum_A. The sequence continues at coordinate 113,652 of JAHZEA010000001.1, read as the reverse complement.
GAAAACAAAACGGCTGAATATAAGTTTTATGTGTATCTAGATGAAGTAAACTACGATGCTGATGAACAATCTGTAACTGTATCGGTTACCGAAAAAACAGAAAGCACCGGCTCATCTTCTTCCGGCGGTGGCGGCGGCTCATCATCAAGGTACTATAACGACATAGACGTAAAAGAAGGCAATGATACATTCGGCACAGTAACTGTTAATCCTAAAACAGCCAATAAAGGCGAGGAAGTAACAATAACTGTTGAGCCAAAAACAGGCTTTGAAGTAGACACCGTAACTGTTAAATATGATAACAACGAAGTAGATGTTGAAAAAATCAGTGACACAGAGTATACATTTATACATCCGGGAAAACCAACGGACATTTATGTGTCTTATGTAAAAACAGAACCAACGGAAGTACCGGAAGAAGTACAGCCGGATACATTACCGTTTGATGATGTACCTGCAGGTGCGTGGTATAGAAAAGCTGTAGAGGATGCTTATGAAAAAGGCATAATGAGCGGAACTGGTGAAAATATGTTCCTGCCTAATATTGAAATTACAAGGGGCATGATAGTTTCAATTATTTGGCGCCTTGAGGGCAGTCCAGTAGTAAACTATGCTATGAACTTTAGTGATGTAGACTCATCTATGTATTACAGCGAGGCTGTGCGCTGGGCAGTAAGCCAAGGCATAGCAAACGGCATGGGCGATGGCACATTTGGCGGATATAATAATATAACCCGTGAACAGCTGGCAGTAATGCTTTATAACTATGCTAAGCTTAAAGGCTACGACACAACACAGGGCGGTATGGCAATAAGAGAGTTTGCAGACTATGAAAATATTTCGGACTATGCTAAAGAAGCATTAACATGGGCGGTAAATGCCGGAATAATAAACGGTATGGGCGATGGAACACTTGCCCCTCAGGGCAGTGCTACAAGAGCAGAAGCGGCTCAGATGATTATGGTTTTCTGCGAAAAATATAATTAAATAAACTAAAAAGACCGGGGATTTCCCCCGGTTTTTTGCTTTTATAGTATACTAATATTTTATAATATTTTTTAATTCTATTAATTACTTATTACTTATATTTTGTATATACTTTATCTATGCATGGTGTTTTTACACCTAATTTATGCGCCATAGTGTAGGCTTTGCCTATTATGGCGTCAAATTCTGTATTAGGCTTTTTATCTGTAATATCACGGTAAAGTGAAGTTATGGCGCCTTCAGGAAGGCGGCTGAATGTTTCCATGTATTTTTCAACTAAGATGTCTGAAACTTTAACGCCGTTTGCCTCAGCTAAAGAGCATAATTCGGTATATACGTCTTTTATGTATTTCATTTTTTCTGGGTCTTTATGAACCTCACCTGCAGGGCATTCAAAATAGGAAAATACACAGCTGTTGCCGCACATCATAATATATTTTTCCCAAACGGGAACCATAACATTAGTGGAGTATACTGTTTCTATTCCGGCGGCGTTAAGCATGTTTGAAAGTTCAATGGCTTTGCTGTTTACTCGTCCGTCTTTAAAGCCTATATCTATATGGCAAAGCTCGCCTATGTGGGCAATAACTCCCGGGGATATAATGTTTGAAAAAGCATAAATACAGCCGTCGGCAATTTGGCCTTTGCTGCCTATAACTTCTTTAACATCATCTGACACGCATACACCATTAAGAAGGGGCAGAACAATGGTTTCAGGGCCTATTATATTTTCGCACTGACGGCAGGCGGCTTCAAGGCCATAGCTTTTGGTAGCTATTATTAAAGCGTCAACAACGCCTATTTCATCTGCATTATCTGTAACAATGGCAGGCTTTACTGTAAATGTGCCTAATTTATCACTTTTAAGTGTAAGGCCGTTTTGGCGTATATTATTTAAAGTTTCGCCACGGGCAATAAGGTTTATGTCGTTAAATTTTGCAGCTAAGCTTGCGCCTACAACTCCGCCTATGCCGCCTATTCCCAAAACAGCTATTTTCATAAAATCACCTCGTTTTAAATTTGTAAAAAGCCTTTATTTAAAGCGTTTATACAATAAATAATATATTAAAAAAACAAAAAAGTCTATTGAAATTTGGTTTTATTTGTGTTAAAATATTGCTTCGTAGTGAATCCTTGCTCTTGCATAATGCAAGGGCCATAAGTCCAAAAGGAGGTGTATTTTAATGAACAAATACGAATTAGCTGTTGTACTCAGACCTGACCTTGACGAGGAGGCTAAAGCTGCTGAAATGCAGAAAATTCAGGACCTTATCGCAAGATTTGAAGGTACAGTAACAAAGGTTGATGACTGGGGCAAAAAAAGACTTGCTTATCCTATCCAGAAATTAAACGAAGGCTTCTATGCTTTCATTGATTTCGACGCAGAAGGAACTACTCCAGCTGAGATTGAAAGCCGTGTACGTATTATGGAAAACGTAATCCGTTACCTTATCGTTCGTAAAGAGGCCTAATTTTTAGGAGGTAGTTTTTATGAACAAAGTAATATTAATGGGGCGTCTTGCAAGGGACCCAGAGGTTAGATATTCTCAGGGCGCAGCGCCGGTAGCAGTAGCACGGTACACTCTTGCCGTAAGCCGCCGTTTTAGAAGAGAAGGCGAGCCGGAAGCTGACTTTATTAACTGTGTAGCATTCGGTAAAAGCGGAGAGTTTGTAGAGAGGTTCTTTAAAAAAGGACAGATGGTAAGCGTAGTCGGAAGGCTTCAAGTTCGTTCATGGGATGATAAAGACGGAACAAAACGCTGGAGCACTGAAGTGGTTACAGAGGAGCATTATTTTGCTGAGAGCAAGTCTTCTTTTGAAGGCAGAATGGCTTCACAGCCGTTTAATTCACAGCCAAATGATTTTTCACAGCCACATCAGCAGGCAGCACCAAAAAGCGCGCCTGACGCGTCAGACGGATTCTATCCTATTGAAGAAGGCATTGACGACGATGATTTACCCTTTTAATTATAAAAGGAGGTTAACAGCATGATTCAGAAGAAACGTGGCCGCAGAAAAAAACGCGTATGCCAGTCTTGTGTAGATAAAGTAACAGTTATCGATTACAAGGACATTAATAAATTAAGAAGATACGTTTCTGAAAGAGGCAAAATTCTTCCTAGAAGAATTACAGGTAACTGTGCAAAGCATCAGAGAGCTTTAACAACAGCTATCAAGAGAGCAAGACATATTGCTTTAATGCCATATTCTCAGGACTAATAAACATTTAAAGCCATTGCGTAAGCAGTGGCTTTTTTGCTGTTTAAAATTAATTAATAAATACTTAAACTATTTTTTGTTTTAAGAATAATATTTTTGTGGTATAGTAACTTTACATAATGCTAGGTAGTACATATATTTTAAAGAGGAATGATATAATTTGAAAATAACACAAAAATATATTTCTGATTTGTTGGATACACAAAAAATATATTTCAAAAAAGGCGGAACTCTTTCTGTTAAGTACCGTATTGAACAGCTGGATAAACTTTATAATGCAATAGTTAAGTATGAACAGAAAATTCAAGAAGCGCTTTATGCCGATTTAGGCAAGAACAAGTTTGAGGCCTATACAAGCGAAATAGGCATTATACTAAACAGTATTACAAATGCCAAAAAGAATTTGCCTAAATGGACAAAGCCGGTTAAGGCAAAAACACCTATATATGCTTTGCCGTCTGCAAGCTGTGTGCAGTATACACCTTATGGCAGTGTTTTAATTATAGGGCCATATAACTATCCTTTTCAGCTTGTAATGGAGCCGCTGATAGGCGCTATATGCGCCGGAAACTGCGCCGTTATTTGCCCGTCAGAGCTTACGCCTAATGTATATGATATAATTAACGAAATTATAAAGGAAACATTTCACATACAGTATATAAGCTGTGTTAAAGGCGGCATTGAAAATACAACAATGCTTATAAACAGCCCCTTTGATTATATATTCTTTACGGGAAGTCCGCAGGTGGGCAAAATAGTAATGAAATCTGCTGCTGAAAACCTTATACCTGTTACGCTGGAGTTAGGCGGCAAAAGCCCTGTTGTTATAGACCGCTCGGCAAAGCTTAAAACGGCATGTCAAAGAATAGTCTGGGGTAAGTTTATGAATGTTGGTCAAACATGTGTAGCCCCTGATTATGTGCTTGTGGACAATAAAATAAAAAGTCAATTTGTAAATGAAATTGAAAAGACTATACGCCGCTTTTACGGAAACGATATTATAAACAATAAAGATTACGGGCGAATAGTAAACCAAAGGCATATTGAAAGGCTTAAAAATATTATAGAAAAGGACTTTAGGTATGTTGCTTTTGGCGGAAAGGTTGACGAGGAAAAACGTTATATTGCCCCTACAATTATATGTCCGCCTGACGGCTCATCAGCGTGTATGCAGGAGGAAATATTCGGCCCAATACTGCCTGTTATAGGCTGCGATAATTTAGATGAAGCCATTGATTTTATTAATAAACGGCCTAAACCTTTGGCGCTTTATATTTTCAGCGAAAACAAAAAAGCTATTAACAAAACAATAATAAGTACATCTTCCGGCGGTGTATGTGTTAATGATGTAGTAAGCCATATTATTAATCCTGAGCTGCCTTTTGGCGGAATAGGCCAGTCCGGAATGGGTGCGTACCATGGCAAAGAAAGCTTTTTGACATTTTCACACAAAAGAAGTGTGCTTAAAAAGTCAACAGCCATTAATCCGTCTTTGATATTCCCGCCTTTTAACGATTTTAAGCTTAAGGCTGTTAAAAAAGTATTCAAATAAAAAATAGCGATACAAATAAAAAAACCGGTGTTTAAAACACCGGTTTTTGTTTTAGAATTTAGTAAGGAATTTTCCGTCTTTATCAAACTCGATATAAAACGGCTCACTATGGATTTTTAATGTATCCATTTTTTCGGCATCTTTAACCATAGCCTCAGAAATAAGTATTTCTTCAATCTCAAGGGAGTTATTAATTACTATTACCCTTGGGTTGTCGTAATCTATTTTAAGGCATGTAGCAATGGCTGCCTTCATAACTTCCTCATCGCTGTCTACTATAACAGGCATTTTATAAGCAGATGTGTTATAGCTTGTAATAGCGTTTGGATATGTATCGTCAAGGCTTACTTTATCGGCAAAGCTCTTTGGAGCAAAGTCGGCTCTGCCCATACCTGTGGCATTGCCGTGGGATTCTTCTGTAAGGTCGAAAATACCTATCATCTGGGACTCAATACCCATTTTAAGCTTAGGATTTACGCAGCGGCCTACAATATTAGGGTCCATGCCGGCACCTGTATAGTTTTTGCCTATCTCACGTACTATAAGCACATCGCAGGAGTCGAACCAAATACGGCTCATGGCTTTTTTAGCTCTTTCAAGGAGTTTTGGTTCTTCCTCAGGTATTTTGCTGCCTGGTATAACGTCTATCTCGAATGTTTTGTCAAAAGCGTTTTCCAAAAGGGCAACACCTATAACTACATTGGCATGTTTTATAACCTCTGTTGCGTTAAGGCCTATTCTGCGGGACATGCTGTCATCGCCGTTAGAGTGGCAGATGTGCGCGCCGTACTGTTTGCCTATGCCTATTGTAAGCATTTTCATAAGTCCGCTTTCGTAAGGTCCCTGAAAACTTGTATGTGCCTTAACACGGTTTAAAGCTATTACAGCGTCAGCTTCGGAAGCGTTTTTGTCGATACATACATCAAAATCGTCCTCGCCGTCTGTTACATGGCTTATTTTAACTGTTTCCATAGAAGAAAGAATAGGGCAGCCCATTGATTCTTCTGTAATGCCAAGGCTTTTTAAAATTTCAATCTGTCCTTCGGCAGTGGCGCCGCCATGGCTGCCCATAGCCGGTATAAGAAAAGGCTCTGCGCCAAGGCTTTTTACATATTCAACAAGTGACTTTGTTACAAAAGGCATATTGCTTATACCGCGGCTTCCGCAGGTAATGCATACCCTCATGCCCGGTTTGATTTTGCCTACAATTTCAGGGTTCTCAAGGCCGGCTTTAAGTCTCTGGCCTATTTCTTCTTCTGTAAGCTCGTTATGCTCGAAAATCTGATGCGCTTTAACAAAGCGCGGCAGAGTTATATGGTCTATAAGTTTTGTAATGCCTGACATATTTTAACTCCCATTCCTTTATTTATTTTAAACGCACTAATATTAAAACGTATTTAATTCATAGCCGATATAAGGGAAACGGGACTTTGTATTTATACTGTCTTAGCGGCGCCTGTTGGATACTGAGCTAAAACGGCATTTGCCATATCAAGGCTTATTTCATCTAATGAAAGACCTTTGGCATATGAATCAAGAAAAGCTTTGCAGGCGGCTTGCGCTTCAACAAAAGGACCAGGTACATTTATAATTATTGTATTGCCTTTTTTGCCGCAGACAAGCTTTGACCACATATGTCCGTTTTTGCCGTAAATCTCATGAGACGCATACTGGTCGAGATATTTCTCAAGAGCGGAGTGGGTAAAGTCTTTACCCAAAGTTTTGCTGAAACGGTGTCCGCCGCCGCTTCCGCCTATTAATATAATTAAATCCGGCTCTTTTTCTTCAGCTACTTCTTTAATTTTATTAAATATTGTATCCTCAACATCTAAAAGAGGGCAGAGGCGTGTTACTTCGGCCTGAGGAAAAGCCTTTACCATCTGACCAACTATTTCAGGAGCGTCAAGGTCAAGTACGATGCCGCTTCTTATTTCATCGCCTGTAGGCAGTATATATACTGATCTCATTTCCTTTTCATCCACCTTTCCATAGCGCAGGCTGAAATAGGCTCGTCTGGTATAGAGTCGTAGTCTACCTCAACTATTTTTTCGCTGCATGAAAGCTTTGTAAGCTCTGTAACGGTAATGCCTTCTGTAAGCACTATGCTTTCAATAAGGCCTTTTTCATTTTTGCGTACCTGCTCTGGCTCAATATCGTAAACATCCATTTCGATATTATCGCCTGTAACGCCTATAACGCGAACGAAAGTGTGGAGTTTTTCACCAAGTATTTGTTCAAGCTGTTTTGTGTTTAAGCCTTTAACCTCAAGACCGGATATTTTAAGTACCGATTTATCGGCATGGGCAATTATGTATTCGTGTTCCAATTTCATTACCTCCGTATAGTTTATTTAGACATACACCCTCATTCTACTATATGAATGAGGGTGTGTCAAAGAAAACAACTTACGTTAGTATGTAATTAGATTTCTGCTTCGCAAACTTTGCAGATGTCGGAAACTTTGAAGAGTTTTCCGTCTGTAATACCAGGAACTATTTCATCAGCTTTAGCTAAGATTTCGTCATGAGTAAGTTTCTCATTTGGAGCCTGAAGCCATTCTTTAGTAATGCCTACGCTGGCAAGCTCAACCCATGCTCTATCTTCAATGTTGTCATAAGCAATTTCAAATCCGCCTGCTTTAGCTATTGCAAGTACTGCAGGTGAGCAGCCGAGGTCTTTGCCAGGAACAAGGCCGATTTCAAGAGCACGGAGTGTGTACTCTGCAAGTGTTGATTTTCTGCCGGCAATTGCTGGGTAATCGCTCTTAACTGTTTTAGCATATTCGCCTGAGTTATGAGCTGTTTTACCTGCGCCGTATGAACGGTTGAAAATACGTCCGTATGTTTCAAATACAACCATACCGATACCTACTGAAATTTCAGGGCCGGCAACACCAATAAGAACTTCGCCGTCTTTCATAACTTCAAGTGCGCCGTAAGCAGGTACAAGAACTTCTGTCATGTCGATAACATTCATCATTTCTGAACCTGTATTGTTGTTAGCTATACGGCCTGTGATTGTCTGTGTCTCGTTGTGAGGAACACGTGGCCATCTGTCTTCAAAGTTAGGGCCTCTGAAAAGCTGTTTTCCTCTGTATGCATCAATAGCATTCCACTGTTTCATATGTGGCTCTTCAGCAAGAAGTTTTTCTGAGTAGCCCTGTTCTGAAACAGAAAGGAAACCAAAGTCTCTGTTAATCATGCCGTAGTCGATAGAAGCGAATGCAACAACAGCGTAGTCAACAACTATACCGTCGCTTGTTACTGTTATAGCGTCCATGTCTATAATATCAACAGCGGCAGGCTCTTTAAAGTTTTTAGCCATTACCTCACATGCCTGACGGTATGTAAGTCCTGCTGCTATAACGTCTTTTTTATCAATAAATATAAGGTTAATTGGTACTCTGCCTTCAGCGGCACCAGCTGGAATAAGTTTATATTTTAATGTAGCCATGTTAATTACTCCTCTCTTTCTGCTTTAAAAATAAGCAATTACTATTTCTTCAGTTTAAATGAAATATACAGGTATTGTATTAGTCGTAAGATACTCTGCGGTCGTCGATTTCTTCTGAGTCATAGTAATAGCATTCAGGAGCAGGTGTTGTAATGAACATGCTCTCAAGAATTGTCTTTTTGCTTGTACCGTCTTTCTGGATACCTTTAATAACAACACAGTGAATTGTTTCAGGAATCTGTGGAAGAACAGTAACTTCAACTTTAGCTACGTTAGGGTCCTGTGTAATTTCGATAATTTCTTCTTCAATACGGCCAACACGAAGTGAAGCTAATTTAGCGCTTTCCATGTTTTCAAGACCACGAAGAACTACTTCCGTCTCCGGGCGGAGTTTTTTTCCGGCTTCAGCCACTTTCCTTTTAAAATCTGGCAGTTTTGTATGCATCAGTTTCATTGTTAATCTCCTCCTTGGAAAATGTTATGTGTTTGTATTTCAACAAATTGTATCAAAGCAATTTGCCAGTTGACTAAATAATGTTTTTATAATAACTGTTTAATAAATAAAATTTAAAATTATAATACCTAAATAAAATTTATTGCGTTAATACTTCCTACAACTACAAAATAGCATTAGACTTTTTTAAATACAGCAGTTTTCAACGCGAACTTATTGAAAACAACTCAATTGTTTTTTACAGGGGCGGGATTGCTCCCGCCGCCTTTAAAATTATAATTAAATTGTATCACCCTGTTCTGCAAAGAACTTCTTATCTCTTTCAGTAGGTCCTTTGTATGTAGCTTTAGATACAAAGTAGAGAAGAAGAACAGATACAGGTATTGCAAATATAGCACTTGGTATATCGTAAATAGGTGTTCCAGTGAACTCGTTTAAAAGAGTTATAACTGAACCTGAAATGATTGAGCATAATGCACCCTGTACTGTAACTTTCTTCCAAAGAAGTGCTGCGAAAAGAGCAGGTGTAATAGCTGATGAATAAAGAGCGTAAACATAGTTCTGAACTGCAAGTACGTCTGGGAAATATTTACCCATTACATAAGCTATAACAGCGAATAATACAAGGCAAACACGGATGTACCAAACTTTTCTTGTTTCTGTAGCGTTTTTATCGAAGAATCTGCACCAGATATCCATAACACCGCTTGTTGTAGCTGAAAGAAGGTAAGAGTTACCTGTTGTAAGTATAAGAGCAGCGCCACAACCAAGCATGAGGCATCCGATAATAGGGTTAGCAACACCAGCGTATGTAAAGAATAAGAGGTCACTTGTAACATCTGGGAATACTGTACGAAGTGCAAAGCCAAGTGTTGATGAACAGAACATAACGGCAAATATGATTGCTACGAAAATATATATAGCGTATTTAAGTGATTTATTATCTTTACCGGAAGCCATTCTCTGAATGAAGTTCTGGTCACCGATAATGTTCATTGTACCGCCGAATGTAAGGGCTGCCCAGCCAAGAGCGCCATAATTTCCAAATGGGAATGATGTTGTGCCTTCTGCTGTACGCTCAAGAACACCTGCGATACCGCCGTTTCCTACAAATACAGCAACAAGTGCGGCTATCATACAGAATGTAATGAATATAGCTGACATGGCGTCTGTAAGAGCAACGCTTCGCATACCACCCATCATAGCTATAGCAACAATAATTATAATACCTACTATTGTAGCAACATCAACACTAAGACCTGTGCATACATAAATAGCATTACCAAAAGCTTTAAACTGGAATGCACATGTACCAACATAAGCAATAACTATAACTATTGCAGAGTAGTTTCTTGCAAATGAACCATAGCGGTCATCAAATACATTACTTACTGTAATTGAGCCACGACGGTTAACCTTTTTAGCAACTACATAAAGGAATAACGGAGCAAAGCTCTGGAAAGACATATACAGTATAGCTGGCCACCAGCCATAGTTTGCGCCAACGGCAAGAGAACCACCTGTAATAGTACCGCCGCCTACCCATGTAGCAGCCATTGTACCACCCAGTACGAGAGGGCCGAGCTGTCCGCCGGCAATTAACATATCCTTGGTGTCTTTAGCAGGGTGTCTTTTGGATGAAATAGCACCGACAATTACAATAACCGCAATATAGGCTATAACGGCGCCAAGAAGTAAATAATTAATGCTCATAAACTTTTACCCTTCTTTCTTTAATATTTTCCTTAAATATTATTATTCCTTATTTAAACCAAACATGTTCGCGTATGTTTGGAATAAATTCAACTAAGAAAGATTGTGTATTATGTGTAACATGCAATAGTAATCAAAAAAATATTATATGTAGCATGTTACTAGCTGTTCGAATTATGTAAGACACACCTGTTACTTTAGTTACTTTAATTATATGCCGGTACTCCGGTTTATTGCATAGATACTATAAATATGTAACATGCAATAGTTGTTCTACTGAACATCGATATCTTTATTTTTATATATACATGGTTAAATCCCTTGAACCATGTAATTAATTGTCTTAATTATCTATTGTAAGAATAGGGTGTTAAAATATTTTCATAAACAAACTAAAGTTCACTCAAAACATTTATAATTAGATTATAATTGATTAAATTTATATGTAAATATCCAATTATTACTGGTTATCATGTCAAATTGTCATGTTTATGATTAATCGTCTACATGTGTACCATTAGTCATAAAACGTCAAAATTTGTTGACTGTAGATTTTTTGGGTATATGTCAAAATTTATAAAAAGATGATTTTAAAAAAGTCAGTTTATTTGCAATAATTTACAATAAAATTTAAGAATTGAAATTTGTTGCGCAGTATGCATAATTTTTTGATATAAAAATTCTTTAAATCAACAAATTTTATTAACTATATATTGTGATGTTTCTAATATTAGTATTGATTTATATGTAATTGTATACAATTTTTGGCTTTTAGAATGTGTAATGCAAGTATAGAGTTAGTTTTTTTAATTAATGTAATATAATTGAATAATTTGCGGTGTTCGCTATTGTTTTTTTGTATTTTGTGATATAATTTCTAAAAATCATAAATAGTGTTATATTTTGTGTGAGCGGACGGTTGCCTATGGATACTAAAAAATGCTGTTTTACCGGAAGAAGAAACATACCAAGTGAATATTTTGAATTAATATGCCACGAGCTGGAAAAGGAAGTATTAAAAGCAGTGAATGAAGGCTATACATGCTTTTTATCCGGCTTTGCTTTAGGTGCTGATTTAATGGCGGCTCAAACCGTTATTAACCTGCGTTCTAAAAACAATAACATACAGCTTGAAGCATATCTTCCTTATGCTCAAAGAATAAATTCAAAAAGCATATCTTCTCTTTTGGATAAGTGTGATAGAAAAATAATTTGTTCAGACAATTATTTTAAAGGCTGTTATCATAAACGCAACCGCTGTATGGTTGACCAATGCCAAAAGATTATAGCAATAACGGACGGAGCAGAAGGCGGCGGAACGGGATATACAATAGACTACGCCAGAAAAAAGAACATAGAAGTAGTTGAAATTAAATACGGAAATGACAATAAATAAAGGAACGGTATAAATATCGTTCCTTTTGTATTTAAAAATACCTTGATTATTTTTTGATTACAGTATATTATAAGGAATATCAACTGATAATTATTATTAAATATTTGCGGGTGATTTTATGAATGAAACAGAGATTGAGAATATAGAAAGACGTGCGTATGAAAATGCCGTATTTGCTACAGACTGTTCTTATGAAACAGCTGATAAATATGTTGAAAAGATTTATTCTATATATTTTTCCCAAAATCAGGGAAACAGCATGATAGAGCATAAAACAGGTGCGGATTTTGACGCGCTTTTTAAAAATAAGAAACACAGCTATTTATCACTTGTTAAAAGTGTAGATATGGGAAATCCCCTTAACATGTACTCTATTAACATGGACGCAGGGGAATACAAATTTCTTAAAGAATATCTTGTTTACGGCAGATATCTTATAGAGGCCGGAAAAATTAAAAATATGCTTATTAATCCTGAAAAGACAGACGCTTACAAAAGGCTATGCAATGTTATACTGGGTCAGGAAGATATGAAAAAAGCTCTTTGCCGCCTTGGCGCCGTATTTCAGTACAGCAAAAGACGTGAGGCTTATAACTTAATGAAAGTGCCTATGCATAAAGTTTTTGCCTTTGTAGGCCCGCCGGGAACTGCCAAAACAACAGCATCCGTTTATTTTGCCAGTATGCTTAAAGAAATGCAGGTTTTAAATGGCACAACAATGGCTTATGTAACAGGCTCACAGCTTAAGGCCAAGTACGTAGGGCAAACGGCAGAAAAAGTTCACGAGCTTTTTGTTAAAAATGACATTATAATTATAGACGAGGCATATTCACTGGTAAACTACAATGACTCCGATAAAACCGATAACTTCTCTCAAGAGGCTCTTGCTCAGCTCTGCACGGAGGTTGAGGAGCACAGCGACGATAAGCTTATTATATTTGCGGGCTATGGTGGAGATATAGACGAGAAAAACAATAAAATGAAAAGGTTTTTTAACGAAAACCCGGGCATTGCCAGCAGAATAACATTTACCGTTAATTTTTCATCTTACAATACCGATGAAATGCTTGATATATTTGAACTTTTAGCCAAAAATTCAGATTTTGGCTTGGAAGACGGCTGGAGAGATATTTTAAGGCCGTTTTTTGAAAAACGTGTAAATAACCCTAATTTCGGCAACGGACGTGATGCCAGAAGGCTTTTGGAACAAACAATGTGCGCCGCCGCAGTGGATTTTATACAGTGGGCTGATGAGGATATGGATATATTTTCACCTGTAGGCACTGCCGAAAAAGAAAGACTTTTGACTCTTTCATTAAAGCATATTAAAGACGCTGTTAAAGAGTTTGAAAAATCGGAGTCAGCGGCAGAAGGCAGAGTTGGTTAATTTGTATATTGCAGGAGATGTTTAAAATGAAAAAATTAAGACCGGCTGTTGTATCAGACAAAAATAATTTCAGAAAATTATGGGATATAAGCTTTGGGGACAGCAAAGATTTCAGCGACTGGTTTTTTGACACACGTTTTGTGCCGGATTACTGCGCTCTTATAGAAGAAGAAAACGGCGATATTTCTTCTGAAGTACAGTCAATGCCTATATTCTTAAATGTACGCTCAACTGCTGTGCCTTCAACTATAATGGTAGGCGCATGTACTCACCCGGACTATAAAAGACGCGGATACATGAAGGAATTGTATACATACTATATGAATATGATAGGTGATATGGGTGTTGTGCTTTGCGCGCATACTCCGGCTGTTTTAAGAACATATTTTTATGTAGGTCATTATCCTGTAAGCGATACTGCTTTTATAGAAACTGAAAATTCACAAGGTGCGCCTGTAAGCCAAGATGTATTAGAATTTGACTTAAATACAAACATAAGCCCGCTTTTAAAGTGCTATTCTTTGGCCAGCCAAAAATATTCCGGTATAGTTTTAAGGTCTTTTGCTGATTTTAAGTTAAAAATAAGCGATTATCTTTCATGCAATGCTAAGTGTGCCTGTGTTATTAATGATAACAATGTAACGGCATATGCTGTATATTTTGACGATGAAAACGGCATAAGCGGTGAGGAAATTATATCTTTAGACGAATTATCAGAACAAAAAATAGTAAATTTCCTTTTTAATGTGGGAAAAGGCAGAAAAGTTAAAGTTAAACTTCCACCTAAAACAAAATCGGAGTATAATGGTGGAATTAAAACAGTAAAGCCGCGCAATGTATGCGGCATAGCAAATGCGCCGGAGCTTTTAAAGGCGGTAGGCCGTAATTTGGATTATGTAATTGAGATTAAAGACGCAGCAGTTGAAAAAAATAATGGTGTGTTTAATTTTTCCGGAGAGAAAACAGATAAAAAGCCGGATATTTCAATGGAAATACAATATTTTGCTCAGTGGATAATGGGTTACAGAACTCTTGATGATATTATAAAAAACGGCGAAGCCCAAGTTTTTGATTTAAAATCCGCCGAGGAGCTTAATAAACTGTTTCCTAAATTAAACTGCCATATAGTTGACGAATATTAACTAAAATATTTGGTTTATATTGCATTTAAAAGTTTAGACAGTAAAAGAAAGGAAGTTTTTATGCAGCTTCAATTCAGAGACATAAATATTGATGACGGTAAGTTATTTGATAAGTACAAAAAGAACTGGTGTATAGAAAATGCCGAAATGACATTTGAGCACTTATATATATGGGGCGCCCATTCATTTGTGCAGATAGCTGAAGAAAACGGCTGTCTTTACATTAAGTTAAGGTATCCGCATGAGCCTTCTTTAATAATGCCGCCTATACCTATTGACAGCAGTGTAGACTATCATGCAGCTGTTATGAAGGCAAAAGATTATTTTGAGTCAAAGGGCCACCCGGCTATATTTTACTCAGTATGCGAGCCTTTTAAAGAAATGTTTGAAAAGTACTGCCCTGAGTTTGAGCTTACAGAGCACAGAGAGGCGTGGGACTATGTGTACAATGCAGAGGACCTTATAACACTTAAAGGTAAAAAATACCATAGTAAACGAAACTTTATAAACAGACTTAAACTTAACTATCCGGATTTTCAGTACAGAGCCATAACAGAAGACGATTTTGACCTTTGTATGGAAGTTTATGATAAATGGCATAGTGAGCATTTGGGCAAGGATATAGACCAGTATGATGAAAGAGAGTCTGTTGTAAGAGCGCTTCAAAACCTTAGTAAGCTTAACTTAAAAGGCGGCGCTATATTTATAGACGGACAAATGAAAGCATTTACTGTAGGCGGATTTGTAAATGATTATATGGGTCATATCCATATTGAAAAAGCTGTTGACGGAATAGACGGGCTTTATCCGGCTATTAACCAGCTTTTCGCTACTGAAAATTATAAAGACATGCTTTTTATTAACCGTGAGGAAGATATGGGGCTTGAGGGCTTAAGAAAAGCCAAAGAGTCTTATTATCCAGTTAAAATGACTAAAAAGTACACTGCGGTTTTAAAAAACAAGTGTATCTGTAAAACAATATGCCATTCTGAAATTTTTAATAAAGAAAGCGTAGCATGCGGAAAATAAATTGCTTTTTAAAAAGACGTCAAATATATTGGCGTCTTTTTTTTATACTCTTTAATTGGTAAAAATGAAAGTACGGCAGTAGAAAATATGATAAAATAATGAATTAAAGGTATTAAATATAATTTATATTTGGCCAAAAATTATTTTTTTGCTGAAAAACTGTCAGATGTCATTAAACTGTCTGATAATTTTCATACTGCCATCACAAAAGAAATATATAATTACCCATATTAACGGAGGTGGGCTGTTTGCGAAAGATACTAGTTGTTGATGATGAGGAGAATATAAGACAGATAATATTTAAGTATGCCAAATTTGAAGGCTACGAAGTTCAGGAAGCGTCAAACGGCATAGAGGCTGTTGAGATGTGCCGTAAAAACGATTACGATATAATTATAATGGATATTATGATGCCGGAGCTGGACGGCTTTTCGGCTTGCCGTGAAATACGTAAGTTTAAAAATACACCGGTTATAATGCTTTCTGCCCGTGGTGAGGAGTACGACCGCATACATGGTTTTGAAACTGGTGTTGATGATTATGTGGTAAAGCCGTTTTCACCAAGAGAGCTTATGATGCGTGTTTCGGCTATACTTAAGCGCGCCGGTGTTGAAGACAAAGAAGAAAGACATGATATATATGACTCAGACGGTATTAAAGTTGATTTTACAGGAAGAATTGTATACATAGACGGCGTAAGAATAAGTATGTCACCTAAGGAATATGAGCTTTTCTTTTATATGGTAAAAAACAGGAACATAGCTTTAAGCCGTGAAAAAATAATAACTGATGTTTGGGGATATGACTTTTACGGCGGTGACAGAACGCTTGATACACATATTAAAATACTGCGCAAAAGCCTTGGTAAATACAGCGACAGAATAGTTACTTTAAGAGGAGTTGGTTACAGGTTTGAAGGCTGAAAAAATAAGCATTAAATGGAAACTTATTTTATACATGACGCTTTTTGTCGCCGTGGAATTTATACTTATGTCGGCTTTCCATATGTTCTTTCTTGATAATTTTTATAGGAACATAAAAGTAAACGAGCTTAAAAGTGCAGCAAAAAGCATAACTAGCCAGCTGGACAGCGAAGATGCCGATGCACTGCTTAAAAATACTGCACGGGAAGGCGGAATGTGCATAGAGATTTTTGAAAAAGACGGCAGCGAAAAGTGGTTTGTTGCAGGTATGCCATTTGGTGTTATTCACGACATGAATATAAGCGACAGGCAGAAGCTTTTTGAAGAAACTATGGAAGAAGGCACAAAAATATATTTTGAAACAATGAATTTTTATGGCCAGCACAAAGAACAGAAAAATCCTGAAGGCAATAAAGAACCTGTATTTGATAAGGATGGTTTGGAAAACGATGCTTCTGGAGAAAAAGGGACATTTAGTTTTACTGATTCAGAGCGTATGAACGAAAATCCGGATATACGCCGCGATGTTCAGGATGTTTTAATATTAAGCCAAGCTGCCCAAATGGATGGAGAAGATGTTGTTATAGTTTTAAGTACGGCTCTTACACCGCTTTTTGCAACACGAGAGATTTTAAATGTGGAAACAATGTATGTATGCGCCGTAATGCTTGTTGTTTCAATACTTTTGGCTGTACTTATATACAGAAAAATTTCTCGGCCTATTATGAATACCAATAAAATGGCTATGTCTTTAGCAGGCGGAAACTATGACGTTAAATTTGATTCCAGCGGCTACAGGGAAATACGTGAACTTAATGACACACTTACTTTTGCGGCTTCAGAGCTTAACAAAACAGAAAACTTAAGACGTGATTTAATGGCTAATATATCACATGACTTAAGAACGCCTCTTACAATGATTAGGGGTTATGCCGAGCTTATGAAGGACATACCGGGAGAAAACAACAGCGAAAACCTTCAAATAATAATAGACGAAACAAACAGGCTTTCTAACTTAGTAACGGATATACTCGATATTTCAAAGCTTCAAAGTGGTGTTATGAAGATTAACGAAACAGAATTTTCTGTTACTGATACAATAAATGGCGTGCTTAACCGCTACAGAAGGCTTAAAGAGCTGGAAGGCTATAAAATAGAATTTGAAAGTGATAAAAATGTGTATATAAAAGCCGATGCCATTAAAATGTCGCAGGTGGTATATAACCTTTTAAATAACGCAATTAATTACACAGGGCAGGATAAAAAAATAACAGTGCGTCAGATAATAAAGGACAAGAAAGTCAGAATTGAAATAGAAGATACCGGCGATGGCATAGACCCTAAAGATATTAAATTTATATGGGACAGATACTATAAAGTAGATAAAACCCATAAAAGACCAGTATCAGGAACGGGGCTTGGCCTTTCAATAGTAAAAAATATTTTAGAGCTGCATGGCTTTAACTATGGCGTTATATCCGATAAAGGAAAAGGCAGTGTGTTTTATTTTGAGGCTGATATAAGCAGAATAGATAATATATAACCATATTTAACGGAAAACAAAAAAAGTTTTCCGTTTTTTTAATAAAATAAGGGAACTTGTTTCTTTTTATTTCGTATATAATTAATAAATAGTCTGTTTAAATATTAGTTATGTAACAAACAGATTACAATTTGCTTAATTTTATATAAAAATTCATTTTTATTTAAGTATTTAACAGTTGTTTATTGTATAATATCAATATCATAGGCATGAACAAGTTTTTCCTGTTATATGTTATAGTTTGTTTTATACATGCCTACAAAGGAGGAAGATGGATAATGAAGTATAAAAGGTTATTAACTGCTTTTATGACGGCTGCTTTAATTACGGGGAGTATAGCGCCACAGGCAATGGCCGCAAACTTCGCGGATATAAACGACGTTCCTTGGGAGGGAGCTAAAACTTACATAAATGACGTAGCAGATGCCGGACTTATGGTAGGAGATTATAACGATAAAGGCGAAAAAGTATTTAGAGCAAGAGATAAAGTAAGCTACTGCGAAACTATGCAGCTTGTATACAGCCTTATGAAGAGCTATACCGGAAAAGCTGTAGACAGCTCTGTTGTAACTAAATATACAACCGTTATGAGCGGATATAAAATACCTTCATGGGCATATGAATGTGTTGCCTATGGCCTTGAAAACGGAATAGTAACTATTTCTGATATACCGGGATTTATTAATTCATCAGGTGCCAGTGTAAATGCCACAAGACAGGATGTAGCCATAATGTTGGGCAGGGCACTTAAAGACTTTGAAACAGTAAATAATAATGCTACCCTCAGCTTTAATGATGCTTCAAGTGTAGCTTCTATAGCTGTGCCGTATGTTGATTTACTTAACCGCTTAGGAATTATTACGGGCGATGACAACGGCAATTTTAATCCTAAAAACTATATAAACAGAGCTGAAATGGCCGTTATTGTATCAAAAACAAATGATTTAATTAAATCAAAAGGAGATAGCGGTTCTTCAACACAGACAGGCTCTGTTACAGGTACTGTTAAATCAACACAGAATGTAGGCGGTAACATAGTTCTTACTGTTGAAACTGGCTCATCTACAATGAGTTTTTCAGGAGCAACATATCTTTCATGCTTAAGCGGTTCAAAAGTTATAACACTTTCAGATGTTGCAGTAGGCGATAAAGTACTTGTTTCTTATAATGGCCAGAGCATTAAGAGTGTTGTTGTAACAGAACCGGCAAACAGTGAGGAAACAACAGAGGAACAGACAACTGTAAAAGGCACATATTCAAGCATGAACAAAACATATATAACAATAAAAGTAGACGGAACTAAGAAAGACTACGACTTATATGACTCTGAATATGTAAGATTTTATTATGAAGACGAATCATATGACTATGACGAGTTTAAAGATAAAATTAGCAGCGGTGATGATGTTACATTGTATTTGGACAGCAACGGTGATGTAACTAAAATAGATGCTTCTGAAGGCGACGGAGATGTTGATGATGACGATTATGACTACACTGGTTATTTCGACAAAATAACTACATCTTACATAAGGCTTAAAAAGAGCAAAAGCAGTTCAACTACAAAAGACTATGACTTTAAAAATGAAGACAGAGATGATGTAACATTCTACGTTGGCTCAAAAGAAAAAGACTATGACGATTTTTATGATGAGGTTGATGAAGACTCCAAGATAGGCCTTATAACAGACAGTGATGATGAGGTAACTAAGGTATACCTTATTGATGAGGACGACAGTGATTATGATGAGGAAGGATATTTCTATAAATTATCCGACGAATATATCAGAATTACATCAAAGAAAGGCTCAAGCAGCTATGATGAGTATGATTTCAAAAACAGTGACAGCGATGATGTTACTTTCTATGTAGACGGCAAGGAAAAAGATTACGATGACTTTTACGATGCTGCTGAAAAGGACTTTAAGATAGGCCTTATATTAAACAGCGATGATGAAGTAACTAAGATTTATATGACAACAGATGACGATGACGAAGATTATGACGAAACAGGTTATCTCTATAAAATAAGCTCATCATATATAAGACTTATGGACAATAAAGATGATGATGATTATGATGACGAATATGAGTACAAAAATGGCGACTCTGACGATGTTACATTCTATATAGATGATGATGAATGTGATTATGATGAGTTTTATGATGAAGTGTCTAAGAAAGATAAAATAGGTATTAATCTTAATAGTTCTGATGAGGTTACTGAAGTATACCTTATCAGCTCCTCCAGCTCATCAACAGATGAAGTTGACGGAGAAATACGTTCTATTTCTTCATCATCAGTCAGAATACAAGGCTCATCAAGCAATTACAGGGTTGACGATGCAGATGATATAGACGTAGATGTTGATGACGGAAAAAGCAATATAGATGATTATGACGACCTTGTTGATGCCATAAACGATGATGATAAAATTGCTGAAGTAACACTTGAGTATGACGATGATAATTATATAATTTCAATAGAAGGCTATATTTCAGGTGGTTCAGGACTGCTTTCAAGCATAGATACTTCAAATAAAACAATAAGCATAGAGTTTGACAGCGGAACAACTACAAAATATAACTATAAGAGCAGTATAGATGTTGATTTAAAATACTATGACTCAAGTATCGAAGGCCTTGAAAAAGCTATAGACGGTGAGAAAAAGGACGACAGAGAAGTTGATATAACCGTAAATTCAGACGGATATATTACAGATATTGAGTCAAGTAAAATTTAAAAGTAACAATTACTTATCGGGGCTTTGCCGTAAGGCAAGCCCCATTAAATTTAAGGAGATAAAATATGCTTTACAGCCAAAATATTAAAAAAGCGGTAAATATAGCTTTTAATGCGCATAAAGGCCAGTATGATAAAGGCGGCTATCCGTATATTATGCACCCACTGCATTTGGCAGAGGAAATGGAAACAGAAGATGAGGTTATAACTGCACTTTTGCACGATGTACTGGAGGATTCGGATATATCATTGGATTTTATTAAAGAACAAGGTTTTTCGGAAGCTGTAACGGAGGCTTTGCTGTCTCTTACAAGGCGTAAAGACGAAGAATACGGAGAGTATATAAAAAGAATAAAAAATTCAGGCGGAATAGCTTTAAGTGTTAAAAAAGCGGATTTGCGCCATAATATGACAGCTGAACGCCTTGATAATTTTACTGAAAAAGATAAGGAGCGTTTAAAAAAATATAAAGCTTCGTATAAAGAGCTTACAGAGGAATAATATGCTTGAAAACCTATCGGATTATAGATAAAATATAACGGAGGTGATTAAATGCGAGTTTCCACAAAAGGCAGATATGCTTTAAGAATAATGATAGACTTGGCAGAGCATAACACAGGTGAATATATAC
The DNA here is from genome assembly GCA_019422065.1 of Lachnospiraceae bacterium. GTDB lineage: Bacteria > Bacillota > Clostridia > Lachnospirales > Anaerotignaceae > Neoanaerotignum_A. The sequence goes on along the minus strand of JAHZEA010000001.1, from coordinate 92,479 downwards.
CGCTTAAAGATATTTCAGCTCGCCAAGGCATAACAATAAAATATATGGAACAGATAATACCACAGCTTAACAAAGCCGGATATTTAAAAAGCCTTAGAGGTAACGGCGGAGGTTACCGCTTGGCAAAAAGCCCGGAAAGCTATGTAGTAGGGGATATATTAAGAGTAATGGAAGGCCCGCTTTCGCCGGTAGCCTGCATAGACGGCGACGAGGTTGACTGCCAGAGAGGTCAGGCCTGCCAAACTGTTTGGTTTTGGCATGGTCTTAAAGATGTAGTTGATAAATATGTAAACAGTTTTACTTTAGCTGATTTTCTGTCAAAAGAAACAAATGAATAAGAGGAGTTAAATATGGAGCTGAAATATAAAAAGCTTTTCCTTTTTGATATAGACGGCACGGTGTCGGTAGGAAATAAGTTTATTGAAGGTGCCAAAGAGCTTTTGGAATATATTTCTCAGTCAGGCAGAAAATATATATTCATTACCAATAATTCAACAAAAAGTGTTTCCGATTATATACTTAAATTCAGCCAAATGGGTCTTAAAACTACAGAATATAACTTTGTAACGGCGGCCAGCGCGGCGGTTAAATATATACGGAATAAATATAAAAATGGAAAAATATATACTATAGGTACAAAATCTTTTGTTGAAGAGCTGAAAAAAGGCGGCGTTAACGCTATAGAGGAGTTCGACAAAGACACAGCATGTGTACTTGTTGGCTTTGACAATGAGCTTACATACAAAAAAGTAGAAACAGCCTGCCGTATTTTAAGCCTTACAAATGCCGACTATGCCGCAACTAATCCGGATTTGGTGTGTCCGGCGCCTTTTGGTTTTATACCGGATTGCGGCTCTATATGCAGTATGATAAACGAGGCAGTTAAAAGAGAGCCTGTTTTTATAGGTAAGCCAGAAAGCCTTATTGCAGATATATGTCTTGAAAATACGGGTGTAACCAAAGATGAAACGGTTATTGTAGGTGACAGGCTATATACCGACATACTTTTGGGCGTTAAAAACGGCATAGACACTGTTGCCGTTTTTACCGGCGAAACTAATGCAGAGGAAATAAGTTTAAGCAATTATAAACCGGAATATGTTTTTAATTCAGTAAAAGAGCTTTTTGAGTTAATAAAAAACTGATGCAAAGAAGGTGTTTTAAATAAGTAATATGGGAATTAAAAAAAGCGTACTTGTGTTTTTATTATTTGTAATGTGTATAGGAAATGTGTGCTTTGCTAAAGCGGAAAATACTGACCTTAAGTACAGCATAGACGTAAATTTAACTAATAATCAGGTAATGGTATATAAAAAAGACGAAAACGGCCAGTATACAATACCATATAAAACTTTTGTCTGCTCTGTTGGTGAAGGAACACCGGAAGGAGAGTTTTACACCAGTGATAAATATGAGTGGAGAGCGCTTTTCGGCAATGTATACGGCCAGTATGCTACAAGAATAACAGGGCATATACTTTTTCACTCAGTACCATATTTAAAAACGGATAAATCAACACTTGAGTATGAAGAATACAACAAATTGGGAGAAACAGCGTCTATGGGCTGTATAAGGCTTTGTGTTGCCGATGTAAAATGGATATACGACAACTGCCCTTCAGGCACAAGAGTGCGTATGTTTAAGAGTAATGAAGCAATGCCGCTTCCTAAGCCGGAAGCTGTTAAAATAGATGTAAATGATACACAAAAAAGAGGCTGGGACCCTACTGACCCAGATGAGAATAACCCGTGGAACAGTGGTGACAATAATGTAAAAAAATCTGAGCCGGAAAGTGTTGAGATTATAAAAGAAAGCGGCTCAAAGACATCATCAAAAAATGAAGCGGAAAAAATAAATTACGAAGTTAAAACTATTGATGTTTACGCCAAGTGGTACTACAGGGCAAAAGCACTTTATATAAATAATGAGTATTATGTTTCAATGCCGGAAATACTGGATTTTTTAACAGCTGTTGGTGTTGATATAAATACTCAGAACACAAATGGTGACGGTTTTACTGTAATGCTGGATAATACATGTACTGTAAGCGATAACGAGCTTAACACAATAATTGCCGAAAACTCATCTGAAAATAAAAAAAGCGTACTGCTTTGTTTTGGCGGAAATAAGATTAAGACTGATGTTTACAGCTATGAAGGCAAAAACATGTTTAATATAGGCACTGTGTGTTATATAACAGGCTGTAAAATGACTGTAAATGGTGATGAAATAACTATAGAAAAATAATAAAAAGGCTTAAGCATTGCGCTTAAGCCTTTATTGTATGTAATGTTATTTTTCAGGTGTAATAATTACAACACAGCGTGAGTTTTTAACAACATGTGCTGTAACAGAGCCAAGTATTGTTTGATGCCCCGGCTTTGATGACTTAGTCATAATAATAGCGTGTACTTTATTTGCGTTGGCATACTCTATTATTTCTGTGCCGGCAGATTTGCCTACAAGAACTTTTTTGTCGCAAACTTTGTATCCGTCAAGCTGTTTTTCCACGTCATTAAGCATAGGCATATTTTCTTCATATACTTTTTCCGGCTCAAATTCAGTGCGGATAAAAGACTCATAGTCTTCCTTAACGGTAACAATGGCGATTTCCACTTCTTTAGGGTCGTAGAGCTTTCTTACAAGGTCTACAGATTTCATACAGCGTTCAGAACCGTCAACAGGCAGTAAAATTTTTTTCATATTAAAAACCTCCCCGTGAAATACCTCAAGGCGATGTTTTAACAACACCGGGCTGGATTTAACTTTTTGTTCTTATGTAAATATTATACATCATGGCGTAATTATGTCAATGCTTTGTGCCAATAAATATATAAAATTTTATTATTCGGTAAAATAATTGTTAAATGTGCATAAATGGTTATATATTGATTTGAATTTGGTATGCATATAAAACAACTAAAAAGCCTTTGACAATACATAAAATTTTTTATATTCGTTAAAAATTATGCTGTAAAATAACTGAATAATTTTAAAGCCTTAATGGGTGTGTAAAATTATTAATACTGCATGTTATAAGACATATCCCAGAACATAGCCTCATATCGACTGCAATTAATCATTATTTCTTCTAAATATTTAATTTGTTTTTCGGTGTAGTTTTCTGTAACGGCGTCTATAAAGTTTATAATTTCATCGTTGGCAGAGGCATACTCAGCTGATGAATATTCGTCAATCCATTCTATATAAGGGTTATTTTCTAAATTTCCAGTGATTTTTACATAGTCGCCTATATATTTATAGCTCCATGAGCAGGAAAGAACGGCTGTGGCTATTTCTGCAAGACCGTCTTTAAAGCCTACAGAGAGCATGTAGTTTGTGTAAGACTCGTTTACAAGGCCCATTTTGGAATTATCTATCATTTCCCTAGTAATGCCAAGGCGTTTTAAGTATTCGCGGTGAACGGCATTTTCTGTATCTATTGTAGCTGTAATTAACGAAGCAAACATGCGTAAGTCTTTTTCACTGTGGCTTTTTACAAGGCCAATAGCAAAAAGCTTTGCATACTCCATAAGGTAAAGGTGGTCCTGTATCATATAAAATCTGAATTTTTCAATAGGCAGTTTGCCGCTTGAAAGCTCCATAACAAAAGGATGTTTATTGTATCCGTCCCATATATCTTTTACACATTCAAAAAGTCTTTGAGAAACCTTCATTTTATGCCTCCTTTAATACCGAGCGTTTAAATATGCTTATTTTGTTTATAATTATAATATCTGATTTGATTTTGTTTGTAAATAATACAAAAGACTGAAAACCTTTTCACTTGCAATTTATATGATTATAATTTAATATGAGTGTTAAAGTTGTGTTTTGTTTTGTGATTAATTGTATTATTTTATGGATTGGAGGCAATATATGAAAGTTCTTATTATCGGCGGTGTAGCCGCAGGAACAAAAACAGCGGCTAAAATTAAAAGACTTAATCGTGACGCTGAGGTTATGATTGTTTCAAGCGGTAAAGATATATCATATGCCGGATGTGGTTTGCCTTATTATGTAGGCGGCGCTATTGAAAGCAAAGATAGTTTAATTGTTAATTCACCTGAAAAATTTTCAGCTCTTACAAATGCTGATGTACGTACATTAAGAGAAGTATATAAAATTGATACAGCAGCCAAAAAGGCTTATGCTAAAAATTTATTAACTGGCGCTGACGAGGAATACGACTATGATTCATGCGTTATATCAGTTGGTGCTTCTTCTATAGTGCCTAATTTTGAAGGCGTTAACCTTCCTGGAGTGTTTACAATGCGCCTTCCTGATGATGCCATTAATTTAAGGGATTTTATTAAAAAAACAGGCGCTAAAAAAGCCGTTGTTGCCGGCGGCGGATTTATAGGCCTTGAAACAGCAGAAAACTTAAAGGCGCAGGGCCTTGATGTTACTGTTATTGATATGGCAAGCCAGATAATGACAAACTTCGACAGAGATATTGCTGATTACTGCCGCCGTCAGATGATTAAAAGCGGTATAAGAATAATGACATCAACTAAAATAGAAGGCATTACAGGTACAGACAGAGTTACAGGCGTAAAAACAGATAAAGGCTCTGTAAATGCTGATTTGGTTGTGCTTTCAATAGGAATTAAGGCAAATACTGCATTCCTTAAAGATTCAGGCATAGAAATGGATGCAAAAGGCCTTATTAAAGTTGATGAAAAGCTTAGAACAAATATAAATGATATTTATGCCGCAGGTGACTGTGCTACAGTTAAAAACCGCATTACAGGCAAATATGTTTGGTCGCCTATGGGTTCTTCTGCCAATATGGAAGGCCGTGTGCTTGCTGGTGTAATATGCGGCAGAGATGTTAGCTATAAAGGCGTTTTAGGTACAGCCGTTGTTAAACTTACAGGCTTTAATGCCGCAAGGACAGGCCTTGGCGAAGAACAGGCAAAACAAATGGGTTACGATGTAATTTCATTCCTTACTGTAACAGATGACAAGGCTCATTATTATCCAGGTTCATCATTAAACGCTTTAAAGCTTATTGCTGATAAAAACACTCATAAAATATTAGGTCTTCAGGCAGCAGGCGCAGGTGCAGTAGACAAATGGACAGATACTGCGGCTATGGCTATATCTATGGATGCTAAGGTTGAAGATTTACAGGACCTTGACTTATGCTATGCTCCGCCATTTTCAACAGCAATCAATCCTGTTGTAACAGCCGCTAATTTGCTTATAAACAAAATGAACGGCGATATTATTTCAATGACTCCTATTGAGTATATGGACGGTGCAGCTGAAGGCTACCGCACAATAGATGCCACAAACGAGGGTGAGGTTGCGGCACAAGACCATATAATACTTACAACAGTTACAGGACCTTTAGCCGGATATGATAAAAACGAGAAGATACTTATTATATGCCGCAGAGGCCGTTTGGCATACCTTATGCAGAACAGATTAAGACATTACGGCTATACAAACACTGTTGTACTTGAGGGTGCAAACTTCTTTAATGATGTTAAGCCGCCTAAAGGCGAAGGAACAACACTTTCCGCAAATGAGATAACAAGAGTTAAAGCATTAGGATTTTTAATTAATAAAGGCACAAATAACTTTAACTGCCGTGTTATAACAAGAAACGGAAAAATAACAGCTGAAGAAAACCAGCGTATTGCAGAAGCTGCAAGATTATACGGAAATGGAAATATAGCCATGACAGGCAGGCTTACAATGGAAATAGAAGGCGTGCCTTTTGAAAATATAGACGCCATAAGAGCATACCTTGCAGACGGCGGCCTTGCTACAGGCGGTACAGGCTCTAAAGTTCGTCCTGTAGTATCATGTAAGGGTACTACATGCCAGTATGGCCTTATTGATACTTACGATATATCGAAAAAAATACACGAGCTTTTCTTTGTGGGCTACAGTAATGTTAAGCTTCCGCATAAGTTTAAAATTGCAGTTGGCGGCTGCCCGAATAACTGTGTTAAGCCAAACCTTAACGACTTGGGTATAGTAGGCCAGAGAATACCTAATTACAATGCTGATATGTGCCGCGGATGCAAGACATGCCAGATTGTAAATGTGTGTCCAATTAAAATAGCTAAAATGAATGATGACGGCTCAAAGCTTGTTATAGATGACTCTGTATGCAACCACTGCGGCAGATGTATAGGCAAGTGTCCGTTTGGTGCTATTGACGCAGGCCAGACAGGCTACAAAATATATATCGGCGGAAGATGGGGCAAAAAGATAGCTCACGGTCAGGCTCTTGAAAAGATATTTACAACTACTGACGAAGTTTTGGATGTTGTAGAAAAGGCTATACTTCTTTTCAGAGAGCAGGGTATTACAGGTGAGCGTTTTGCTGATACAGTAGAAAGAATAGGCTTTGAAAACGTACAGTCCCAGCTTTTGTCAAACGACTTATTATTAAGGAAAGACGATATTATAGGCGCTCAGGTTCACCTTGTAGGCGGAGCTACATGCTGATATAAACTAAAATAGTATTGTTTAATAAAATATAAAAATAAAACAAAAAGCACAGGTTTATTATAAATCTGTGCTTTATTTTTTTATTATTAATAAAAATTGTTCATAATATGTTTAAATTTATTTCACTCAGTTTTCACACAGGTAATTTATACTTTCAAAAGTTAAAAAAATATTAAAAATCAAATAACGAAAGGAAATGTTTATGAAAAGAAATATTAAAAGAATATGCTTTGCGTTAACTGCCGTTATAATGCTTTCGGCATGCGGCACAGGAACAACAAGCGAACAGACAAGTCAGGAAACATCTTCATCACAGGAGACTGTAAGCACGTCATTAGCGCAAATAGATAATACAAAATGGCAGTACGACGAGGCCGACAATGTCTATTGGCAGGTGGGAATTTCTTATTGTGAAAACCCCGCCGATGAGCAGTACGAAACACTGGGCGTTTATGTTCCGGGAGAATATATGACAGCAGAGGATAACGGCGACGGAACTTATACATGTGAAATAAATCAGGAAGGCGAAGTTAAAGGATATACTTTTGAAACGGCACCTATTGTTATACCGGTAGATACACCGGGATACTCGGCTATGGCAGCCCCTACAGGATATGCCGAAGGTGTTTCTGATTATACAGACGCTGGCTTTGTATATGTTTATGCCGGCTGCAGAGGCCGTGACGAAGGAGCACCTGCTGGTGTAACAGACTTAAAGGCTGCTATACGTTATATAAGATATAATGAAGGCGTAATACCGGGAGATACAGAGAGCATATTCTCATTTGGTATGAGCGGCGGCGGAGCACAAAGCGCACTTCTTGGCTCTACAGGCGACAGTGAGCTTTATACGCCATATCTTGAGGAAATAGGCGCAGTAACAGGCGTAAGTGACGCAGTAGCAGGTTCTATGTGCTGGTGCCCTATAACTAACCTTGATTATGCCGACGAAGCCTATGAGTGGAACATGGGCAACACCCGTGAGGACTTAGACGATGAAACACAGCTTTTATCAAATGAAATGGCTGAGGCATTTGCGCAGTATATTAATGAGCTGGGACTTAAAGACGAAAACGGCAATGAGCTTACTTTAACTGAAAGCGAAGACGGAATTTATCAGGCCGGAAGCTATTATGATTATTTAAAAACAGTTATTGAAAACTCACTTAATAATTTCCTTAGTGACACAACATTCCCTTATACTGTTGAAGAATCCCGCGGCGGTATGGGCGGCGGCCGAGGAGGCATGGTCGGAGAAAATAAGCCGGAAGGAAACATGGAAGGTGATGCTGTTAAAGAAAATAACGAAAATATGCCTGCTGAAGACGATTTTTACGCAAGAGACGGCGTTGATAGAAATACTCAAACCGGCGGAATTGTGCTTTCCGGCACATACGAAACAGCTCAGGATTATATTAATGCTTTAAATGCCGAAAAAACATGGGTTAATTATGACAGTGAAACAAACACAGCCACAATTACAAGCATAGCCGATTTTACAGAGGCAGTTAAAAGAGCTTCAAAAAGTATAGGCGCTTTTGATGCCCTTGACGCTTCACAGGCTGAAAATACACTTTTCGGCTATGGTGACGGAGCAGGAGCGCATTTTGACGAGGTAATGGCTGAAATACTGGCAGATAACGAAATTTACGGTCAGGAATATGCCGAGGATATGGAAAAAACAGACTCTCTTGGAAATACTGTTTCATACAGAGTTAATATGTATAATCCGCTTTATTTCTTAGTTGATTATTACGACGGATACCAGACATCAAATGTTGCTAAGTACTGGAGAATACGTACAGGCATTAGTCAGAGTGATACGGCACTTACAACAGAGGTTAACCTTGCCCTTGCCCTTGAAAATTATGGTGCTGATGTGGATTTTGAAACTGTTTGGGGTCAGCAGCACACTATGGCTGAAAGAACAGGGGATTCAACAACTAACTTTATAGAATGGGTAAACCAGTGCATGGAACAGGAATAAAAAATAAATAAACAAAAAACAACAGTCTGTAAAGGCTGTTGTTTTTTAGTGGGGAGAATAAAAATTTAATAACATTTTGGTGATAAATTTCATTTGAAATGTTGATAAAGCAGTGTACTTAAATAAAATACTGTGTAAAAATGCGAACGGTTTTTTATTTAAAGTATTAATTATTGTATTACCCTAAAGCCTTCTCCGTGTACCTCAGATGAGTTCATAACAATCATAAAAGACTGTGCATCTGCGTTTTTAACCTGTTTTTCTATAGCTGTCATTTCTTTGTCACTGCAAGCTACAAGAACAACCTGTTTTTCGCCTTTTTTATATCCGCCTTTGCCGTAAAGAATGGTAGAGCCTCGGCCGGAACAGTCGTTTATGGCATCGCATAACATTTCGCCGTTTTCAGTAACTACAAAGCCGACTTTTTTGGAGTTAAGCATGCTCATTGTTTTGTCAACCATAACGGCAAAAAGGAAATTAATAATCATACCGTAAATTATGCCGTCTATGTCTTTAAATATAATTCCGCCGGCAAGTATTATGCCTATATCAGAAAGAAAGGCTATTGTGCCCAGCTTTAAGTGTGGTTTTAATGCCTTGCAGGCCATTATAATAAAGTCTGAGCCGCCTGTGGATGATTTTCTGGCGTAAATCATGGCATAACCCATACCGCCTAAAACACCTGTTGATATTGCGGCCAACATTCTGCTGCCTGTATATACCGGAAAAGCAGGTGCTATATAGTCTATAAAAAGAGATGATATAACCATACAGCGTATTGATTTTATCATAAATTCACGGCCTATAAGCTTATAGCACAATAAGGCTACAGGGATATTTAAAATTATGGTTGTAAAGCCTACTGGAAGATTAAAGAGCCTGTAAAATATAAGGGCTATCCCTGAAAAGCCTGTCATAGGGAATTCGGCATATACGGCAAAGTTATAAATAGCTGTGGCTATAAGTATGCTCCCCAATACTTCCCAGAATATATCGAATAATAACTCTCTGTTTTTCATTTTAAACATCTCCTTTCTAAATTTTTAAGACAAAAAAAGACGTTTACAAATCATATAATTTTATGATTCGCAAACGTCGTGCTCTTTTAGTATGATTTAATTATAATATTTTAAAACAGTTATGTCAATAGGTTTTATGTAAAGTAAAATTTGTAAAAATAACTTTTTATTGTCATAAAATTTATTGTAAGTTAATATTTATTGTTTATTATGTTAATATTAATTGTTTTATAACTTGACTGCAAAATTTAACATGTATTAGTATTATAGTAAAAAATATTGTATGTATAATTATTAATTTTTTAGTATTAAGGGGGTAGGCGATGAACGAAGGGCTTTTGCTCATAGGAGCGGCTATTTTAATTTGTATTTTAATGAATAAATTTTTGGATAAACTTCCAATTCCGTCGCTTATAGTATTTATTGCTTTGGGCATGTGTTTTGGTGAAAACGGGCTGCTGCATATATCTTTTAACGATTACGAATTTGTTAATATAATCTGTTCGGCAAGTTTAATTTTTATCATGTTTTATGGCGGTTTTGGCACTAATCTTCAGGTAGCGCGGCCGGTTATACTGCCGTCGGTTCTGCTTTCAACATTAGGTGTTGCGGGTACTGCAGGCCTTGTGGGGCTGTTTGCCTATTTTGTTTTAAAGCTTCCGTTGCTTGAGAGCCTTTTAATTGGCTCTGTTATTTCTTCTACCGATGCGGCATCGGTTTTTAATATACTCCGGTCAAAAAAATTGGCGTTAAAATATCGTACAGACTCACTTTTGGAAATAGAGTCAGGCTCAAACGACCCTATGTCCTATATGATGACAACTGTTATAATTGCCATTATGTCAGGTGAAAACATATCAATTCCAATACTTCTTTTTAAGCAGATTGCATTTGGCATAGTGTGCGGAATAGTAATTGCTAAATTAGCGGTATGGTTTTTAGGCAAAAACTTTTTTGAGTCGCAGCAGAGCAGAACAGTGTTTTTATTTGGCGTTATACTTGTATCCTATGCATTACCGTCTATGTTTGACGGAAACGGATATTTAAGTGTTTACTTAAGCGGTATTTGGCTTGGAAATACAGAGCTTTCGCAAAAGAAGTTTTTTGTGCATTTTTTTGATGTAATAACTGATATAGCGCAGGTTATAATTTTCTTTTTATTAGGCCTTTTGGTAACGCCTGTTAATCTGCCGTCTGTTTTGCTTCCGGCGCTTATGGTTATGGTGTTTTTAACATTAATTGCAAGGCCTATAGTATCGGGAATATTGCTTTTGCCATTCAGCAAGTCTTTTAGACAGCTTTCTGTTGTGTCTTGGGCTGGACTTAGGGGAGTTGCGTCAATAGTTTTTGCCATATCTGCCGTAATTAAGGGAACACAGACCAATTATAATTTATTTAATCTGGTATTCTGTATAGTTCTTTTGTCTATATCAATACAGGGCACACTTCTGCCATGGATATCCTCTAAATTATCTATGATAGACGAAAATGAGGATGTAAGTAAAACATTCAACGATTACGAGGAAGAAAGCGATATTGATTTTATTAAAGTGCTTATAAATAAGGCGCATTCTTGGTGCGGGCGCTCATTAAGTGAATTGGCACTGCCGGCGGATTTACTTATTGTTATGATTATACGCGACAATACAACTATAGTGCCTAACGGCAGTACAAAGCTTATTGAAGGTGACACACTTGTTTTATCAGCAAGGGCATTTGAGGATAAGGGCAACATACATGTTTATGAAAAGGCAGTAAGCCGCCACGACAAAATAGCCAACATGCCTCTTTATAAAATATCTAAGCCGGATGGTAAGCTGGTTATATTAATAAAGCGTGGGTTAGACACTATAATACCTACGGGAAACACAATAATACTTTCAGGAGATATACTTGTTTTTGCTGAGTCAAAAAAGAATTAACAATAAATAACGGAAATAATAAAACCCTGTTTATTAACTAAAGAAAGTTAAATAAACAGGGTTTTAATTTATAGATTTGAAATTAAATGCTTGATTTTTTCTAAAAGTGCTTACAGGTTATTTTTACACAAATAAGAATTAAAGAAAATAAAAAAAAGATACCAGTTTATGGTATCTTTTTTAGTACGGAGAAAGAGGGATTTGAACGGGCCCACCTCGAAATATAGTCGTTTGAAATCATGTACGGAGACAAGCTTTCAAACTCCTTATTTCTAACGATTTCTCGCAATAACCGGCGCGCTTTATCTGCCGCAGGCAGCACTTGCCGGTTATTCCAGCGCCGCTCTCGTCGCTCGGGTTCAAAGAATTAAATAAAATAAAAAAAGATACCAGATTATGGTATCTTTTTATAATACGGAGAAAGAGGGATTTGAACCCTCGCGCCGCTCACGCGACCTACACCCTTAGCAGGGGCGCCTCTTCAGCCTCTTGAGTATTTCTCCAAACGCTTACTGCAAGAGTCATTATACCACAGTGAACGAGGCTTGTCAAACATTTTATTCATTATCCATAATAAAAATTTTATATCTGTCGTGGATGAGCCATCTTTCAGGCGCCGGCTTTGTTTTTTTGGGAGAAACCATAATAGGAATTGCCTTTGTTATGTTTTCTATAACGGTTTCTTTATATGCTCCGCCGTCTTCCCCGTCAAGTGTCCAATGAACTTCAGACTGAGATTTAAACACGGCTTTGCTTGTTTTAAAAGTAGTGAAAACTTTTGACGAAAAATCGCTTGTAAGTATTCCTGTTACTATCATTTGTATTTCAATAGGGTTTTGAGGGTATTTAACAAGTATTACTTCAAAAAGGCCGTCATCAAGCTTTACTTTTTCTTTTCCAAGGCTTGTTAAACCGCCTACAGAAAGAGTATTTGAAATCATGCCGTAAATATATTCGCCGGTTATTGATGTTTCGTCATGTTCTATAGTCATACAGTATTTTTGAAGTGATGTAACACGCTTAATTCCTTCAAGTATATATGCTGTGTGGCCAAGGAGATTTTTTAAGTCCTGAGGTGTGTCATAAGAAACATCTGTAAATGCTCCAAAGGCGGCTATATATATAAAGTAATCATTATTAAACTTGCCTATGTCGCAGTTAAAAAGCCTGCCATCTACTAAATTACTGGCGGCTGTAATCATATTTTTAGGAAGCTTAAGGCTTTGGGCAAAATCATTTGTAGAGCCGGCCGGAATGTATCCAATTACAGGACGCTTTTTAATGTCTGTTTCCATATAACCTTTAATACATTCGCTTAAAGTGCCGTCACCTCCGCTTATTAACAGATATTGATACTTTTTAGCGGAATTTTTAACTGTTTCGTATCCGTCAAGCTTTCTTTGAGTAGTATGAACAGTTACTTCTAGGCCGTTTTTTACAAGCATGTCCAATATATCAAGTATTTTATTTTTAATAAGACCTTTACCTGCTTTAGGGTTAAGTACAAACAAAACTTTTTTCGCCATTAAAAAACCCCCGTTTCCTGTTTAATCCCCATTTTCGTTGATGATTATACTATCGCTTTTTGTTAAAGACAATAGAATAGGTTAAAATATAAGTAAAATTTAATCTAAAACCTTCCAGTTGATTTAAGAAATATAGCATGCTAATAATTCTAAATAATAGAAAAGTATCTTCATTATATAAAATGTGCATATATTTAAAAATTTTGATTTAATTTAATTGTGTATTGTTACAAATATAAATAAATGTGAAAACTATATAGCAAAGGTAGTTTTTTCAGTTTTAAGACAAAATATCAAAAATCTTTTTTTAAAAAATAGGTTGACTCTCTTTTGGTAGAATAGATTATAATTAAGTCATGGTTGAAATGCTTACAGCCTGTTTTTTATATGGCTCATAAAGCCTTATTAAAGGCTATTAATATTCAACTTTAATTAAAGACGGCGTACGGCTGCCGTCTGACTTAATTATTTTCTAATGAGGAGGAATAAAGATGGTTGGAGAGAAAGTAGTACTTCATGCTATGATGAAGGGCAGCGACGGACATTATGTTGGCGGTTTGGTAAACGGTGCAAGAATAGTTCATTACTGGGGCGATGTTGGAACAGAACTTATGGTTCGTGTAGACGGCGACATCAGCCTTTTCCTTGGCTACGATGAAATCAACTTTACAGCTCCTGTATATGTAGGCGATTTCATGGAATATCATGGCTGGATTGAAAAAGTAGGCAACACATCATATACATGTAAATTCGAGGCTTGGAAAGTTGCTACAATGTGCGACAGAACAGACATGGATATGACAGGTGTAGAGCACACAGTTGCTACAGCTTGTGTACCTCCTATACTTTGCGGTACAGGTACAGGTTCTCTTTACATAGCTAAGAAAGACCAGAGAGGCGAAACAGACCCTGCTTTCGTTCATGAGCATACTGTTAAAAAAGCTTGATTTTTCTAAAACCTGATTTTTTATAAATAATACGATTATTAACCTGTTTTTAAGGAGGAATAAAAAATGGTTGGATCAAAAGTAGTACATCACGTAATGATGAGAGGCGCAGACGGACATTATGTAGGCGGCCTTGTAAACGGTGCAAGAATAGTTGATATGTGGGGCGATGTTGGAACAGAGCTTATGGTTTATGTAGACGGTGACATCAGCCTTTTCCTTGGATACAAGAACATTAAATTTACAGCTCCTGTATACGTTGGCGACTTTATGGAATATCATGGCTGGATTGAAAAAGTTGGCAATCAGTCATACACATGCCATTTCGAGGCTTGGAAAGTTGCTACAATGCTTGACAGAACAGACGCTGACATGACAGGTATCGCTCATACAGCTGCTACAGCTTGCGTACCACCTGTACTTTGCGGTGAGGCTACTGGTTCTCTTTACATAGCTAAGAAAGACCAGAGAGGTCCACAGAGAGAAGACTTCAAAGACGCTGTTCATCCAGCTAAATAATTCAATTTTTAATATTAAAGGCATACCTTATGGTATGCCTTTTTTTGTGCAGAAAAATTGAATTTCCACATTATAAATAAATCTATTGAAAGATACCCTTAAAAAGATATATACTAATATAATATAGGCTTATTGGAAGCATAAGCTTTTGTTAATAATTTTACCGCCCTTAGGAGCTGAATTAATTTGAAAAAAGACTTAATAATTAAACTTTCGGGAGAGCTTTTTGAGGCGGCCGTTATAGTGCTTATATTGTATTATGTTATATTTCCGGTAAAAATTACGGGAAACTCAATGCTTGATACTTTGCAAAACGGTGACAGAGTGCTTATAAGCCGTGCGGCTGCATACTTAAATTTATACGGTAAAAACGACATTGTTATTATGAAATATAATAACGGAACAGAAGATATTGAAATAGTTAAAAGAATAGCCGCTACTGAAGGAGATAAAGTATCCATACAGGACGGCAGTTTATACATAAACGGAAACTTAATAGAGGGCTATTCCTGCAGCAGTACAGAAGATACCAGCTTTGTGCTTAATGAGGATGAGATTTATGTTCTTGGAGATAATGCTGATGAAAGCATAGACAGCAGATATTTTGGGCCTATAACAAAAAGCAATGTGGAAGGCCTTGTGCTTATTAGAATTTATCCATTTAATGAAATACAATTTCTTAAAGGCTGATTAATAAAATACGGAAGGTTTTATAATATGAATAAAAGAGGCAAGTTTATAACTATAGAAGGCACAGACGGCTCGGGCAAAAGCACACAGATTGAGCTTTTGAAAAAATATTTTGCCGATAAAGGGATAGATGTAATTTTTGTAAGGGACCCGGGCTCAACTCAAATAGGTGAAAAAATACGTTCTTTAATACTGGATACACAAAATACGGCTATGAGCGATGAAACAGAAGCACTGTTATATGCTGCATGCCGTATTCAGCTTGTAAACGAGGTTATACTGCCGGCACTTGAAAGCGGCCAAAGCGTAATATGCGACAGATTTGTGGATTCCAGCATTGCTTATCAAGGTTTTGCAAGAGGTTTGGGACATGAAAAAATAGAGCGCATAAACAGCTTTTCTTTGGAAAAGTGCATGCCGGATTTAACTATATTTTTTAATATTCCGCCGGAAAAAGGCATATTACGGAAGAATACCCAAAAAGAACTGGACAGAATAGAAATGGAATCAATGGAATTTCATAAAAAGGTGTATAACGGCTACTTAAGCTTATTAAATGCTTATCCAGAAAGAATACGTTCCATAGACGCATCACTTTCAGTTAATGAAGTGTTTAATAATGTTAAGAATATTATTGAGGCCATGGGGTGGTAGTATGCCTGATTTTAAAGACATAACAGGCCATGAAAGAATAATAAAAAGCCTTAAAGAAAGTATTAAAAGCAATAAGGTATCTCATGCATATATTTTCTGCGGCCTTAAAGGCTCGGGCAAAAAACTTATTGCAAACGCTTTTGCCAAGGTTTTAAACTGCCAGAATGCCCAAAATGAAGAAAGCTGCGGAAAGTGCCATTCCTGTATACAGTTTGAAAGCGGGAACAATCCTGATGTGTTTTATGTAAAAGCCACTAAAACAAAGAGTATAAGTGTAGACGACATAAGAGAGCAGGTAGTGGAAAAGGTTAAAACAAAGCCATACAGCTATAACTATAAAATATTTATTATAGATAAAGCCGACACATTAACGGTTCAGGCACAAAATGCACTGCTTAAAACATTGGAAGAACCGCCGGAATATGTAGTAATAATGATTTTAACACAAAATATAGAAAGCTTTCTGCCTACTGTTCTTTCCCGCTGTGTTGTAATGAAATTGCGCCCCATAAGCGCTGATAAAATAAAAGAATATATTATGTCTTTTAAAGGCCTGAACGAAACAGACGCAAGATTTTATTCCCAGTACTGCGGCGGAAGCATAGGCGAAGCACTGCGGCTTTCGGAAGATGAAGAATTTTACGCCATGCGGCAGGATGTTATAGACTGCCTTAATAAACTGGACAGCCTTGATACAGCTTCTGTTATGCTTATGGCAAAGGATATTGAAAAGTACAAGCTCTACCCTGAGCTTTTTGATATAATGTATATGTTCTACAGGGATGTGCTTTGTTACAAAATAATAAAAGACGAAAATAGAATAATAGAAAAGGATAAAACAGAAGATATTAAAAGACAGGCTAAAATACTTGACGAAAAAGTAATTTCAAGACGCCTTGAGGCTATAATCAACATAAAAAAACAGTTAAAGCAAAATACGCCTTTTCAGCTGTCTGTGGAAGTACTTTTTATTAATATGAAGGAGAACTGAAATGACTGAGGTAGTTGGTATAAGGTTTAAAAAAGCCGGAAAGGTTTATTATTTCGACCCAGACGGACACATATTTGAAGACGGAAGCTATGCCATTGTTGAAACAGCAAGAGGCGTAGAGTACGGACAGGTAGTTAAAAAGAACATGCTTGTTGAGGATACGGAAGTATTCCAGCCTTTAAAGAAAGTAATAAGGCCCGCAACTGATGAGGACGCGGCACAGCAGGTAGAAGACAGGGAAAAGGAAAAAGAGGCTTTTGCAATCTGCGAAGAAAAAATAACAAAGCATGGCCTTGATATGAAGCTTATTGATGTGGAAATTACATTTGACCATAACAAGCTTATTTTCTATTTTACATCAGACGGACGTGTAGATTTTAGAGAATTAGTAAAGGAATTGGCTTCAATATTCAGAACAAGAATAGAGTTAAGGCAGATAGGCGTTAGGGACGAAGCTAAAATGCTTAACGGCATAGGAATATGCGGCAGACCGCTTTGCTGTGCTACATTTTTAGGTGATTTCCATCCGGTTTCAATTAAAATGGCAAAAGAGCAGAACCTTTCCCTTAACCCAACCAAAATAAGCGGTATATGCGGCAGGCTTATGTGCTGCCTTAAATACGAGGAAGAAGCTTATGAGGAGCTTAATAAAAACATGCCTGATGTAGGTGATATTATATCAACACCTGACGGAACAGGCGAAATTCTTTCTGTAAATGTTTTAATGCAGAATGTAAAAGCGGCCGTTAAGAAACACGAAAACGACGCGCCTACAATTAATTACTATACAGTAAGCGAAATTGAGGTAATAAAAGCTAAAAAATCAAAGTCTAACAACTCAAACGACAAAAAGAACGAAAAGTACGAAGATGAAGAAGGCTATGACGAAGAACTTGATTTGGAATGATTAATAATTATGGATGTTGAGATAAAAGACTATGAAAGAGTAGACGATTTGCACCGAAACGGATACCGTCTTATACAAGACCCCAAAAGATTCTGTTTCGGTGTAGACGCTGTTTTATTAAGCGGTTTTGCTGCCGCTAAAAAAGGCGATAAAGTGCTTGATTTAGGTACAGGAACAGGAATTATACCTATTTTAATGAGTGCCAAAACACAGGCGGCGCATTTTTCGGCTTTAGAGATACAGCCCGAAAGCGCCGAAATGGCCCGCCGCAGTGTGCTGCTTAATGATTTACAGGATAAAATTGACATAGTGGAAGGCGATATTAAAAAGGCGGCTGAAATATTTAAGCCGTCATATTTTGATGTAATTACAACAAACCCGCCTTATATGAATTTTGAAGGCGGACTTAAAAACAGTTTCGACCCAAAAACCATAGCGCGCCACGAGGTTTTATGTTCCCTTGATGATATAGCCTTAGCGGCGCAGAAACTTTTAAAATTCGGCGGACATTTTTATATGGTTCACCGTCCGCACAGGCTTACAGATATTATGTGCACATTAAGGTCACATAAAATAGAGCCTAAAAAAATACGCTTTGTCCAGCCTTATGCCAATCGTGAGCCAAACATGGTGCTTATAGAAGGCGTAAGAAGCGGAAAGCCAATGGTTAAAGTTATGCCTACCCTTGTTATATATAAAGATGACGGCACATACACAGATGAAATAATAGATATTTACTATAACTGATAATAAAAAGCAAAAAGGAGAGAGTGTTGGATTTGTACGGTACATTATACTTATGCGGAACGCCTATAGGTAACTTAGGCGATATAACCCTTAGGGTAATAGATATGCTTAAAGCTTGTGATTTGGTTGCGGCTGAGGATACAAGAAACACTCTTAAGCTTTTAAATCATTTTGATATACAAAAAAGCCTTGTAAGCTATCACGAGCACAACAAAATACAAAAAGGCCCGGAGCTTATAGAAAAGCTTAAAAGCGGCCTTAACATAGCACTTGTAACAGATGCCGGAATGCCGGGCATATCAGACCCGGGAAGCGATTTAGTGCGGCTTTGCCAAAAAGAAGGCGTGCCTGTAACCGCCTGCCCTGGGCCTACAGCTTTTGCAACGGCTCTTGTGCTTTCGGGCATGGACTCCAGAAGGTTTGTGTTTGAGGGTTTTCTGCCAGCAGATAAAAAAGAAAAGGCTCATGTTCTTAAATCAATAGAAAAAGAAGAAAGAACGGTTATTTTTTACGAAGCGCCTCACCGCCTTAAAGCAACACTTAAAGAAATATATCAAAGTGTAGGCAACCGACAGGCGGCCTGTGTTCGGGAGATTACAAAAAAATTCGAGGAAGTAAAAAAAGACAGCCTTGAAAACTTAATTGAATACTACTCATTAAATGAGCCTAAAGGCGAGTTTGTGGTTTTAATAGAGGGCTTAGACCCGGAAGAAATTAAAAAAGAACAAATATCGTTTTGGGAAAATATACCTGTTGAGGAGCATGTTAAAAAATATATAGCTAACGGCATGAGCGAAAAAGACGCCATGAAACAGGCGGCCAAAGACAGGGGCATTGCCAAAAGGGATATTTATTCAATATTAAAAGGAAATAAATAAGAGAGGAATTAAATTGACTGCTAAATTATACGATAAACTTGTAGACTACAGCAAAAACGGAAGGTATCCTTTTCACATGCCGGGCCATAAAATGGGCCGGGGGATAGGCATAAAAAACATTTTTGCAATGGACATAACAGAAATTGACGGGTTTGATAACCTGCATAATCCAACAGACATAATTAAACAGGCTCAGGAGGATTATGCGGCGCTCTTTGGCGCAAAGCATACATTTTTTGCAGTAAACGGCGCAACAGGCGCCCTGCAGGCGGCGGTTATGGCTATATGCGGACCTGATGACAAGGTTATAATGGCAAGAAACTGCCACAGAAGTGTTTACAGCGCCATGATTTTAACAGGGGCAAGGACAGTTTATGTTATGCCTCAGTACTGCGGTGTAAGCGACCTTCCCGGCGGCATAACGCCAGAGAGCGTAGAGGAAGCCGTTAATGAAAACCCTGACGCAAAAGCAATTATTATAACAAGCCCTACTGCCGAGGGTGTTGTTTCGGATATAAGAAAAATAGCCGAAATTGCACATAAAAACAATATGGTTTTAATTGCCGATGAGGCACATGGTGCACATTTTAAATTCAGTGAAAACTTTCCGGACACAGCTCTTGAAATGGGTGCGGATATTGTGGTTCAAAGTGCCCATAAAACACTGCCGTGCCCTACCCAAAGCTCGGTTATACATATAGGCGGGAATATGGTAGAGAGTGAAAAAGTGCGTGAGGCTCTTTCGATTATAGAAACTTCTAGCCCGTCTTATGTTTTTATGGGAACATTGGACTGGTGCAGAGAATATCTTGAAAAAGAGGGCGGAAAAATATATCCTGAATTTACTGAGTTTTTAATTAATGAACGCAAACGCCTTTCGGACCTTAAAAACCTGCGCCTTTTAGATAAAGATGTATGTGGAAAATACGGTATAAAAGACATAGATATATCCAAAATAGTAATATCGTCGCAAAACGTAAACTGTGTTGAAATTTCACAGATACTGCGCCAAAAGTATAATATGGAAATGGAAATGGGCTGTCATGGACATTTTATGGCTATATGCACAATAAGCGACGAAAAAGAGAAAATAAAAGACCTTATAAATGCCATAATAGAAATTGATAAGCATATTGTGCCTAGCAAAAGTCAGAAGCACGATTTAAAATTTACAAGTCTTAACAGAGTTGTTTCTTTAAGAAACGCGTACTACTCTAAAGCTGAAGATGTGCCTTATAACGAAGCGGCAGGCCGCGTAAGCGCTGAGTTTTTAATTCCGTACCCGCCGGGAATACCTGTTGTGTCCCCGGGAGAGCTTATAACGGAAGAAGCATTGGAAAATATACGTCTTTTGTATGAAAGCGGTGTTGAAATTACGGGAGTTAAGTATCAAGGGCTTGAAAAATTGCGTGTTTTGAGTTAATGTATGATTTATAGAGGTTTTTTGACTCGCTTAAAAGCATTTGGAACGGAGGTAGTATTATGCTTAAGAGTTTTATGAATCTTACTTATATGGATTATATATACGCGGCCCTTACGGCATTTGTTATTACTCAAATGATATTAAGCTTAGGCTGGCTTAAACGCAATATAGAGCGTTCAAGGGCTAGGCTTAATTCACAAAACGAAGCCGAAAGACTGGCTGTTATTAAACAGTGCAGAAATATGTTCCCTTTGGAAACAGTTAACTTTAGGGGCAAGGTTTTTACAACAGGCATGAAAGTAAGAATTACAACACTTCAAAAACGTATTATAGAAGGCGAAATAATAGGCAAAAACGATAAAGATATACTCTGTATTATGACAAGTCAGCATATTATAGCCCATGAGCTGAATAAAATAGAGGATATAACAGAACTGGCAAAAGATTTAAGATTAAACGGAAGATAATAGAATGACTTGTGAAATTGGGTTTCTTAGCTTTTCGCTTTGAAACCCTGATTTTTTAAAAATCAGAAGGCTATAAGCAATTTAAAGTACGGCATTACATACTAAATAACGGCGCGGGGCGCCTTTTTTGTTTGTGGTTTTACCAGTATTTTAATGTTATTCTAACTCTATTTAAGGTGTACTTCACTTGATAAATTATAAATGTTGGGCTATAATTAAGACTCAAATAGCTTTTAAATAATAATGATTACAATTTAAACCAATTTTAATTAAATGAAATTTTAGGAGGAAATACAATGAGCTTTTTTAATAGAACGCGCATTGGTATTGATATAGGCTCCACAACTGTTAAGGTAGTTGTTGTTTCTCAGAAAGGTGAGATACTATTTTCGCAGTACAAAAGGCATTTTTCAGAAATAAAAGAAACTCTTGAGGATTTAATACATCAGGCACATGAAGCCGTAGGAGATGTTTCTTTTTCAGCTATGATGACAGGAAGCGGAGGAGTAGCAATATCCGATGTACTTGGCATTGAATTCATACAGGAGGTTGTGGCAACAGCTAACGCTATAGAAACCGCCGCACCTAAAACTGATGTAGCTATTGAGCTTGGCGGCGAGGACGCCAAAATTATATACTTTAAAGGCGGAATTGAGCAGAGAATGAACGGCGTTTGTGCCGGCGGAACTGGCTCTTTTATAGACCAAATGGCAACTCTTTTGCAGACAGACGCTTCAGGTCTTAATGAATACGCTAAAAAATATAATGTAATTTATCCTATAGCGTCAAGATGCGGCGTTTTTGCAAAAACAGATATTCAGCCGCTTATTAACGAGGGCGCGGCTAAAGAGGATTTGGCGGCTTCTATATTTCAGGCAGTTGTAAACCAGACTATAAGCGGCCTTGCCTGCGGCAAACCTATAAGGGGCAATGTAGCATTTTTAGGCGGCCCGCTTCACTTTTTATCAGAATTAAGACAGAGATTTATAGAAACTTTAAAATTAACAGATGAAACGGCTATTATACCGGAAAACAGCCATCTTTTTGCTTCTTACGGCGCCGCATTAAGCGCTAGGCAGGAAAGCGCTGTTATGGACTTTGAAACACTGGAAAGCAAGCTTGCGTCTATGACGGCTCTTAAAACAGAAGTAAGCCGTTTGGCGCCTCTTTTTAGAGATGAAACTGAGTACAACGCTTTTAAAAAGCGCCACAATGAGGAAAAAGTCGACCGTGCCGATTTAAAAACATATACAGGTGACGCATTTTTGGGCATAGACTGCGGAAGCACTACAACAAAGATAGCGCTTATTTCAGATGAAGGAAAACTCCTTTATTCATTTTATGCTTCTAACGAAGGCAGTCCCCTTAATGTAGTTATAAACGCATTAAACGCACTTTATGCTGTAATGCCTCAAGGAATAACAATACGTAATTCCTGTGTTACAGGCTACGGCGAAGGCCTTATTAAAGAAGCCCTTATGGTGGATTTGGGATACATAGAAACAGTTGCACATTACAAAGCGGCGGCATTTTTCAGACCTGATGTTGACTTTATACTGGATATAGGCGGTCAGGATATGAAGTGCCTTAGAATTAAAGACGGCGTTATAGACAGTGTGCTTTTAAATGAGGCATGCTCATCAGGCTGTGGTTCTTTTATAGAGACATTTGCAAAATCCCTTAACTACTCAGTTGAGGACTTTGCCAAAATCGCGCTTTTTGCCGAAAACCCTATTGATTTAGGCTCAAGATGCACAGTATTTATGAACTCACGCGTTAAGCAGGCACAAAAGGAAGGCGCTGAAGTTGGAGATATTTCCGCCGGCCTTGCTTATTCCGTTATTAAAAACGCACTGCTTAAAGTTATAAAAATTTCTGACCCTAAGGCACTTGGAAAGAGCATAGTTGTTCAGGGCGGTACTTTCTATAACGACGCTGTTTTAAGAAGCTTTGAGTTTATAAGTGAAAGAGAGGCTGTACGTCCTGATATAGCCGGCCTTATGGGTGCTTTCGGCTGTGGACTTATAGCTAAGGAAAAATATTACGAAGGCTATCAGACAACGCTTATTTCAAAAGAAGCCATGAATAGCCTTAAAATAAAAACAACTCATACCCGCTGTGGCGGCTGTGCAAATAACTGTTTACTTACAATTAATGTGTTTGATGGAAGCAGAAGATTTATTACAGGCAACCGCTGTGAAAAAGGCGAAGGCAGACATGACGAGAAAAAAGAAGTTCCTAATCTTTTTGAATATAAGAAAAACAGACTTTTTAATTACGAGTCTTTAACACCAGAGGAGTCACGCAGAGGCGTTATAGGTATTCCACGAGTACTTAATATGTACGAGGATTACCCGTTCTGGCACACATTCCTTACAAACCTCGGCTTTTCAGTTAAGCTTTCACCGTTTTCAAGCAAGGAAATTTATGAGGAAGGAATAGAATCAATACCGAGCGAGTCGGCTTGTTACCCGGCTAAGATTGTTCACGGACATATAATGCACCTTATAAATGAAGGCGTTAAAACAATATTCTATCCGGCGGTTGTGTATGAAAGACCGGATATTAAAAATTCAGATGAATGTTATAACTGCCCTATTGTGGCGTCATATTCCGAAAATATTAAAAACAATGTAGAGGATTTAAGGGAAAAGAACATTACATTTATGAATCCTTTTATTTCCTTTAAAAATAAAGAGGCTCTTGCTGACAGACTTTTGGATATATTCGCGCCTTTTGATGTAACAAAGCAGGAGATAAAAGAAGCTCTTGAAATGGGTTGGGACGAATGGACTCGTTTCCGTGAGGATATGCACAATAAAGGTACAGAGGCTCTTGAGTATATAGAAAAGAACCATATTAAAGGCATTGTACTGGGCGGCAGACCTTACCATATAGACCCTGAAATAAACCATGGTATACCGGAGCTTATAGCAGGCTTTGGCCTTGCTGTGCTTACAGAAGACAGTGTGGCATGGAAAGGCGAAGTTGAAAGACCACTTGTTGTGCGTGACCAGTGGATGTATCATTCAAGATTATACGAGGCAGCGGCTTTTGTTAAAACAAGAAACGATTTGGAATATGTTCAGCTTAACTCATTTGGCTGCGGACTTGACGCCGTTACAACAGACGAAGTTAAGGATATTCTTAATGCTGCCGGTAAGATTTATACCACACTTAAAATTGACGAGGTTAATAACCTTGGTGCCGCAAGAATAAGAATACGCTCCCTTATAGCCGCTATGGAAGACAGGGACGAAAGAGGCGTAAAACCGGTTAAAGGCAACGCCGCTTTAAGACGAAAAGTGTTTACTGCCCAAATGAAAAAGGACTATACACTTTTATGCCCGCAGATGGCGCCTATACACTTTGATATATTAAAAGAAGCTTTTGTGGCCAGCGGTTATAAAATAGATGTAATGCCGGCTATTGATAAAAGCTCTATAGATACAGGCCTTAAATATGTTAACAACGACGCATGCTATCCGGCACTTATAGTTGTTGGCCAGATTATAAATGCACTTAAAAGCGGTAAGTATGATATAAACAAAACAGCCGTTTTAATGAGCCAGACAGGCGGCGGCTGCCGTGCCTCAAACTATATAGGCTTTATACGTAAAGCACTTAAAAATGCCGGTATGGAAAACGTGCCTGTTATATCAGTAAGCGCCGGACTTGAAAAAAATCCGGGCTGGAAATACTCTCTGCCTTTGCTTAAAAGAGCGCTTCAGGCCTTTGTATACGGTGATTTGTTTATGCGTGTGCTTTATAAAGTGCGTCCTTACGAAAAAGTTAAAGGCTCTGCCAATGCTTTATACAGAAAGTGGAACGAAAAAGTTAAGTTTGACGTAAGAACAGGCAGTAACTTTAAAGCCAATATTGAAGGCATAATACGTGATTTTGATAATTTAGATATAAACACTGATATAAGAAAGCCTAAAGTAGGCGTTGTAGGCGAGATACTTGTTAAGTTCCACCCTACAGCCAACAATGATTTAGTTGGTTTAATAGAAAAAGAAGGTGCCGAGGCTGTTGTGCCTGACCTTTTGGGCTTTGGCCTTTACAGTGCTTATAACTCAGTGCAGAAGCATAAATACCTTGGTGTAAGCTCTAAGGCAAGTATTGCCGGTAAGAGTGTTATTGCCCTTATTGAGCATTACAGAAAGCCTATGATAGACGCTCTTAAAAAGAGCCGCAGGTTTAACGCTCCTGCAAGAATAGAAACACTTGGAAAGTATGCCGAGCCTATAGTTTCACTTTGCAACCAAACAGGTGAAGGCTGGTTCCTTACAGGTGAAATGATGGAGCTTATACACGACGGTGTAAACAATATTGTATGTACCCAGCCTTTTGCATGCCTTCCTAACCACATAGTGGGCAAAGGCGTTATTAAGGAAATTAAGAGGAAAAACCCTCTTGCCAATATTGTAGCTGTTGACTATGACCCGGGCGCCAGCGAAGTAAACCAGCTTAACAGAATTAAGCTTATGATGGATGCGGCCCGCAAAAATCTTGATAAGATTGAGGAAACAAATAGCTCCAATGTTATAAGAGTGCCTTTAAGCGGCAGAAAAGCAGTACAGATGTAATTTATTAACACTAAAACAGTTTAAGCGGCAGAAGATATAATTTAAGTTTCTGCCGCTTTTTTGTTGTATTACTAAAATATAATGTATTGAATTTTGTGTTGCTTTAAAATGAATTTATGATACTATGTGAGGAATAAAAAATAAAAAAGGCACAAAGTTTTAAATACAAAAACTTTGTGCCTTAAAATTTGTTATACTTTAAGCAAATGATTTAAAAAGCAGAATTACTGCTTAGGCTGATTTTTTTTGAGCCATAAAGATACTTTTTGGCCTATTGTCTTTTTCTTTTTATCCTCAAGGTTCATGCCTATTACACGTGATATGTAAATACCGGCAAGCTCCACTTTTATTGTTTTCTTATTAGGCAGAACGTCGTAAACGTTTTTATCGCATAAAAGAGTTGTAATCTGAGGTCCTACTTTTGCCTTTACAATAGGCATTTTACGTATATGAGCTGTTTTAGGCAGTTTTTCATATATGTTTTTAGGCAGGTTCTGCAAAGAAGGCTTTTCTAATCTTTTATCTATAACAAGTATAGGCGTTACGGTTTTATACTGGTTTATAAAAGACTGTGCCTCAAGGTTTTTGGCATAGTTTTTTTTGCCAAAGTGGTACATTAAAGCAATAACAATTACTACAATTACCGATATAATGATAACAATATCACCAAACGTCATTTTACTTCCTCCTTAAAAATCACTTAAATACAATTTTAACATATAATCTGCATTTATGAAATAGTAATTTTAAAATAGCTTAAAAAATTATGTCGCAAAATTGTGTTTAACAAATGACTTTTGATTAAAATTTAGATACTGCGGTATTTAAGTTCAAAATTAATAATGTTTTAAAAAACTGTATATGTATATATCTATTGTTTATGTTATACTAAAAACAATACTATAAAAACGAAAGGAGTTATACTGTGGATACTTGGAGCATAGTTGTTTCTATAGTTAGTGCTGTGTTTTTGCTTAACGTAGCATTGGCGGCGGCAGTGGTATTTTTTGAGCGCAGAAGCCCTTCAAGCACATGGGCATGGCTGTTTGTGCTGTTTTTTATACCTGTATTAGGGTTTTTTATATATCTTATTTTTGGACGAAACACAGGCAAAAAGAAGGCTTTTGGCCCTAAAATAACAATAGATGAGCACACATATATCGACTTTATTAAAAACCGAGATGGCCTTGTGGACGAAATAGAAAACCAGCTTTTCAGCAATGATGGAATAAAGCTGGGCAAAACATATAAACATCTTTTGGATTTTGCTACACTTAATTTAAACACCGGAAGCTGGATGACATACCATAACAAAGTCAGGCATTTTACCGATGGCAATAAAAAGTTTGAATCCCTAATAAACGATATACGTTCAGCTGAAAAATTCATACATCTTGAATATTATATATTCAGAGGTGATGATTTGGGCAAACGTATAGTTAAGGAGCTTTCCCAAAAGGCTAAGCAGGGTGTTCAGGTGCGGCTTATGTACGATTTTATGGGTAATATAACACTGCCTAAAAACTTTTTTAAAGAGTTAAAGGCTTCCGGCGGAAAAGTGTGTGCTTTTATACCGTCTTTTTTTATACGTCTTAACTACAGAAACCACAGGAAAATAGCCGTTATAGACGGTAAAATAGGGTATGTAGGCGGCTTTAATATAGGTGATGAATATCTTGGCCGTGTAAAGCGCTTTGGCTACTGGAGGGATACACACGCCAGATTTGAAGGCGAGGTTGTAGACCAGCTTCAGCTTAGGTTTATGATGGACTGGAATTTCTGCTCTGAGGACAAGTTTGGAATAGATGGTTTTTATTATCCGGTTAAGAATATTAAAGAATATCTTCCAGCACAGATTGTTTCGTCCGGCCCGGATACAAGATGGCATAATGTGCGCAACAGCTATTTTAAAATGATAAACGAAGCCGAAAAAAATATTTATATTGAAACACCATATTTCTCGCCGGATGACTCCATACAGGAAGCGCTTAAAATAGCGTCTCTTTCCGGAATAGATGTAAGAATTATAATTCCGGCACACCCTGACCATTTATTTGTTTATTGGGCCAGTATGTCATATTTAGGTGAGCTTTTGGAAGCTGGTGTTAAGTGCTACCAGTATGAAACAGGCTTTATACACAGTAAAACCATATTCGTTGACGGCATTGTGGGCACTATAGGCACTGCAAACATGGACGTAAGAAGCTTTGGCCTTAATTTTGAGGTAAACTCTTTTATATTTGACGAAGAAAAAGTATCTGAGCTGGAAAAAGTATTTTTAAAAGATTTAAAGAACTGTACCGAAATAACTTACGAAAACTATCTTAAGCGAGGCAAGATATTTAAAATACGTGAATCGGTATCAAGACTTATATCGCCTATGCTATAAATAAAACAAAAGGACTTGACGCAAATGGATTATAAATTTGAATGGAACAATACGGTGTCTTATTATGCTGTTGACAGCAAAATGAAGGCTACATTAAGCGCTGTTATGGCATATTTTCAGGAAATAGCCATTATGCACTCCGATGAAGCAGGGTACAGCATAGAAAAATTATCTCAGCAAAATTTAGGCTGGGTTATTACTAACTATCATATAGTTATAAATAAAATGCCTCAATGTGGGCAAAAGCTTATATTAAAAACATGGTCAAGCACTATTAAGCACTTTCAGGCAGAAAGAAGCTACACGGCTGAGGATGAATACGGCAATGTAATAATAAAGGCATCATCAAGGTGGGTGCTTATAGACCTTAAAAAGCGTTCTTTTGTGCCTGTAAACAGTGATATGGAAAAAGCCTATAAAACAGGAGCGGCGCCAGCTGTTGAAAATGAGAGGTATAAAATGCCTAAAGAGCGGCAGAATTTCGTTTCGGATTTTGCTGTTGAAGTTACACGAAGTCAGACGGATACAAACGGCCATGTTAATAATACACAGTATGCGGCATGGGCCAGCGACATGGTGCCGGATGATATATATAACAACTGGAACTGTGTTGATTTTAAAATAGTTTTCCGCAAAGAAAGCGTAAAAGGCGAAAAAATTACATTAAAAACATATATAAATAATACAGCTGAAAACGAAAAAGAGATAGTAACAGATTTTGTTAATGCTGAGGATAGTGTGATATGCACTGCTTCTTTTGTATACCGCCGGTAAATATAAGCATTTGGCTTATGCCGTAAAATATCCAAATAAAAGGCCGTATTGCAGAGGACGGATTAATGTAGTTTGCGGCAACTAAAATATCACACAGGGCAAAAGGTATAAAAGATACAAAAATTTCAGTTTTTTTCAGTTTATAGAGTATAAATATATGATAGTAAAACAAACAGGCGTATATCAGGTATATAGATGGTATGCCTGTTTTATTTACGGCAAAAATTAATAAAAAAGCAATGGGAGGTATTAAAAAGCTACTATTTCTGCCGTTTCGCAGTATAAAAATATACATAGCGGCACAGAAAAAAGCCACACCCAGCTCGTACCTGAAAGTAAAAAGAAGCATATAATCAGCCGGCAGTATGCAGGCTTCTGCTAAAAAGAGCAGCGTGTCGCCGTATATAAATGAGTATACGGCAACGCACACTACAAAAAAGTATTTTAAACAGTCATTGTAAAAACATGGATAAAATATATCCACAAAAACAAACACCATATAAATAATAAAAAGAAAAATTTTGAACTGCCTATAATTTTTTATTTAGACCACTTCCCAGTAATTATTGGGTTTGCGGCGCAAAGGCAGTTTTTTGCTTTTTATTGTTTTAGTCCGCTTTTTTATCCGGCATGTTCCGCTTAAATATTCTGTTGAAATATTTAAGTGTTAAGGCGTATTCATCAGTTAAATCGTTTGATTTAAAGCGCCATGTCCAATTACCGTTTTCAGTTCCCGGTGTGTTCATGCGGGCATATGACGGCAGAGAAAGTACGTCCTGTAAAGGAAATACCGCTGTATTGGCACAGGATGAAAAGGCAAGGCGTATTAAATCCCAAGCAGGATTGTTTCCGTCTGTATTCATGTAACGCCTTAAATAATCACGGCAGAAATCCGATGTGTTTTCGTACCAGCCCCTTGATGTGTCGTTGTCGTGGGTACCGGTGTATACAACACAGTTTTTCTCGTAATTATGGGGCAGGTAGTCGTTATTTTCACTGTCGTCAAAAGCGAACTGTAGTATTTTCATTCCCGGAAGACCGGTTTTAAGCCTTAGAGCCACAACCTCATCTGTTATTATGCCCAAATCTTCGGCAATAAACGGGCAGGAGCCTAATTCTTTTTTTACGGCATTAAAAAAGTCTTCCCCCGGGCCTTTAACCCATTGGCCTATTGTGGCATCAGGCATTCCAAAAGGTATAGCGTAATAGCTTTCAAACCCGCGGAAATGGTCTATTCGTATTACATCTGTAAGCTTAAGACAGTTTTTAATGCGGTTTATCCACCACTGATAACCTGTTTTTTTGTGTTTGT
Source organism: Lachnospiraceae bacterium (assembly GCA_019422065.1). Lineage (GTDB taxonomy): Bacteria > Bacillota > Clostridia > Lachnospirales > Anaerotignaceae > Neoanaerotignum_A. The sequence goes on along the minus strand of JAHZEA010000001.1, from coordinate 62,267 downwards.
CCCAGTTATAAAGGGGGTTTCCCCATAACTGGCCTGTAGGGCTGAAGTAATCCGGCGGCACACCGGCACATTCTTTAGGAAAACCGTTTGAGTCCAGATAAAAAAGCTCTTTGTTCTCCCAAACATCGGCACTGTCCCATGCTACAAATATAGGTATGTCGCCTATTATTGAAATATTGTATTTATGTGCGTACTGCTTTACGGACTGCCACTGCTTAAAAAATGTGTACTGCAAAAAGGCGTAAAATTCAATTTTGTCTTTAAGCATTTGAGTATATTTTTCAATGGCGCTTTTACTGCGGTTTACAATGTCTTTTTCCCAAGTTACCCAAACGGCGCCATAGTAGTAGTCGTTTTGTACGTTTTCTGAAAGAAAATCTTTTGTAAGTGAGCGGAATTTTTTTAAATCCTCACTTTCAAACTCGTTTTTCCTTTTTTCTATGTAATAGTCCTTAATTGCGGCAAAAAGACAACAACTATCAAGCCAAAATGCATTGTTTCTTTTAAAACGCGCATAATCCTTGTTAAGGGCTGATATTTTAGAAAAACGGTTAAAGGCTTTTTTAAAAAGCGACATTTTATAGTCTATTACTTTACCGTACTCAACATTATCCGGAGAAAAGTCAGGCTTATTTTCAATATCATTTGGGGTAAGAAGTGAATCTTTTAAAAGAATATCAGGACTTATTAAATAGTAATTTCCCGCAAAGGCCGAATAACTTTGATATGGCGAATCTTTAAAGCCTGTAGGGCCAAGAGGAAGCACCTGCCATATGCTTTGGCCAGACTGGTGCAAAAAATCTATAAAATCGTAACATTCGCGGCCCAAATCGCCTATACCGTATTGGCTTGGAAGCGATGTTGGGTGAAGGAGTATACCGCTTTTTCGCAAATTTTCCATAATATTCCTCCGTTTATAATAAATTTCAACCTGTTCCAAATTAAGCACAGTATATAATGATATATTTTACAAAAAATATTTGTGCAATACAATAATTTTGTAATTTGGGAGGCTTGGTTTATAATGAAGAAGCTTTATTTAGTATTAGCGCTTTCAGCGCTTTGCATATCCTTTACAGGCTGTTCTTCAGACTCTGCACAGAACAACCTTTCAAGAGCTATTGATGGTACTGAAAGAGCTGTTGAAAGAGGAGTTGACGATGTTAAAAACGGGGTATATGATACAGTAAACGATGCCGAAAGAGGCTGGGACAACGGCACAATGACAAACGGCTCAAATTCCGAGTACTACAGCGATAATTACAGTGGCTATAACGACTATTATTATGATGGTATCAGCGGTACAAAATATGGTGACGACAGCGGTTATCAGGGGTATTATGATATAAATTATAACAACCGCAATACAGGAACAATAAATTAAAAAGCAATCCGGCATTTACTGCCGGATATACATAGTTAATTTATAAATTTGCATTTTTTTGCCTTTTGGGCGCTTATAAACGCATTGAAAATAGTTAAAATATTGTAAACAATGCGTTTTTTATTTTAAATTTTATTGCGGCAAGGGGTTTTATCTGATAAACTATGTAATAATGGTTTAGTATGTTTAAAATTTGATACAATTTATATAAACTTTGAGGTGACTTTAAAAATGGGATTACTGGAAAAAATATTCGGTAACTACAGCGTAAAAGAGATTAAGAAAATAAATCCTATAGTTGACAAAATAGAGTCTTACAAGGATGAATACGCAGCTCTTTCTGATGAAGCGCTGAGAGCCAAGACAGACGAGTTTAAGGAGAGATATAAAAACGGCGAAAGTCTTGACGATATCCTTCCTGAAGCATACGCTACAGTAAGAGAGGCAGCATTTAGAACATTAGGCTACAGACATTTCAGGGTACAGCTTTTAGGCGGTGTTGTACTGCATCAGGGCCGTATTGCCGAAATGAAAACAGGTGAAGGTAAAACACTTGTGGCAACACTTCCTTCTTACCTTAACGCATTAACAGGTAAAGGTGTGCATGTTGTAACAGTTAACGATTACCTTGCTAAACGTGACGCTGAGTGGATGGGTCAGGTACACAGATTTTTAGGCCTTAGCGTAGGCGTTATACTCAACAGCATGAATAACCTTGAAAGACATATGAATTACGACTGTGACATAACTTACGGTACAAACAACGAGTTTGGTTTCGACTATCTTCGTGATAACATGGTTGTAAGAAAAGAGCACATGGTTCAGCGCGGACTTAACTTTGCACTTATTGACGAGGTTGACTCCGTGCTTATTGATGAGGCCAGAACACCGCTTATTATTTCAGGCAGCGGCGCTAAAAGCACACAGCTTTATCATGTAGCAGACCAGTTTGTTAAAATGCTTAAAAAAGGCCGTATTGTTAACGAGGAAGAAGCCCTTAACCCTATGATTAAAGAAGATATAGTGGAAGAAGGCGACTTTGTTGTTGATGAGAAAATGAAAACAGTTACCCTTACACAGCAGGGTGTTGAAAGAGCCGAGAAGTTCTTTAAAATTCAGAACCTTACAGACCCTGAAAATATGGAGATACTTCACCACATAAACAACGCCCTTAAGGCTAACTATCAAATGGCTATAGATAAGGATTACGTTGTTAAAGATGACGAAGTAATGATTGTTGACGAGTTTACAGGCCGTATTATGCCGGGCAGAAGATACTCCGACGGACTTCATCAGGCTATAGAGGCTAAAGAGGACGTTAAAGTAAACAAAGAAAGCAAAACTCTTGCAACTATTACATTCCAGAACTTCTTTAATAAATATACCAAAAAAGCCGGTATGACAGGTACAGCGCAGACAGAGGAAGCCGAGTTTAGAAATATTTATAACATGGACGTTGTGCAGATACCTACTAACCTGCCTGTTATAAGAAAAGACCTTACTGATATAGTTTACAAAACAGAAAAGGCTAAATTTAAAGCTGTTGCCAACGATATTGAGCAGACACACGCAAAGGGCCAGCCTGTGCTTGTTGGTACAATTTCTATTGAAAAATCTGAGGAATTAAGCTCTATACTTAAAAAGAGAGGAATACCTCATCAGGTGCTTAATGCTAAATATCACGAAAAAGAAGCCGAGATAGTAGCTCTTGCAGGCCAGATGGGTGCTGTAACAATAGCTACAAACATGGCCGGCCGTGGTACTGATATTAAGCTTGGCGAAGGCGTAAAAGAACTTGGCGGACTTAAAATAATAGGTACCGAGCGCCATGAGTCAAGACGAATTGATAACCAGCTGAGAGGCCGTTCCGGTCGTCAGGGTGACCCTGGTGAGTCTAGATTTTATATCTCACTTGAAGATGACCTTATGCGTCTTTTTGGTGGTGAGAGAACTATGAAGATAGTTGACACACTTGGTCTTGATGAGGATGAGCCTATTGAGCACGCAATGCTTGGAAAGGCTATCGAAAACGCTCAAAAGAAGGTTGAGGGTAATAACTTTGCAACACGTAAACACCTTCTTGAGTACGACCAAGTTATGAACGAGCAGAGAGAAACTATTTACAGCGAAAGAAAAAGAGTACTCTTTGGCGAAAATCTTCGTGACAGCGTAATTAATATGATGAAGAATATTATAGACAACGCTGTTGAAAAGAGTATTGGTTCGTCAACTTACCCAGAGGAATGGGATATAAAATCACTTAACGAGTATTTGCTGCCTATTATACCTGTTGCGCCTGTTAAGCTTTCAGATGAGGATTTAAAATCTATTACAAAAGAAAAGCTTACAGAAAGAATATTTGAAAATGCAAAGGCTCTTTATGAGGCTAAAGAGCAGGAAATTAACGCTACAGCCGAAGAAGGCGAAACAGAAGAACGCATGCGCGGACTTGAAAGATATATTATGCTCCGTGTTATAGACCAGAAATGGATGGACCATATAGACGATATGGACCAGATGCGTCAGGGTATAGGATTACATGCTTATGCTCAGAGAGACCCGCTTATTGAATATAAATACGTAAGCTTTGACATGTTTGAGGAGCTTAACATGAATATCCAGATTGAAACAGTAAGAGCTCTTATGCATGTAAGAATAGTTCAAAAGCCTGTAGTGCTTCAGGAAGAAGAAAGACAGACTTTCACAAATAAAGATGACACACTTAAAAAAGAACCTAAAAAGAACGCCGATGCAAAGGTAGGCAGAAACGACCCTTGCCCTTGCGGAAGCGGCAAGAAATACAAACACTGCTGCGGCAAAAACGCATAATTAATAATTAGGAAAGTTAAGATATAAAAAACCTGTTTAGGCAGAGAGCATTTAAAAATCCGCCCGTATAAACGGCCGGATTTTTGCCTGCACAGGATTAGAATAATATAACAAATTTAATAAACAAAGGGAGTTGAAAAAATGTTTGAGCTTGACCAGATAAGCAATGAGCTTTCGGCTTATAACGAAAAATTAGAGGAAATGGGGAATTTACTTTGACATCGCTAATTCAAAAGAAAAGATAAGAGAACTTGAAGAATTAGCGGCAGACCCTGACTTTTGGAACGATATGGAAAAGAGCAAAAAAGTGCTTAAACAAACAAGCGCTCTTAAAGCCAAGGTTGAGGGCTACGAAGGCCTTGTTAGACAGTATGAGGACATTAACACACTTATAGAAATGGGCAACGAGGAAGAAGACGAGGAGATAGTAGCTGAAGTAAAAGAGCTTAAAGAAGAATTTATATCAAAGTATGATGAGCTTAAAATAAGCACACTTCTTGACGGTGAGTACGACAAGGAAAACGCTATTGTTACTCTCCATGCCGGAGAAGGCGGAACAGAGGCCTGCGACTGGGTAAGTATGCTCTTTAGAATGTATACCAGATGGGCCGAGAAAAAAGGCTTTGATGTTGAAACACTTGACTATCTTGAAGGCGATGAAGCCGGCATTAAATCTGTAACTATTCAGGTTACAGGCGAAAATGCTTATGGCTACCTTAAAAGTGAAAAAGGCGTTCACAGGCTTGTAAGAGTATCACCTTTTGACTCAGCAGGCAGAAGACATACATCTTTTGCTTCATGCGATGTAATGCCTGAAATTGATGATGACGTAACAATAGAAGTTAACCCAGATGATATTAGGGTAGACACATACCGCTCCAGCGGCGCCGGCGGACAGCATATCAATAAAACTTCATCAGCTATTCGTATCACTCACTTCCCAACAGGAATTGTTGTTCAGTGCCAGAACGAGAGAAGCCAGCACAGCAACAAAGATACAGCTATGAAAATGCTCAAAGCTAAACTTTTAGAGCTTAAAATTGAGGAGCAGATGAAAAAGCTTGCAGAGATACGTGGTGTTCAGCAGGAAATAGGCTGGGGCAGCCAGATTAGAAGCTATGTTTTTATGCCTTATACTCTTGTTAAAGACAACCGTACAGGCGAGGAAACAGGCAATGTTCAGTCTGTTATGGACGGCAACATTGATAACTTTATAAACGCCTACCTTAGCTGGATACACAGCTGATTGTTAAAGAGGTTTCGGCTATGAAAGAAATTAAAATAAGTGAAAAAGAGGAAAACCAAAGGCTGGATAAATTTTTACTTAAATACTTTAACAAAGCGCCTAAGTCTTTTGTTTATAAAATGCTCAGAAAAAAGCGCATTAAGCTTAACGGCGCCAAAGCCGAAGGCAGTGAGATAATAACAAAGGGCGATGTTTTAAGCATGTATCTGTCTGAAGAAACAATGGACTCTTTTATGGAGGCTAAAACCGTTAATAAAGCCCAAAGGCATTTCGGCATTGTTTACGAAGATGACAACATACTTATAGTGTCAAAGCCAGCAGGGCTTTTAACACACCCACAAAGCCCTCAGGACAAAGAAACACTTATTGACCAAATATTATACTATCTGCACGAAAAAGGTGAATACAGCGCCGATAAAGAGGCTTCTTTCACGCCTGCCGTTTGCAACAGGCTTGACAGAAATACAGGCGGCATAGTAATAGCCGGCAAAAACCTTCAGGCTGTTCAGGCAGTTAATAAGGCCATAGCCCAAAAGCATATTCAGAAGTTTTACATCACTATGGTGCGCGGTGAAATGACTGAAAACCGTGAGTTTTACGGTTATCATGTAAAAGATGAAAAAACAAATACTGTTAAAGTACTTAAAAAAGAAACACCAGGGGCCAGTGCTATTTATACAAATGTTAGGCCTTTAAATGTAAAAAATGGTTTTTCCCTTTTGGAAGTAGAGCTTATAACAGGTAAAAGCCACCAGATAAGGGCTCATCTTAAGGCCATGGGTTATTCTGTTGTTGGTGACAGAAAATATGGCGATGAGAGGGTAAATAAAAGAGTAAGAGAAAAATATGGCTTAAACAACCAGTTTTTATACGCCTGTCGGGTGGTATTTAACGAAAAAGACGGATATATCTCATACCTTAACGGAAAGGAATTTTCGGCTAAACTGCCTGATAATCTTGAAGTGGTAAAAAGGGCATATTTTGATTAGTAAATAAAGCGAGGAATACAAATGAAAGCTATAATACTTGTAGCAGGATACGCCACAAGGCTTTATCCATTAACACTTAATACACCAAAGGCGCTTTTGCCTATAAACGGTAAGGCTATAGTTGATTATATTGTTGACCAGATACAGACAATAGATGCAGTAGACGAAATATATGTTATTACAAACCATAAATTTGCTGGGCAGTTTGAATCTTGGGCAAAGGCACATACAAGCAAAAAGCCTTTGACTATAATAGACGACGGCACTGTTTCTGAAGAAACAAGGCGCGGAGCCATAGGTGATATATTATACACAATAGAGCGCGAGAAAATAGACGACGATGTTATGATAATAGCCGGAGATAACTATTTTACATATAATCTTACGGATTATTATGATTTCTTTAAACAAAAGGACAGCGACTGTGTATGTGTTAAGGCTTTTGACAACAAGGAAATGCTTAAACAGTTTGGTATTGCCCTTTTAGATAATGACTCAAAGGTTATAGATATTGAGGAAAAACCTGAAGACCCTAAGTCAAACAATGTGGTTTATGCCACATATATTTATAAAAAAGAGACAGTGCCTCTTTTTAAAAAGTATATAGACGAAGGCAATAAACCTGATGCGCCGGGCAACTTTGTTGTATGGCTTCATACAAGAAAACCGGTTTATGCCTATAAGTTTAATGAGGAGTGCTATGATATAGGTACGCCTGAGAGCTATAAATTTGTATGTGACTTATTTAATAAATAAGTCAAAAAACAATATAAAAGCAATAAAAAAAGCCCAAAGGGGCTTTTTTTATTGCTTTAAATTCAATTAATTACCGTAAATGTAAAATCATTCTGACTCTTAGGCACAAACTGAAACATTGTAGCATTTCCCAATAGAAATGTATTAATTATAAATACAACAAGAGCCAAATGCAGTATTAAAGACAGCGCAAATATTATTTTAAAACTCCACTTACGGTTTTTGTGGTGGAACAAATACATTGCCGCAAAACCGCCTATTGCGCCGCCTAATATAGACAGAATGAAAAGTGTACTTTCTGGTATACGCCATTTGCCTTTTACTGCTTTGGACTTATCAATGGCCATAGCCAAAAACAATATTATATTAATGGCTAAATAATAAGCAGAAATAAATTTTATAAGCATTTTATTTAACCACGTTTCTCCAGTCAAGGTCGCCGCGGTCTAATGCAAGAAGAAGAATTTCCGCTGTAGCTAAATTACTGGCTAAAGGTATATTGTGTATGTCGCAAAGCCTCAGTATGCTGTTTATGCTTGGCTCATAGCTTTTTTGTGTTACTGGGTCACGTAAGAATATAACAAGGTCTATATCATTGCTTGCTACTTGGCTTCCAAGCTGCTGCTCACCGCCAAGAGGGCCTGCTAAATATTTGTGTACCGTAATGTTAGCCGCTTCTTCCACAAGACGGCCTGTTGTGCCTGTAGCGTACAAAGTGTGCTTTGATAATATGTGCCTGTACGCGATACAGAGATTTTCCATGAGCTTCTTTTTATTGTCGTGCGCTATTAATGCTATATTCACTTATTTCAAACCTCCTCAAATAAAGATTTAGAGCGTTTAAGACCTATATTAAGTATAAGTCCTATAGACGCCATATTAGTCCACATAGAGCTTCCTCCATAGCTTACAAATGGCAGTGACATACCGGTATTTGGCAGTATGCCAGTAGCTACGCCTGTGTTTACAAATGTCTGAAAAGCTATCATACCAGCTATACCGGTTGCTACAAGCTGAAGAAAACTGTCACGGCAGTTCATGGCTGTTAATGCACATCTGAAAACTATAAAAAACTGGAAAGCTAAAACGCCGACACAGCCTATAAAACCAAATTCCTCGCCTATAACTGAAAATATAAAGTCATTATATGGCTCCGGCAGGTAGCTGAGCTGATTTAATGTGCCTTCGTAAAGGCCTTTACCCATTAATTGCCCTGAACCTATAGCGCTTATGGATTTAAGTGTTTGATAGTAATTGTCAGGGTCGGCCTCAGGCTTTAAAAATGTAAGTATACGTGTTATCTGGTGCGGACGCAGTATTTTATCTATTATAACAGGGTCCTCACGCAGTACATCCCAAATTACAAAAAGCATTATTGGTATAATAACGGCAAAAGCTATGCCGATATATTTATAATCCAGCCCGGCGGCAAATACTTCAACAGCCAATATGGCTATTAAAACAAGGCTTGCCGAAAGAGAAGGCTGTTTTTGTATAAGCACTAAAGGTATAGCAGTAAATATGCATACTTTTATAAGTATATTTTTATTATTAATCCATTGCCTATTTTTGTCAATAACTTTTGCAAGGCAGAATATCATAATAAGCTTAGAAAATTCCGAAGGCTGTATTCCAACAGGCCCGAAATATATCCAGCGAGTGGCACCATTAGCCGAGTGACCTATAAGAAGTACGGCCACAAGCAAAAGTACATTCAGTACATATATTTGTTTATACAGCCCGGCAAAAAAATCAATATTTACATAGGCGGCAGCGAACATAATACATATACCTATTATTACCCATACCATCTGTGAATAATACGTAGACCGGCTTTCACCTAAGTTAATATGTGTTGCTGAGCCTATACAGATTATGCCGAATATTGAAAGGGCTATTACGGCACCTATAAGCCACCAGTCAAGGTTTTTAAATCTTTTTAAACGCATTTGTATTCTCCGATATTAAAAGGCAGGCTGAGCCCTTTAGCCAGTCTGCCTGAATTTACTCTCTTTTAATTAGCATTCCTTCGCATACTCTTGATAGGAATATTGGCGTAAAGTACGGGAACAGTACCAGAATTATCTTCGGAACGTGTCTGAGTGATGTTAATATCAAGCTCATCTTCGTCTATTTCCATATAGTTGGATATTACTTTTATAATATCACCTTTAAGCATTTCCAGTACCTGTGACGAACAATTTACGCGGTCATGAACAAGAACAAGCTTAAGCCTGTCTTTAGCCACTGTACCGGAGGAAGGTTCTTTCTTTTTAAGAAAACCGAACAAATCAAACAGATCCATTTTAAATCACTCCTGTCGAAAACGATATAAATCCCGAAAAATTATGGCTAATCGGGGATTTTGTTTTATGGCATAAGGCATTTAAAATCAGCCTTTATGGAATAATTTTTTAAGCTTGTTCATGAAAGTTTCTTCCTGTTTAAATTCCATTAAAGGCACATCATTGCCTAATATACGCTGTGTTATGTTGCGGTAAGCTTGGCCGGCTTTTGAGCTTTCAACTGTTACAGCAGGCTCGCCTTTATTTGTCTGTACTACTATAGATTCATCATCAGGCACTACACCTATTATGTCTATGGCAAGTATTTCGGTTACATCGTCTATACTCATCATATCGCCCCTGTCTACCATATCAGGTCTTACACGGTTAAGTATAAGTGAAGGGCTTGTAAGCTCGTTGGCCTCAAGAAGGCCTATTATTCTGTCGGCGTCCCTAACTGCCGATACTTCAGGTGTAGTAACTACAAGGGCACGGTCAGCTCCGGCTATGGCATTTTTAAAGCCTTGTTCTATGCCGGCAGGGCAGTCGATAATTATGTAATCAAATTCTTCTTCTTTAAGGTTTTCGCAAAGTTTCTGCATCTGCTCAGGAGAAACGGCATCTTTGTCCCTTGTCTGAGCCGCCGGCAGAAGATAAAGTCCGGCATAGCGCTTGTCCTTAATAAGGGCCTGTTTAAGTCTGCATTTTCCTTCTACAACATCAACAAGGTCGTATACTATTCTGTTTTCAAGGCCCATTACAACATCTAAGTTTCTAAGGCCGATATCAGCGTCTACAAGTGCTACTTTTTTGCCTGCTATTGCAAGGCCGCAGCCTAAATTGGCGGAAGTTGTTGTTTTGCCAACACCGCCTTTTCCGCTTGTTATAACTATTACTTCTCCCATTTGTTATCCTCCCAGCATTTTAAGCTTATATTGCCAAGTTCTGATTAAAATCAAATATTTAGGTTTATTATTTACAAATAATTCTATATAAATCTATATTAACAAATATGTAAATATTTTGCATTAGTTTTTTTTAGCAAATTTTAAAAATAAATATTAAAATTCGATTGTTTTTTACAATATAATATACATAACCCTATAAAAAGATACACAAAAACGGCATAATTATTCGAAAGGAGAAACGTATATTTTTCCGTCCTCCACATAAGCATACTCCGGCTTGCGGTTTACTTTAGAATCGCCGTCAGGAAATCTTGTAATAATATTTCCTATTCTAAGCTGAACAGGTATAAGGCTTAAGGCAAATACAAAAGCGTCAGTATTGCCCTTGCATCCTGCATGAGCTATGCCCTTTAAAGCGCCTAATATAAGTATGTTTCCTGTGGCTTTTACCTCGGCACCGGGATTAACATCGCCTAATATTACAAGGCTTCCGTCAAATTCCATAGACATACCATTTCTAAGGTTGCCTTTATGGAATTTGGCTGTATGCTCTGTTATTGAAAACTCTTTTTCTATTATGTCTTTTATTTTTTCCTCTGTAACGCTCTGTGCTTTGCTGTCTTTGGAGTTTTCGCCATTTGACTGCGCCTCATTTTCCGCCTCGGCCTGCTCGATTATTTTTTCAACAGGCTGCCCCTTTTGACTAAGACCTATATCAGGACTTTCATCCTCAAGGGGAGAATTTTTTTTCTCGTTATCCGTTACAAAAGTAATCATATTTGAAATCTCCTCCGTAATATATTTGTTTATATTATACTGTTATTGTCAAATAACTGCAAGTTTTAGGTCATTTTGAGGCACAGGTTTACTTTTTGTTTTATTCTGCTAAAGAAACATCCATATAGCTGTTTTCAGGCGTATAGTTTAAGCCCATATATTCACCAATAATATTCCTTCCTACAACGGCGGCAGGAGATGATGACGCCTCACCGAAAGGTATCATAACTGTTACGGCTATCTGTGGGTCTTCATATGGTGCAAAGCCTACAAACCAAGTATGTGAGCTTCTTGAAAGGCTTTCCTGAGCTGTACCGGATTTAGCGGCTACATTAACAGGGAAATCACGGAATACTGTTCTAAGTGTTCCTTTAGGGCCGTTTGTAACAAGAAGCATGCCTTCATATACGGCTTCAAGGTTTTCTTGTGCAATTTCTATCTGCTGCTCAATTTCAGGTTCTTTTTGAAGTGTTACTTCACCGTTAGATGCCTGAACTTTATCTATTATGTGGTATTTATAGCGTGTGCCGCCGTTTGCAAGGGTAGCGATATATTTTGTCATAACAGCTGGTGTAAAGTTGTTTACAGACTGACCTATAGCTGCCCTTATTGTATCGCCGTCTGTCCAGCGGGTCTGGCTTGTTGTTGCGTCAGGATTCTGCCACTTTATTGTTTCCTCTTTATATTCAGGTGAAGCCATATTGGACTCGCTTTCTTCAAGCTCTATACCGGAAACGGTATTAAGGCCAAATGCTTCCATGTATTCGTTAAGTTTAGCAATGCCTTCTTCAGTTGTGCCTTCATCGCTGTTGCCAAGGCGGTAAGCTGTTTCGTAAAAGAAGTAGTTACATGAAACTTCCAATGCTTCCGAAACATTTATAAATCCGTGGGTATATCCACTGGTATAGCTCCAGCACTTAGCATAAGGTGTACCAGCTTTTGTAAAGCTGCCTAAGTCGCGAATGGTACTTAAAGGCGAAATAACGCCTGTTTCAAGTCCGGCTATAGCTGTTACCATTTTAAATGTTGAGCCCGGAGCTTTTTTCTGCTTAAGCGGGCGGTTTACAAGAGGTGTTGTAGGGTCGTTTAATAACTGATTGTAGTATTCGTTATCAAAGTTATTAACAAGCCTGTTGCTGTCGTAAGACGGGTAAGTAACAAGAGCCAATACCTCGCCGGTATCTACGCTTGATACTACAACTGAGCCGGTGCAAGGGTCAAGGTTTGTTTGATACGGGTGAAGCTCACGGCTTTCAAGTTTTTCTATTATAACTGAAAGAGGTGAACGGCTGCCGTTTTTTATGCTGTTTATATATTCTTCATCGCCTGTAAGTGTACCCTGTTCAAAAAGAAGCAGAGTCATATCCCTTGTGGATATGGCGCCGGTTTCTATGCCGGAAGTTATAACAAGCTTTGCCGTATCTGACGCGTCATCGGATGCTGTATCAAAGTCAGGATACTGTTCTTTAATCATATCGTATATATTTTTAGAAACACCGTCTTGTGCTGAATATATTTTACTAAGTGATATGTTATTGCTGTTTACCATGGATATAAAAAGTTCTTTTAAAGAAATTGGATTATCTTTTGAGCTTACGGCTTGAAGCTTATTTATAAGTGTCTGTGCCAAAGCTTCTTCAAGATAATCATAAGCCGCTATTTGGAGCTTTTTGTCTATAGTTAAAAATACATTACTGCCGGAAACAGGTTCTTTTGTTTCAATTGTATTTATTCTGCGGCCGGAAGCGTCTACTTCTACAAGGCTTTCGCCGTCTTCACCTCTTAAATCCAGCTCATAAAGGTTTTCAACGCCTATTTTGCCTATAATGTCGTTAGCTGTATAGCCGTATTCTTTGAATTTCTCATATTCTGTATCGTTAATTTTACCTATATAGCCTATTATGTTTGAAAAATACTCACCGTCAGGGTATTCCCTTAACGAGTCGGTGTATATTGTAACACCCGGGAACTTGCCGTTATTTTCCTCAATAGAAGCTACAGTTTCGTCTTTAACATTAATAGCCACTGTTATAGGCTGGTATTTTCTGTAACGCATTAAATAAAGGGAATAGCGTATTGCTATGGCATCGCGTTTTATATCATCGGAAAGACACTGAGGAATCTCAAAAAAGTCTATTAAATATTCCACAGTTTCATCTGCCGTATAGTCATACTGGTCCTCATCCATAGCTATGCTTTGTTTAAATGACTGTTCTTTTGACTCATTGCCGTCGAACAAAAACTCATAAGGCTTTGTTTGGCTTATAGGCAGGTCATCACTTATTGTTTCGCCATTGGCGTTTAAAATATCTATAAGTGAAAGTATCATTAAGTTTTTATCAGAACAGCTTATGCTTAAATTTATAAACTTGCGCTCCTCGTCTTCAGTAAGGCCGTCCGGAACTTGGTATTCTTCTAAAAAGTAATCATAAAGCTCGTCAGCCGTATATTTTAATTGTTTTTTGCCTAAACCTATTGATTGTTTCCATGCTGTTTCTTCCTCTTCAGAAGCAAAAGTAAAGCTTCTTGGAGTAGTTTTGGTTATAGGCAGTGTATCGGCTATCTTATCGCCGTTAGATTTTACAAAATCCAGCACAGACTTTGAGCGGTTAGCTAAAGGCGCAGTTACACTGTCATCGAATTTTATAGAAAAAGCCGCCTCGTTTACAGCGAGAGGACGGCCGTACCTATCGTAAATCATGCCGCGTGAGGCAGGGATGGTTATATTCTGCATTATGCTTGTTTTAAGGTCCTGCTGATAAGTTTCGCCATGAACTATTTGCAGAACAAAAAGGCGTATTACTATAAATGTAAAAAGTACAAATACGCCTGAAAGCATTATAAATATACGGCTTTTGGTAAATTCGCTTATGCGTTCAAAGAATCTTTTCATAAATTTTATTCACCATAAATTTTTATTTAATACTAAAAAGCTTGCGTTTATATTTCTCGGATTTTTCTATTCTGTCGTTTATTGAAAAAAGCAGGCGGTAAATTACTATAGCTACAACGGCGGTATATACGGCTTCAGGCAGTATAATATTAACTAAAAAATAGAAATAGTTTAAATATCCGTCGAAAAACGCGCCCGTAAAAAATACAGCGCTTTCGTATATTAATGTGCCTGTAAAACAAAGAAAAACAGGCAGGGCATAGTTTTCCCTGTAGTAATTGTGGTTAAACCGTCCGGCTATGTAACCGCTTAAAACGCCTAAAAGGGCATAGTAGCCCAACGAATTGCCGAAAAATATGTCTTGAAGTATACCGGCGCCAAAGCCTGTTAAACAGCCTTCAAGACGGCCCCTTAAAAGGGCTATTGATATTATAACGGCAAGAGCCGTATTTGGTATAACTGAGTTAATTCTAAAATACTGCAATATTGTGCTTTGAAAAATCAAGTTAAAAAGCAGTATTATAAATATAATAACGGCTCTTTTCATTATTCATCACCTGCTGACTGATTTTGTGCATCTGCCGAAGAAGCCTGCTGAGGTATTTCTTGCTGTTTATTTTCTTCAGGTAAAGGAGTAGTCTGTGCAAAACTGTCTGTAATTACAAGCAGTGTTGATATATGCTTAAAATCAACTGACGGCTCTATAACGGCATATTTTGTAAGGCCGTTTTCATCAGTTACTACTTCCTTAACATAGCCAATAGTAATGCCCGAAGGGTAGATATCGCTTAAGTAAGATGTAACTATCTCGTCGCCTTTCATTATTTCACTTTCGGCGTCGATATATTCCATTTTACAAAGTCCGTCGTTCATAAGGGTATAATCACCCTTAACTACACCTAAATCGCCTGTTCTAAGGCTCATAGCCGAAACAGAAGAACGGCTATCCAGTATAGACTCAACTTTAGAGTAAATATATCCGCATTCAGTTATTCTGCCTACAAGTCCGCCGGCATCGGTAAGGGCCATATCCGGTGCTAAACCGTCTTTTGTGCCTTTATCTATAGTAAATGTAAGGAACCAGTTGCCCGGGTCTTTTGCAATTACATTTGTGCCGGTTGTTTCATAGTCAGGGTACTTTTGGGATATATCCAAAAGCGCTGAAAGACGTTTGTTTTCATCTTCGTACATTGAAAGGCGCTTGTTTTCGGCTTCCAAAAGTTCTACCTGTGCTTTTAACTCCTCGTTTTCCGCCGCAATATCCGTTTCGTCTTTAAATGATGAAATTTTATCGGAAAACCATGAGCTTACACTGGTAGATATATTCTGTGCTGGTGTAACTATAAAGCCTAATATATTATCTATAGGCGTAGCCTTGCTTTTTCTGCCTACGGTAAAAAAGGCAAGAATTACAAGCAAGGCTATTACCAAATATAAAATTTGTTTTTTATAAGTGTTAAAAAAATTCACTCTTTAGCACTCCTTGTTACATTCTGAGTTTTTTAGGGGAAACAAGGACTTTGCGCAATGTATCTATGTGCTCAAGCACAATGCCTGTACCAAGTACAACACAATTTAAAGGCTCGTTGGCTATGTGTACCGGCATGCCTGTTTCGTTTGTTATAAGCTGGTCAAGGCCGGAGAGCAGTGCGCCGCCGCCTGTAAGAGTTATGCCAAATTCCATAATATCTGCGGCAAGCTCAGGCGGTGTAGCCTCAAGAGTCTGTTTAATACAGTCTATAATGGCTGTTATAGGCTCAGATATAGCCGAGAGTATCTCGTTTGATGTGATTGTTATTGTTTTAGGAAGGCCGGATACAAGGTCGCGTCCGCGGATGTCCATGCTTTCTTCTTCTGGCTTAGGAAAAGCACAGCCTATAGTTATTTTAATCTCCTCAGCTGTTCTTTCGCCTATAGCAAGACTATATTCACGTTTAATATATCCTATTATATAAGAGTCTATTTCATCACCAGCAACACGAAGTGATGTACTTGTAACTATTCCGCCAAGGGATATAACAGCTACTTCACTTGTGCCGCCGCCAATATCTACAACCATGCTTCCTGTAGGCTCCTCAACAGGAAGTCCAGCGCCTATTGAAGCCGCCATAGGCTCTTCAATAAGGTAAGCGTCGTTGCTTTTTGCACCGGCGGCAACTGAAGCCTCCATAACAGCACGTTTTTCAACTTCTGTAACGCCGGAAGGCACACAAATAACAACTCTTGGTTTAGGCCCAAACATAGAGCGGGCGTATGCCTTATCTATAAAATATCTAAGCATTGCTTGTGTTATATCAAAGTCAGCAATAACGCCGTCTTTCATAGGGCGTATTGCCACTATATTTCCAGGTGTACGGCCAATCATTTCTTTGGCTTCGTTACCAACTGCCAGAACTTCTTTTGTAAGTGTATTTATAGCTACAACCGATGGCTCATTTACAACTATTCCTTTGCCTTTAACATATACAAGGGTATTAGCTGTTCCAAGGTCGATTCCCATATCTCGTGCAAACATTCAAATTCCTCCTGTGGGTGATTTGTAGATTTAAATTGTCGGTGTTTGTTTATTAAGTAGTTAGAAAGTAATTAGAGATTATTTACAAATCTGTATAAAATACCATACTAATATAATAACTCTAAAAAATTTGTTTTTCAATAGCAACACCGTTTTGACGCAAAAGCTTAAAAGTAATTTAACAATTTATACATTAATTGTTAAAATACACAACTTTAATTTAATAATTATGATTCATAATACTGGTTTTTTTATGCATTAAATTCAGATATTTGATTTTTTACCGCATATTAAATTTTATAATAGATTTTGTAAAATTCAATAGTAAATTTTAAATTTAAGAATAAAAAAAGCGGAAAACAGCTGTTTTCCGCTCTAAAAACTAATTATTTCCAATAATCGGTTATATCAATGCCATGGTCTTTAAGTGCTTTATATAATATAGATACCGGAAGACCTATTACAGTTTCAGGACTTCCTTTAATGTGGTCTATAAATATAGAAGCTTTGCCCTGTATAGCGTATCCGCCGGCTTTATCGCTGTATTCCCCTGTAGAAAGGTATTTTTCTATTTCTTCTGTAGAAATAGGGTTAAAGCAAACCTCAGTAGCGTCAACAAATGATTCATACTCACGGTTACCGTTTTCGTCTATAAAAAACAGAGTTAAACCAGTATAAACAGTATGGTTTTTGCCGCTAAGAAGGCGAAGCATTGAAGCCGCCTCATCGTTGTTCTGTGGTTTATTTAATATTTTACCTAAATAGGTAACTACAGTATCAGCACCTATTATAACAGCTGGGCCTTCTATATTTTCCGCTACAGCCGATGCCTTGCGGTGGGAAAGTATTTTTACCCATTCGTAAGGTGACTGCTCAAGTTCCATATATTCTTTAGCGCCGCTTGGAATAACCTCAAACGGAACAGAAAGCCTTTCAAGTATCTGGCGTCTTCTTGGAGATTGCGAAGCGAGAATAATTTTATACATAATACCGTCTCCTTGTTTGTTTAAATAAAAATAAAATTCCTATAAGCCACTTATAAAAATTTATATATTACAGCGGCTATAAAAAAGCCTATCAGACCGGCTATAGTTATTTTAACAGTAAAAGCAAACTGTAAAACAATAACACCTATGTCGAGAACAAAAGGCGATGTAATGCCGAATGATTTACCGTAGCCCAGCCACGAAAAAGAAGGGACTCTGCCAAATAAATCCCCTATAAATCCGCCCAATACAACGCCAGCTATAAGAAGCAGTATAAGAACAAGTGTGTTTTTGTTTTGTAGTTTCCTCATAGTCTACCTCCGGCCCGAGTTTTACTCAATAGCTATTTTAATAGAAAAGCCGTAAATATTCAATAGGATTTAATACATTAAAAAAATATTATAAAAACTGCTGTAAGCTATTAATATACCTATGCAAAGCATTAAAAACTGTAGACAAATTATTGTTAATTAATGAAAAATATTATCCTTAATGTGTGTTGACAAATAAAAAATAAAATGATACTATTCATATAGTTAGTTAAGGCTAATATAAATTATTTAAAGCTAATGATGGAGGTGTTTATTTATGTCTTACTTTGAGGAACAGCTTATTGTGCATGCTTCGCCTGTTATAAGCGGTTTAAAAGCGTCTAATATGTTTTCAATACCAATAAAATTGGCTTGCAGTGTGAGGGATGACTTTTGCACATACTGCAAACTGCTTTCGGCAAAAGGCCTTAAAATGCGGTTTTTATATGCTTTAGCCGATAAGGTACATGTTTTTGTTTATAACGCGAAGCTGATTAAAGAAATAATAAGCGACTCAAATGTTAAGGCGTTTTTATTAAAATGCGGGTATCCGCCAGAAAGCAGTATAACAGATATGATTAACTTTTTAAAGGTTAGGATAAATGAAAACAAAGGTTTTCCGCATGAAATAGGATTTTTCTTTGGTTATCCAAAAGACGACGTATTTGAGTTTATAGTTAATGAAGGTAAAAACTATAAATTTTGCGGTTGCTGGAAAGTATATACTAACGAATCCAGAGCTGTGGAGCTGTTTAATTCATACAAAAAAATACGTGACAGCTATTTGAATTTGGCAAAAGCGGGCGTACCGGTAAAAAGCATTATATCGGCGGCCTGATTAATATATAATTTAAGGAGGAATATAATAATGGAAAAAGCGGCGGTAATTTATTGGAGCGGCAGCGGAAACACAGAGGCTATGGCTAACGAGATTTGTGACGGAATTAAAGCAGGCGGAATGGACTGCGAGCTTTACAATGTATCTGATTTTAAAGGTAATATAGCCGATTATTCCAAAATAGCTTTAGGCTGCCCGGCCATGGGTGATGAGGTTTTGGAAGAAAGTGAGTTTGAGCCTTTTTACAGCAGTATAAACATATCAGGCAAAAAGATTGCCATATTTGGCTCATACGGCTGGGGTGACGGTCAGTGGATGAGAAGCTGGGCCGAGGACGCATCTTCAAGAGGTGCCGCGCTTTTTGACGAAGGCCTTATGGTAAACGGTGCGCCTTCCGGCAGTGAGTGCAAGGACTATGGAGAGAGGTTTGCCAAGTTTTAATTAGTTATTGATGATATATTTAAAATCCGCATAGCATATACTTATATTTTATAAAGTTTTTAACAGGCGCTAAATCAGGCGCCTGTTTATTATATGGCTATAAAAGAAATAAAAAAAGACGGGTAAAAACCCGTCTTTTTAATTTTAGTAATTATTCTTCACTCTTTGGAGCGTCGTCTGTTTTTGGAGCCTCAGCAGCAGGAGCGGCAGCCTTTGCAGCAGCTTCTTCAGCAGCTTTCTTAGCAGCCATAGCTTCTACTCTTTCGTTCTTAATAGCATGTTTTGGACACTTCATAGCGCAAAGACCGCAGTCTTTACATTTTGAGTAATCAATAACAGCTACATTGTTTTCTACATGGATAGCGTCGAACTTACAGTTCTTTTCGCATATCTTACAGCCGATACATCCAGTTGAGCAGTTAGCAATAACTTCTTTACCAGCGTCTTTAGAGTTACATCTAACAGCTGTTTTCTTTGATTTTGGTTTGAAAGCGATAAGTCCTTTAGGGCAAGCTTTAATACATTTACCACAGGATACGCATTTTTCTTCATCTACAACAGCTATGCCGTCTACTATAGATAAAGCACCAAAGTCACATACATTTACGCAAGTACCAAGGCCAAGACAGCCATAAGTACAGCCCTTTGAGCCGCTGCCTGCAAGCTGGGAAGCGAATACACAGTCTGAAATACCTTCGTATGTGTATTTGCTCTTAGCGTTTGAGCAAGTACCGTTACATTTAACAAATGCTGTCTGAGGTTCAGCATCGCCGGCCTCAACACCCATTATAGCAGCTATTTTATTAGCTACTTTTGAGCCGCCTACAGGGCAGGCATTAACAGGAGCCTTGCCTTCAGCAATAGCTGTAGCACAGCCTGAACAGCCAGGATAACCGCAACCACCGCAGTTAGCGCCAGGAAGAACTGACATTATTTCTCCTACCTTAGGGTCTTCTTCTACTGCGAATATTTTAGAAGCATAACCAAGGAAGCCGCCGAATACAACGCCTAAACCGGAAATGCTGGCAACTGCAGTTACTACATTAATGATTTCCATTATTTAGTTCCCTCCCTGATTAAAGTTTGATTAATCCCGAGAAGCCTAAGAAGGAAACTGACATAAGTCCTGCACCTATAAGGGCAAGAGGGAATCCTTCAAATGACTTAGGGATATCGTTGTAAGCAATTCTTTCACGGATACCAGCAAAAAGTATAATTGCAAAAGCGAAACCGCCGGCACCACCGATACCGTTTACAATGGCCTCAATAAAGTTGTAGCCATTCTGCATGTTTGTAACAGCACATCCTAAAACTGCACAGTTTGTTGTTATAAGAGGAAGGTAAACGCCCAGCGCCTGATAAAGGGAAGGCGAGCTCTTCTTAATAAACATCTCGATAAACTGAACAAGAGCAGCAATAACAAGGATGAACGCAATATTATAAAGATATTCAAGTCCAAGTGGAACAAGAATAAGGTTGTAAATAAGCCATGTAGCTGCGCAGGCAAGAACTATAACGAAAATAACGGCAATACCCATGCCGGCTGCTGTCTCAACCTTTTTAGAAACACCAAGGAAAGGACAGATGCCTAAGAACTGTGAGAATATGTAGTTATTTACAAATATTCCTGCTAATAACAATAATATTAATCGCATTTTTTCCCCTCCTATTATTCTTCTTCCTCAACTGGTTTTCTGCTAGCTACACAGTGTTTGAATATAGCCATGAAGATACCAAGTGTGAAGAACGCGCCAGGAGCCATTATCATAAGAAGTGTCTTAGGGAAAGCTTCCGGCATAATTGTCATTCCAAGTATTGTACCTGAACCAAGAAGTTCACGAACAGCACCCATAATGGCAAGAACCAATGTAAATCCAAGACCATTGCCTAAACCATCAAAGAATGATGGGATAATACCGTTTTTAGAAGCAAAGCCCTCAGCTCTGGCAAGGATTATACAGTTAACAACTATAAGAGGTATGAAAAGACCAAGGGCGTCATTAATTGCAGGTAAGTATGCCTGTAAGAGAAGCTGTACTATTGTAACGAATGACGCGATAACTACGATAAAGCAAGGTATACGAACGGTGTCTGGTATAAACTTACGAAGAAGTGAAATAACAACGTTTGAACCTAAAAGAACGGCTGTTGTTGAAAGACCCATTCCTAAACCGTTTATAATGCTTGTTGATGTTGCAAGAGTGGCGCACATACCGACAACCTGAATAAGAACAGGGTTATCGAATAAAATACCATCTCTTAAAACCTTAAGGTTTTTACTCATTACTGTGCACCTCCGTTTTCTGCTACCCAAGTAATAGCGTCGTTAACGCCTACTGTGACAGCTCTTGATGTGATAGTGGCACTTGTGATTGATTTAACCTGACCACCGTCTTTATCAACGGCAAGAGTACCGCTCATGCCTGTGTACTGCTCATAAAAGTCTGGGCTTGTAGCAAGGGCACCAAGACCTGGTGTATCTGAGTGAGAAAGTATTCTAACGCCTGTTACTGTGCCTGTTGTATCAACGCCTACCATCATCTGCATGCCGCCGCCGAAACTGCTTGTTGTGCAGCTTACAACATAGCCCATTATATTGCCGCTTGAATCTTTACCTAATGTAACGCCTGTTACTGTACCGGATAAAGGAGCGTCTGCTATTTCCTCAAACTGTGCGTCAGGAAGAACAGCTGCCATAGCCTCATCCTGTGTTTTCTTAGCCTGAGCAGCTATAGGTGCCTTTGTAACCTCTGAACAAATACCAAGGCAAAGTGCACATACAAAACATATTACAAACAATCTAATTGCAGGTGTTGTTATCTGTTTCATGCTTTCTTCGCCTCCTTTGTTTTTGGAAGTGCGCCAAATATCTTGCCTACTGTAAATCTGTCAATAAGAGGAACAGCAAGGTTAGAAATAAGTATTGAGTATGAAACGCCTTCCGGATAACCGCCATATACTCTGATAAGGTATGTGATAAGACCGCAAAGACAAGCGAATATTATCTGACCTTTAGCTGTCATAGGAGATGTGGTGTAGTCTGTAGCCATGAATATTGCTCCAAGGAAAAGACCGCCTGTGAATATTTCGTATACAGGCATTCTTGTGCCATATCTGCCGAAAACAGCTGTAAGTATAAATACTACTGCTATGTAAATAACAGGAATTCTCCATGTAATTACTTTTCTTACTAAAAGATAAATAAAACCGATTACAAGAGCTATAGCGCATGTCTCACCTATACATCCGCCGATACCTGAACCTGTTACTACCTGTGTAAGTGTAGGAAGGCCAAGGTCTGATACAGCAGCGCCATCTTTTAATGTTTTAAGAAGGGCTAAAGGTGTAGCTGTTGTAACACCGTCTACTGTCCATGTTGTCATGGCTGTAGGATATGATGCTAAAAGGAATGCTCTGGCAATAAGAGCTGGGTTAACAAAGTTCTGGCCGATACCGCCGAAAAGCTGTTTTGCAATTATAATAGCAAATGCGCTTCCTACAATAGGCATCCACCAGCTTGCGCCAACTGGTAAGTTAAGCGCAAGAAGAAGACCTGTAACTACGGCACTCAAATCGTCTATTGTAACGGTTTTCTTCATTATTTTCTGATAAAGGAACTCAAAGAAAACGCTTGATGCTACTGAAATAGCGATAAGAAGGAGCGCCTTAATACCGAAAAATACAATACCCATCACTGTAGCAGGAACAAGAGCGATTATTACATCACGCATAATGCTCTGTACTGATTCACTGGAACGGACGTGAGGGGTTGACGATACTACTATATTATCCATTATTTTTTCTCCCCCTTAATTACTTCTTAGCTTCTGCGGCTTTCTTTTCAGCTTCAGCTTTGGCTCTTGCTGCCGCTGCTGCCGCTGCTTTTTTGCCGGCTTCTATTTTCTTTGTGGCTCTAATGGACTGAGCAAGCTGTCTCTTAGCTGGACATTCATATGAGCAGCTTCCGCACTCGATGCAGTCAAGACCATGGTTAGCTACAAAAGCTTCGCCATCGCCTCTGATTGCAAACTGGTTAAGCATAAATGGCTGAAGGCCCATTGGACAGTGCTCAACACATTTAGCACAGCGGATACAGTTTCTCTCAGGCGGAATATACGCCTCAGCCGGTGTAAGGCAAAGAAGGGCTGATGATGTTTTTGTTGTTGCAACATCAAGAGTATACATAGTAGGTCCCATCATAGGGCCGCCGGCTATCATTTTAGCTGGCTCTACTTTAAAGCCGCCTATCTGTTCCATAAGGTCTTTAAATGTCATACCTACACGAATCTGGTAGTTACCAGGGTTTGCAGGAGCGCCGCCTGTTACTGTAACTACTCTTCTCATTATAGGTCTGCCTTCTGCTACGGCATTGTATATGCTGATAATAGTGTCAACGTTATCTACTATACAGCCTACAGAAGCAGGAAGAGCACCTGAAGGAACTTCTCTTTTTGTAATAGCGTAAATAAGGTGTTTTTCTGAGCCCTGAGGGAATTTCTTCTGAAGTGAAGCTACTTCAATGTTTGGTATGTCTTTTACCATTTCACTGAGAAGCTTAATAGCCTCAGGTTTGTTATCCTCAATACCTATAACGCCTTTTGCGTTAGGATGAAGCTTAAGAACTATCTGAAGACCTTTAATAAGTCTTTCAGGCTGTTCAAGCATAAGACGGTAGTCGCATGTAAGGTAAGGCTCGCACTCTGCACCGTTTACAAGAACATAATCAATTTTTGTTCCAGGAGGCGGAGCTAATTTTACATGTGTAGGGAATCCGGCACCGCCGAGACCTACTACACCGCCGTTTTTAATTGCGGCGATTATTTCCTCATTTGTCATCTGAGTATAATCTCCGCCCTGCATGCCCTCGTACTCTGTCATTTTACCGTCGTTTTTAATAACTACGGCAAGGCTTTTTGCGCCGCCAGGAGTAAGTACAGGTCTGATATCAGTAACTTCGCCGGATATACTTGAGAAAATAGGTGAGCAGATGAAGGCTTTTGCTTCGCCGATTTTCTGACCTACCTTTACATAGTCTCCTTTCTGGACGCATGGCTCACATGGGGCACCGATGTGCTGTGACATTGGGAAAAACAATTCGGAATTTTCCTTTGGGAGTATAACCTTAATGGCTTTGTCCTGTGTAAGAGCTTTGCCATCTGGCGGATGTACTCCACGTTTGAACGTTAAAGTTTGCATATTATCCCCCTCTGTTCTTGTGATTTTTACACATGAAAAGTGTAAAGAATATAAGGTTAAAAATATTATAACTGCATAAGCCGCGGCATAGAAAGGTACGTCCAACCAAACCAAGCCCAGCTTATAATCAACATTTCTATTTTAATACAAAAACACATATCCAACAACATATTTTTGTATTTTTTTGAAATTTTTTATTGATTTATTTTATATGTATAATTAAGTAGTGTTCCTAAATATGAGTTTACTATTTTTTTATCATAATGTAAACGGAAATTTATGTACTTGAAAAACAGTTTCACTTATAATAACAAACCCGGCAAGTCATAATTTGTCGAATAAAGTTTTATTTTGCTCAATTTTAGGTTTAATCAGTTGGCGGCGGGGGCGATAGGTAGTATAATAAATATATCCACGGGAGGTGTAGAATGTGAATCTTGTGCTTAACACAACTCAAAAACTGCTTATGAGCCAGAAAATGCTTCAGTCAACAACAATACTACAGATGAGCACAACTGAGCTTATGGACTACATAAATACCCTTACAGAGGAAAACCCTGTGCTTGAGGTTAAAAATAAATACGACGATGAACCGCCTGCGGACATATTAAAAAGGAAAATAGAGTACCTTGACTCCTCTGATGAGCAAAACAGAATGTACTATTCTGAGGAAAAAGACGACGAGGACGAAAACGATATGTGGAAATTCCGCCAGAGTACGGAAGAGAGTCTTACGGAATTTATTATAAGCCAGATAAACGTACTTAAAATACCTAAAAAAGAAATGGCGGTATGTGATTTTATAGCCGGCTGTCTTGATGAGTCCGGATATTTAAGGCAGACAAATGAACAGATAGCAAAAAGCCTTAATATAACAGAAAGCGAGGCGGAAAATGCTGTTAAAACCGTGCAGAGTCTTGAGCCTGCCGGAGTATGCGCCAGAAACTTATCGGAATGTTTAATGCTTCAAATTCAAAGGCTTAATATAGAAAACGATGTTTTAAACAGCATTGTGGAAAACTATCTTGCTTTAGTAGGCAAAAACCAGCTTCAGCTTATAGCTAAAAAAATTAAGGCTCCGCTTGAGGAGATAAGTGCTGCCGTAGGCATAATTAAAACACTTAATCCAAAGCCGGGCAGTGGTTTTGTATCCCGAGGAAGTGTTGAGTATATAGTGCCTGATGCCGTAGTTACAGGCAAAAACGGAGAGTATACCATAACACTTAACGATTCTTTTTCTGCGGCAGTTAACATAAGCGGATTTTATAAAGATATAATTAAGGGTGAAGGCGAAGGCGAGGCAAAGGAGTTTGTCTATTCCAAAATACGTCAGGCCCAGTGGGTTGTAAAATGTATTTCAAGAAGGCAGGAAACACTTTATAACATTATAAATGCCATTGTGCATAAACAAACGGAATTTTTCGATAAAGGGGAAGGCTATATAAAACCCCTTACGTTAAATGATATAGCGTGTGATGCCGGCATACATGAATCAACTGTAAGCCGTACCGCAAGGGGTAAATACATACAGTGCAGGCATGGGGTTTATCCGCTTAATTACTTTTTCAGGCAGGCAGCTGCCGAGGCTTTTGGACAAGGTCTGACGCAGGAAAAAATACAGGCGATGATTAAAAAACTTATTGATAACGAGGATAAATCGGCGCCTTTAAGTGACAGAAAAATAGCAGATGAGCTGCTGGCAATGGGTGTTGACATATCCAGAAGAACAGTTGCCAAATACAGGGGCATAATGGGTATAAACGGCATAAGCGGCCGAAAATGCTAAGTTTAATAAACTCGGCATTACTTTAAGCAGACATGATTTAATATTTTAAAAAAGCTTTCTTAAACAATATTTACTATTTAATTAAAAAACAGGTTTGGCACCATATTGGTTTTGGCCAAGCCTGTTTTTTTGTGCTTTATTTTAATTAACTAATCTAAGGTATCAGGAGGGAATGAGCGGCATAAATTTAAAGGAAGGAATAAAAAAGGCGTGATTTAATTGGCCAGAAGCATAAGAAAAACTTTTGCCGATGCATTTGAGCTTCCTGCGGAGGCTGTCAGTGCTCTGCCGGTTATTACTTTAACAGGACAGGAAGATATGATAATAGAAAATTACGGCGGTGTTGTAGAATATTCCACTGAAAAAATAACTCTCAGCACTGCCTGCGGCGTATTAAAAATTGACGGCAGCGGACTGGATATAAGATACATGAATTCCCAGTGCGTAACGGTTACAGGCGTTATCAGCGCTTTTTCGTTTGTTGAATAAAAACGCCTTTAATTAAGGAGGCTGTTGAAATATGTTCTCACCTGTATGGAATTATTTGAAAGGATATGTTATTATAAAGGCGTCGGGCCTTTCCGCCGGTAAGTTTATAAATATGACATCATATTACGGCATAGACCTATGGGATATAAAAAACGACGGAAAATCATATTATATAAAAGCCGACATAAAAGATGCTGATGAGCTGAAAGAAATTTCCAGAAGAAGCGGCTGCCGTACCGAGATAATAAAGTATAAAGGTCTTCCGGTTTTAATTAGAAAAGTAAGAAAAAGGAAGGCTTACGCTTTAGGTGTGCTTATATTTGCGGTATTGCTTTATTTTTTATCCGGCTTTGTATGGACTGTAAGTGTAGATGGAAATTACAGAGTGCCTACTGAAGATATAAAAAAGTTCTGTGAGCAAAACGGCATTTATCCGGGAGCCTTAAAAAAAGATATAAATCAAACTAAGGCCGCAGAAATGATAATTGCTAATTTTAAGGATATAAGCTGGGCTTCTGTAAGTGTTAAAGGTACTCAGGCTGTAATTTCAGTTGCAGAAACTATACCGGAAACCAAAATTATTGATAACTCATACGCATGTGATATAATATCCGATATGAACGGAATAATAGAAAATATAACCGTTATAAGCGGAACACCGCTTGTTAGAACTGGCGATGTGGTTAAAAAAGGCGATGTGCTTGTTTCCGGCAGGCTTGAGATAAAAGACGGTGACGAGGTTAAAGGCGAAAAGTATGTTAAAGCCGAAGCCTACATACGCGCACAAACAGTGCATAAGCTTACTTTAGAGGTTAATTTAAACCAAAAAAGCAAACAATATACCGGCAGGAGCACCAAAAGAGTTGAAATAGAATTTCTAGGCCAAAAAAAAGAATTTGGGCTGGATGATGGATATAATAATTATGATAAAGAGCTTTTCAGTGACCTTAGTTTAAAAATAGGTGACTATAAAGTGCCTTTTTCGGTAAGGGTATATAACATTAAGGAGTACGAAACCGTATTGGAGCGTATTACTCAGGAACAGGCCGCAGAAAAAGCCAGAGATTATCTTGAGGCTAAGGAAGAAGAGCTTTTCGGCATTGAATCCTATGTAACAGATGAAAAAATAAGCGGCGAAATACAGGGTGACAGCTTTATTTATACTGCCATACTTACGGTTTCGCAAAAAATAGGCTCTGAAAACCCGGTTGAATATAATAACGATACTTTACGAGGTGAAAATAATTAGTGGAAAACGAAGCAGTATTTTCTGTTGAAAACAGCGAAATTTCGGCTGTTTTCGGACAGTTTGACAGAAATGTTAAAAAAATAGAAAAAGAATTTGATGTAAAAATAGTAAACAGGGGCGACTATATAAAAATTAACGGCCAAGATGTAACAGGAGCCGCCAAAACAATAGAATGCCTTATAAATTCAGTTAAAAACAATATAGAAATAACAGAACAGTCGTTAAACTACACAATAGACTCCATTAAAGAGCACAAGGAGCAGAACGCACAAGGCATAGGCAGTGATATAATCTGCCTTACTGTAAACGGCAGACCGGTGCGTGCCAAAACAATGGGTCAAAAGAAATATGCAGATTCTATAAGAAAAAATACAGTTGTTTTCGGCATAGGCCCGGCAGGTACAGGAAAAACATATCTTGCTATGGCCCTTGCCATAAACGCGTTTAAAAACAATGAGGTAAACCGTATTATACTTACAAGACCGGCTATAGAGGCTGGAGAAAAGCTGGGCTTTCTTCCAGGAGATTTACAGCAGAAAGTAGACCCGTATTTAAGGCCGCTTTACGATGCTCTTTACGAAATTATGGGCGCCGATAATTTTATTAAAAACATGGAAAAGGGGCTTATAGAGGTTGCACCTTTAGCTTATATGAGGGGCCGTACACTGGATAACGCATTTATTGTTCTTGATGAAGCACAGAACACTACTCCGGAACAGATGAAAATGTTCCTTACAAGAATAGGCTATGGTTCAAAAGCGGTTATTACAGGTGATATAACCCAGATAGACCTTTCAGAAGGCAAAAAAAGCGGTTTAAGCGAAGCGGCAGATATATTAAACGGCATAGAAGGCATAGATATTATTACTCTTACAAACAAAGACGTTGTAAGACATCCTTTAGTGCAGAAAATAATACTTGCTTATGAAAAACACGACTCGGCCGTAGCAAAAAGACGTGAAGAAAGAGCGGCCCGCCAGCATGGCTTTATGGGAAAGCGAAAGTGATAAAATATGAGAAAATTGTTTAGGCCTTTAGTTTATTTTACAGGTAAAAAGTTTAATGCAACGCTTTTTGTACTGGCGTTTGTATTTACTGTAATGATTATTTTTTCAGGGGCCTTTGCGCCTAAATCCGAAAAAATAAATATAGGTGATATTTCGCCTAAAAGGTATGTAGCAACAAGGAGTGTTGAAAACACAGTTGAAACCCAAAAGCTTATTAAGGCGGCTAAAGACAGTGTAGGTAATCTTTATAAGCATGACCCTGATGTGGCAGTAAATGCCGAAAAACAGATAGACGATATGTTTTCAGCAATAGATGCTGGCCTAGCTGAGATGAAGGAAAATGCGCAGAAGGAAGCGGCTTGGAAAAACGCCATAAACAAAGTCGGCGCAGAAGACGGGGATTACCAAAGCGCAGAGCCGCAGTATGACTATGACTTAAATATAACCCTTGGCGTTCCGGTGTATTTTACATCCAGCCAGTATCAGGAATATGATAACCTTTCTGATGAGGATAAGGCTCTGTTTATTGAGGATATAAAGTATGGAGTAAATTATGCCTTTGAACTGGGAATAACAGACGATACGCGCCAGAGCACTATTGAAAAGGTTAAAAATATAGTAAACGAAACACAATGGAATGACACTTTAAAAGCCATGGCTTATACAATATCCGATGCGGTTATTGTGCCTAACCTTATTCTTGATGAAGACGCTATTGAGGCCGCTAAGGAGCAGAAAGCTTCTGAAGTTGAGCCTGTTATGGTGCTTAAAGACCAGAAAATAGTTGACAGCGGCGAGGTTATAACAGCTGAGGCATACGCTATACTTACTTCTTTAAACCTTATAAATACCGGTTCAAGCGGAAACATGGTTCACATGGCTGGCAGTGTTATAGTAGCGGCACTTTGTTTTGCGGCATCTGGAATTTATCTTTATACACTGCAAAAAAGGGCTATGGGCCAGAATAACTCAGCTGTGCTTTTGTTTTTTATATATGTTCTTTCAATAGTTATACTTTTTGTTACGGAAAAGTTTGAAAACTATGCTTTAGTGCCGCTGAGTGTTTTTGCTATGCTTACATCAATACTTATTAAGCCTAAAATAGCAATGGCTCTTAATGCTTTTGTATGTATTATAGGTACATTTGTATTTAACGGTGATGTATACTGCCTTATATACTTTTTAATAACAGGCAGTTTTGCTTCTGTATTGGTGCAGTATACACAAAAACGCACAATGGTTCTGCTGGTATCTATTGCCATTGGTGCCATTAATATGGCTACATATTTCGGTATAGAGATTTTCTCATCGGGGTATTCGCCTAAAGTGCTGACAGAAAGCCTTTATGCCTGTGCCACAGGTATAGTTTCACTTGTTATGGTAATAGGCAGTCTTCCGCTTTGGGAAGGTGTTTTTGGTATGAACACCAAGTTTACACTGGCGGAACTGGCTAACCCTAACAACGAGCTTATGAGAAGGCTTATAATAGAAACACCGGGAACGTATCATCATAGCCTTGTTGTGGCTAATTTAGCCGAAACGGCGGCTTATGAGATTTACGCTAACGAAACTTTGGCTAAGGTTGGAGCGCTTTTCCATGATATAGGAAAGCTTAAAAATCCGCAGTATTTCAGCGAAAACCAGTTTGCTGTTAATATACATGATAAACTGGACCCATATATAAGCGCTGAAATAATTATAAACCATGTAAAAGACGGTTTGGAACTTGCAGAGCACGCCGCATTGCCTAAAGTAGTTAAGGATATAATTCAGCAACACCACGGTACAACGCTTGTGAAATATTTTTATGTAAAATGCGTTAAAGAAAAAGAAAGCGCAGGAGAAATAGTACATGAGCGGGATTTCAGGTATCCGGGGCCTATACCACAGAGCAAGGAAGCCGCTGTTGTTATGCTGGCAGATACTGTGGAGGCGGCTGTAAGAAGCTATATTTCTTCAGGCAACGACCCGTCGGGAATAGAAGAACTTGTAAATAAGCTTTTTAAGGACAAGCTGGATGACGGACAGCTTAATGACTGCCGCCTTGACCTTAAAGAGATAGACGTAATTAAAAAATCATTTATGAAGATGTTTAACGGTATGTATCATCACAGGATAGCTTATCCTAAAGACGAAGAAATTAAAGCCGCAAGGGAAAAAGAGGCTGTACTGGAAAAGGAAGAAGAATTAAAGGGGGAAAAGTCCGATGACAGTGCTAATTGATAACAGAACGGATTTTGAAATTACACCTGAAACAGAAAAACTTTTTAATGATGTTATAACAGAAAGTTTAAGATATGAGGAGTTTGACCCTCAATGTGAAATAAGCCTGTCTATTGTAAATAATGACGAAATACAGGAAATAAACAAGCAGTACAGAAATATAGACGCACCTACAGACGTTTTAAGCTTCCCCCTTCTTACATTTGAAGAAGGCGAACAGGCAGATGTAAACGAAAATGACGAAATTATGCTTGGGGATATTATAATTTCAATAGAAAAAGCTATTTCACAGGCCGAGGAATACGGTCATGGCTTAAAGCGTGAACTGGCTTTTTTAACGGCTCACAGCATGCTTCATCTTATGGGCTACGACCATATGGAAGATGACGAGAGAGAAGAAATGTTTGCAAAGCAAGAGGCTATATTAAACAACTTAGGCATAACAAGGTGATAAAAGAAGGTGAAAAGCTATGGATAATGCCCAGCTTATTAAACTAGCGCAGGAAGCCGCCAAAAAAGCATATGCACCATACTCGGATTTTAAGGTAGGCGCTGCCCTTTTATGCAAAAGCGACAATGTGTATACCGGCTGTAATGTGGAAAACAGCTCTTACGGCGCTTCAAACTGTGCCGAGAGAACGGCGGTGTTTAAGGCTGTTTCAGAAGGTGAGCGGGATTTTGTAAAAATAGCCATAGTTTCAGAAAAAGGCGGCTTAACTTTCCCTTGCGGTATATGCCGGCAGGTTTTAAGCGAGTTTATGCCAAATGGTACTATTGTACTATATTCTGATGAACAAGGCATAAAGGAGTTTACGCTAAATGAACTTTTGCCTTATGCTTTTAAGCTGTAATTGTTTGTTGATTGACGGGTGATATTATTGGATTTAAACTGGGAAGAACTTGAGGGCATGTGTCTTAACTGCCATAAATGTGCTTTAAGCCAAAATAGGCATAATGTGGTAATAGGCAAAGGCTCTAAAAATGCGGATATTATGTTTATAGGCGAAGGCCCCGGGGAGCAGGAGGATTTGCAGGGGGTGCCTTTTGTAGGCGCCGCCGGCCAGCTTTTGGATAAAATGCTTCTTGCGGCTGGTCTTGATGAAAACGATTATTATATTACAAATATAGTAAAATGCAGGCCGCCATATAACAGGGACCCGTTGGAGGAAGAACAGAGCGCCTGCATAAACTATTTAAGGCGGCAGTTTTTGCTTGTACGGCCTAAAATTATAGTTTGTTTAGGCAGGATTGCGGCTAAAGCCGTTATTAATCCGGATTTTAAAATAACTAAAGACCGTGGTATATGGACTGAAAGAAAACATACATACATGATAGCTACATTCCACCCTTCGGCGGTTTTAAGGGATATGACAAAGAAAAAACCAGCTTGGGAGGACATGAAAGAAATACGCAGAAAGCTTTTGGAATTACGAAAGGAGCAGCAGATTGAAGGATAAATTTTACTCGGGTTTTGTTTCACTTATAGGCCGGCCTAATGTAGGCAAGTCAACACTTATGAATTACTTAATAGGCGAAAAAATAGCCATTATTTCGCCAAAGCCACAGACAACCCGAAATAAAATACACGCCATACTTACAAAAGAGGATTTTCAGGTAATATTTATTGATACACCGGGAATACACAAGGCTAAATATAAATTAGACGACTATATGGTAAAGGCCGCAGAAACTACATTTGGCGAGGTAGACGCTGTGCTTATGCTTACAGAGCCTTTAGGAAAAATGCTGCCGGAAGATGAAAACATAATAGAACGTCTTAAAAAGGTTAAAACACCGGTTGTACTGGTTATAAACAAAACCGACTGTTTTGATGAAGAAAAAGTGCTTAAAACAACTGAAATTTTCAGCAAAGCATTTAACTTTGCCGATATAGTTCAGGTTTCGGCCGTAAGCGGCAAAAATACAGACGAGCTTATGAAGGTAATTAAAAAATACCTTCCGGAAGGCCCTAAATATTTCCCTGATGACATGGTTACAGACCAGCCGGAAAGACAGATAGTTTCGGAGCTTATAAGGGAAAAGGCCTTAAAGCTTTTAAGGGATGAGATACCTCACGGAACGGCTGTGGAAGTAAGCTCTATGAAAAAGCGCCCGGATAGGAACCTTGTTGATATTCAGGCGGTTATATACTGCGAAAGGGAATCCCACAAGGGTATTATAATAGGTAAAGGCGGGGCAATGCTTAAAAAAATAGGTACTCTTTCTAGGCAGGACATAACAGCTCTTTTAGGCAGTGAAGTTAATTTACAGCTTTGGGTTAAGGTAAAGAAAGATTGGCGCGACAGTGATTTTCTGCTTAAAAACTTTGGCTACGATGCCAAAAACATATAAGAGGTAATGCACATGGCTGAGGAAACATTCGACGGCGTTGTGCTTCGGGAAACGCCTTTAGGCGAAACGGGCAAGCGCCTTGTGGTTTTGGCCAAAGACTTAGGCAAAATAACGGTGTCGGCAAAAGGCGCAAAAAGCGCCAAAAGCCGTCTTTCAGCGCCAAGCCAGCTGTTTTCGTATAGCTCTTTTACGGCATATAAAAACAGGAATTTTTATAACGCGGCGCAAGCTGAGATTATAGAGTCTTTTTATGCCTTAAGGAGTGATATGGAAAAGTTTGCCTATGGCTCTTTTATATGTGAGCTGACTGAAAAATCCGTACCGGATGAAATGGAAAATAATAGTGTTCTTCATCTTCTGCTTATAACATTTGCCGTTATGGCTTCAACTTCTTTCAGCCCGCGTTTGGCTTCGGTTATATTTCAAATTAAGCTTTTGGGGATACTAGGTCTTATATCCGGTGGAAACAACTGTGCTATTTGTTCCAAAAACATTGAAAACGAGGAGAGTTTTTTCAGTGTAAAAGGCGGCGGAATAATATGCAAAGACTGCCTTAAAAATTCAGGCGGCGGGTACCCTATTACAAACGGTGCAAGAAAGGCTATTAGTCATGTTCTAAATAACGAAGGAAAGGGTATATTCCGGTTCAGCCTTTCGGGCAGTGTACTGCGTGAAGTTGAAACTTTTATTGAAATTTATGTTCGTACACATTTATGCAGTGAAATAAAGTCTTTGGAATTTTTAAAAACATTTAAAATATAAAAATCGTTCTTTGGTGTGTGTCAAAGAACGATTTTTTGTTATGCCAATATTTTAAATGTCAGTTTTTTCGGGATTTATTTCGTTATTTATTTTTTCTAAGGCTTCATCTTTATTTAATGCTTTAAGAAAGCGCCCTCGGCTGTTTTCTCTGTCAAAGTCACATACGCTTTTATAGGCGCAGTAACTGCAAGGCATTGTTTGGCCCTTAACGTAAGGCTCGGGGGAAATATTGCCTTTTAAAATTTCGTTGCCTATGCTTGTGGCTTTATGGCGGCAGTAGTCCATTATAGATAAAAAGTCCTTTTCACTGGCAGTATATGAGCTTTGGGATATACTGCCATCGGCTTTATAGGAAACTGGTATAATATCAGACTTTTTTTCAAAAGAGTTATCCATGGCACGTATAACGTTTTCGTCCATAAGCACAAGGCCAGACATTTTAAGCTGTTTTTCTATAAGTTCTTTAATATCGTCAAAAGAAAGCTCCTCAGCAGTTTTTGCCACAGGGTCCTGAATTTTAAAATAAAATACACCGCCGGGAAGTGGCGTTTTATCCCGGAATATACCGCTTTTAATAATGGCGTCAATGTATATCATAAGCTGAAGCTGAAGGCCGTAGTATATATCCTGAAGGCTGAATGATTTTGAGCCGGATTTATAGTCTATAATTTTAACATATAGTTTGCCGTCGCTTTCCATTATGTCCACACGGTCTATTTTGCCTGTAAGGAACATTCTTCTGCCGTTGCCTAAGTCTATTACTATTGGTGCAAGGCCGCCGCTGCCAAAATTAACCTCAAAAGCAAAGGGTGCAAAAGAGCCTTTTTTAACATGATTAATTAATGTATTAACTGCTCTTGAGGATACACGACTAAAGCGTGACATTAAATATTTCATTGTATAGGACGATACCAAAATACCGTTATTAAATGATGAAAGCCCTGTTTTAACTGAGTCTGCTATTATTTTATAAACATCATCTTGCGAAACACTGTCCCAGTTAATGCCGTCTTTTTGCAGTGTTTTTGAAAAGTTTTCTATAACACTGTGGAAAAGTATGCCAAGGTCCGGAGTATTTAGTTTATAAACAGGGCGCTCTGCTGCCTTAATTGTGTATGACATAAAATACATATACGGGCAGGATGAAAATCTTTCAAGGCGTGAAATACTGGAGAAAAGAGTGTTAGAGAAAAATTTCTCCGATGTTTCTTTTGAAAGATATTCACTAGGGCCGGAATTTGAAAGAGCCTTATTTATAATGTTTGTTTTAGGCTGCCAAAGTGGTACTTGGCTTAAGGCATTATAAATTTCTTTATACTCTTTTCTGTCTTTTTGAAGTTCTCTGCCCATTGAATGCATAATACAGTAAGGACTGTTAAGGGCAAGAGCACGGGAAGAACTATCTTCGGAAGATGAAACCTCAATATCCGGCAGGGCCTTTTTAATTCGCTCTATAACGCTGGAAGGCGCAGCGCTTTTGCCTGATGAATCTGTTTTTATATAGCTTATGTAAAGTTCATCTTTAGGCCGGGTAAGGGCAAAGTAGGCGCTGTATTGCTGTAAAAAAGCTGCTTCTTTTGAGTCAGAGGCAATATTTAAGCCCTTTGAGAGCATAAAGCTTCTTTCGTTATCAGAAAAAACGCTTTGTTTAGCTGTATTTTTAGGAAATACGCCTTCGTTGGCATTTATTATAAATAAAGCTTTAATTTCGGGAAGTCTTGTTCTTTCTGTATCACCTATTATAACGCTGTCTGTTTCAGGCGGTATAATGCCAACTTTTTTTACCTCGGCGGCGCTTATGAACATTTCTTTATACTGGGCTAAAGAGCACTTTTCATCTCCGGCTATAGAGCACATGGAATCCAGTATGGCGCTTAAGGCGTTAAAGCTTTGATGTGTTTCGTATGACTTTGTAAAATCGCCGTTTTTTTCAAACTCATCGGAATAGTTTTGCAGTTTTTCTATTGCGCCTGTTAGCTCAAGAAAGTTATAAAGTGCTGTGCTTATGGATTTAACTGTGCTTTCGCCTTTTTCAAAACTGGATGAGAAAAGCTCTGTTAAATCCAAAAATCTTTGGCGCAGTGAGTTTATATTGTCGTTAAAATCGCTTTGTGTGCTGTGTATATCGCTGTACTGCCATTGATTGTGCCATTTATAGCCTTTAATGCCGTGGCAGAGCACATAGTTTTCAAGTGTCTCAATTTCGTCATTAGTAAACGGCAGAAGGCCGGTTTTAAGCATTGAAAATACGCTTTCATAGCTCATAGACATTAAAACACAGTCAAAAAGTGCGCTTATAAGGCGTATTAAAGGGAATATGGTTATATCACGCTTAATATCCGCAAAAAACGGTATATTGTTTTGATAAAATACGTTTTTAAGCATACTTACTGAGTTTTCCATTTCACCTGTAATTACAGCTATATCACTAAAGCGCAGTTTTTTGTCTTTAACAAGTGAGAGTATGCGGCAGGTAACATTTTCGGCTTCATCAAACCTATCCTGAGCTTCATAAATATGTATACCCTCAGAGTTTTTAAACTGTGTCGGGGTATATGTAAGCAGGCTTTTTTCAAGATGTGCTAAAGCCGGATTTGTGAAGCGATGAATTTTATCAAGATATGTAATTTCTGCTTTTATATTGTGTTTTTGAGCTGCCTTAAGTATTTTATTAAATGCTTCTTTAGGTTCATAAAATACAGAGCTTGGGTTTAAATCGGCATTATTTAAAGCTGCTTTACCCAAAGTAAGTGTAACTGTAACATTTTGGCAAAGCACAAGAAGCTTTTCTATAATTTTTAATTCCTGAGGCGTAAAGCTGGAAAAACCGTCTATCCAAACTAAGGCGTCTTTTACAAAACCGCTTGAGTCTATTTTTTCATAAAGCATATCAAGGGCAGTATCGGAAGATATATACCCACTTTTTATATAGTCGGAAAATTTTGAATATATAATATGTAAGTCTTTAAGTTTGCTTTTAAGTGCTTCTTCCTCGGAGGAGATTATCATTTCCTCAATATCATTTTGTGTTACACCAAATTTAAAAAACTCGGTTATAATATCGCAGAGCTGCTCAATAAAGCCCGGCTTTGAACAGCAGTTTTTAAAATAGAGAAAGTCGTTTTTATTCTCGGCTACTATTCTTTTAATAACAAGAGCTTTGCCTATATCGTCAAGAGGCGTTTGGCAAAGGCCGCCGGAACGGGAAAATATATTGTAGCACAAGCGGTTAAAGCTTAAAACCTGTGCTTTCATAACAGCGCCATTTTTAGAATAGGCTATTAAGTCTCTTTCACCCTGAAGGGTATATTGCTCGGGCACTATATAATAAATTGCGGTTTGGTCGCAATTATTTTCGGTTTCTATTATGCTTTTAAGGCATAAGGCAGTTTTGCCGCTGCCGGCTCTGCCGGTTATAAAATTTAAACCCATAAGAGCACCTCCATTACTGATATTAATAATATAAAAAATAATTATTTATTGCAATATAACAGGCATAAAACCGTTAATTGGAAATAAATATAGCTATATAAAGTGTTTTGGAGGACTTATATGAGCGCTAACAGATTTATGGTACTTAAGTTTAAGGATATAGTCAAAACCGCCGTATTTGCCGTGCTGGGAGTACTTATTATTTTTTTAGCCGTATATTTTGTTTTTTCAGCGCAGGAAAGCAAAAAACAGGTTTACAACCCCGGTACATATACTTCGGACATAGTTCTTGATAACGGCAAAATGACGGTGGAGGTTAAAGTATCCAAGACTAAAATAAAGTCGGTGCAGCTTACAAACTGCTCCGAGGATATACCTGTTTTTTATCCGCTGTTTGAAAGTGCGGCAAAAGATGTAGAGAAACATTTGAAAAAAGAGCAGGAAATGAGTTATGTGCCTGAAGGTGATACAGAGGTAACAAGCCAGCTTATACTTCAGGCTGTTGAAAGAAGCCTACAGCAGGCAAGAATATAAATT
Source organism: Lachnospiraceae bacterium (assembly GCA_019422065.1). Lineage (GTDB taxonomy): Bacteria > Bacillota > Clostridia > Lachnospirales > Anaerotignaceae > Neoanaerotignum_A. The sequence continues at coordinate 24,076 of JAHZEA010000001.1, read as the reverse complement.
ATGCTGAAAAACGGTGCCCGGTACTTATCATTGACATAAAAGATAAAAACAGTTAAAATTAAAAAACGGGCACCTTTAGCTCAGGGGATAGAGCGTTCGGCTCCGGACCGAAAGGCCGCAGGTTCGATTCCTGTAAGGTGCGGTTATAAAAAGCTGTGGATTATTTTAACCCACAGCTTTTTGTATTATGAATATTTATTTTTTAAGTGAATCAACTAAAGCGTCTGCGAGAACATCAAGCTCTGGAGCTTTATTGCAAAGCATTGAAGAAGCAAGTGTAAGGCGTTCTTCAATAACAGTGCAGTTTTTAAGGTCGCTTTCTATTGCTTTTTGCATAAGTCCGCCTACATTGCATGCCCAAGAACCATTTTCTATAATAGCAAATGTACGTTTTTGTAAGTTAAGGGCTTTCATGTCTGCTATAAAGTCATGCATTACAGGGTATATGCCCATATTATATGTTACAGAAGCTAAAACTATATGTGAAAGACGGAAAGCCTCAGACATAAGCTCTGATACATGTGTTGTTGATACATCGTATAAAGCTACATTTGTAATACCTTTTTTAACAAGCTCTGTAGCTAATGCCTCAGCTGCTGCTTCTGTATTGCCGTACATTGAAGCGTATGCTATCATAACGCCTTTTTCTTCCGGCTCATAAAGGCTCCATTTATTATATTTATCTACAATATAATCAAAGTTTGAACGCCAAACCGGGCCATGAAGCGGGCAGATATATTTAATTTTGTCCATTATACCTGCAGCTTTTTTAAGGAGAGCCTGAACCTGAGGGCCGTATTTTCCTACTATATTAGCATAGTATCTGCGGGCTTCGCCAAGGAGCTCTCTGTCGAAATCCATTTCGTCGTTAAAAAGCTTGCCGTTAAGTGCGCCGAATGTACCGAAAGCATCGGCTGAGTAAAGTACACCTGCTGTTGTGTCAAATGTAACCATAACCTCAGGCCAATGAACCATAGGCGCTGTTAAAAATGTTACGCTATGTTTACCAAATGACATTGTATCGCCTTCTTTAACAGGTATGCACTCATGGCCTTCTGTACAGAAGCCGAACTGATTAGCTAAAATAAAAGCTTTTTGTGTGCTTATTATTTTTACTTCTGGGTAACGGATAAGTATTTCCTGAAGTGATGCGCCATGGTCAGGCTCCATATGGTTAATAACTACATAATCAAGTTTTCTGCCGTTAAGAACATGCTCTATATTTTCTAAAAACTGTCGGCATGATGACCAGTCGATTGTATCAAAAAGAACTGTGCTGTCGTCTAAAAGAAGGTATGAATTATATGATACTCCTTTTGGTATTGGATGGATGTTCTCAAAAAGTGAAAGACGTCTGTCATTGGCGCCTACCCAATAAATATCTTCCGTTATGTTTCTTACACAATACATTGAAATTCTCCTCTCCATACATAATGTAATATTTATTTTTAATTCATTTGGCTTAACTATATCAACTTAAACTTTCTGTGTCAATGCATAAATAATTTTACTACAAAAAAAATACAAATTTTTGATTATATATATAATTTATATTGCGCAAAAAAAGAATATAAAGTATAACAAATAATAAAAACAGTGCAAAAGGGAGAAAAATATGAAAAAAATACCATTAATTTTAAAAATGCTGACAGATTACAATGCGCCGGATTTAAAAAGAATAAATCATGCTTTAAAAGTCTATGGAATGACAGAGTATATAGCCTGTGGTGAAAATTTAAGTGATTATGAAGCACTAATTGTAAAAGCGGCATCTCTGCTTCATGACATAGGTATTCATGAGGCTGAAAAACGTTTTAACAGTTCAGCCGGTATTTATCAGGAACAGCTTGGCCCGGAAGTGGCTGTGCCTATTTTGGAAAAAGCCGGTTTCAATAATGAAGAAATAGAAAAAATTACCTATATAATAGCTCATCACCATACATACAATATTAAGGATAACAAACTGCTTAGAATTATTATAGAGGCGGATTTAATTGTTAATATAGATGAAGGTGAATTTGGGCCGAATGTGGATTTAGAGTATATTAAAAATGAAAATTTTGTAACTGAAACAGGCAAAAGTTTATTTGACAAACTTATACTTAACAAATAACATTAATTTCAGTTTATATAAAAACATCAAACAAGACATACTAAAATCAAAACAGTCAAGGGGGATTTTCAGTATGTCTTTATTTATTGTGAAAAAAAGCGGACCTTTAAGCGGCGAGGTTACATTAAGCGGAGCTAAAAACGCTGTTTTGCCAATACTTTGCGCATGCCTTTTAACAGATGAGCAATGTGTTATAAAAGGTGTTCCGCCATTAAGTGATGTATTTATACTTTTGGATATTATAAAAAAAACAGGTGCCAAGGCTGAATACAACCAAATAACTCAGGAAGTTACAATAAAAGCAGACTATACAGCCGGTGATATTTCTGAAGAAAACGAAGCTGTTAAAATGCGGGCGTCATTTCTTGTTATGGGGCCCCTTCTTTCCCGCAATGGATTTGTTAAACTGCCGCTTCCCGGCGGATGTCCTATAGGCAGCCGGCCTGTTGATTTGCATTTAAAAGGCTTTGAAAAATTAGGGGCAAAAATAAAGCAGGAGTACGGAACGGCTGAGGCAAAAGCCAATAAGCTTAAAGGCGGACATATATATTTAGATTTTCCCAGCGTAGGTGCTACGGAAAACATTATAATGGCGGCGGCTCTTTCAGAAGGTGTTACGGTAATTGAAAACGCAGCTCTTGAACCGGAAATTATGGACTTAATTAATTTTATGAACAAAATGGGCGCTGGTGTTTTTTGCTTGGGCAACGGAACAATAAAAGTAACAGGCGTTAAAAAACTTCATGGGGCGGAGCATACCGTAATACCAGACAGAATAGAGGCAGGCACTTTTATGGCGGCAGCAGCTATTACAAACGGTGATATAACAATTAAAAATGCGGTTTATGGTCATATAAAGCCGGCAGCAGCTAAGCTGGAGGAATGCGGCATGTGTGTTGAAAACAGTCCGGACGGTTTAAGAGTATATTCCGTAGGCAAAAGAAAAGCTTTTAATATAAAGACAATGCCTTTTCCGGGCTTTCCAACAGACATGCAGGCAATATTTATGAGTATTATGACAATAGCTAAAGGTACAAGCATGGTTACGGAAACGGTATTTGAAAACAGGTTTTTACAGGCATCCGAAATGAAACGCATGGGTGCAGACATAAAAACAGATGGACGTGTAGCCGTGGTAGAGGGTGTTAAAAAGCTCACAGGCTCTAAAGTTAAGGCACCGGATTTACGGGCAGGGGCAGCATTAATAATAACGGCTTTAGCCGCAGAAGGCAGTACAGAAATAGGTGACATTTACCACATAGAGCGTGGGTACAGCAATATTGAGCAGAAGCTTAAAGCCATTGGTGCTGACATACAAAAGGTTGAGGAAGAAAACGAAAAAGAAGAATAAAAGAAAAATAAAAAAGCACTCCGGAATAATCCGGAGTGGCAAGCGGTACATATCTTATTTACCAGAGAATTTAGCTGCTCTTTTTTCAATGAAAGCACCAACGCCTTCGTTTTTATCAGCTGTTGAGAAAAGAAGACCGTTAAGATTTCTTTCAAGTTCAAGGCCATCAGCCATATCAAGGTCTTTACCTTTATTAATAGCTACTTTGCAAGCGCCAATAGCTAAAGGAGCTTTTGAAAGTATAACTTTCATCATTTCTTTAGCAGCTGGAAGAAGTTCTTCAGGCTCTACTACTTTGTTAACAAGACCTATTCTGTAAGCTTCCTGAGCGTCTACGTTTCTTGCTGTGAATATAAGCTCTTTAGCAATGCCGTAGCCTACAAGTCTTGGAAGTCTCTGTGTGCCGCCGAAGCAAGGCATAAGGCCAAGGTTAACTTCTGGCTGACCAAATATAGCCTTTGTTGAAGCTATTCTTATATCACAAGCCATAGCTATTTCGTTTCCGCCGCCAAGAGCGTAGCCGTTAACAGCTGCGATAACAGGTTTTTCAAGGTCGTCAATAGCCTGGAATGCGTCCTGAGCAAGTTTGGAAGCTGTTCTTCCGCCCATACCGTCAAGAGCAAGGAAACCATTTATGTCAGCGCCGGCAACAAAGAATTTCTCACCAGGAGCTGTAACAATAGCGCCTTTTACTGTGTCGTCTTCTGCCATGCATTTAAAAACGCTTTCGATTTCAAGAAGCATTTCTGTGTTTAAAGCATTTGCTTTTGGTCTGTTCATTGTAACAACCGTCTTCTACTTCGATAATAAGATTCTTAATAGAGTCTTTGAGTTCAAGTAATTTCATTTGATTTGTCCTCCTTTATATATGTACCGTATTGCAACAATACAGTTTAATTATAAAACTCTGTTAATAAAAAATCAATAATACGCAGCCTTATTTTTGAATAAATTGGTTTAAGGGGGTGTTTTTAATTGAATTTAAACAATAAAAAAGCGTTTTTTGTTTTTATACTGTCAATGGCTGTTTGCTGTGCCGGTGTGCTAAACTCTATGGCAGTTAAAAAAAGCACTGCTGTTTATATGCCGCTTAATAACCGCATTGTTGTTATTGACGCCGGTCACGGGGGCTGGGGGCCGTATTTTAAAATACTCAAAAAAAAGCCGTTTTTCTATTGGAAAAACGACCTTTTTTTGTTGCGGGGAAAAAGTTTAATGATAATCTATTAAAAATCAGCCTTCTGCTGCAATTTCACGAACTGCCTCAACTTCGCCTTCGTTTCTAGCTTCAGCGTCAAGCTCTTCAAGCAATTTTTTCCTCTTTGCATCGCTCATCTTAAACATACCGATACCTGTAATTGCAAGAATTATAGCTGCTATAGGGTTTAACCAGCAGTTTAAAGCGTACTTGCAGTATCCGCCTACACCGTAAGCTGCTACACCGAAAAGACCTATATAGTAAGCACCTGATGCGCACCAAGGTACAAGTGGTGTACACATTGTTCCTACGTCCTCAAGTGTACGTGAAAGTACTTTAGGGTCAAGACCTTGCTCAAAGTATTCTCTCTTGTAAATTTCAGATACGATAATATGTGCCGGGTATGAAGAACCAGCGCAGCTCATTATTACAAAGTCTGTAAAGAGTGTTGATACAATAAGCCTTACTCTCTTGCCGTTGCAGAGTTTAAGTATAGGTGCAAATGCTGTTTGAAGGAAACCTACAGCGCCCATAATGGCTGCTAAAACGAAACCACAGCATACAGTAATGTTTGTGCTTCCCATACCGCTCATGCCGCCTCTTTGAACTATAGAAAGAGTAGCGCTTGATAATACGGATGAGTCTTCAACACCAAGGTATGAAACATTCATACCACTCATAAAAGCGTTTAAAACATTTGAAATATTAGCCTGCTGATAGAAAATTGCAACAAATACTGCTGCAAAAGATGCTATACAAAGTGAAGGCATGTTGCCCCATTTGAAAATTGAGCCACAGAAAATAAGTAAAAATGGTATAAGTACCACTGGACTGAATTTAAAAAGACTGGATAATTCTTCCATAACAGTTACTGCAACCTCTGGAAGTTCCTGTCCGCCAGGCATGCTTCTGCCACAGATAAAGAAGAATATAGCGCATATAATAGCTGTTGGTATTGTGGTGTAAAGCATTGAGTAAATATGTTCATAAACTGTAGTTCCGGCGCATAAAGGAGCAAGAATTGTTGTTTCGCTGATAGGTGAAAGTTTATCACCGAATATTGCGCCGCTGACTACCGCAGCTACAAGTATAGCAGGGTCAGCACCCATACCAAGGCCGGCACCGAACATTGCAAGACCTATTGTTCCGGCTGTTGTCCAGCTGGTACCTGTTACTACAGAGAATATACAGCAAGATATAAAAGACCATAAATAAATTTGGTTAGGATTTATTACTTTAAATATTAAATAGATTAAATAAGGAATTGTTCCGCAGAAAATACAAGCAGCGATAGTTCCGCCTACAAGGAAGTTCATTAATATAATTACTGTAACTGATTTGAATTTTTCAACAATGGCATTTTGAAGCCCTTCCCAAGTCCAGCCACATCTGAACCCCATAAAAACAAATATTAATGAAGCAAGCATAAGCATTGGGTTAACAGGCCAGCCAAAGCCTATATAACCAACACCTATTAAGCCTATAAGTATAATTAAGGCTGTTATAGACTCACCGAAAGTCGGTGCTCTTTTAACCTTTGGCTCTTTGCTGGGGGTAATTAAATCTAAAAATTTTGACATGAATTTTCCTCCTTTTATTTTTTTATGAACAAATTTTCGGCCGAAAAATTTGATTAGATTAACTTGAGGTAGATTTGCTGGTGTGTGATAAATTGTTTTGAATACATGCTATCACATGAACATTACACATTCAATTACATTTTGCACAAAAATATTTGTTCATTTGTGAATTTTGTGTGCATTTGCATTTGTAAAATTTAAAACATTATTATTTTCTGTTGTAAAAATATATCTTAATTACTTGTATAATTTCATGTTTATTGTTAATTATTTGGGTTTAATTGTAAAATGTCATGTAAAATTTAAGTTCATATTTTACTGTTGTTTGTGCTTTTTATGCTCAAAACACTTTTTCTTTTACATACATTTAACAACAGCGTGGTATCGGATTTTACTTTTGGTTTTTATAATAATACCTGTAACAAACGAAGGTTATAAAACAGTATGAATGAAAAAGGAGAATTTAATTATGAAAAAATTAATAGCGTTAAGTATGGCAGCTTTATGTGTTGCAGCTTCTTTAGCAGGCTGCTCAAGCGGCTCAACAAGTGGTGAAAGCTCAGCAGCATCTGCTTCTACATCAGCAGCGTCAGCTGAAAGCTCAGCAGCAGCTTCAGGTGAAAGCACAGAGGGTATGTCAGGTGCTATATCTGTAGTATCAAGAGAAGACGGTTCTGGTACAAGAGGCGCTTTCATTGAGCTTATGGGTGTTGAAGAAAAAGACGAGAGTGGCAACAAAGTAGATAAAACAGTTGATACAGCAGAAATTACAAACTCTACAGCTGTTATGATGACAACAATAGCAGGCAACCCAGCAGCTATCGGTTACATATCACTTGGCTCACTTAACGATTCTGTAAAAGCTCTTCAGATTGACGGTACAGAAGCTACAGTAGAGAACATTAAAAACGGTACATATAAGGTAGCAAGACCTTTTAATATTGTAACAAAAAGCGATGTAAGCGAAACAGCTCAGGACTTTATCAACTTTATTATGAGTGATGAAGGACAGGCGGTAGTTGAGGAAAACGGTTATGTAAGCAATGGCTCAACAGGTGCTTTTTCAGGCGGACAGGTAAGCGGCAAAGTAACAGTAGCTGGTTCATCTTCTGTAACTCCTGTTATGGAAAAACTTGCTGAGGCTTACAAAGCAATTAACCCTAATGTAGAAATCGAAGTTCAGATGTCAGACTCAACAACAGGTGTTACATCAGCTATTGAAGGTATTTGTGATATTGGTATGGCTTCAAGAGAAATTAAAGAAGAAGAAACAGCTCAGGGTGTTACAGGTCAGGTTATAGCTATGGACGGTATTGCTATAATTGTTAACAACGAAAACCCAATCTCAGCTCTTGAGTCTTCACAGGTTAAAGACATATTTACAGGTGCTGTTACAGACTGGTCTGAATTAAACTGATTGAATTAAATTAAACTGAATACACCGCGCTTAGGTAAAAAAACCTTTCAGGCTTTTAAACGGCACATACAAAAAAACAAACGGCTATGCCTAAAAGCGCGGTCTTCCCTTAAGATATAAAGCCTGAAGATAATTTATTATCTGAAGGCTTTAATTTGTTATTAAACATTGTGTGTTTTAAAAGATAGAGGTGTTTTTTTGGAACAGCTTAGAAGTAAAAAAGGTTTTATTTGTGATATGGACGGTGTTATATATCACGGCAACAAAATACTGCCGGGTGTAACAAAATTTGTTAACTGGCTTTACAGCGAAAACAAAAACTTTGTTTTCCTTACTAATTCCAGCCAGCTTACGCCAAAAGAATATCAGCAGAAACTGGCCAATATGGGTATAGAAGTTGATGAAAGCAGATTTTATACCAGCGGCCTTGCAACGGCAGCTTTTATTAGAAGTCAGAACCCTAACGCCAGCGCATATGTTATAGGCGCAGGTGGATTGCTTAATGCTCTTTATGATGCCGGAATTACAACTAACGACAGAAATCCGGACTATGTTGTAGTAGGCGAAACAGACAGCTACAACTACAGCAAAATAGTAAAAGCCGTTACACTGGTTAATAACGGCGCAAAGCTTATAGGAACAAACACTGATACTACCGGGCCTATGGAGTTTGGCCTTGTGCCAGCATGCCGAAGCCTTATATCACCTATTGAAATAGCTTCTGGTAAAAAGGCCTATTTTGTTGGAAAGCCTAATCCGCTTATTATGCGTACGGCTTTAAGAATGCTTAACGTACACTCGGAAGAAGCCGCCATTGTAGGCGACAGAATGGACAGTGACATAATTGCGGGAATAGAAACTGGTCTTGATACATGCCTTGTGCTTACAGGTGTTACATCAAGAGAGATGCTTAAAGATTTCCCTTACGGTCCGAGGGTAATTGCAAATAACGTTGGAGATATAGCCGATGGAAATGAGGTTTGAGTAAATTATGAATGAAGTAAGAGAAGGCTTAATGAAGTTTGTATTTCTTATAGCAGCCTGTGTCTCTATATTATCTACAATACTTATTTGTTTTTTTATGTTTGTAAACGGCATACCTGCCATTGCCGAAATAGGAGTTTTTAAATTCCTTTTTGGCATGACATGGAAGCCGTCTAACGGTTTTTACGGAATTTTCCCTATGATTATTGGCAGCATATATGTAACAGCAGGTGCCATTATAGTAGGTGTGCCGGTTGGTGTGCTTTGTGCTGTATTTATGGCAAGGTTCTGCCCTAAAAAGTTATATTCCGTAATGAAGCCGGCCATAGGCCTTCTTGCGGGTATTCCGTCTATAGTTTATGGTTTTTTTGGTTTGGTTGTTATTGTGCCTGTAATTCAGGATATATTTGGAACAAACGGTAAAGGCGTGCTTACAGCCTCACTTCTTCTGGGTATTATGATACTGCCTACTATAATAAGCGTTTCTGAAGACGCAGTAAGAAGTGTACCTGAAAGTTATTATGAAGGTGCTCTTGCCCTTGGTGATACTCACGAACAGGCTGTATTTAGAGCTGTTGTACCGGCGGCTAAAAGCGGTATATTAGCCGGTATTATTCTTGGTGTAGGCCGTGCCATAGGCGAAACAATGGCGGTTATAATAGTTGCCGGAAATCAGACAATTATACCTACATCTGTGTTAAGCGGTGTTAGAACAATGACATCTAACATTGTTATGGAAATGGGATATGCCACAGGTTTGCACAGAGAAGCCCTTATAGGTACGGGCGTTGTGCTTTTTGTGTTTATACTTATAATAAATCTTTTGTTTTCTGTTATTAAAAAGGAGAGATAAATAAATGGAAGCTGTAGGAAAGCTGCCTGAGGGGAATTTTACTCCACAGGATATGAGCCTTAAAATAGAGGCTATAAACAAAGTAACTTTAAAAGACAGGGCTAACAGCTATAAGAACAGGCCTTTTTCATTTTTCCTTTTAGCCCTTGTAAGCCTTGCGGCGCTTATTACTATACTTGTTTTTTTACTGCTTATAGGCTACATATTTGTAAAAGGCATACCAAACATTAAGCCGGAGCTTTTTGAATGGGAATACACAACAGAAAATGTGTCTATGATGCCATCTATAATAAATACATTCCTTATGACATTTGCAACCCTTATAATAGCTGTGCCAATTGGTGTATTTTCAGCTGTTTATCTTGTAGAGTATGCTAAAAAAGGAAGCAAACTGGTTTCAGTTGTGCGTATTACAACAGAAACACTTGCAGGTATTCCGTCTATAGTTTACGGACTTTTTGGTTTCCTTATGTTTGCCTCGGCTTTTAAATGGGGTTATACATTTATAGGCGGTGTACTTACACTTGCCATAATGGTACTGCCTACAATTATGAGAACTACAGAGGAAGCGCTTAAGGCTGTACCGGATTCATTCAGAGAAGGAAGCTTTGGCCTTGGTGCCGGAAAGCTTAGAACAGTTTTCAGAATTGTATTGCCTTCAGCTATACCGGGTATATTCTCTGGTATTGTGCTTAGTACAGGCCGTATAGTAGGTGAAACGGCAGCGCTTATATTTACTGCCGGAACAAAAGCTGCTGTACCTAGTGATATTTTCTCATCTACAAGAACACTTGCCGTACACATGTATTCACTTCTTACAGAAGGCTTGTATATGGAGCAGGCTTACGCAACGGCAGTTATAATACTTGTTATGGTTATAGTTATAAACGCTGTTTCATCTAAATTAGCAAAGACCATTGTTAAGAACAGATAAACAGGGGTTAAGAGGTGATAAAATGGATAATAATACTGTTAACGCAAACAATGCAAAAGAAAAGTTTAAGGTTGAAAACCTTGATTTATATTACGGTAATTTTAAGGCTTTAAAGGACATAAACATGAGCATAAAGGAAAAAGAGATTACAGCTTTTATAGGCCCTTCAGGCTGTGGAAAAAGTACACTTTTAAAGTCTTTAAACAGAATGAACGATTTAGTTGAGGGATGTAAAATAGTTGGTAAGGTTACTCTTGACGGTGAAGATATTTACGGCAAAATGGACGTTAATATTTTAAGAAAAAGAGTAGGTATGGTTTTTCAGAAGCCTAATCCTTTTGCCATGAGCATTTACGACAACATAGCTTACGGCCCAAGAACCCACGGCATACGCTCTAAAGTTAAATTAGACGATATTGTTGAGAAATCTTTAAGAGGTGCGGCTATTTGGGATGAGGTTAAAGACAGACTTAAAAAAAGCGCCCTTGGAATGAGCGGCGGTCAGCAGCAGAGGCTTTGCATAGCTAGAGCTTTAGCAGTTGAGCCGGAAGTGCTTTTAATGGATGAGCCTACAAGTGCCCTTGACCCTATTTCCACATCTAAAATAGAGGAGCTTGCTATGGAGCTTAAAAAGAATTATACTATTATAATGGTTACGCACAATATGCAGCAGGCAGCCAGAATTTCCGATAAAACAGCATTTTTCCTTTTAGGCGAAATGGTTGAGATGGACTCTACAGAAAAAATATTCTCTATGCCTACGGATAAGAGAACAGAGGACTATATAACAGGGAGGTTTGGCTGATATGAGTATTAGAGCACGTTTTGATGATGAGTTAAGCTACCTTAACACAGAGCTTATAAAAATGGGTGCACTTTGTGAAAGGGCCGTTACTTCGGCTCTTGAGGTGTTCTTTATGCATGATAAGAGCAAAGCGCCTATAGCCAGCAAACTGGAAAAGGAAATAGACGCTAAAGAACGTGACATAGAAGATTTATGCATGAAGCTTATACTACGCCAGCAGCCGGTAGCCGGAGATTTAAGGCTTATTTCATCTGCTATAAAAATGATTTCTGATATGGAAAGAATAGGCGATCAGGCTCAGGATATAGCAGATATAGCTGTTAATATGGAAGGCACTGATTATGAGAACAAAATACATATTAAGGCTATGTCTGAAACAGCACTTAAAATGGTTACTAAAAGCGTAGATTCTTTTGTGCAGAAAGATTCCCAGCTTGCTGAGGCGGTTATTAATATGGATGATGAAGTAGACCGTGGCTTTGACAAAATAAAAGACGAACTTATTAAGGCTGTAAGAGAAGATAAAGAAAGAAGTAAAGATTATATTGACATTTTGATGATTGCCAAATATATTGAGCGTATAGGAGATCATGCCGTAAATATAGCCGAGTGGGTTGAGTATTCGCTTACTGGTACCCACAGAAAGGGAGAAATATGATTTACATTCTGGAAGATGACACAAGAATAAGGGAACTTGTTAATTATACACTTAATAATTCTGGTCTTGAGGCGGAGGGCTTTTCTAAGCCTTCCCTTTTCTGGAAGAAAATAAATGAGACAATGCCGGATTTAGTGCTTTTGGATATTATGCTGCCGGAGGAAGACGGTTTAAGCATACTTAAAAAACTCAGAAGCAGGCCGGAAACGGAAAACCTGCCGGTTATTATTATAACTGCCAAGGTTACTGAGTACGACAAGGTTGTGGGTCTTGACGGTGGTGCCGATGACTATATTTCAAAGCCTTTTGGCATGATGGAGCTGGTAAGCCGTGTAAAGGCTATATTAAGACGTGCAAAAAAAACTGAGGACAGCTCAGGTGAGTCTTACGAGCTGGGGGATTTATACGTTAATCCTGCTAAGCACATTGTAAAAGTTGCTGGCGAAAATGTAACATTAACAATTAAAGAGTTTAATCTTTTATGCCTTATGATTAAAAAACAGGGCTTTGTTTTCAGCCGTGACCAGCTGCTTTACGAAATTTGGGGCTATGAGTACGACGGTGAAAGCCGCACTGTTGATGTGCATATAAGAACACTCAGGCAGAAGCTTGGCAAATGCGGAAGCCTTATTGAAACCGTAAGAGGAGCGGGATACCGCATAGGAGGCGAGACCGTTTGAAAAGCCGTATATTCAGGGCAACCGTAAGCGTTGCCATTTTTATGGTTATATCTTGTATAGCCGTAATAATGGGAGTGCTTTACGCGTATTTTGACAAGCAGTATACAAATGAGTTATCTCAGGAAGCAGTATATATTGCCCGCGGAGTTGAGATGCAGGGCATGGATTACTTGGAAGGGCTTAATTCCAAAACTCACAGAATTACATGGATAGACAGCGACGGTACAGTATTATACGACAGTGTAGCAGACCCGGCACAGATGGATAATCATTCAGACCGTATTGAGTTTAAAGAAGCCATTGAGTCATCTGTAGGCAGAAGTATAAGGTATTCAAATACATTATCCGAAAAAACAATTTATTATGCTTTAAGGCTTACGGATGGTTCCGTTATTAGGGTTGCGGCTACACAGTATTCAATTTGGATAATACTTGTGGGCATGACAAGGCCTATACTTGTTGTGCTGTTTGCGGCTTTCATAATTTCGGCAATTATAACTTATCATGTATCTAAAAGAATTGTTAAGCCTTTAAACGAGATTGACCTTGAACATCCGGAAAATGCGGTTTCGTATGACGAAATTACGCCGCTTTTAAAGCGTATTGCGCATCAAAACCGAGAAATTTCTAAAAACATGGGAGAACTTAAAAGGCAGAGGGAGGAATTCAGCACTATTACGGAGAATATGAGCGAAGGATTTCTTGTTGTTGATAATCTGGCTAAAATACTTTCACACAACCAAAGCGCTTTAAATCTTTTAGGCATTAAAGGCAATGTGGAAAACAAAAACGTTCTTGAGCTTAACAGAAGCGAAAGTTTCTGCAAGGCAATAGACCTTGCCTTAAATGGCAAGCATAACGAGCAGATGATGAAGCTGGATGATAAAACTTATCATCTTTTGGCTAACCCGGTATACCAAGAAAGCAATGTAATAGGTGCCGTTATTATAATACTGGATGTTTCGGAAAAGGAAGAAAGAGAGTCTTTCAGGCGTGAGTTTACGGCTAATGTTTCACATGAGCTTAAAACACCGCTTACAACTATTTCCGGCACAGCAGAGATTATGAAAAACGGACTTATAAAGCCGGAGGACATTCCGCATTTTGCCACTAACATATATAACGAAGCGCAAAGGCTTATTACACTTGTGGGTGATATACTGCGGCTTTCTAAAATGGATGAAAACAGTTTCAGCAGTGAAAAGGTTGATGTGGATTTACAGGCAATAGCCAAAAGAGCGTCTCAGGCTGTTTTGGAAGAGGCCAAAAAGCGTAATATATCCGTTAACTTATCTACTGAAAGCTGTGTAATAAGCGGCATACCTTCTATACTGGAAGAAATAGCATTTAACCTTTGTGACAATGCTGTTAAATACAATGTAGACGGGGGAAGTGTGGATATTTCACTTGTTAAAGATGGCGACAATGCTGTTTTTTCAGTATCTGACACCGGCATAGGTATTTCTTACGATGAGCAGGAGAGAGTTTTTGAGAGATTTTACAGAGTGGATAAGAGCCATTCAAAAGAAATAGGCGGCACAGGCCTTGGTCTTTCAATAGTTAAGCACGGCGCTGCTATACATGATGCAAAAATTGATATGCATAGTGCATTAGGCAAGGGAACTACCGTTACTATAACGTTTAAATGTGTTTAAAGAGGGAAAGTTTTAACAAAACATGACTTAAAACATAAATATAGGGCCATAATAAACGTAAAAGTTTGTTATGGCTCTTTTTATTATTTTACATAGATTTAACATTCATTTTACAAAAATATGCTTTATTGTGCATTTTGTTTAAAGTAAAATAAAAATATGTAAAAATATGAAAGTTATCAGTTATGTTAAAAACGGGGGTTTAAAATGGACATTTTTGGAGTACTATCTCTTTTTGGCGGACTTGCCATGTTCCTTTTTGGTATGGACATAATGGGCAAGGGACTTGAAAGACAGGCCGGAAACAAATTACAGGTTCTTTTGGAAAAGCTTACCGATAATCCCGTTAAGGGATTTCTTTTAGGTCTTGGTGTAACAGCCGTTATCCAGTCGTCATCAGCTACAACGGTTATGGTTGTAGGCTTTGTTAACGCCGGAATTATGGAGCTGAGGCAGGCGGTAGGCATTATAATGGGTGCCAATGTAGGTACAACAGTAACAGCATGGATACTGAGCCTTTCGGGCATAAGCGGTGACAGCTTATTTATGAAGCTGCTTAAGCCAACATCTTTTACACCTATACTTGCCGTTATTGGTATTATACTTTTTATGAGTTCCAAAAGCGACAAAAAGAAAAACATAGGCACTATACTTTTAGGCTTTGCTGTGCTTATGTTTGGTATGGAACAGATGTCAAACGCTGTTGAGCCGCTTACTAATGTTCCTGAGTTTACAAGGTTATTTACACTTTTTACAAACCCTATACTTGGAATTTTAGCCGGTGCTATACTTACGGCTATTATACAGTCATCATCTGCTTCTGTAGGTATACTTCAGGCTCTTTCAGTTACAGGCGCCATTACTTACGGCAACGCAATACCTATTATTATGGGTCAGAACATAGGTACATGTATAACTGCTATTTTATCGTCAATAGGTGCTAACAAAGGCGCCAAAAGAGCAGCAGCTGTTCATTTATACTTTAACATTATAGGTGTTATTGTTTTCCTTTTTTTGTTTTATATTTTAAAGGCTATTATAGGCTTTGATTTTATTGATGAGTCGGTTTCTCAAATGGGCATAGCAGTAGTTCACACATTATTTAATGTTGTGGCAACAGCCGTTATGCTGCCATTTTCAAAATTCTTAGTTAAACTGGCATGTATGACTGTTAAAGATAAAAACGAGAAAGAACAGGAAAGCATTGTTCTTGATGAGAGATTTTTTACAGCGCCTTCTGTTGCGGTAAGTCAGAGTGAGTCTATGGCTGTTAAAATGGCTAAAACAGCTCAATTATCTATAGAAAAGGCTATTTCTGTTATTAAAAATTATGACGAGCATAAAATAAAAGACATAGAAGAACTGGAAACAGAGGTTGACAAGTATGAAGACGTTTTAGGCACATATTTGGTTAAGCTCTCTAACAAAGATATGTCAGATGAAGACAGCAGGAAGATTTCAAGAATACTGCATACAATTGGCGACTTTGAACGTATAAGCGACCATGCCGTTAACATTAAAAAAGCCGCACAGGAAATGAACAGCAAGTCTATTGAGTTTTCAAGTGAAGCTAAAATTGAGCTTAATGTTCTTGAAGAAGCAGTTAGAAAGATAGTTGATGTTTCTGTTGAAGCATTCAGCAAAAACGACACAGAGCTTTCTAAGCGTGTTGAGCCTTTGGAGCAGGTAGTAAACGACCTTACAAGAATAATTAAAAACAGGCATGTTGAAAGGCTTAAAGTGGGTGAATGTACAATAGAGCTTGGCTTTGTGCTTTCGGATTTAATAAACAACTATGAGCGTATAGCCGACCATTGCTCTAATGTGGCCCTTGCTATAATAGAGGTAAACAGGGGAAGCTTTGATACCCACGGTTATATTACTGATATTAAGGCCGGCGGAGATGCTGAGTTTAAACAGATGTATGATGAATACAAAAAGACTTATGCTTTAAGTTAAGGATTAAATATAAAATATTATGCAAACATACAGCGGGAAAATATTTCGTTTAGGGATATTTTTCCGCTGTTTTTAGTTTTGCTTAAATTAATTAAATATTTCCGATATATATTTTGTAATGGCCTGATATTTATTTACATACAAAGTAATATAACAAGAATAATAAGAGGTTTTATTTTGAGCAAGCTTAAAATAAACATAATTAATGTTTATACTGCCCAAACCGATGATGAAAGGACACAAAAGCTTAATGAGATACTTATAAAGCTTATTAAAGAGCATGCGGGAGGCGAAAGATATGGAAAGTAACGGTTTATTAAAAGCCGCCATATACTGCCGCCTTTCAAGGGACGACGGATTTAATGACGAGAGTGAAAGTATTACAAACCAAAAAATGCTTTTAACAGAGTATTGTTTACAAAAGAATTGGGATATTTACGATGTATACTGTGATGATGATTATTCCGGACTTGACATAAACAGACCCCAGTTTAACCGCCTTATTAAAGATGCCAAGAACAGAAAGTTTGACATTATTGTATGTAAAAATCAGTCAAGATTTTCCCGTGACATGGAGGTTATAGAAAAATACATACATTATCTTTTGCCTATATGGGGCATAAGGTTTATAGGTGTAGTTGACAATGCCGACACGCTGAATAAATACGGCAAAAAGGCACGGCAGATAAACGGCCTTATTAATGAATGGTACTGCGAGGATATTTCGGAAAATGTAAAGGCCGCTCTTAATGTAAAAAAGAGAAACGGTCAGTATTTGGGTTTTTGGTGCCCTTATGGCTACAGGCTGACGGCGGGCAACAGCAAAAAACTTGAAGCAGACCCGGAGGCGGCATATGTTGTTAAACGTATTTTTGATATGTACTGTCAGGGAATATCTGTTAAGGAAATTTGTCAAAGCCTTACAAAAGACGGTATAAAGACGCCTTATGAGTACAAAAGGAGTTTAGGTATAAACTACTTTAACCCATCTGCAAAAAGCGAAAACAGGGGCATTTGGAGCGCAAGCACTGTAAGAAAAATACTTAAAGACAGAACATACACAGGAGCCCTTATACAATGCCGTGAAAAGAAAATAAGCTATAAAAGCCGAAAAATTATTAGAACTAAGCCACAGGAATGGATAGAGGTTGAAAACTGCCATGAGGGTATTATTGATTCAGATGTTTTTAAAAAAGCTGAGGAAATAATGGCTTTAAGACGAAAAAAAACATCTGAAACAAAAGGCGGCCCTTTGATAGGTAAAGTCTGCTGTATGGAATGCGGCAGTGTGCTTGTAAGGAATAATTGTCACTCTGTTATGTATTTAAGATGTCCCCAAATGACAAAAAATAAGGGGTGTACTATGAAATCTGTTAAATATGAGGATATTGAAGAAGCTATTAAAAGCATATTATGCCAAGTTTTAGAGCGGTACACTGATGAAAAAAGTCTATGGCTTAAATACAATAATTTAACAAGTGAAAAAACAAGTAATAACCAAGAAAGTGCTGCACTTAGAGCCAATGCAGCACAAAATGCTTTGGCAAAGGCTTATATTGATTATGGCGCCGGCAGACTTAAAAGTGAGGATTTTGAATTTATAAAACAGCGCATTAAAAGCGAAAAAAATTTTTATATTAAACAAGAAAAGGAAAACAGCATTTTAAGCCTTAAAGAATTTACTGAAACTTTAGATGAAATAAAACATGAATTTGACTTTAACACAATAAATAGTTTAATAAATTACATAGAAGTAGGAAATAAAAATAACGGTGTTCGGGATTTAAAAATTCATTGGCGGTTTTAGTGTATTTTAAAACACGGGCCCTGGGACCCGGGCAAAACGGGAAAACACGGAATGAACGAGAAAGACATAAATATAGACATAGCCCAAAAGCTGTGTTTATTTTTGGAAGAAGCCGGAGCAGATGTGTATTTTACAAGAAGTGATGACGAGGCATTAGGCCAAACAAAATCCGAGGACATGAAAAAACGCATAAGTGTTGTTGATGAAAGTAATGCCGACATAATGATAAGTATTCACCAAAACGCTTATCCTTCGGAAAATGTAAAAGGTGCTCAAACATTTTATTTTAAAGGCTCCGACGGCGGAAAGGCTTTGGCCGAGAAAATACAGGCAAGTCTTATAAGTGCTCTTGACGAAAAGAACAAAAGAACGGCAAAAGAAAACACAAGTTATTACATAATTAAAAATACCGAGATACCATCTGTTATTATAGAATGCGGTTTTCTTTCTAATCCTGATGAGGAGCAGAAGCTTAATACAGAGGAATACAGACTTAAAACGGCTTGGGCTATATTTGACGGAATAAGGGAGTATTTTAACGAAAGTGAGCTTGTTTTAAGACAACAGTGAAATTATTAAAAAATAAAAGCCTTCTTAAATAAAAAATAAGAAGGCTTTTTATAATTGTTTTTCATTTAATTTTTTGGATTTTTTAATAAAATAACGAGAATTAAGTCCTCTGAGTATTATTACAGCAATCATTAAAAAACCAACTATGATATAAAGAATTGCGTTTTCTTTAACCGGAATTTTTTCTTCAAGTATATAAAATATGCCGCATAAGGCAAAAATAAGCTCAAGGACGCCGTTTATTATCTGGTAGCGTTTAAGATATGGGGATGTTCTGTACTGTTTTTGAATATGAAATTTTAATCCGGAAAAGTCAATTATAGAAAAACAAATAACTATTATAACACATATATACAAAAACACATTTATCACTCCTTATAGAGGTGTTTTGCTTGTTGGTAAATTATAATTTAAGTATAAACAAAATAAAGGGTATAATCAATTTGTTTTATGTATTAAAACTATTTCCGGTTATTTTAATTGTAGACAAAGAGACGTATTTTCTGGTATTCTGTTTACAGTTTAGTATAATTTGTGTGTAAACACGGGCAAAATGATAATTCTATGTGGATAAGCCGAAAAGAGGTATACAAATGACTTTTGATGAATTGAAAATAGACCAAAGGCTTATAAAGGCTTTGGAAAAACACGGCATAACAGAGCCTACCAAAGTTCAGGAAAGTGTTATTAAGCTTATGCTGGATAAAAAAGATGTTATGGCCAAATCACAAACAGGCTCGGGAAAGACTATGGCATATCTTCTGCCGGTTTTTATGGCAGTTGATACTGCTTTAAGAAGTACTCAGGCAATTATATTAACGCCTACTCACGAGCTTGCATCTCAGGTACACAACGAAGCTGAGTTTTTAAGCAAAAATACGGATATGAACGTAAAAAGCGCCCTTATTATAGGTGGTGCCAACATAACACGTCAAATTGAAAGGCTTAAGGAAAAACCACAGATAGTTATAGGCTCTGCTGGCAGAATATTTGACCTTATTAAAAAAAGAAAAATACAGGCACATACAGTTAAAGTTTTAGTTATTGACGAAGCTGACAGAATGCTGGATGATGCCAACATTGACGGGGTAAGGCAGGTTATAAAAACAACATTAAAAGACAGTAGGCAGACGGTTATATTATCTGCGTCTTTGGACAATACTACCATTAACCGCGCAAAAGAGTTTATGCGTGAGCCGGTTATGGCTAAAGGAACTGATGATATACCGGAAGGCATTAAGCATTATTATATAACATGCGAAAGACGCGACAAAATAGTTCAGGTGCGCAAAATAATGGCTGGCCTTAAGCCTAAAAAAGTTATGCTTTTTATAAATAATCAGCAGGAAACAGATGAGCTGGTTGAAAAATTGCAATTCCACGGACTTTCGGTAGGCGGTATATATGGAGCCGCAAAGAAAAACGAAAGGCGCAAGGCTATAGATGACTTTAGAAGCGGAAGAATAAACATGCTTATATCATCGGACATTACAGCAAGAGGCATGGATTTTGAGGATGTAGACATGGTTATAAACCTTGACATTCCGGAAGAACCTATTTTTTATCAGCACAGAGCCGGAAGAACAGGCCGCGGAGGAAAAGAGGGCATTGTAATTTCTCTTATTTCACCTTTTGAGAAAAAATGGCTAAATAAGTATGAAAAGGCTTTTCATATTAATTTTAAGGCAAAAGAAATGTCTTACGGCGGTTTGGTTGATGCTTCAAAAGAAAAAAATTTGAAAAATAAAGCAAAAACGAACAATGACAAAGATATTAAATAAGTAGTTTTGCCTATATACAAACAGTGATATTTTTTGATATATTATGATTGTATTTGTTAGTTTGGTTATTAATTTTTATAAGGAGATAGTTTATGAGCGAAGATATTAAATGCGGCTGTGGCTGCCACGACCATGATGATGAAGTAATGGAAGAAATGGAAACAATGACACTTACACTTGATGACGACACAGAGCTTGAGTGTGGTATTATAGGTGTTTTTGATGTAGAGGGAACAGAGTATATTGCTCTTTTGCCTAAGGAGGACGATACTGTTCTTATATACCGCTACAGCGAAAACGGTGATGATATAGAGCTTGCCCTTATTGAGGATGACGACGAGTTTGAAAGAGTTTCAGAAGCGTTTAACGAGCTTTGGGACGAAGATGACGAAGAAGACGAGGAAGAATAATAATTTTAAGCAATAAAAACCGCCTTTATTTAGGCGGTTTTTTTATTTTTGCAATATATGTTTAAATAAAATAAATATGCAAACAGCGTTCGAAAGTTATATGACATGCTGATTTTAAAACTGAAATTTTATTTTAAATAATTTGTTTAAATACAGTCTGCTTATTGTTTTTAGAGGTACTAAGAAATTAACTATAGTTTAGGTGTGTTTTTTAGTTTGGCCAAAATTTATTTTTTGCCGGATTCGGAAAACAGGCTTACAAAACCCATTGCGGCATGGGACAGAGGCACGTTTTTAAGCTTTACTAGGCCTATGCTTCTTTGAGGTATATGCGGGTTTATGGGTATTTCAAATAATGTTTTATTGTCTATATGTCTGCCTTCAAAATCTTTTATAACAAATGAAAGGCCAAGGTTTATTTTAACAAATTCAACTAATAAGTCACTGCTG
Organism: Lachnospiraceae bacterium; assembly: GCA_019422065.1. Lineage (GTDB taxonomy): Bacteria > Bacillota > Clostridia > Lachnospirales > Anaerotignaceae > Neoanaerotignum_A. Next base: position 2,871 of record JAHZEA010000001.1, on the reverse strand, counting down.
GCCAGTTCTATTATAGGATGGAGCACAACACCGTTTTTTTGGGCGTAAGAGTCAAGGTAGCGCCTTGAGTTGCTTAAATCTTCCAAAAGCAAAAGGGGATAGTCGTTTATTTTGCTCAGCTCTATACCGGTTTTGGAAAGTTCTTTAAATTTTGTTCCGCCTATTAAACAGTCGTGTATTGTTATGCACTCGGTTATTTCAAGGTCGCTGTCTTCTTCTATAGGAAGATTTATAAAGCACACATCAACAACACCGCTTTTTAAAAGACGCAATGATTCGTATGTTGTTTTATTTGTAACTTTTATATTTATGTGTGAGTTTTGTATATTAAATTTTTCCAGATAGGGCATAAGGAAGTTTTGTATTACTGTATCGCTGGCCCCAATTCGGATTTCGCCTGTTTTAAGGTTTACCATTTCCATAAACTTATTTTCGGCTGTACTTATAAGCATTAAGGCTTGGTCTAGGTATTCAAAAAGCATATTGCCTTCTGGTGTGGTGCGTACGCCTTTTGATGTTCTGATTAAAAGAGGAGCGCCCATTCTTTCCTCCAGCTGGTGTATTGACATACTTACTGCCGGCTGAGAAATATAGAGCTCTTTTGCCGCCGCTGACATATTGCCTGTTCGCACTACAGTGCAGAATATTCTATATAAATCAAGTGGTATGTTTTTTTCCATATTATGCTCCTTGTAAGGATTTTTAGTTTTAGGCTTTTATTTAAAAGTATAATTACCGGAATTTATCTTTTCAAGCAAAACGTAATAATTCGTTAATGTTTAACATCTTATAGGTATGGTACAATTATGTAAAGTGTTATCGAATAGTTGTTAATGGGCTTAAAAAGGGAGTGGAATTTTATGAAACTAGGAAAGGTTATTTTTATTTCGGGAGTAAGTACTGTGTTGGCTCTTTCTTTATGTTTTACCGCTTTTGGAGAAGTAAACACGGAAAAAAACAATGAAATGTATATGCGTTACATTACAAAAGAAGACACGGAGCTTTTTTCACTGCCTGATGATGAGGTTAAGTTTGACGCTGATAAGTTTTTTACAGCGCTTAATTCACAAAACGATTATGAAGTTTATATAGCCATTAACAGGCTTATAGAGTGCTACAATGACAGCGGGCTTAAAACAAAAGCTCTTAAGGCTATAGAGCCTTTTAAAGCTGACAGAAGGGAAAAAATAGCAAAAGCCGCTGACTTTGCCTGTGATATACTGTCTGATGAGTTTAAAAGCGAATATGTATATGTATTGAATGATGGTAGTGTATTTTTTAATACATTCTGTGATTATTCTGATTACGGCGGATATAACAAAATTTGGCAGATAAAAGACGGAAAACTAAAAGAATACATAACTCTTTCGGGCTCTATGATATATATAAGTGACTTTTATTTATCGCCGGATAAAAGTCTTCTGGCAGTTAAGGCCAGCTCGGGCAGGAGTGAATTTTTATTTGTTATATCGCCTTCAGAAGGAAAGTTGAGTTGTGAGATTATATCAAGCGCTAAAAACAAAATAGCTTTTGAAAACGGATACAGTACTGATGTTAGAATTGATGGTGAAAATTACTGCTTTTACGATGAGGTAAAGTGGGTTAAAAATGAAATATTGGAGTTTAACGGAAGCTTTACTTATAACGATGTAGGTAAAACTGTTAATTATAAAGTTCAGTATGATTTTTCAAGTGGAAATATTACAGTGACTAAGGCATAATTTAAAAATTTAATATAATTAAAAATGCGTATTGTTGGAAAAGAATTTCTTTACAATACGCATTTTAATTTATAATATTTAATCTTAGTATTTTAAATTGTTATTTCAGCTATTAAATATTAATTATTCACAAGGCATACCGGCTTTTTTATACAATGTATAAAAATGGTTTGTAGGGCCTACGCCATGGCCTATTGCAAATGAATGCTCTATTGCTGTTGTTATATATTCTTTTGCGGCTTTAACAGCTTGCTCTACGCTAAGGCCGTTTGCAAGGTTTGCAGCTATGGCAGATGAAATAGTACAGCCTGTACCATGGGTGTTTTTGGTATCAATTCTCTTTCCTTCCAGAATTGTAAAATTACTGCCGTCAAAAAGAATATCTGTTGCATCATTGGAAAGATGTCCGCCTTTTACAAATACATTCTTTGCACCCATGGCATGTATTTTTTCGGCAGCTTCCTTCATAGCAGAAATATTATCTATTTTCATACCTGTAATAACTTCCGCTTCCGGAAGGTTAGGAGTAAGCACTGTGGCAAGAGGAATGAGTCTTTTTATAAGGGCATCTTTTGCTTCTGGCTTTAAAAGGTCGAAACCGCTTTTGGAAATCATAACTGGGTCTATAACTATATTATTTGGTTTGTATTTCTCCAGTTTATCTGCTATAGCATTAATGGTCTCTGTTTTTGAAACCATACCTACCTTTACGGCGTCTACATGAAATATATCTTCAAATATAGCGTCTATCTGAGCGGATATTATGTCAGCGTCTATATCCTGACAGCCGAACACGCCCATTGTGTTCTGCACCGTAACGGCTGTTATTACGCTCATACCGTATGTGCCGTGGGCTGAAAATGTTTTAAGGTCAGCCTGTATACCGGCGCCGCCGCAGGTATCAGAACCGGCTATGGTTAATGTGTTTTTCATTTTATTTCCTCCTTAAAGGATAATTTATTATGTAATTTCAAAGAAATTTTATCATTTATAAGTATAAAAATCAATAATACAGGTATAATAAGGAAGGCTGCAACAAGTAATATAGCGGTTTTTTAAAGGATTTATTTATGTTTAAAAATTTTTAGAAAAAATGTAAAAAAGATGTTGACAAAGGGCGAAAAGTGAGTATAATAAATATTCGTTGCCG